>CAYPHA010000162.1:0-1506 GCA_964410215.1 uncultured Calditrichota bacterium | reverse complement strand
GGGTATAGCAGATTTTCGCTTCCTTATAGGGTTCTATCGCCCGGGTTTCATAGATCGCCTCGCTGTTCACATCCATCCAGTCACCCATCTTCTCCAGACGGTCATAAGCCGCTTCCGGCCAGGTTCCATCGGGGGCGGGTCCGATATTAAGCAGCAGATTTCCACCTTTACAAACAATGTCAACGAGGAGATGAACCAGTTCATGTCCCGATTTATAATGCGGTTTCGGTACCCAGCCCCAGCCGCCGCCGGCGATGATGCACGATTCCCAGGGATGTTCCAGGGCCTGCTCCGGCACTTTATTCTCCGGTGTCAGGTAATTCTCGTATTTACTGGTTACCCAGCGGTCGACGATGAGAAGTTCCGGCTGATGCGAGCGGGCCATGGTGGCAATGCGTTCCATGTCGATATCCTGATTATACCTTTTTCGGCGGGAGGAGGATTCATCACTGCGGGGGCGTACCCAGGCGCCGTCAAACCACAGAATATCCATTTTTCCATATTCCGTTACCAGCTCTTCAATCTGATTATAAGTAAAATCCTTGAATTTCTGCCAGCGTTCGGGATATTTGGCCGGATCATAGTTGACATTCCGGTCCGGTGTGGCGAAGTAGGGCCACCAGTAATATTCGGTATTCCAGTCAGGTTTTGAAAAATAGGCGCCGGCCCAGAGCCCTTCATTACGGAAGGCTTCGAATAATTCCTTAGCGATATTGGCTTTCGGATGCTTACTGAACGGTGACCGCTCGGAAGTAATTTTAAAATCGGTTTGTTTCGTATCGAACATGCAGAAACCGTCATGATGCTTGGTGGTGAATATCACATAACGCATCCCGGCAGCTTTGGCCGCTTTCGCCCATTTTTCCGGATCGAATTTAACCGGGTTGAATTTGGTAATGAGATTATTGTACTCTTTTTTATAGGCATCGTAATTATCCGGATTGGAACCTTTTTTACGCTGTGTCCAGCCCACATCCTCCGAACACAGGGACCAGGATTCCACGATACCCCACTGGGCATAAATGCCCCAGTGCATCATCAGACCGAACTTGATATCACGCCACTCCTCCACGCGTTTCTGAATAACCGGATTCGGGTCCGGAATGTACTCTGTCGGATGATGTTGGGCAAAAGAGAAAACAAATGTTAATAAGATGATCAGGATGATAAACTGCTTCATCACTACCCCATTTTATAGATTTAATACAATCCGCTTATGTAACTTAGTATTTTAGATGTAATTATTGTTTTACATCTTCTATTTTAAAGGTCCAGGCATAATTGCAGGGCGGATTTTTCCGGACCGATTCCGGGATCGTAATAAGTGTTCCATTGCCGGATGCTTTCCAGTTGACCGTCTCTTCAGCTCCTAACAAAACAACGTTCGATCCTTCTTCCGGTTGAAAAGAATACAGCAGAATGTCAGACGGCATCTCTGTTTCATTTTCTTCAGCAAGGTAAATGGCATAAACGGTATTGGTATCTTTTTTACGGGTATAGCAGATT
>CAYPHA010000161.1:0-2540 GCA_964410215.1 uncultured Calditrichota bacterium | reverse complement strand
CGAAACAAGTTCGGGATGACAACTCCGTAATTAGCACTTATCGGAGTGGACTCAAGATTAAAGATAAAAGATTAATGAAGAAGAGGAGTTAATTGTATGAAAATGTTATCGGCTCTGGGAATGATGATCATCATTTTGCTTTATGCGTCGGTTTTTGCCGGGAATGCGCTCAATGCCGAGTGGGAAGACCTGTTTAACGGGAAGGATCTGGACGGTTGGGTTCAGTTGAACGGGAAAGCGAAATATGAAGTAAAAGATGGGATTATCTTGGGGCAGCCTGTCATCAATACGCCCAACAGCTTTCTTTGTACCAAACGTCATTACGGCAATTTTATCCTGGAACTCGAATTCAAGGTGGAAGGGGATCTGAACTCCGGTATTCAAATACGAAGCAACAGTTTTGAGTCTTTCAATAACGGCAGGGTGCACGGGTATCAGGTTGAAATTGATCCTTCCGAACGATCCTGGAGTTGTGGCATCTATGATGAGGCTGGGCGCGGCTGGCTGTATGATCTCAAACAGAATGAAGCGGCCAGGAAAGCCTTTAAAAAGGATGACTGGAATCACTATCACATTGAGTGCATCGGACCGAGTATCCGTACATGGATCAACGGGGTGCCGGCTGTAAACCTGATCGATCATAAAGTGAGTTCCGGATTCATCGGGCTGCAGGTCCATGGTATAGGCAACGACAAGAGTAAGGAAAATACCCGTGTCATGTGGCGGAATATCCGAATCCTGGACCTGGGAACGGCCAATGTGTTTCCGCCGCTGATCGATACATCCCGCCCGGCGCAGGATTAGTGCTTCAAAATGTAATAGTGATTTATTGCCTTGGGCTAGTATTATAACACGATTCATGGATGTGAAAAATTGTTTTTATAACATCGTAACTACAAAATGCATCATATGAACGCCCCCTTAGAAAAGGGGGGGTGGGGGGATGTTGTAAAGTGAAGCAGGCCATTTAACGGTGAGGTGGAAGGCTTTCTTTTCATCATGATTAATCCTGTTGACGCTATAACGGAACAAACGGAATGAAAATGTAAACACGTTAGAAATAAAAATCTTGAAATAGGGAGGATCCTATGAGTGACAAGAAAGAAATCACCAGGCGGGAATTCATCAACAAAAGCGCGAAAACGACGGCCGGCGTCATCATGGCCGGTTCGGTTTTAGGCCTGGCTGATGCGCGGCGGGTGATCGGTGCCAATGACCGTATCACGGTGGCCGTCATCGGAACCAACAGCCGGGGCAATTACCTGGCTACCGTGTTTGCACAACGCCCGAATACGGAAGTGAAGTATATCTGCGACGTGGATAAACGGGTCATCGAAAAAACCGTCGAAGCGGTATCCCAGGTTCAGGAGAAAAAACCAAAGGGCGTTCAGGATTTTCGCAAGGCGCTGGAGGACAAGGAACTGGATGCCGTGGTGATCGCCATGCCGGACCACTGGCATGCACCGGCTTCGATCATGGCCCTGCAGGCCGGTAAGCATGTGTATGTGGAAAAACCCTGCGGTCATAATCCCCGCGAAGGCGAGCTGCTGATCGAAGCTGAGAAGAAATATAACCGCATTGTGCAGATGGGTAACCAGCAGCGTTCCTCGATGGAATCACAGGAAATTATCGACGAAATCCATAGCGGTATCATCGGCAGAGCGTATTACGCCCGGGCCTGGTACGCCAATAAACGGGGCCCGATCGGATTCGGTAAACCAGCACCGGTTCCCGACTGGCTGGATTACGACTTGTGGCAGGGCCCGGCCCCGCGTGAAGCCTATCGCGACAATATAATCCACTACAACTGGCACTGGTTCTGGAACTGGGGGACCGGTGAGACCTGCAACAATGCGACCCATGAACTCGATATCTGCCGCTGGGCCCTGGATGTGGACTATCCGGTCAAGGTTACTTCAACCGGCGGCCGTTTTCATTTCAATGATGACTGGGAAGCCTATGATACGCAGATCGCCGGCTTTGAATTTCCGGATGACAAATCGATCATCTGGGAAGGTAAAAGCTGCAATCCGTTTCCCGTCGTGGAGCGTGGACGCGGTGCCAGCATTCACGGAGAAAAGGGAAGCGTGGTCATGGACCGTAATGGTTATATTGTGTACGACATGGACAATGTGGAAATAAAACGCAACCTGGCTTCCGAAAAAACGAAAACCCTGGATACGACGGGCGGTGGCAGCCTGGATGAACGGCATATTCAGAACTTCCTCGATGCCATCCGTCAGAGTGTGCGTCCCAACTCGCCGATTACCGAAGGGCATAAAAGCGTGCTGATGTGTCACCTTGGCAATATCGCCCAGCGTACCGGAAGCACGCTCACCTGTGATCCCGGTAACGGCCATATCCGTGAAAACGCCAATGCGCAGAAACTCTGGTCGCGGGCGTACGAACCGGGATGGGAGATTAAGATCTAAGAAAAAAGAAAAAAGAAAAAAGAAGCAGGAGGCAGGAACGTAGTTCCCCCCTATCAAGCTTACTATATTGGAGTGAGTTTTTTAGGGGTAGAAAAAAAGGACTATGCT
>CAYPHA010000160.1:0-2719 GCA_964410215.1 uncultured Calditrichota bacterium | reverse complement strand
GCATCGATCAGTTTGTTATTAATCTCTTCACTGCATAAGCCGGCCGGACAGTTCCTGAGAAAATCAATAACCCTTTCTTCGTCAAATGGCACTTCTTCAGGGCTCATGGCTTCCGTAACCCCATCTGTAAACATCATCACACGGTCTCCGGGGCTGATATCCTGTGTTCCGGTATCGTACTGCACGTCCGGCATCATACCCAGGATGATACCTCCTTTATCGAGCATGACATGGGTACCGTCAGCATGAAACAGGTAAGGAGGATTGTGTCCGGCATTCACGTATTCCAGGTTATTACGTTTCGTATTCAGCCTGGCGATGAAAAAGGTGATGTATTTTTCAATGGATGTATTCCGGTGTATCAGGTTGTTCAGGTTTGCTGTGACTTCGCTGAGTGAATATTGCTTTTCGTTACAGAGGGTCAGCAGGGCCGCCTGAAGATTGGACATCAGCAGTGATGCCGGCATCCCCTTACCGGAGACATCAGCAATGGTCAGAATATATTCTGTTTCGGACAGTTCGATGATATCAAAATAATCGCCGCCAACCTGCGTGCTCGGAATATTCAAACCGTGAATATCGAAGTGCTCCAGCGCGGGCATGGCATTGGGAAGTAATTGCCTCTGGATACTTTTGGCAAGGTTGAGCTCTTCTTCCATGCGCTTTTTCTCGAGGGTTTCTTCAAAAAGCCGCGCATTTTCCAGGGCGATAATGGCCATATTAGCCAGTGTGGATAAAAATGCCATATTCGATTTGGTAAATGGCGATTTATCCAGCTTGGGTCCCAGGAAAATAAATCCCTTTACATCACCCTGGTTTTCCATGGGAACGATAACACGGATACCCAGATCGAATAACTCCGTGTACGGTTCGTTGTCTTCGTCAACAATAACCGGGGATGTCAGATCCGGTAACGCATTACAGAAATCCATGCAGCGTTGCAGGTTTTCTTCAGTAAAAAAGGATCCTTTCCTGTAGACGATTTGAAGTGTGTGATCGCTCTTTTGCGCAATAAAGAACTGGTTTACCAGCATCTGTCCCATTAGTGAATAGGAAAGCTGTTTCAGTATCTTGCCGGCATCAAAAATCTGGTTGAGCTCCTTGCCGATTTCGAAGAGCGTATTCAGTTCCTGTATTTTCTGATCGAGTTGCCGGTTGACAGTATTCAGCTCTTCAAAAACAAGGGCGTTTTCAATAGCAGGAATGGCGATATTGGTCATGGATGATAAAAAACCGAGTTCGTCGTCCGTATAGGCCTTGTTCAACAGTTTTGATCCGAAAGCGATAAAGCCGCGGAAATTCCGCATGGAAATCAACGGAATCAACAGGTCGATTTTTAAGGAATGCAGCGGTTCCAGCCAATCGCATTCGGTATCGATTTCCTTTATGAAGACCGGATGATTAGGCAGGTCGCCGATATGCAGTTCCTTGTTTATGAGTGAAAAGGGGAGACCTTTTACCGTTTCGATCTTAAAAATATTCGGATTGCCGGAAACCTGGAACAGGATCATTCCTTTGCTGATCATCATGCGTCCCATGGTAACGAACAGCAGATTGTCCAGGATGGATTTAAGATTCAGGGAAGAGTTGAGGGTCTGGCTGATTTCGAAGAGGGCCGATAACTCGATGAGTTTCCTGTCGAGCTCTTCCGAATTCAGTTCCTGCTGGTGGCGGAAACGAAAACTGTCAAGATGATCAGCCATATCACGCAGACTTTTTATTGATGTATTTTACAAGCGCAACCTGATTTTTTGTACCGGGATTGAAGCTATAATTGACCTCGTCCATAAGCGTACGCATTAAATGAATACCGAGTCCTCCCATCTTAGCTTCATGTATATATTTTCTAAGGTCCGGTTTTGTCAGACGTGAAGGGTCAAAGCCCTTACCTTTATCCGAAATAATGATCTCCATTTTTTCTTCATCAATATGCACGGTGACATCGATCATGCGGCGGGCATCAAACTTATGGGCATGTTTTATCACGTTGGTACAGGCCTCATCGACGGCAAGGGCAATCTGGTCGGAAATTTCCCTGGAAAATCCTCCTTTGAGGGCAAGCCGGTTAACGAAGTCACGGATCACCTCCAGATTGTCGGTCTTGCTCGGAAACCGGATATTGAACTTTTGTCTGCTGCTTTTCTTCATAGTATTCTCTAATATACAGTTCGAAAATAATACTATTTGGTTTCAAAGAATCTGGATTTTGCCTCCGCCTCATCATCAAAAATTTCATATAATGCAGGAAATCCCAGTAAGTCAAAGACCTTAAATACTTTTGGTGACATATTTGATAATTTTATATCGCCGCCTTTCTCCCTTATTTCTTCGATAAAGCCCATAAATACGCCAAGCCCCGCGCTGCTGATATAATCGAGGCTTTTCAGGTTGACCACGATCCTGGTCCGCTCCTCTCTGATAAGAGTGAGCAGTTCTTCTTCGAACTTGGGGGCTGTGTGTGCATCGAGAAAACCGGCAAGGTTTAATACGGATACACTTTCGTGATCATTTCGACTGACTTCAAACCCACTCATCGACATTTACCTCCAAGTACTATTTAAGCGTTATCATACTTCATTTCATAACAATCTATCAAATAACTTTTATAAATCAATAATTCCCACGATCCGCACCGTGTTAAATTTTTATCAGAATCAGTGTCAGGTCATCGTGCAGATTGCGTCCTTCCAGGAAGGAAAGAATCCGGTCGATCATGGTC
>CAYPHA010000159.1:0-2783 GCA_964410215.1 uncultured Calditrichota bacterium | reverse complement strand
GAGAGAGGCAGGTCGACCATGAATAATAATGGCATAGACGAGATAAGTCGTCAAAAGCAAAAACAAATGCTGAAGCTGGTGACAAATTCCTTTTATAAAGAGCTGGTCAATTACGGTGTCGATAAAAGTGATATCATCTCGGTATCGGTAAATTTGCTTGATTTTGTCACGGCCAGTAAAAATATTGCCTTGAATGGGAATGGAACCTACAGAGAGACACTCGATGCGAAATCGATTTCAGATGATTGGGAAAAGGATTACTGCTTCAGTATGAAGGATGTCTGTATCAAACCCCTCCAGAGGGACCAGGTTCCCACCATTGCCGAGTGGATCGGACATGATTCGGTCCAGAAAACACTGATCAGTTTTTTTCCGGGCGAGCCCAAGGCACTTGCTTCCTATCTCTTCGAACGCCACAATGCGTTTTATTTTGCCATTTATTATAAGCGGAAAAATTTTGTCGGGCTGATCGGCGGTGAAAATATCGATGAATCGTCAAAAAAACTGGAAATGAAAAAATTTATCGGAACCGAAGATTTCAGAAATAAAGGCATTGGAAAGATCTCAACCTTCCTCTATCTGTATTACACCTTCTGCGTTCTGAAGTACAATAAAGTATACATTCATTCGCTCGATACCAATATTAATAATATTAATCTGAACAGCAAGTTTGGATTTGACCTGGAAGGTATCCTTTATAAAGACGTTTTTCTGAATAACGCGCACCGCGATGTTTTGCGCATGGGATTGCTGCGCGACAAATGGATGGGAATTTTTTCTGAGGATGTGGATGACTGATACGGCGAGGAACGTCCTTTTTTTTACCTTCATCTTTCTTTTTATATCGCTGATTCCTGCGGAAGAAATTGAATTCAGCTTTACGAGCAGTTATGATCAATCACTGCAAAAGGCTGTCCTTTTTATCCCGGATACCCCTGGACCGGATCATGCCCGCCCGTTGTTGGTTATTGCCCATTATATGGGTGGCAACCGTTATACGGCTAAACGGCAGGGGTATTACGAAGCATGTACGAAAAGAGGATGGCTGCTGGTATGTCCGGATCTGCATGGCACCCATGCCGGAGGTGAGGTATCGATGGCCGCGCCGGAGGCGCAGCATGATGTCATCGATGCCATTCATTATGTACAACAGCGCTATCATGTAGACACGACACGGGTGTATCTGGCCGGCCGCTCCATGGGCGGCATGCTTTCCCAGATAATGGCCGCTAAATACCCGGACATCTTTGCTGCCGTTGTCTCCGGTCAGGGTGTGTCCGACCTCAAACGCTGGACCGAAACGACACTTCCGCGCTTATATGAAAATGCACTGCCTGAAATCGGATCATATAATCAAAATGATCCATTTGAATACGAGCGACGGTCCTCTGTAAATTTTGCCCGTAATGTCAGATATGTCCCGCTTATATTGTGGCACGGTACAAACGATGCCTGGGTTCCGGCGGAACAGAGTCAGATATTATATGATTCCATAAAAACCTGCCATGCGTATCAACCTCGTGTTTACTGGCTTGTCGGTGCACCGCATGCTGCCACCAATTATACCGCAGAGTGGGTGTGTGAACAGCTCAGCTGGTACCAGAATGTGTGTGAAAGTGGTATGAATCTCAATCACCGGTTTTACCCGGAATTACACCTGATTACCGATGAGTCGAAATGGTACTTCTGGTTGCACATGGAATTGCGTGCGGAAAACATGTTCGCTGAAGTGTCTGTGACCCTGTCTGATTCCACCCTGACAACACAAAGCAGAAACGTATCGAAGCTGACGATTGACTTAAACCGCATACCGGAACCATACCGTCCTATACGTTACCATATGAGCGGAACAGAATATCCCGAATTAATCATCACCCGGGGGGATAGGGAACTGCGCCGGATTCCGGCAGCTACCGGAAAAGAAGGGGCACTATTAAGGCATTAAACCGGTCCGCTGGTGTCACACTATTTCAGTAATTCAATTTCGCCCTTCTTATTAAACGGAAGATCGAAATCCCCGACGAGTGGTATGGAACTTTCCAGATCGAGATCACCGGTAAGCTGATAACTGAGATCTCCGTCCCCATTCACAAGATTGAAAACAGATCGTCCCATCTCCAGAAAATTCATGGAAAAGGGGATGGAAATAGTATTCTCCTGATGGGCTCCGAAATCGAGTGCTTCCGTGTTGACACCTGTTACCCAATCGGCCCCATTAATATTCAAGGCGTATTTCATACCATTCAGTTTAGCGGCCCATCCATTTGGATTTTTCACGTTTAACTGCAGCAGCATTTTGGCTCCGCTGAAGCTGAGATTTTCCAATTTAAGCGCTTTCAATTTAATGGAAGGTACTTTCATATTCGGTAAATTACCCGATTTTGAGACCGGAATATGTGTTACGCCGAGTACCGGCAGGTTGAAGGCCATCGTCATATCGAGACGATAACCGACGGTATCTGCTGTTTTGAGACTGTTATATGCATCGAACAACTGTTTGAATCCAAGGCTCACCGGTAAATCGATTGTACTTTTGTCCTTCGCCTGTATCGTCAGGGGATTCGTATTATCACCATTCAGAAAGCGATTGTTGTCTATAAAAAAGTCATACGTAAAACCGGAAAGATCGATGCCCATGCCATTTGGATTGTCAATATCCACTTTGAAAATGAGATCGGCTTTGTCGAACGATAGGCCGGTCAGGCGCACATCGCTGAAATGCACCGAGGGTTTCTGAACCTGCGACTGTTTAAGGAGTTCCAGCAGTTCAGCGCATCCGCTGA
>CAYPHA010000158.1:0-2863 GCA_964410215.1 uncultured Calditrichota bacterium | reverse complement strand
GCCGGTTGTTCGACATTTGCTCCTGCATCATACGCAGACAGGATAGCCCCCTGCGCATTCATGATGATTAATTTCTGGTCCTTTTGTGGAAAAATAATAAGTAAATCCTCATCCGAATTCATGACGAGGGGCGGCGCATTCAGGGCATCGCTCAATGTAACGGGAAACCCATCCAGGGAATCACCTGTTGCCGTAATGACATGCAGTTCATCGTTTTCATTACCCACCACAATATCCGCCCTTCCATCGGAATTGAAATCAGCCAGGGCGGCGCCGGTTCCTATCCGTTCATTAAAAGTTACGGGAAAACCGCTGACTTCGCTGCTGTCAAGATTTACAGCATGCAGCATGTTTTCGTACGTTCCGAAGACGAGTTCCAGATCCGGATCGCTGTCCACGTTGCCGACAGCCGCATCTCCCCTGAAGGTTTCATCCATATCGAGCTCAAAACGGATCGTCCCGTCCGGCTTGAACATCCGAATCAGTCCGGAGCGGTTAATGACAACAATTTCCCTTTTTCCATCGGCATCCATATCGGCAATGACCGGGGCCATGGTCGTGTAGGATTCAAGAGAAACGGGAAAACCATGTAGAATTTTTCCCGATGCTTCAAACACATAGAGGCTGTCATTGCCGCCGACCATAATAATTTCCTTCAGGGAATCACCGGCAATGTCAGCGACACCGAGGGGAGCCGTGACGGGGACACCCGTTCGGGGAAAACCCGGCATATCCATTGAAGGTTCTACAGTAAGCGTTAACACGTCTGAATATGGAAAGGCACTCGTGTCATTCGCCGTAATCACAACATCCAGATCATAAGGTTGAATCCGGGCCGAATCCGCCAGGCGTATTTCCAGTAAATCGGAGAAATTGGTGACCGTATCTCCGGGAGAAATTGACGAATAAAGGGCAATGGAGTCCAGAACGACCACCGATGCATCCGGGCTTCGCAGTTTTATTTGCAGATCGTGAGCAGGCGTCCATTTCTCATCATTGGAGAGACTGATAGTGAGTGCGGCCTCTTCGCCGGGACGGATCCTTTCGGATTGGCCGGCCAGCGTCGTCTGAATGGTATAAACGGTATAGGATGTCATTGTGATCAATGGATACAAACTGCTGCCGATCGCATTGAATATATTCACCCGTCCGGAGCCAAGCCGACCCGCATAGGATGGATTTTTATCATCGATGGGATCGGCCATGTCCAGCAGTGTTTCTATCAACCAATCGCGGGATGAATCAGGGAAAAAAGCCTTGAGTAAAGCCAGGGATCCGCCGACGATGGGGCTGGCCATGGACGTTCCCGGCCATGACGCATAATCGCCCTGTCCCCAGTGGATCGTACTGAAGATGGAAACACCGGGTGCCGAGATATCGATACTGCTCCCGTAATTGGAAAATCCGGCTTTGACATCGTTCGAGCCCAATGCGGCAACGGATATCGTACTCTCGAAATCGCTGGGATAGTGCGGGGTATTATCACTGTTCCTGCTGTCATTCCCTGCCGCGCATACGACGATGGCATCATAGTTTTTAACCTGGTTCATCACATAATTCGCATAAGCGGAATAGCCCTCTCCCCCCCAGGAACAGTTTATAATATCCGCACCCCTTTTAGCCAGATAAAGAATACCGTCATATCCATCGTCAATATTTACCTCGCTGAGCTCATCATCATAGGAGTGCTTTGTACCTATCAATTTACAGGTAAAACCGATACTGCTCATTCCCAGGGCATTATCACTCACAGCAGCCATGACACCGGCGACATGGGTTCCGTGACTCAGTTCCTTATCCGGACCGGCATTGGGCGGGCGGATATCATTATCGGGAAATTTACCGCCGTTCTGATAGCCGCCTACGAAATCCCATCCGTAGAAATCGTCTTTATAACCATTACCGTCATCATCGATATTATTGCTATCCGCTGCCGTTAACAATCCGTCACCGTCCACGTCCTCACCCGGATTCAGGTACATGGCCCCGGCCAGATCGGGATGCAGATAATCGATCCCGGAATCCACCACGCCAACAATAACGGTCGAATCACCCGGCACGGCACCCTTCCACAGCGCCCAGGCATAATCAGCCATGATCTTTTTCAGGTACCATTGTTGCGCGAAATAGGAATCGGAGGGAACATAAGGAGAAAGGCTTTGATGTAATGTCAGCCGCGGTTCTTTACCGGCGGAATGTACATCGCCGATCGCTTTAAACGCATCCCTGATGGCACGAATATCCTCCGTTGATTTATTTTCAGCAAAGACCACGCGGTATATTTTTGATAAATTCACCCCGTCAATCACGTCGGAATCATCAGCCGACGTCAGCCATTTTTCCATTCTTACGGCGTTATGCATGCTGAGCAACCGGTCGATTGCCGGAAGGCCGGTCGCCGGTTTTTTGCCGAGGAACGTCGTCTTTAAATGATCGACATCATCTTGGATACAAAACAAAAGACGGTTCTGATAATAAGGACCCTCTGCTGCCAGAATACGGGCACAGATCAGGATTACGATAAGAAAACGGTTCATATAAAGCCTTTTTATTCAACCTTAAGAATTCGTACTTTGTTCTTGTAAAGAGGTCTTTATAAACATATAAAAAAAAGGTCCCTTTATAAGCAACGTCAACCGGATCGCTGAAAGAATTACAATTAGCAGCCAGGCAATAACACCTCATTTTACCAGTAAAATTTTACCCAAAGTGTGAAACGAATTTATCTGTAAACTGTAGAAGTAAATTCCGGAAGACAGTTTCGTACCATCGAATCTGATGCTGTGATATCCGGCCTCATAATACTGATTAATCCCGAAAATTACCTGGCCAGGAGAATTATAGACATTCAATGAAATACTGC
>CAYPHA010000157.1:0-2886 GCA_964410215.1 uncultured Calditrichota bacterium | reverse complement strand
CAGGTGGTTATTCCGGCCGCAGCGGTTACGCAGCGCGGTGTGGAATATGCCATCGTTGCCGATGACCTGGCCGGCAATAAAAGCCGCTTACCGGCGTCGGGATTTTTCCTGATTCAGACGGAAGTTGGCGGCGATGGCGGCGTTCTCAGCAACGAAAGCGGGGAACCGCTGGCACTGCACGATGGTAATACCGTAAATGACTACCGTTTGTTTTCGGTGCCGCTCGACCTGGTTGACAAGAAACCAAAGTCCGTCTTTGAAGATGACCTGGATGCCTACGATCCTAAAATCTGGCGGCTCTATGATATCGACAATGAAACGCTAATCGAGTATCCTTCCTTTGCCGATCAGCCGGTCATGCATCCGGGGAAGGCGTTCCTGCTAATCCTCAACGTGCCGGGTAAGATCGTCGATTCCGGTCCGGGCGTTTCGGCCAATGCAGCGTCATACTGTCAGATCAACCTGCAAAGCGGCTGGAACCTGGTCGGCAATCCCTTTGATTACGACATCCCGGTCGACAGCTTGTCCATCAGCGCTTCTCCGGCTCCCATCTGGTACCTGGGTAATACGGGCTGGATCAGCAATCCGCCTTTGCTTAAGAAGTGGGAAGGGCTGGCCATAGACGTCGATAAGGACGCCATATTGACGATCGCTCTCGGCGGAGGAACCGGTTCTCAGTACGCAATAACCGACCGCTTTACCGATGACAACTGGGGTGTCCGCATCCAGGCCATCGGATCCGTCAGCAAGGACACGGATAATTTCTTCGGTGTGTATGCCGCTATGCCCGAAGATGATCTGATCCTGATGAAAGAGCCGCCCCGGCTGGCCGGATCGGTTGCTTTACATGCAAGGGCCGAAAAGGCACTCAATAAACCGGTTTCCAATACCGATAAAACCCGCTATGCCATGATTTTGAAAGAGAAAAACGAGCAGGGGCATACCTGGAATCTGCATCTGGAAGGTGAGCAAAACACAGATGAAATCCGTCTTGAATGCACGCATTTCGGGGACATTCCGGAAGAATTCCAGCTTTTTCTCATCGATCCGGTATTTAAAATGGCCTATGACCTGTCCGAAACACAATTCATAGAAACAAAGGTATTACATGACAATACCCATCGCTTATTACTGATTGCCGGTACCGTTGAATATATACAATCCCATGCGGAAGGGATATCCCTGTCTCCATTAACATTTGATTTGAGACCGAATTTCCCGAATCCGTTCAATCCCGATACACGGATCATTTTTACCCTGCCGGATGAACAGAAAATCAGCCTGGAGGTATTCAACCTGCTGGGGCAAAAAATCCGAACGCTCTATGACAACCGCATCCTCAAGGCCGGTTACCATATGACCGGATGGGACGGACGCAATGAAGCCGGGAACCGGGTGGCCAGCGGACTATATGTCATCCGTTTGCGATCCGGAAAGGACGTCAAGTTACGGAAAGCCATTTTAATGCGATAAGCAAAGTCTAAACAGCCTGCGATTTATCTGATTGTGTATATTTTTAGCCAACATGATCCGAATTCTAATTTGTATGCGTAATCGCAATCCTGCTCGACATTTGTGATGATTATATTGCTCAAATGAATAGGGACAATAGGGGTCTATGTTTTGACAAAGATTATATATACTTCAGTTTTGGCTGTTACTATGTGTATTTTGTTATTAATTCCACAGTGCAAAAATGGGACTGAATCCGATCAGGATGGTATAGATACAACCAGCCATGAAATGATGTGGTCGGTCTTTACTTTTGGTGATCGGGAAAGTTATATCTATGATGTTGCAATTATTAATGAAGATAGCATTTGGGTGGTAGGTGAAATTTATCTAAATGAAGAAGAAGAAATGCACAATGCTGCTAAATGGAATGGTACTATATGGGAACTTAAACGGTTAAAAATAAGGCTAAATTATGGGCAAACCGTAATCGTTACAGATCAAGATCCACTAAAAACTGTTTTTTTGACAGCAGATGGAGATTTATGGTTTATTTCCAGAGCTGGTGGTGTGTCAAGAATTATAGATGGTGTATATCATCAAATGAAATTTGAATTTGGAGAAGGACCGGGAAGTGTTAATAAAGCGTGGGGTACTTCTTCAAACAATATGTATTTCGTTGGACCGATGGGACATATAACTTATTATGACGGTTCAAAGTGGTTTAAACTGGAAAGTCCCACACAGACGGATATCAATGATATCTGGGGCGCAGTTAATTCACAATCAGGTCGGAAAACCATTTTGTGTCCTGTATCTGATCGATCTCATCGTGGGAAATATCGTCTTCTTACTATATCTAACTCAACAGTAAAAGATACATTAAATTGGGATTTAGAAAGAAGAATACTAAGCGTATGGTTCAATCATAATAGCCCTGTATATGAGTGTGGTAGCGGATTAAGGGTTTATAAGGATAATTCATGGAATGAGATTGATATACCAAGTTATATAACGCTGAGAGTCAGGGGATCAGCCTGGAATAATATTTTTGTTGTAGGCGTGTTTGGACTGGTAATGCATTATAACGGTTCCACGTGGCATGAATATCCGGAACTGGCTTTCGAAAACGGTGAATTAAAAGGATTGTCTGTAACAGATAATTTAATTGTTGCAACCGGGCAGACCGGGAGTAAAGGGATTATCATAACAGGGAAAAGAAAATAACAAAATTAGAAGACTTACATTGAATGAAAACAAATGACCAAAAAATAAAGAACGTGTTTAGCTTTATCATTTTATTCTTTACCATGATCATTTATTTCTCTTGCTGTAAATCGACAGGACCCAGCTATAATTCGGGGGACCTTCAACTAACGGTTGAAGATGTGAGCTGCACCGAGGTATGGTTAAGACTCAAATTTAATAATGATT
>CAYPHA010000156.1:0-2948 GCA_964410215.1 uncultured Calditrichota bacterium | reverse complement strand
TTCAAAATCTCCTTCACTATCACCATGACCCATAAAATCAAAACGTAACACGGCATAGCCTTTTTGCATTAGTTCGCGAGCAAAATTTACCATAACCCTCTGCGTCCATAACTTTTCCTCAGCGAAGGGATGACAAAATATAAAACCCTCTTTCACATCTGTATCATCGGGTTTATAGAGAATGCCAAACAGTCTGTAAGTGCCATTATTGAAATAGTAGGGTGTTTCACTCATACATATTAATTCCTCTTCGATGGAGACCAGAGTTCCTGACGGGTGCCGTTGAAATAATGGAACCAGGCAACAAGGATGGACCAGTTGACCAGTGAAAAATAGAGAGCAATCTTCCCCGGAAGAAGGCGGTCAAATGGACGTATCCGCAGTCCGGCCAGCAAGGCCAGAAAATAAAACAAAAGGTTGAAAACAAGCATCACCTGGTAAAAAGGGTCTCTGATTAAAAAAACATTGCTGATCAGTGCCGTAAGCATAAAACAGGGGACCAGCCAGCGTAACAGTTTATGTGAAACCAATTCAAACGAAAACCGGAAATACCTGAAAGGATTTAGCAGATGCTTTTTGTAAAACAACGCGCTCATACCCCGTATCAGTGTCCGTACCTTGCGGCGAAATTCATCCTTGCTGCTCTTCAGGCTCGTCATATAACCGATGGCATTAGGTTCCGTCACACATTTGTATCCCTTTTCAACCGTGTTCAGCACCGACAAAAAATCAGGAGCAAGACCCTCAGGAAAGGGATCACAGAGTTCTCTTTTTTGAGCATAGAACGAACCGCTGGCACCGACAATGGAATAAAATGTCGACTCCTGGTTCCTCAAAAACAATTCATAGCGGCCGTATATTCCCTCGCCGCCACTTTCCCTGATATGATCCTCACCGGATACACAACCAATCTCAGGATTCTTAAAGGGCTGAACAATGTTCTTTACCACCTCCGGTTCGAGCAGGATCGAGGCATCGGAAAAGATGACGATTTCGCCGTCACTTTTCTCCATCCCCCGGTTAAGCGCCGCCGCTTTGCCGCCGCGCCCTGGCAATGCCTCCAGATGCAGTTGATCACCCGTATATTGCCTGATGATCGCATTGGTGTCATCCGTCGATCCGTCTGATATAAAAAGAAATGATAGTTTATTTTCCGGATAAACGATTGATAGACAATTCTTAATCTTTTCTTCGATAATGCTTTGCTCGTTATGCACCGGAATCAACACGGAAACAGTCGGATAAATGGGATCATCGCTTATAACTGCTATTTCCCTCCCGCCGCGCAGGCTATTAAGTATCATCAGTGTTATTGGATAACCGAAGTACGCATAAAAAATGAGCAGAAGCGATATCCAGAAAATTATTTCCATCACCATCATCATTGAATGCAGCTTTCAGGCATTGACATCACGTTTAATCCAGTTTCTCAGTTCGTATATAAACGGTTTTATATCGGATAACCTGGCCACCTCATAGTGCATACCGGATTGGAAAAATCTTAGAAATTGCATCACGTAGCTGAGTTTCGAGCCAAAATCCGCCGGCAGGTTGAGTGCCTCCCGTTTCTTGAGCAGCACCATCAGTAAGGCATCCAGATCACCTAAGAGCCATCGTGTTTTTATTCCATAATTATATTCAAAGCTATTAGATTGAGGATTTCCGGATACTATATCCATTAATATGCCCGGAAAATCGACACCGGCATCGATAGCCAGTTGCAGCGAGCCCCAGAAACGTCCGTTTATTTCCATCAGCTTCAGTTCGCCGTCACGCTCATCCTGCTTGAATTCGACCATGGCCACCCCATGCCAGTTCAGGTTTTCCAGCAGCTTTTGTGCATATTCCCTGGCTTTTTCGGAGTAGGGAATACTTTCCCGCAGTGTACTGACCCCTCCGGACGGTGGCTTTTCCCGTAACCGGCGGTGGCTGAACAATCCGATAAGCTGTCCCTTATTGAAACACAGAAAAATACCGATCCCGGGTCCTTTAATGCGTTCCTGAAGCAGCATTGGATAATGGTATTCCGGACGATTTAACAGCCGGTCTGCAAGGTCACTCTTATTCTGTGCGTACTCGACCGCCGTGGCATGCCAGCGGTTGTCAATCAGTATACGCGACCGGGACGGTTTTATAACCAGGGGGTAGTTAAAATCATTTTCCTGAAGATCCTGAAATGCTTCCTTTGTATGAATAATGCGTGTTTCAGGCACCGGAAGCCCCAGTGCCCGGGCCATTTCAATCGTCTCTGCCTTATCGGCAGCCCGTAGAATGGAGCCGGCGGAAGGAAAGGGAATGTGACAGTATTCTTCAAACTGATCCCGGTTACAAGTAGCATTGATCGTAGTAATATCTGTGACAGGCAGCAGAATATCGATTTTATTGTCACGGACATATTTAATAAGGTCACGTATGAATCCCTGATTATCCGTCTTCGGATTGGTGTATTCAAACCTGTTCGAACAGTACGTTGATGAAGAGGCCAGCGATGGATGCTTCTCTGCACCAACGTGGATGGTATACCCCTTCCTGCCCAGGCTTCGGACAATGGCCAGCGCTGCCCGTGTATCTCCATCGGTAACCAGTACCCGCATCCCTCTCCTTTAAAATATCCCGGCTATGGTACATAAAAACATCGGTATGTTTCCTGAATTCTGTTCATAAATATTGATCCGGGGTATTTTAAATTTATGTACTGTTCCCGCATTTACGAAGCCCTTATCCGTGGTAAAGGCAAATTCAAAGTTACATTGTTTCGCTGCTTCCACAACCTCCTCGTTATAACCCCCGTTCGGATAACTGAAAAGCGTTGAACGGCTGCCAAGTTTGGAAGTAAGCGTTTCCACGGACTCTTTCATCTCTGTGATACATTCTGTTTCAGGCACCGACGTAAGAATTTTATGGTTCGCGCCATGGGCTTCAAACCGGATGTTGTTTGCCGACATTTC
>CAYPHA010000155.1:0-2979 GCA_964410215.1 uncultured Calditrichota bacterium | reverse complement strand
GGTGGGCTTTGCGGAATCGGGCGGATCGGACGGATCGGGCCGATCGGGCGGATCGGTGTACCCATGGTCACCAGGGATAATATCAACCTGACGGGTAAATTGAGCTGGAAGGCCTCAAATACGTTTAAAGTTTCCTACGATGTTATTTTCGATTATGGTGAAAATTATTCGAGTGGTTTTTTCAGGACCTACCGGTTTACCCCGGACGGACGGCCCAAAACCTGGTCGGATAACACCAGTCACTCGGTAAGTTTCACGCATTCTGTAACCAACAAGACCTTCTACACCGTCAAGCTTGGCGCAAATTTCAGCAACGCGCTGACCGCCGCATTCAAAGACCGTTTTGATTCCGGTTATGTACCGCCCCCGGGAAATGACATCAGCAATCTGATCATTCCCCCTACGGGAACATATTATGCCGGAGGTACATACCCGGGCAGAACCGATCGGAGCAGCCGGTCATTGATTTCCAAAATTGATGTGGTCAGTCAGCTAATGCAGAATCACGAAGTGAAATTCGGTGCCGAATTCATGCACCATCACCTGGAATATGAGTCTTTTACCTTCCTGTTCAATCAAATCCCGGAATCCAATTTGTATGAATTCCAGATTCCCGATCCGAAAGAGAATCCGGAATTTACCAACTTCCAGAAGTATACCCGAGAGCCGATTCAGGGTTCACTATACTTTCTGGATAAAATGGAACTGGCCGAGCGTTTTATCCTGAATGCCGGTCTGCGCTATGAATATCTCTATACCCGGGCACTTTTTAATCCCGACATCGCCGGTACGGTAGATACGGGTGTTGACGCTCCTGACGCCCTAAAAAAGGCGGAACCCAAACACCGCCTGATGCCGCGTATCAGCCTGAGCTTCCCGATTACGTCCCGCGGAATTATCCGTTTCTCCTACGGGGTTTTCTACCAGTATCCGCCTTTCTTCGATATTTACAGGAATGCACGATTCGTCGATTTCGATTTTATAACCCCCCCGACGTTCGGCAATGCCAACCTGGATCCCGAACGCAGCGTTCAGTACGAAATGGGCCTGCAACAGCAGTTCACCGAAGATATCAAAGCGGATCTGACAATCTTTTATAAAGATGTAAACGATCTGATCGATGACCGGCGCGTTATCGGTGGTGAAGTCGCTATCGACAAAGAATTCAACGTTTTTACCAATATCGGTTACGCAAAAGTAAAGGGTTTTACCGCCTCCCTCGTAAAAAGAAAATCGCGTGGTGGTATCTTTTCATCGACTCTGGATTATACCTTCCAGGTGGGTGAAGGATCGTTTACCGACGCCCTTGCCCTGGCCGTCGATGCCCGTACAGGCCGGGCAACGGCACAAAAGCTGGTACCGCTCAGTTTTGACCGTACCCACACGTTGAACGGAACCATCACACTGAGTCAATCCAACAACTGGCTGGCCAGCGTTATCGGTGAGCTGCGCGGCGGTACACCCTATACACCCAGTGTACCCTCTTCTATCCAGCCGGTGGAATTTGTCCAGAACAGTGACCGTCGCCCCTGGATCACCAACATCGACCTGCGACTTGAAAAATTCTTCGATATCAAAATGGGCATGTTCTCCGTTTTTCTACAGGTCGAAAACGTGCTGGATACGAAGAACGAAATATTTGTCCATACGAATACCGGAAGTTCTCTCAATAATCTCGAAGAAACCATTAACCCGACACTTTTCAACAATCTCAGACGAACGATTACGCGGAATCCTGATGATTTCTTCCCGGTTGAATTCCTTGATAATTTTTACCAGAGGGAAGACTGGTTGAGCGAACCCAGGCAGGTTTTTTTGGGGATGATGTTTAGTTTTTAGGTTTATTTTATAAAGATAAAAGATAAAAGATTAAAGATTAAAGATTAAATAATATTAATAAAATTATGGTAAAACGTATGCAAAAAATGACTCGAATCAGCATTTACAGTTTCATTTTATTTCTATTTCTGGTTGCGGGCAGGGCCCTGGCTCAGGGTCAGTCAGGGGATGAAATAAAGTATAAACATCTTTCCAACCAGGAACGCTGGGCACAATATGAACTGAACCGCGATGCCCTCATTTCGGCCCTGCAGGAAGATCAGCGCCATGAAGAACTGAAAGAAACCATCATCGAGGGTAATCAGATCCGTGTACTGATAACCAACCAGGGTTCCATCTCAACACCGTCCGCCGATAATGCAAATGCCGACCTGGTCTGGCCGAGAGGACCCAGCGGACTGGGATATGCCTTCGAATTCGGTCCAATGGTCGGTGCGGAAGTCATCGGTCATAATGGCGATACGCTTCACATCGTCAGTGACGGTTTCTTTTCCGGTTCCGGCGGGGAATTTCAACCGGGGACCGCAGAGCGCTGGGGATGGGAACCCAAAGTTGGGTTTGCCGATCCGGCATCCAATGAGGTGGCCACCTTTTCCGATCTGGACAGTGACGAAGACGGTAAGCCGGACAGCTGGCCGGAAAACTGGTACAATGAAACACTGGGTCGCTATGTATGGCCGGCTTTTCTCGGTGATGATGCGACCACACCCGACGAGGAAGTTTTTTATGTAATGGATGATATCGACAATGCCGAATTTCCTTATTACCCTTTTCCTGATGACTCAACGAAGCAGGGACTCGGTCTGGAACTGCAGGTACGGATTTTTCAGTTTAACAACCCACTGGCAGAAGATCTTATCTTCCTGGTATATACCGTTACAAATGTCAGCCAGAAACGACTGGATAAAGTGTTTCTCGGTATGTTCGGTGACCCGCACGTCGGCGGGCCCAACGATTTCGCCGATGATAACGGCGGTTTTATTTCAGCTTTCGACGAATCCTACCCATTCAACACCAGAAATATGCTTTACGCCTGGGATGCCAATGGTATCGGTGATGGTGGTAAAATACCGGGTTACTTCGGATACCGTTTTCTGGAAAGCCCGGGAATGGACAGTGATAATGTCGATAACGATAATG
>CAYPHA010000154.1:0-3406 GCA_964410215.1 uncultured Calditrichota bacterium | reverse complement strand
AAATCACTAAACGTTCTAAACCTTAAAAATGTCTTGATTTTGGGGAGGCATTACAGACGCACAGCTGTTGTAAAGCAGTAAATCCAAATGATATTGCCATTGAGCCAATATTAATTTACATTCAATACAAATGCCGACAATAAAAAAAATATCAGATAAATATCGGTTTTACTTTTATAACTTTGATTGCTATGAGCCGATGTACGTCCATGTTGCGAAAGCCGATATGAATTGTAAATTCTGGTTATAGAGGCCTGGAATGAACATTGTGGTTCACATCGATCCGAGAATGAAAGATATAAAAATTGACAAGGATACCATTACGGCTTTCCTCGAGGATGGAAGGATTGTCAGTGTACCTTTAGGGTGGTCTTGGCGTTTATCAAACGCTACTAAAAGCCAGCGTCAAAATTATATTATCAGCAAGAATGGATTAGGTGTTCATTGGCCGGAAATCGATGAAGATCTCAGCACAAAGGGTTCTTTATATGGAATTCCGGCACATCATCACAAAAAACCAAAAATCTTGAGTGCCTGATTCATATCCCGTTAAGTTGCTTTATAACCATTCGCAAACCTGAATTTTTAAGAAATTTAGCCTGCGGCACCTGGTCAATTATGCTGATGCAAGAGTACAGAATCGTCTAATATGCAAGTAATGACAGAATAGACTTCATTTACGGAAAGAAAGACTATACCATGAGTTCCAGGTATTTTTTGATCATTTTTATCATGACTTTCGCAGGGATTTGCTTTTCCCAACCCATTTCGGATTTAGGAATTAAAATGGGAATCGCAGCATCAAAAGTAGATTTCAATTATAAAAATGGGCTGAATCCGTCTTACATACCATATAAAAATACTGTAATCAACCCAAAAATTGGACTATATGCCAGGTTCCTTGATTTCACGTATTTGGATTTTGAAGCGCAATTTTCATTCCTTCAAAAGGGTGGTGAAAATGAATCGGAAATCACAACGATTAATCAGCCGGAAGGAACGGGTGAGATTTTAATTTCTGAAACTCAATTTGATTACTTACAATTTCAGCTGGGTATTCGGCCTAAACGTTCAACACAAAACTATGTATTATATTCTTTCCTGTTCAGTTCATTTGATTATTTATTGCGTGTTAAAAATATACCGGCTCCCAAGGAACGATTTGAAAATATCGTTCTTGGTTATTCAGCAGGAATTGGGATCAGGTTTCTTAAGGTTTTTAACAATTCGTTGTTTTTTGAAACAGGGTACAGCGCTGACATTTCCGAAATTTACAAAAGTGAAAATCTGACCATTAAAAGCCGGATTTGGCAAGTCAGGGTTGGCGTGAGTATTTTTAATAATAATTGAAAATAATAAAAGTTAATCCCGGTTTATTCATATTGTTGCTTCGGCTATTATTAAGGAGTTTTCTGATGCATCTGAAATTTGTTTTTATCACCATCACCGCAATGAGTCTTTCCCTGATACCTCTGTGTCTCCAGTCCCAGGATAATACGTTTACCAATTCACTGGACATGAAAATGGTGCGGATCGCTCCGGGCACATTTGCCATGGGTCAGTATGCCGGCGGGCAGTTTGATGAACGGCCGGAACACTGGGTGCATATTTCCCATTCCTTCCATATGTCGGCCACGGAAGTGACAAACCGGCAATACGAGCAGTTTGATCCCTCTCATAAAGATTTCCGCGGTAAGTACGGTTCTTCAAAAAAAGATGATGAAGCGGTCATCTTCGTTTCCTGGAACGATGCGGCGGCCTTCTGTGAATGGCTGTCGGAAAAAGAGGGAAAATCTTACCGGCTTCCCACCGAAGCGGAATGGGAATACGCCTGCCGTGCCGGAACCGAAAGCGACTATTCTACCGGCTACTCGCTTCCGGAAACGTATCATAAAAGTCAGCGGGAAACCTGGGAGTTTGATCCGGTTTCACTGGAAGTCGGACAAACGCCTGCCAATCCCTTCGGGCTTTACGACATGCATGGCAATGTGGAAGAATGGTGCCTGGACTGGTACGGACCCTACACTGAGGAATCCCGGATCGATCCGGTGGGCTATGCGGAAGGGGATTTCCGGGTGACCCGCGGGGGAAGTTACGGTACCGAAACGGTCTTTCTGCGATCGGCCAACCGCAGCGGGGCTTTGCCCGGTGAGCGGCATCCGCTGATCGGTTTCCGCGTCGTCCTGGCCGATGAGCCGCAGGGCAAACCACTTAATAACGATGATCAGCCGTTGTGGGCGCAGGAGGTTGCTCAGGAACCGTATGACTGGGAGGCCCATCCCGCAGCGGATGAACCTTTTTTCATGGAACCCATGTCCTTTGTGAAGATGCCGGGAAGGGCGAATGGCCCCCTTTACGATGAACATAATCATTGCCCGGCCCTGGCCGTCTGTCCGAATGGCGATCTGCTGGCCATCTGGTATACGACAAAAAAAGAATCCGGACGCGAGCTGGCCATCGCGGCCAGCCGTTTGCGCCGCGGGGCAGAAGAATGGGATGAAGCCGACCTCTTCTGGAATGCACCGGACCGGAACGACCATGCTTCGGACCTGCTCTGGGATGGGAAGCAAACCCTCTATCATTTCAATGGCATGAGCAGTGACGCCACCTGGGGGAAAATGATACTGATCATGCGTACCAGTACGGATAACGGCGTCACCTGGTCGGATGCACGCATTATTCATAATGAGTACGGGCTGTGCAATATGCCGGTCGCGGGCGGTTTCGTTCTGGATAACGGACAGATCCTGCTGCCGGTGGACGCGGTGACACCCGGAAAGGGCGGATCGGTTACCCACCTGATTAATCCTGACGGCTCCGGTACGTTCCGGCATACCAGCGAAGGGACAAAACCGCAATTTATCGATGGGGGCAGCGGGGACCGGATTGCCGGTATTCACGCAGGTGTGATTCAGCGGGAAGATAAGACCCTGCTGGCCTTTGGTCGTAATGATGATATCAACGGGAAAATGCCGCAAAGCATATCCTACGACCTCGGCGCAACCTGGGAGTATGCACCTACCGAATTTCCCGGCATCCGCTCGGGGCAGAGACTCGTCATGCTGCGCCTGAAAGAAGGACCGATCCTTTTCGTATCATTTACCGGCGAGGAACCGTATGAAGCACTGGCCTATACAAATGCGCAGGGTGAGAAGGTGTACCGTTTTGGCATGTATGCCGCCCTCTCGTATGATGATGGGAAGACCTGGCCCGTGAAAAAACTGATTTCCGATTTTGGCCCGGGCAAACAGCTGGATGGCGGAGCCTGGACCGGCGAATTCACCATGGATCTCAACACGGCGGAACCGAAAGGCTATCTGGTGGCGAAACAGGCACCGGACGGAACGATCAACCTGATTTCCAGCGCGCTGCATTATCAATTCAACCTGGCCTGGTTGGAGCAAAA
>CAYPHA010000153.1:0-3516 GCA_964410215.1 uncultured Calditrichota bacterium | reverse complement strand
GCCCAGTTAAACATTTTTTCGTATCCAAGCGTGGAAGAAGGTACCGCACCCAGGGCCTTGCCGCAGGCACTTCCGGCGCCGTGGGCCGGCCAGATCTGCAGGTAGTCGGGTAATTCACGAAAAGAACGGACCGATCGGAACATCTGCCGGGCACCTTCAATTTTTGTGTTTTTTAGACCGGCAGCTTCTTCCAGGAGGTCCGGACGTCCGACATCACCGACAAAAAGGAAATCACCGGTAAATACGCCCATCGGCTTACTGGCACCAGCCGAATCGGTAAGCATATAAGACATGTGCTCCGGTGTATGACCCGGTGTGTGTACTGCTTCAAAAATAATGTTACCAATTTTCCAGGTATCCCCATGTTTTAAAAGCATGTGGTCGTATTCCTGAACATACCGGTATTTCCAGTCCGGCCCGCCTTCATCGGAAACATAGAGTTTTGCGCCTGTCTGATGGGCAAGCTCCCGTATTCCGGAAACATAATCGGCATGGATGTGTGTTTCGACCGCGGCAATTATCTTCATACCATTCTCTTCGGCCGTTTGAATATACTGTTCCACATTCCGACCCGGATCGATGACGGCTGCTTCACCGCTTGCCTGACACCCAACCATGTAGGAAGCGTGGGCAAGCTTATGATCATAGAAATAGCGTAACAACATGATACGTCTCCTTACCTTCTATTACTTGTTATTTTGATTGTCTGGTTCAGAACTTAAAACGGCTTCCGAACGCATGGAACCGTTAGAGTTCGTTTTATTGTCAAGATGTTCCAGATAATGGACTGCGTCTTTGACATTGTAGAAAAAATGATGGGCACCGATTTTTTCATAAAGACCGCTCAAACGCATCACGTCACGGACCGGTCCCTTAATATTGGCGATAAGAAACATGACCTGCAGTTCCTTCAACTCGTTAAAGATTTCATGCAGGGCTGTGTCGGCGGAAGAATCGAGAAAATTAACGCTGCTCATATCGAGTATCACGGCTTTGAGCTCACGTTTCTCGCCAAAAAGTACCTCATCTATTTTTTCCTTGATAAAATTGACATTGCCGAAATAAAACGATGCATCGATGCGCAGAATGACGACACCTTCGATCTCACGGGCATGGGGAAAACGTTTTATGTTCCTGAATATTTCAGTTTCGGGTATCTGCCCGAGAAAGGCATAATGAGGACGGGTTGTTCGCAGGATGAAAATCGCCAGCGAAATGACCACACCTGTCAGAATACCCGGTTCAATGCCCAACAGGAGCGTGGCCAGGAATGTTGTCAATAACATGGCGAGATCAATCCTGTTTATCTTAAACAGGTGCCGGACTTCTTTGAAATCTATCAATCCGAAGACGGCGACCATGATGATGGCAGCCAGTACGGCAACCGGTAAATTATGAAACAGGGGAGTGAGTACCAGCAGGGTTATACTGATCACTGCCACCGTTATCAGGGATGCCAGGGCTGTTTTAGCACCGGCCTGGGCATTTACGGCTGAGCGTGAAAAACCGCCTGTTACCGGATAGGCCTGAAATAATGAACCAGAAATATTGGCAAGTCCCAGACCGATGAGTTCCTGGTTGGCATCGATCGGATAGCGATATCTGGTTGCAAGCGCTTTTGCTACGGATATCGATTCCATAAAACCCACAAAAGCAATGGTAAGTGCAATGGGCAACAGATTTTCCATCATCGCCAGGTTGATCGATGGTATTGCAAATACCGGTAATCCGTCAGGAATTGAACCGACGACTATTACCCCTTTATCTTTAAGGTCGAATATAGTGACCAGGACCGTTGCAACCGCTACAACCAGAAGGGCGGAAGGGAACACCGGCTTCCATTTTTTAAGGATTAACAGGGTGGCGATGCTCAGAATACCGATCGTTATGGTTATCATATGTGTGTTTTCCAGCTGATGAAGCGCCTGATAGATAATCATGTGTACGTGGTGGCTTCGGTCGATGTGGAAGCCCAGAAGATGTTTCAGTTGACTGAAACCGATAATCAATGCCGCTGCTGAGGTAAATCCGCTTATAACCGGGTGCGAGAAGAAATTGACCAGAAAACCAAGGCGGGTGATACCCATTAAAAACTGTAACACACCCACCATACCGGCCAGCAGGACCGCAATACCGATATATTCAGCTGAACCCGGTTCGGCGTACTGGGAGACACCTGCGGCAACAAGTATGGAAATCATAGCTACCGGACCGACGGCCAGTTGACGTGAAGAGCCGAACAGGGCATAAATCATGAGTGGAATGACCGAAGAATACAAACCGATAACCGGTGGCAGGCCGGCCAGCATGGCATAGGCCATGGACTGGGGGATCAGCATTACCGCTACGGTCAGTCCCGCGCTGAGGTCACCCTGAAGGTTTTCTTTTTTGTAGCTCCCAAGCCATGATAAAAACGGCAAAAATTGTTTCATAAACGGTCTTCTTAGTTTAAATATTAACACATATATATATTGACATGTATAGGTTTAAAAAAAATTATAGATTACATTTTTCGATACACTCCAGGATCTGACTCAGCCGCTCATATTTTAGGTGGTAATAAATATTCTTACCTCTGCGGTCGCTTTCGACAATATGACGGTCTTTCAGAATCCTAAGATGATGAGAAGCGACGGCCTGTTCCATACCCAGTTTAAGAAAGATATCACCGACAGTCAGGTGTTTATCACCTTTCAGCAGGTCCACGATGGCGATACGCATGGGATGAGCCAGTGCTTTCAGCATTTCGGATGCCGCTTCCAGTTTTTCCCGGGTTAAGAGTGTCTGATCTTCAATATCATACATGTACATATCTATATTCCTGCATGTTTTAGCCGTACAAAACAAAGCAGTTATGTGTTTTATTCCCTATAAAAAAGAAAAGGTGCATCTTTTTCAAGATGCACCTTATTTCGATATTATAGCTCATAAAGCTTTGTTTTGGTACCAGACTCCTTGATGGTTGATTTACCCGGTGCGTAGGCGGGACAGCCATGTTTTTTGGCCATCTGTTCCAGGTAGGGACATCCCGAAGACGTTTTACCGTCTTTTTGTAATGTATCCGAATCCTGAATCTGCTCTCCACCATAGCCTGCTTTGATATCGGCGGTTACAATGGGATAAGTATCCTGCTGCATATTGGCGAACAGGGCGATGCTGAAAACCAGTACGATCAGAAACGTAAACACTCTGCGATGTGACATGAGTACCCCCTTTTAAATGTAATGTTGTACAGAAAAATGTTGCACACAGTGACTGAGCGATTTAGGCGTTATTACGCAATTTCCGTCATGATTGTTCCCGTTTTTCGTAAAAAACAATGTTCACGACTACCTTGTTATAAGTGGAAGTATTTATGGATTATTCCTGGTTCTTGCATCGTTTATATTAAGTAGGGGGAAAGAATCGGGGTTTTTTTGTACGAGCACCACGTTTCAACGTGGTGTAATGGGCGTCCCCAACCGGCTAACCGGAAACCGTTTCAACGGTTTGTTGGTGTACACCATGATGAATCAT
>CAYPHA010000152.1:0-3778 GCA_964410215.1 uncultured Calditrichota bacterium | reverse complement strand
TATTTGATTACCAGGCGCATCGCAGACTTCTGCAGTCCGATTTTCGAGGACTGCAATGCCGTGTTCAATCCGATGCTGAACTTGTTCCAGTCGATTTCACGGGCATCTGCACTTGATGCGAAGGAAAAAACGATCCGCATCTGGGTTAAATTACGCTTTCACCAGCAGAAGAATGCAAATAAGTTTTTTTATGTTTCTGCCCGATTAACTTATTGCTTCTGTTAAGCGTATTTTCTACCTTAGTTTTTTTTATTAAACAGCGCACTTATTTTAAGATTCTATGTAATCCGGGATATCCAAATGTCAGAAGATCTGGTAACTTTTAATATAGAAACGGTTACGATTCCGACCTACCGAACCGGCGAACCGAACAAGAATCCCATGTTTCTGGAAAAGCGTGTTTACCAGGGCAGCAGTGGTGTTGTCTATCCGTATCCTGTCATTGACAAAGTCTTTGATGATAAGCAGGACAAAGAGTGGAATGCCCTTTTTCTGGAAAACAGATGGCTCAAAATAATGATTTTTCCGGAAATCGGCGGTCGGCTGCAGATGGCGATGGATAAAACCAATGATTATCATTTCATCTATTATAACAGAGTAATCAAACCGGCACTGGTCGGCCTTTGCGGACCCTGGATTTCCGGAGGGATCGAATTTAACTGGCCACAGCATCACCGACCGGGTACCTTCTCACCCGTTGACTGGGAATTGGAAGAACACGAGGATGGCAGTAAGACCGTCTGGTGCTCTGAGACAGAGCGTATGTTCCGCACAAAAGGGATGCATGGTTTCCGTCTTTACCCGGACCGGGCCTATGTGGAAATCAATGTAAAACTTTATAACCGTACCCAGGAGCCCCAGACGTTTTTGTGGTGGGCCAATCCGGCCGTCGCTGTAAATGATGATTATGAATCGGTCTTTCCTCCCGATGTGCATGCCGTCATGGATCATGGAAAAAGAGCGGTCTCCGAATTTCCCGTTGCCCGGGGGGAATATTACAAGCATGACTATTCTCCCGGGACCAATATTGCCCGTTACAAGAATATACCAGTCCCCACATCGTACATGGCCTTTCATTCGGAATATGATTTCCTCGGCTGTTACGATCATGGGAAGAAAGCGGGTATGATTCATGTGGCCAATCACCATCTTGTCCCCGGGAAAAAACAATGGACGTGGGGAAACGGCGATTTCGGGCGGGCATGGGATCGCCAGCTCACCGATGAAGACGGACCTTATATCGAACTGATGTGCGGGGCATTCACGGATAATCAGCCTGATTTTTCATGGTTGATGCCGGGTGAGGAAAAATCATTTTCACAGGTATTTATGCCTTATAAATCGATCGGACCGGCAACCAATGCGTCCAGGGAAGCCGTTGTGCATTTGGCCATAACCGATAAGAAGGCCCGCCTGGGTGTTTATGTTACCCGACCGGGATCGATTCGTATCGAATTGATAACGGCTAAAATGGACAAAAAACTGTTTCATAACCATAAAAATATGACATGGCCGCGTATGGAAACGGAGGACAAATCCGGTTTCGAAACATTATTTTCAAAAGCAATCGCCATGACACCGGCAGACGCTTTTTTTGAAGAGATTACCTTACCGGAAGCAACGGACAAGAAAACACTCTCTCTCCGCGTTTACAGGGATGAAAAAATGGTTATTGATTTTACGCCGGGATCTGATGAATCGATGGATGTGCCCGAACCGGCCCGGCCTGCCCGCCCCCCTGAGGAAATCGAAACAAACGAAGAATTGTTTTTAAACGGCTTGCATCTGGAACAATACCGCCATGCCACCTATCCCCCGGAGCCCTATTACCTTGAAGCCCTTAAAAGAGACCCCTCGGACAGCCGGTGTAATAATGCCATGGGCCTTCTACAGCTTCGCCGTGGAAAATTTAAAGAAGCGGAATCATTTTTCCGTAAAACCATCGGACGACTGACGCATCGTAATCCGAATCCCTATGATGGTGAAGCCTATTACAACCTGGGACTGAGCCTGAAAATGCAGGGCCGTATTAATGAAGCGTATGATGCATTTTACAAAGCGGTTTGGAACGATGCCTGGCAAAGTGCCGGTTATTTCGAGCTGGCCTGCCTGGACAGCAGAAAGCATGATTACAGCGGAGCTCTGGATCTGGTTGAAAAATCCATGATTAAAAACGCCCACCACCATAAAGCCCGGCATTTACGTGCCGTCCTGCTGCGCTATCTGGATCGGAGGGATGAAGCCCTTGCGGAAAATAACACCAGTCTGAAGAAGGATGCATTCAATTACGGCTGTCAATTTGAACTAAACCGCCTCTATGGTAAACAGATGCCTTTGCATCATAACACCGCCAGCGCACAGGAGTACATTGAAACAGCCCTGGATTATGCCAATGCCGGATTTTTTGATGAAGCATTGGAAATCGTCAACAGCGCACCTCACGAGGAACCCATGCTGCCTTACTACGCCGGTTATTTTGAATATTGCCGGCATGAAACGGGGACTGCCGTTAATACCCTCAAAGAGGCGGCAGGTCAGAAACGGGATTACTGTTTCCCGCAAAGGATCGAATGTATACCCGTTTTAGATCTTGCCATGGAAATGTTTCCTGAAGATGCCCTGGCGCCTTACGCACTTGGTAACTTCTGGTATGCACACCGGCAATATGATGATGCCATCGCTGTCTGGGAGCACTCCGTCAGACGTGACGACACGTTTCCGACGGTATGGCGTAACCTTGGCCTGGCCTACATGAACAAGAAAAATGATCCAATGAAAGCACAGCGGGCACTGGAAAAGGCCTTTGCCCTCGATTCCGGAGACGCACGGATACTGTTCGAACTGGATCAGCTATACAGGAAATTAAAGCGCCCACCGGAAGAACGCCTGGCGATACTGGAAAGAAACGGTTCTTTAATCAGAAAACGCGATGACCTTATGATCGAATGGATAACACTGCTGAATTTGCTCGGGAGACATGAGGAGGCCATGGAAGCGCTGATGAACCATACCTTTCATCCCTGGGAAGGCGGCGAAGGCAAGGTAACCGGCCAGTATAAGCTGACTCTTGTACAACAATCCCTATCTGCTCTGGAGAGAGACGACCGGAAACGCGCCATTGAATTACTGGAGAAGGCCTTGCAATATCCGGACAACCTGGGTGAAGGTAAGCTGGAAGGTACCCGGGACAATGATATTTACTACTATCTGGGGTGTGCCTGTGAGGGTATAGATAAAGAAAAAGCGGAAGATTTATTCAAAAAAGCATCGTCAGGCTCAACCGAACCTGTCTCGCCTATGTATTATAATGATCAGCCGCCGGAAATGATATTATATCAGGGACTGGCTTTCCGGAAACGCGGACAAACCAGGCAGGCTGATGATATATTTGACAGGCTGATCGCTTATGGCAAAACACATAGGAATGACGATGTACCGATGGACTATTTTGCCGTATCTCTGCCTGATTTTCTTGTTTTTGAACCCGATTTAAAGTTAAAAAATAAAATTCATTGTACGTTTATGGAAGCCCTGGGTTATGCCGCTTTGGGGCAAAAAGAAGAAGCCGGTAATCGTTTTGACCAATTGCTTGAGCTCGATCCAAATCATGTTGCCATCATTTTTAAAAAACGATTCGGACTATAAATTATATTTGGAGAAAACCGATGAAACGAATCAGACTTATTACGATGTTTATTGCAACTCTTTCAACCGCCTTGATTATCAGCGGATGCGCTGAACTGCTGGAACTCCTTAAACAGTCGCAGGTTCAGAAACC
>CAYPHA010000151.1:0-3799 GCA_964410215.1 uncultured Calditrichota bacterium | reverse complement strand
AGATCGATCTTGCCATGGATGAGACAGGTGTACTATACGCTACATGGCTTGATCGTCGGGGGACAGAAGTCGAATTGGGCGAATTACCGCGATATCTTGATATTGATGATGGTGGCTCCGTAGATTTTAAAACGGATATCTATGCTTCTCATTCTGTAGATGGGGGAGCAAACTGGTCAGAACCAATTAACGTGTCAGATTCTCCTTCACTCGATGAATATGAATTGAAATCATCCCGAAATGCAGACAGCAGGAATGAAGGTACAATGTGGTTAGCTTATGCACTTTGCGATGACCCCACCAGTTGGCCTTCCGATACGGCATATATGTATGTTCCCAATCAGCTTTGGGTCGCCGAGGCAAGTGATTTTAATCCCATCTCTTCGATTGCTGACCAGGTTAAACCGGTTTCCGATTATAAATTAGCACAAAATTATCCAAATCCCTTTAATCCGGTTACAACGATCGAATTTGTACCTGCATCGACAGGACAGGCGCAAATGGTGGTCTATAATGCCGCCGGCCAGCGCATGGCTGAAATCTTTAATGGAACAGTGACCAAAGGCCGGCAGTACACCACGTCCTTTGACGGATCCGGCTTGCCTTCAGGCGTATATTTCTACAGACTGATTACGGAAACCCGTTCCGAAGTCAGAAAGATGATACTGCTCAAATAATCCCATACTTCACTTATGCAAATGGCGGACAGACAGTCTGCCATTTGCATTTAAGAACAAATTAAAAGGTTTCCGATTATGAAAAGGATGGTATCTGCTTTTCTTTTCTGCTTTCTGCTTTATAATCTCGCCTCTGCCGGTACGACCGGTAAAATTGCCGGAAGGGTCATTGATGCCGTGACGAAAGAACCCCTGGCCGGTGCCAATATTATCCTTGAAGGCACCACCATTGGTTCGTCAACGGATGTAGAAGGTGAGTATTATATCATCAATGTTCCTATCGGCACCTACACCATTAGCATTTCCTACATCGGTTACGGTTCGGTTAAACATGAAGGCGTACGTGTTATTCTGGATCAGACGACAAAAGTCAATATACAGCTTACGGAAGATATAGAAGAAGGCGAGACCATTGTCGTCGAAGCGGAACACTTTAAAGTGCAGAAGGATGAAACGACGAAAAAAATCACCATTCAGGCGGAAGATATCCAGGCCATGCCGATACAGGATTTTTCCGAACTGGTTGCCGCTCAGGCGGGTGTGGTGCAGATTGAGAGTTCTGTGCAGGGGATTGCCGGATTTGAAGACCGCGGCATCGAGGAGATTCATGTCCGCGGTGGCCGTTCCGGTGAGATCGGTTACACCATCGATGGTATATACATCGTGAATCCCTTTTACGGGGCCAAATATACCGGTACGGAACTGAATAACTTTGCCGTGGAACAGGTGGTGTTCAAAACCGGTGTTTTCGATGCCGAATATGGCGGCGCCATGTCCAGTATGATAAACTATATAACCCGTGATGGCGGTGACAAAATCGAGGGTAATCTCAATGTGATGGCATCCAATCCGGGAAGAATCCTGAATCCGTTTACGCTGTTCAGCACGGAAGAGGAAGCCGTTGCCGATCTGGGATTCGACCAGGATGTGCAACGGGATTATCGTGAAATATCAGGGGGACTTGGCGGTCCGGTACCGTTTACCGGGAATAAGGTCAAATTTATCACGACAGGCCATAATAGGCGTACCGCCTACAGGGTCTATGAATTTGATGACCGCACGTATGATCCCGAAGATGAAGATACGCATACGCTTAATCAGCTTGATACCATAGCCGGCTGGCATGCCATGGGATTTCGTCACAGCTGGGACATGTACAATAAACTGACCTACCGCATCAGTAATTCGATGAAGCTGTCCAGTTCGTTCTGGAATGTGGAAAACACCTTCAAAACGGCCAACCTGGCCAACCGCTGGGCGCAATATTATGAAGAAGGGCGGAATATCGTCACCCAGTCATCCGACCGGCAGGCCGTGATGTTCAATCACCAGCTTTCGAAAAGCATGTTCTACGACCTTCGGTTTTCCCGTTTTTTTCAGAAAATGTTCATCGGCGTCACTGAAAACGGTAAGGAGGACGGGCGTTACCTGAAGCCCGGTGAATATGAGGAATGGGAAACCGATATCGATAATTTTGAAGACAATCCGTATTACTGGGAATACCAGGTGTCCGGCCATGACCGTTATTATCATACCAATTATGCCGAAACCTATGAAGGTTTCCTGAATATCCTGTGGCAGGCCACCAAGCATCATCAGCTCAAAATAGGCGGATCTTACCGGCAGCATGAAATCATGATCGATGAGATTCAGCTTCCCTGGCTGAAACCTCCTTATGTTGAAAAATATAAGAAGCATCCCGAGGAAGCCAGCGCCTATCTGCAGGATCTGATCGAATACGACTATATGACGATTCATCTGGGTCTGCGTATGGAGTTGTTGAATTCGAGAAGCTCGTTCTGGTCGGATCCCTACACGCCCGGTGATGTGGAAACAGGCGAGGGTTTTGCCAAAAGCGACTGGGAATACCGGATCAGCCCCCGTCTCGGCTTTTCCCATGTCATAACGGATAATGCTACATTTACCTTCGGTTATGGTAAATTTACGCAAACACCGACCTACCGGAATAAGTACATCAATGATGAATATGACCTGAAAACACGTGTTCCCATCGTGGGGAACTCGGGGCTGGAGCTGGAAGAAATGACCGCCTATGAATTCGGCGTCAACGTCGGTCTGGGTGAAGGTCTGATTACACAGGTCATCGGCTGGTCGAAAGAATATTCCAATCTGACCTCGTCGGAACGGGTGCCCGCCTTTCCGTATTCCTACACCATCATGCTGAATACGGACTATGCGACGGCACGCGGTGTGGATATTGTGGTCCGGCGCCGTTCCCGTAACACAAATCTTCTCGTACAGTATACGTATTCCCGGGCGACGGCCAACCGCCGGGATCCCTGGGAAGGGTATCGTGAAACCCACACACCAAGAACCATGCCCAAACGGGAGATTCTGATGTCCTATGACCGTACCCATGATCTGAGTCTTTCCTATTTCTACAGGATTCCGGACAAGGCCGGTGTATCCCTGCTGGGTATGAAACCGCTTGAACGCACCAGTCTGAACCTGATGTTGCTGGCCATCAGCGGTTTCCCGTATACACCCATCGTCGGTAACGTGCCAGGGGAAACGAATTCAGAACGGGGGCCATGGAATATCACCGCGAATTTTTATCTGCGTAAATATTTCGATGTGTTTGGCTATCGGCTCATCGCCGGTTTGATGGTACAAAACCTGTTTGACTGGAAAAATCCCATCGATATCTATCCGGAGACAGGCAAAGCGGATGATCCCGGTGCCCGGCTCAACCGGTTGGTCGAGGACGGCTTGGTTTCGGAGAGTTATTTTGACCAACCATACCGGTACGGACGACGACGCCAGATTAATTTTTCACTGGAGTATGCCTTTTAATGGCGGGTAAGTTTAAGGATTAAACATGATGTATTCTGATAGAGGAGGAGCGGTGTTTCGGTTTCAACAGTGGCGCACAATGTCCTGCTTATTGGTTTCTCTGTTTCTGATAATCGTGACCCTGAACGCAAAAGAACCGACAAACACATCGACCCGTGTTTTGCGTAAATCCACGATTACGGATCCGGCTATTAACAGGGCCCGGGCCTACCTCGATAAGGGGAAACTGAAGGTCGGCGTGGACAACTACGGCGTGTTTTGCGGTAAAACGTCTCCGGAAGGCCTCTGGGGTGATTTTCAGTATATCT
>CAYPHA010000150.1:0-3824 GCA_964410215.1 uncultured Calditrichota bacterium | reverse complement strand
GGAAAAAATCATGCCGCAAAAAGTACTTTTAATCCCGGATCAGCCCGGTTGGGCCCTGGATAAAAATGCGAAGGACCTGATCAAATATAACCGTTCCGCGCTTACGCTGGATCTCTGTTATTTTGATGACTTTCGCAAAGAGGCATCCGCTTACTACCGGGAGTATGACCTTCTTTTTCCGATGTATAAAGGGTCCTTTTTTAATTTTTTGAAGGATGGCATACCGACGGATAAGGTGGTTACGGGGATCCGCTCTTTTCATCGCTGGGATAAGAAAAAGACCCAACCACCGGGCTACAATGCCCGTCCACCCCGCGATGTCATCCGGCGTTTGCGGAAAGCATTGCTGGTCAATACGCACTGCAAAAAATTGTGGTACATTTTTTCACCCTATTTTCGTGTCATTCACACCAAGTATACCTGTGATCTGGAGATGTTCTTTCCGGACAGGAAGTCAGAGAATGAAAAACTGGTTGTGGGCTGGACCGGTTCCCTGACCAATCATCCCGGCAAGCGGGGATTTCATGAATACATCAAACCCGCCTGCGATTCGATCCCTGAAATTCAATTGAAAGTGCAGAGCAGGGAAGATAAGTTTATTACCGATGATAACGAAATGCGCGCCTTTTACAATTCGCTGGATCTGTACATCATCGCTTCCCGAAGCGAGGGTACCCCGCGGCCGGCCATCGAGGCGGCAGCATGCGGGATTCCCGTCCTTTCTACAGATGTCGGTATCATACCCGAACTGATTGAAGACGGTAGCAATGGCTTTATCGTGGAAAGAACATTGGATGCCTTCCGCGGGAAATTGTCCTGGATTGTACACAATCGTGATGTCCTGCCTGAAACGGGTAGAAAACTGCGCACAAAAATGGAAAATGAATTCAATTGGAACAATCTGATTATCAGTGGACGGATTTTATGGAATATGCCCTTGAACTTAAGCGGTTGAAAAATGAAGGATGGATAAAATGAAAACGGTCGGGATTGTAAAAGATAAAACAAATTTCTGGCCCCACTATAAAACAGAATTTGAAAAGCACGGTTTCCGGGTCTCCCTTTACGATATCTGGCGTCATGAAGAACAACAGCGTCTGCTTGCTGATCCGATCGATGCCTTTATCTGGCGGGCGAAACATACGCCGAAGATAAAACGCCTGGCCCGTCGCTTCCTCTATTTTTATGACCGGCAAATTGGCATTCCGACGTATCCGGACTGGAATGCCTACTGGCATTATGACGACAAAATAGCCCAATCCTACCTGATGCAGAAATATGATATTGCATCCCCGGAAACATTTATTTCCTTCGATGAAGACGATGCGCTGGCCTGGGCCGGAAACGCGGAATACCCTCTGATCTATAAATACCCTCACGGCTCCGGCAGTTCGAATGTGGGGCTTTTGGATAATAAGAAGCAGGCGGGACAGTATATTAAAAAGATTTTCCGCAAAGGTGTAAAAACATTTTTTAAGGATGAACGCCAGAAAGGATTCGTCTATCTGCAGCAGTTTATTCCCGGTAACGAAGGTGATTTTAAAATTGTCTGCTACGGGGATCACACGATCATGGGGCTTTTCCGGTATAATATGAAGGACCGCCCCATGGCCAGCTCCAGTAATAACTACGAGGTCCGTGATTTACCGGTGGACCTGCTTGAATTTATTTCCGGCGTTAACCGGAAGATGGGCTATCATGTCATGTCCTATGACGTCCTGCAATTCCCCGACGGCCGCTGGTGTATTACGGAATTGAGTGTGATATTCGGTGATCTGAATTATAAAATATATGAGCAACTGCCCATTTATTATAAACGCAACGGTACCTGGCAGAAAGAAGAAATGAAGGATAATCGTGTAGAGCGTATTGTCCGCCTGTTACTGAAAGAAGTCTGGGGATGGATCTGAATGAATTCCGTGGCTGTCATTATTGCCGTGTATAACCGCCGTCATTTTCTGGAAAAGGCGCTGCTGGCCCTGCAGAGTCAGAGCCTGCCCATCGATGAACTGATTGTAACGGATGACGGTTCCGAGGAAGAAATCATCAGTGCTGTAAAGCGCTTTGCGGAGAAAGTCCGTTTTAAAATCACCTATATCCGCCAGGAAAACAGGGGCTTCCGGCTGGCAAAATGCCGTAACAATGCCATACGGGAAGCACAAAGCGATTATCTCGTTTTTATCGATCAGGATGTCGTTTATACGCGTGATTATCTCAAAACATTTGCCGTCAACCGGCGCAGCGGGCAATTCCTGGTAGCCTATCCCGTCCGTCTTACACCGGAACAAACGATACTGCTAAACGATGAAATGATCCTGGAAGCCGATTTCAATGCCATTATTACAAACCGGCAGCGAAAAAAAATCCGCAGCCAGTATCTGAAAGACGGGCTGGAGCACTGGAAGGGAAAACTGTTGCGTAAGAATCGGTACAAACCCAAATTACGCGGCGGGGTCTGTGGTATGTTCCGGGATGATTTGCTGAAAGTCGATGGATATGATGAAACATACCAGGGCTGGGGGAATGAAGATGATGACCTGGGAAGGCGCCTGTATAAAGCCGGCATTGTTGGCAGGAATCCGTTTCACAGGGATTTTCCCCTGCATCTCTGGCATGAACCCTTTCACCAGGACGGCGAACGTATTAACCGGTCTTACTACAGGGAACGCAAAAAACAGATTGCCGACGGTGATTACAGGGCCGTCATGGGCCTGTCGAATCCCGAACCGGATGATTCCATCCGGGTGGTACGGTTATCATGAAAACACCCATATCCGTCACCATTATCACGAAAAACGAACAGCAAAATATCCGTCGCTGTTTGCAGTCCGTATCCTGGGCCGATGAGATCATCGTGGTGGACTCCGGATCGGAAGATGATACGGTAGCCATCTGCGAAGAATTCGGCTGCCGGGTGTACCAGGAGGATTGGCAGGGCTTCGGAAAAACGAAGCAGAAGGCGGTTTCCTATGCCGGAAACGACTGGATCTTTTCAATCGATGCCGATGAAGAGGTGACAGATGCGCTGCGGGAACGGATCATTACCCTGTTCAAAGAACCGGTGACCGTCCAAGCCTTCCGCGTGCACCGCAGGTCGTTTTACCTGGGAAAAATGATAAAACATTCCGGCTGGAACAAGGATTTCCCGTTACGCATTTTCAACCGGAATGCGGGCGGATTTAATGAAAAAGCGGTCCATGAGTCGGTGCATGTGGAAGGTCCGGTCGAGCGCCTGCAGGAAACGTTATTGCACTTCACCTATCCGACGCTGGAATCACATCTGCAGAAAATGAATCAGTACAGCACCCTCGGCGCACAGACACTTTTTGAAAAGGGGTACCGTGTGACAGTATGCGGGGCGCTTTTTCGGGGAAAGCTCAAATTCATGAAAATGTATCTGCTGAAAGCCGGTTTCCTGGATGGATTGACCGGTTTTGTTCTGGCACTTAATTCCGCATACGGTGTTTTTCTGAAATATATGAAATTATGGAAACTCAATCGATAACGGTATTGCATCTCGATACGGTAAAAAGCTGGCGTGGAGGGCAGCAACAGGCGTTTTATCTGCTTGAAAACATGGTGAAACAGGCCTTCCGCACAGCCGTTGCCTGCCAGCCCGGATCTGAATATGAAAAACGGGCCCGCGCTAAAAACCTTCCCGTACACACACTGCCCATGCATGGCGAATACGATCTGCTGGCCGGATACCGGGTTGCCCGGCTGTGTAAAACCAGTAATTACGCCATTATTCATGCCCATTCCGCCCATGCCCTGGCGATCGGGCTCTGGGCAAAACTGTTCTACCGGAACCTGATCCTCGTTGC
>CAYPHA010000149.1:0-3862 GCA_964410215.1 uncultured Calditrichota bacterium | reverse complement strand
AAAAGATCACCATTCAGAGCGAGAACGTTTTTTCCCAACCGTGCTCCCTCCTCCCGGTACAAGGTCGTACCCCGGACGCCGGCTGCCTCGTCATAAACCAGATGCCCTTCTCTGTACAACGGAAATGGTAAGGTGCCGCGACTCCTGTACAGGGGATTGGCAAACCGTTCCCAACCCGTGCTTCCGGACAGGCTGAAACGATGCTGAACCGGTATGTCCCCTGCTGCATGACCAGCCTGCATCCGGATCCGCAGGTAGTTGTCTGAACGGCTGTTACCTATATTCCTGAGCCATTTCATGGTCGCGATACCAAAGGAGTGTTTGCTGCCTAAGACGGAATTGGTGAATCCGAGTTCAAAACGTTGCCGGGTATGCCAGTAACTGCCATGTCGACTTTTTACGCTTATATCCAGTGTGTTAATATTTCCTCTGTCCCAGGGATGGAGCGGATAGGCATTCGAGACAGTTTCATACGTAGTATAGCGGATACCGCCCTTCGTGTAGTTATACCCATTCAAATTTCCCGATAACGTCGTTTGCAGAGCGGCTTCCCCACCCTGTCTCCCGTCCAGGTGAAACCCCCTGATCATGACAACAGAACGGCTGTAAGGCAATACGACGGGATGTTGATATCGCAGGTCAAAGTCTGCATTTTGCGTGCGGGTTTTCAGCCACAACATGGCCGTAATTTCATGATCAAGTCCCAGGTACGATCCCGCAAATTTTAGTCCCGTTTTAAACCAGTCGATGTCGTTATAACCGATAAGCGGCCATATTTCCCAGAGGTAACGGTCCGTGGGCGGATGGTATGACTGCGGCTTCATGAACACATACTGCATCTCCGGCAAAAAACCGCTGCTGTTATTGAGTCGATTAATATCAAGCAGTACATTATCGGGATCAATAACGACCCGGTTGACAGCATCTTCGAGCCGGACCTCCATCCGGTACGCCTTCTGAGAAAAATGCCAGTATCTGAGTATACGGCGACTGGTGTCCCTTTTGGCATGGTGATCGACGGGTATATGGAAACGCTCTACAGCGCCGTTTTTGAGCGTTATATCCACATCGACAGGCATGTGAATATCCCCCGCATTTTCAATTTCAATCACTGCCCGGATGGTCTTACCCTTATCATCGCGGATTGTACGTTCATCTTTCGATTTTATCGCATAATCGAGGGTACGCGTCGTATGCAACCATTGATCGAAAAACCAGTCGAGATCACGGTTACAGGTTTTTTCCATTACGCGAATAAAATCTTCTGGATACGGATGCTTGAACCGCCATGCCGCGTAATAGTTTTTAAGCCCCTGAAAGAATAGTGAATCTCCGACTACGTTCTGAAGCATAAACAGGATCATTGCCGCTTTTTCATACTGGGAGGTAAAGACATCACCACGAAAACGGTCCGGCATCGTATGCACCGGGTCGATCTCTTCACCGGTTTTAATCATCTGCAACACTTTTTGTTTACTGTATTCGCGAAGGCTGACGGGAACATGAAACATTTCAGCAAGCCATCCGCTCCTGTTCAGGGAATAATTATCGTCTGTACCGAAAAGATGTTCCATACAGAGGATTTCAGCCATGGTCGTGAAACCTTCATCGAGCCATTCAACCTCTGTCTGATTGCTCGCCAGCATGCCATAATACCAGTTATGGGCCATTTCGTGTATAATAACTGCCCGGAAATAATCCAGAGCGTAGAGCGGACTCGTATAGGTATTAATAAATGTAATCTGCGGATATTCGATCCCGCCGGCCCGGATGTAAGTATCGGCAATGGTTATCTGTTTATAAGGATAATCACCGAACCGCTCACTCAGGTACTGCAGGGCATCACGTCCGAATTCCGTAACCTGTTTCCATTCCGGCGCATTATGTTCCATGGCCAGTACATTGATCGTAATATCGTTCCATTCACTCTGAAACCAGACATAATCCGGGTCGGCCGTCCAGGCGAAATCATGTACCTTGCGGGCTTCATAACGCCAGACCGTCATCGTCGTGTCATCCGGATGCTCGTGATACCACTTCTTTCGTTCGGAACTCGTATCCGGCATGGTTTCCTCCGGATTCAGCAGGTCACCGGTTGCCCCGACAACGAATCCGGCAGGTACTTTGATATCGACACGGAAATCACCCCACTCCTGATAGAACTCGTTGTCAATATACTGATTCAGGTGCCAGCCGGCCCGGTCGTAAACAACCGGTGTCGGATACCAGTTTCCCACATCATAATGTGTACCGTAGTACCCGTAACGTCCGGAAGACGGGGGTAGTTTCGACGCGAATTTAAAATCAAGTCTGACGGAATCCCCGGGAAGGAGGCTATCCTTCAGAGGCAGATGGAGGATCGTATGATCGACAAAAAAGACGTTCTGAAGTGAATCGTTTTCCCTGATTTCAAAGATCTCTATGGAACCGCGTTCCCGGCCGGAGAGGTGACCGTAGCGGTAGGCTCCTTTCCTGTATTTATTCAGGTACAGGTGGAAATAGAGTTGGGACAGCGTATCAGGCGACTGATTTTTGTATATCAGGGTTTGATGGCCATTGATACGATTGAGTCCTATATCGAGCTCGGCGCTGATAGTATAATTTACGTATTGCTGAAAGTATGTGTCATGATGCTGTGTGGCCCCTGACAACAGAAAAGGTAATAAAAGCAAAGCGAGATGCCGTATTCTGATCAATTAATGCTATCTCCCCGATTGATTTTTTTTATACATGCTTTCCGCACGGCTTATAATTTTCTTGCCGAAACGCTTAATAAGGTCATCTTCCAGGCGGTCGATCCGGCTGTTTTTACCGGAACGGTTTTCAAACAGATTCAGTTGTTCTCCGGGACTTTCGCCAAACCCGCTTACGCCTACGCCCAGCAGACGTATTTTTCTGTTTTTCTGATAATTTATTTCATATAGGTTCAATACAATTGAGAAAATTGTTTCCGTACGATCCGTAAAATGATCAAGGGTTTTATTCCGGGTAATCGTGGAAAAATCATCATAGCGCAGCTTCAGGTGAATCGTTTTGCCATTCAGCTTTTTTTCACGCAAGCGGAATCCCACTTTTTCAGAAAGATAGAGAAGCATTTTTCTGATCTGATCGGGATCGTTGATGTCATGCTCAAACGTATGTTCATTGCTGACCGATTTTATTTCATGCCCGGATTCAACGGTACGATTGTCTATTCCATGTGCCAGATTGTAAAAATGGGTGCCCGATTTCCCGAACCGCTTCTGCAGGTAACTTTCCGGATAACGGGCAAGATCACCGATGGTATTGATGCCCATTTTGCGCAATATCTCCTGCGTTTTCTTTCCGGCTCCCCACAGGCGGCTTACATCGAGCGGATGGAGAAACGCCATGATTTTGTCCGGATATACGATAACCAGTCCGTCCGGTTTTTCAAGGTCAGACGCAATTTTGGCGAGATACTTGTTTGGTGCTACACCAATGGAACAGGTAAGCTTTGTGCGTTTCAGGACCTCTGTTTTAATCCGTTCCGCTATCCGGGGACCATCACCAAAAATGCGTACAGAACCGGTCACATCGAGAAACGCCTCATCGATGGATACCGGTTCTACAAGATCGGTAAACATGTTGAAAATCGTTATTATTTCCGTGCTCACCTGCTGATACAGCTTACCATTCGGCGGAACATAAATGCCGTGAGGACAGCGTTTATAGGCCTGCGATATGGGCATCGCCGAGTGCACGCCATACACACGCGCTTCATAGGAGCAGGTCGAAACAACCCCCCTTCCCTGCCCGCCTCTGGGATCCGCACCGACGATTACCGGTTTACCGCGGTACTCGGGATGGTCCCGCTGCTCGATCGAGGCGAAGAACGCATCCA
>CAYPHA010000148.1:0-3974 GCA_964410215.1 uncultured Calditrichota bacterium | reverse complement strand
GAGGGAACTCAAGATAAAAGATTAAAGATGAAAATTAAAAATTAAAAATTTAAATAAAAAAAAAGAATGGAAGCTTTGTGCCTCTGTGCCTTTGTGCCTTTGTGCCTGAGTGCCTGAGTGCCTGAGTCCATCAAATGTTACATGTTAAAAATAACGGACATGACTTATGAAAAACGTAATACCGGTACTCATTGTTTTGTTTCAGGCGTATGGTGTGCTAACGGCGCAGGGCTATCTGCGCAACGATGCGGTTCTGACACACCCCAGTGGTATCACCATTAACGAGGTGTCGGCCTTTTCCAATCCCGTTGACTACAACGCCGACGGTACGGTGGATGGCGGCGATAAGGATGAATTTATCGAGCTGGTCAACAGTTCCGATCAGGCGATCAATATCCACAACTGGACGATTGCAACAGGCCGCGAAGATGACATGGACCTGTTCACCTTTCCGGATACCACCATTTTACCCGGGAAAGCGCTGGTATTGTTCTGCAGAAACCCGTCCAGTATATTGAATTTCAATCCGGGGCCGGGAAATATTGTTCTGTCGGCCGGTGATAATTCGTTCCGGCTGGCCAATATCAATCCGGAAGCAGTCGCGCTCAAAAATACCCATAACCTGTATATCACGGTGCACTGGAATGAAGGTGTTGTCAACTCCGGCTTCCTGAGCAGTAATCCCACCCTTGCCGGTGAGGATGTGGCCCTCGACGACAACTGGTATCCCGGCCAGTCCCAGAGCCGCATTCCCGATTATAATGGCACATGGAGCCAGCATCCCACCATTTATGGTACCATTAACTGGTCCAATAATGATACGACGGTGTTGCTGACCGATCCGCAGGCATCACCCGGACGCAGGATTGACGGCGGCTCCCCGCTGGCGGTCGGCGTCATATTGGGATCGGTGGATCTGACGGATACCATGGATGACAGTGGCGTTTCCGTCTACCTGGATGGTGTTATAAACGATACCACTGTGACCGATTCGGACGGTTACTACCAGTTTAATTACCTGGAAGACGGTACCTACAGTATTACCGTATCGTGCACCGGCTACTGGAATCCCGACAGCACGATCGACAATATCGCTGTGGACGCTGATACGGTAACAGAGAGCGTGCTTCCTCTGGATCCCATTGTATCGGATCTTGCGGCACTGGACAGCCGGAGTATTCCGGTCACGTTCGGTCTCGGGCAGAACTATCCGAATCCGTTCAACCCGCTGACCCGCATTCGTTACCGGTTGCCGGAATCGTCCACTGTGCGGTTTGAGATATTCAACATGCTGGGCAAACGCGTAGCCGTTCTGGTTGATACGGATCAGCCGGCCGGTTATTACACCGTTACCTGGGACGCCCGTGATGACCAGGGAAACCGGCTGGCCTCAGGCCTTTACTTTTACCGCCTGCAGGCCGGCACCTTCACACAGCATCACAAAATGGTCCTGTTAAAATGAACCTGACGTTCCGGAAGGGAGGATTTTCATAGACATCATCGCGCACAATCTGAAAATCGATATTCTTACAACGGTTGACGCTATCCTGAACAATAAATCGATCATCTATGAAACCCTGGACAATCAGGCCACCTATTATCCCACGGCAGATATCGATTTTTATGTATCAAGAATTGATAGCCGTGAGAATATTGTACAACCGTATTGTATGCTCGTATTTCAGAATGACAGGATAAAAACCGTCCTGCTTGGCTATGTTGAACGTAAAACCGAAGCCATCCAGAGAGGGCTGGGGTATAAGAAGTTCTTCTCCATTCCGGTAAAATGTCTGCATATCGTGGCCGGGGGATGTTATGTCGGCTTAAATACACATGAGCTGAAAGCGGTTTATGAATACCTGCTTTCGACCTTAAAAACGGACTTTGATGTCATCCAGCTTGATTCCTTTTCATCCACCTATGCCATGCGGAAGCTCTACAGGAAAAACGTTTTCAAAAACACGCTTATCAACCGCAACACACAGTGTCAGATCGATGTGTCTGATTCGTACGAAGCCTTTTATAACAGACGCTCGAAGAATACGCGAAAAAAATTACGACGACGGGAAAGGGACATCTTTGATCGCTATGATGAAAAAGATGTGAGTGTCAGATTTTACACGAAACCGGGAGATCTGGATACCGCCCTGAATGATATCGAGGACGTATCGGTCAAAACCTACCAGAGGAAAATGTCGGTCGGTTTTAAAAAAGATACGGAAACACGACGTATTTTTCATAAAATGGCATCACGGAATCATTTACTTCTGTCCGTTCTATATATTGAAGGGGTACCCCGGGCATTCGAAACGGGGATCATTCAACAAAACACCCACTTTGCCCTGACCACCGGTTATGACCCTCAATTCGCTGATCTCAGTATCGGACACTTCCTGTTTATCAAAATAATCCAGCACCTCTTCACCCTTGATCACATCTCCATCTATAATTTTGGAATTGGTGAGTCCTTCTATAAAAACCAGCTGAGCGACGGGAAACTGACCATATTTCAGGCCAAAATCTTCGCCAGAAGTGCAAAGGGCATCCTGTCGTTTTACATGTCAAAAGCCAACATCTGTCTGAAGAAAATGGTTGGTTTTACAAAGAAACTTCTGGGCAAACCAATCCATTCCGATCATGCCGACCGTTAATACGCTGTAAACCAGACTTCACATCACAATTATAACAAAGGAAATAATAGACGGGTATTATTATGAAAAATCACACCATTGGCCGCTTCGAGGAAACGGTATCCCGGTTTAAAAATAAAACAGCCCTGCAGGATAAGGATCAGCACTATACATTTCTCGAACTGCAGACATGGGCACAAACGCTGGGCACGGTCATACATGATACGGTCGACACCATGAACAGTCCCATTGTCGTCTTTCTGCCGAAAAGTGCCAACGCGATCATATCGTTTCTGGGTGTTTTGTATAGCGGTAACTATTATGTGCCACTGGATTATGATTCCGCCGATGAACGCATTCATTTAATTCTGAAGAAATTATCACCTACACTGATCATATCCACCGTCAAAGCGCATCAGCGGGTGGAAAAAATAACGGAAAACAACATTCCGGTTTTTTATATCGAGGACCTGTTTCAAAATGACCGGCCCGTTCATATCGCCGCACTCCGGGCAAGGTACAATAAAATCATCGACCGGGATCCGCTCTACCTGATGTTTACATCCGGTTCGACGGGGGAGCCGAAAGGTGTGCTGGTCCCCCACCAGTCGGTGATCAATTACATGGACTGGGTGATTACAGAATTTAATATCGACGAAAAACAAATCATCGGGAACCAGTGTCCGTTCTTTTTTGATGTTTCTGTCACCGATGTTTACCTGTGTTTGCTGGCCGGCGCGACGCTGGTCATCATTCCGGAAGAATTGTTTGTATACATGACCGATTTACTATCCTTCATGAACGCGAAAAAGATCTCCTTCCTCATCTGGGTGCCTTCGGCCCTGGTCAATGTGGCCAAAATGAAACTGCTGGAAAATACCACCATGCCGCATCTTAAATATGTCCTGTTCTGCGGGGAGGTCATGCCCAATCTCTATCTCAACTACTGGCGGCGGCATGTCACAGACGCGGTGTATGCCAATTTCTACGGACCGACCGAGGCCACGGTGGCCTGTACCTGTTACGTGGTCGACCGGGAATTTGACGATGAAGAATCCCTGCCCATCGGCTTTCCCTGCGGGAATACCGGTATTCTGATTCTCAATGAAAAGAATCAGCCGGCGGCGGTCGGTGAAGAGGGTGAACTCTGCGTGCGCGGCACGCCGCTGGCGTTGGGTTATATCGATGATCCGGAAAAGACCGGTAAAGCGTTTATACAGAATCCGTTGAACAAGCGTTATCCGGAAAAAATCTATAAAACCGGTGATTTTGTCAAACGCAATGAACGTGGGGAAATCATTTTTATCGGCCGGGCCGACAATCAGATCAAGTACAAAGGCTACC
>CAYPHA010000147.1:0-3977 GCA_964410215.1 uncultured Calditrichota bacterium | reverse complement strand
CCCACGCCACCTTCTTCGCCGCGGAACTGATCCAGGATACAGAAGGGAAATACCCGCTCCTGATGGGTATGAGCCAGATTGCCGGACGCATGTCCATTCATATTGCCGCGAACCTGCTGAGTATTACGGAAGGCGGTAAGGGGAAATTGATTTCCGGAGCCGATATCGTTAAACCGGCGACCGTCACCATCATAGGCGGCGGGATCGTGGGACGCACCGCTGCCATGCACGCATGCGCAAACGGCGCCCATGTTAATTTACTCTGCCTGAAAGAAAGCCAGATGCATGAAGAGCAGCTGGACCACCCCCATCTCCATAAATACATGTACAGCGAAGAAGTTGCGCGGGAAATCTTCCCGCATACGGATGTTATGATCGTGGCGGTTTTTACCCTGAAACAGAAAAAAACCGAAATCACCATTTCGAAAGACCTGATTACCCTCATGGAACCGGGCAGTATCGTTATAGATGTTTCGGTCGAACAGGCCAGTGTTGTGGAAACGTCCCATATCACCAGTCTGGATAAACCGGTTTTCAAAGTCGATGGTATCGTCCATTACTGCGTCCCGAATATCGCAGCAACCGTGCCCCTGAGCGCCAGTAAAATACTGACCAAAAAACTGCTGCCTTACCTGAAAACCCTGGCAACGCAAGGCCTGAAAGATGCGCTGGTCAAAGAACCGGGGTTGCTGTCTTCGATTTTTATTTATAAGGGTAAGGTTACCAATCGTCTGACGGCCGATTATCACGGTTATGAATTTTATAATATCTTCGAACTCCTGGAGTTGAACCTGTGACCTATGGATCCGACTAAAATTCCCATTATCAATTATCATAAAATAGGACGGGATGCGGATATCGGTATTACCTGCCGTCATCCGGAACGTTTTCGAAGGGATTTGCAGCAGCTTCTCACCGGGGGGTATGAGTCGGTTACATTTTCTGATCTTGCGAACGACCGGCCGTTGCCGCCCAAACCGGTTATCATTACATTTGATGACGGCTATGCGTCCGTTTTTTCAGAAGCCCTGCCCATTATGCAGGAAACCGGATTTACCGGTGTGGTCTATCTGCCGGTCAACTATATCGGCAAAGACAATAACTGGGACGTTCAGTTCGGTGGGAAGGTCTACAGGCATCTTTCTGCGGACCAGATACTGATGCTGCAGGAGAACGGCTTTGAAATCGGTTCACATGGAATGAGTCACCGCATGCTCCTTCACCTGGATGACAGGCACCTGGAATATGAACTGGCAGAAAGCCGTGACATGCTGGAAAAACTGACCGGACAAACCGTCGTATCCGTCAGCTATCCGTTCGGACGGTTTAACCGGCGTGTTGTTCAGTCGGCCCGGGAGGTAGGATACCGCTACGCTGTCGGCTCTGTTTATTTCAAACCCCGCCGGGATGACCGGGAACTCACATTGCGCCGTTTTAATATTTACCGTTATGATTCAGATCGCACCTTCATGAGAAAAGCGGCTTCTGCATTTGTGTCTTTTACCGGAATCCGGGATTGGCTCATTCAGAAAGGTGGACTGGCCACGGCCGTTTATCAGGATTTGTTTTTAAAGGAAAAAACCGCTGTGCCGGTACTGACGGGACAGGAAAATCCGGGGGAATAGATCATGCAGGCTCTGAAACGGTGGATGCCATTTATTATCATTATTATCGTAATACTGATAACCACGGCTTTCCTGTTTCTGAATAAACAGGAGGTCAATTATCAACCGCAAACCGATTCGCCGGCAGTCATTTATAAAGAAGCCTGCCAATATTGTCATGGTGACAGGGGGCAGGGAACCGGATTGCTCTATCCTGGTTTTGATAACGATGATCTGACCATCGAATCGATCCGGCACAGTATTCAGAACGGCGAACTGCTGATGCCGGCCTATGTGAATATAAAGGGCGATACCCTGCAGGCACTGGCAGAGTTTATTTATTATAAGAAGTATCGCGATTAAAGAATATCGGCCAACTGTGTAAACCGTTCCAGCTCAATCAGCCGGTCCGAATCCTTTAACAATGTCTCGCGCTCCAGTTGCCAGGTATGCTCATAAGGGATAAAGACAGCATACATGCCCAGTCGTAAGGCGGGATTGATATCGGATTTGGGACTGTTACCGACCATACAGGTGCGTTCTGCATTCCAGCCCATTTTTTTCAGTATATGCCGGTAATAAGCATCATTTTTTTCCGCGGGAATGAAGAATTGATCGATCAGGTCCATCAGGCCCGATAAGGTTATTTTCTTCAGCTGTTCTTCATAATCCCCTTTGGTCAGAATGTATATTTCATAGCGTTTACGCAGTTCCTGAAGGGTTTCCCTGACGCCCGGGAACAACTGTGGTGTGCGTTCAGGATGTGTTTCAAAGCGGGTTACAATTTCCCTGAATTGGCTTTCGTATTCTTTGAAACCGTTTTGCTTCATATAATATTTATAGACATCTTCCAGAATAAAGATAAAATATTTGCTTCCATAACCATATTGGCTGACCACACGGATTTCCGCCTGAGAAAAACGTGTGCTTATCTCTGACCTGTCAAATCCGGCCTTTTCAACGAGATTGACCAGGTCGCTTTCAGCCTGAACAAAAAAGACATTGTTTTCCCAGAGTGTATCATCCGCGTCAAAAATGATCCGGTCTATTCGTCCCTTGAGCATCTGTTCCATCCTTTTTTTGTTACCGAAGGGGAAATATAGAGATTTAAGGACGGACATACAATAAGGACAAAATACCCGAAATGGGGTAGCATTGATACCCTATTTGGGGTAAATTTAAGGATATAGCCCATCTCGATGCCGGTGGGACGGGGATTTTTGAACTGGCATGCTATTTGTGATATAAGGGGTAACCGTTCATTAAACTCAAAGAAAGGATCAATCATGAAGTTCTTATTGCTCTGTTTAACCCTTGTATACGCATCAATGATCACGCATGCCTGTGCCGCCGAAAAGAAGGTGGAAGATGAGTATGTCGTCATCCGTGCCGGAGACCGCTATGGGCTCGGTGTGGCGATCGATAATCCCGGTGAAGATGATGATGTAAAAGCGGGTGCCGTTATCCTGGATGTACTCGAAGACAGTGAGGCTGAAAAAATAGGTTTGAAGGAAAAGGATATTTTCGTTGAATTTGAAGGCAGGAAAATCGAATCCGCCGAACAGTTGCATGATCTCATAAAAGATTTTAAGGAAGAAAAAGAAGTCTCATTTGTCATTATTCGCGATGGAAAACGTATGGATTTCAAGGCAACCATTAAGGAATATGAACCAAGGAGGGTCACGGTTGAAGTGAATGCGGATGATTTTGATTTCAGCGGACTCGATGAACTCGATATGGATATCAGGGTTCCGGATGCAGAAGGTCCCATGTTGTGGCATACCGGCCGTAAAGGCGGATTCCTCGGTATAGAGGCGGATAATTTATCCGGACAGATGCTGGATTATTTTGAAGTGACACACGGTGTACTGGTAGAGAAAGTGCTGGAAGACACGCCTGCGGAAAAAGCAGGCCTGAAAGCCGGAGATATTATCACCGGAATAAATGATCGTGAGGTCAAAGACTATAGTGACCTGGTGCGCACGCTGAATTATTATAATCCCGGGGAAACAGTGGATGTCCGCTATGTTAGAAAAGGAAAGTCAGGGAAGAAAAAAGTGGAGCTTGCTGAACACAAAGGTCCGTCGTTTCGTTTTGATATGCATCACGATGGCGGGAACGGCAAAGCTTACATGTTTTTCAACGGGGACTCCTTGAAAAATGAGTTGAAGGTTATCAGGAAAAAAATGAAAAATGTGAAAGAGAAAGTAAAAAATATTGACATTGACCTGGATTTCTTTATCATTTAACCGTCAGTTACAGTCAGGAAGCAAAAGGGGTAATCGTCGTATAACACATTACCCCTTTATTGATCGTTATGTTCAATAAAGTCAGCATACATACGAAATTCATTTTAATTATTTCACTTCTCCT
>CAYPHA010000146.1:0-4104 GCA_964410215.1 uncultured Calditrichota bacterium | reverse complement strand
GGGTGTACCCGGAATTTGAATTTCTCAGAAGGACGTTTCACGGAGCCGGAGGAAGATTCCTGAACGGGCTGGATTTGCGCGAACGCAAAAGGGTGGTCTTTCTGGGTAGTGAAATTGCAATGGAACTGTTCGGCAAACCGGATCCCGTCGGCGAAAGCGTCGAGATCGACGGCATTCCGTTCAAGGTAATCGGTTATATGCCGAAAAAGCTTCAGACATCGATGAATGAGGGACCGGATGACAGAAGGGCTATCATTCCTTTCACGACTTTCAAAGGCATTTATGGCGATCCCTACCTTGACGAGATGATTGTTAAACCGGAACGGGTTGAAGACGGTATGCTGGTGGAAGCTGAAATCAGAAGGGTACTCGGGAAAAAATACAAATTTGATCCTGCGGATGAACGGGCTGTTCCCATGTGGAATTTCATTGAAAATGAACAGCAGGGCGAGAAAGTATTCCGGGGTATCAACATCTTCCTGGGATTCATCGGATCCATGACGCTTATTATTGCCGGTGTCGGAGTGGCAAATATCATGTATGTTGTCGCTAAGGAGCGCACGCGCGAAATCGGTATCAAGCGAGCCGTGGGTGCAAAAAGAGGACATATTATTTTTCAGTTTGTTTTTGAATCATTACTCATCTCATTTTCCGGCGGGCTGATTGGTCTGATGGCTGCGTTCGGTGTTGTTAAACTGATGTGGATGCTGCCGGCGCAGGACGGACCGCTGGTATTTTTAAGCCGTCCACTCCTGTCAGGAACGGTACTGATAATCTCCATACTGCTATTATCATTGATTGGACTGCTTGCCGGTTTGTTTCCGGCACGCAGGGCTGCCGCCGTAGATCCGGTGGAAGCATTGCGCTATGAATAAAAACTTATACAAATTTTTCTCGGTACTGAAGACGGTATAACCCCACCAGAATCGCCAGTAATGAACCAATCAGTAAATACAGGCGGTTATAAAAAAGCATTTCCGCCCACATGACCTGACTCAGCGATTCCGGTATTTCGTAGGGATTCAGAAAAATATTCCACTCATTTGTCTCTAGTATTCCGCTTGAAATCCAGACAATCAAACCGCATATGATCATGATGGCAGCAGAACCGCTGCCGTTACGGATAAGTGTCGAAAACATAAAACCCAGGGCTCCCATAAACACAACCGGATACATCAACTGATACGACATACCGAAAACGGGCACGGGAACGAGAGCCAGTGTACTGAAAAAACTGAGAACCAGAAGCACACCGTATACAACGAAAAAAATTATTATAAGGCGGACCAGCCATACTTTGTACCTGTAATCGGGTATTCCAAACAGAATTTCGAGCATTCTCGTATCCGCATCGTTCTGAATACCAAAGGTGCTCGGATAAAAAATGACTAGAAGACCCGGAAATAAAAGCAGGTAATACACATCCGGTTCCGCAAAATAGGCTTCCGCGTCAAATAAATTACTCAGAACAATGAGTAAATAAAAAGCCACGGCACCCATCAGAAAATATACAAACTTATTCGCGAAAATTATTTTAAGGTTAAACGTAAAAACACGGTATACAAGCTCCAGAAACGTGCTGATACGTTTAACTCCTTCTTTCATTTTCATAAAATGAAGCCTCTCAACTCCTACCGGCTGCCGGCTGTGCCCCCAGTAACCATAGATACGCATCTTCCAGAGTGGGTGACACTAAAACAGCATCCGGCAACGGTTTTTCCCGGGAAAGAATCCTGATCCTGATTCTGTCTTCCAGTTTTATATGATGAACAATATTATATTGTTTATTTAGCTTTTCAAAGGATTCATGTGGCACCAGGGACTGCCAGACATGTCCTTCGGCAAGACCGGTCATTTTTGCCGGTGCGCCGAGATACTTGACTTTTCCGTGATTTAAAATGGCCACCTTGTCACAGGAGCTGGCAATATCTTCGATGATATGCGTGGAGAAAATAACCACCCTGTCCCGACTCAGTTCGACAAGCAGGTTTCGAAAACGTATCCGTTCGCGCGGATCCAGGCCGGCAGTGGGCTCATCCACAACCAGAATCCGGGGTAAATGAAGCAGGGTCTGGGCTATACCGATACGCTGTTTCATACCGCCGGAAAAGGAAGCGATCTTTTTATGCCGGCTTTGTTCCATGTGTACAGCGGATATGACATACTGTATGCGTGTATCCCGCTCATTCCGGTCTGAAATACCCTTCAGTATGGCCTGGTAATTCAGGAATTCCTCTGCAGTAAGGTTTTCGTACATTCCGAATTCCTGTGGCAGATAACCGATCAGGCCCTGTAATTCTTCACGTTTATTCAATGCGTTAATATCATTGAAATGAACGGTTCCATAGCTCTGTTCAAGGATTCCGCAGATAATGCGCATCAGGGTTGTTTTACCGGCGCCATTTGGACCCAGAAGGCCGAACATACCTTTTTCAATGGTCAGGGAAACACCGGCAAGTGCCCGGAATGGGCTTCGTTTTCTTCCGATCAGCGGAATCTGCTGAATGAGCCGGTAAAAACGTTTACGAATACCCGTGAACCGGCCTTTCAGCCGGTTTATATTTACCAGATCACGCGATAGACGGTTCGATGTTGTATAGACTGTCAATGCAAAATACCATGAGAAAGCAATTATAAAAAAGGCCCCGACGTCAAGGCCTTTCCAGTAGAGTACAGCCAGATTTACACCAGGCCATCCCCAGAAAATGAAGGGATAGATCCTTCTCTTAATAACGCCCGGCAACCGTTTTCCGGGAAACGATGCATCACCGGGGATTTCCCGCAGCAAACGCAGGCTGTAAAAATAAAAGGGGTGTACGAGCACAAATACCCAGAAGGTGTTTTTTACATAAAAATAGGTAAAATAGCCGGCAAACAGCAGCAGAAGGTATTTCCAGCTTGACCGCAACCATCCGGCCCGGCCGCCTTCCTCTTTCTCCGGGCGGTCAGCAACTGCGAGCTTCTTTCCCTTAGCCCATTCACGTACGAACCGTGCCGGACGGTCATACACTTTATGAATATTGCGGATCTGTATGGTAATCGCTTCGTCTGCTATAGCTTCTTCCCTGGCTCTTCTCAGGCTCTGCATCACAAAATAGGTGCTGCCCGGTATCAGAAAGAGAAGGACAAACAGATTCGCAAACTTCCACAGCAGGCTGTCGATGGTGAAGTATATATAAACAGTACCGGCAATAAAGAGGAATACCTGCATCAGCTGTAGCGGCAGGTTCAGTGATTTTAACCAGTTTACTAATGTTTCCAGACCTGTATAAACAGTAGGAATAAGGACCAGCGTAAACAGTGTACTTAAGGACAAGCCACCTATGACGGTGATCGCGAACGGTGAAGCGATACTGGTGACATATTCGACGCGGCCCATGGCCAGAGGCATCATGGCCGCAATGGTGGTCAGCGCTGTTATGATAATGGGTCTCAAACGGGCCTTTCCGGCAACCAACAGTGCGCGCGATCGCCGGTATCCATTCTTACGCAAAATCCGGGTGTAATCTATCAATATAATACCGTTGTTGACGACAATTCCCAGCAATATCAAAAAACCAACCAGTGTATTCGCATTCAAAAGCGTACTTCCCGTAAATATGATCGCCCAGAGTGAACCGATCGCAGCGAGCGGTATCGTGAACATGATAATGAAGGGATTGAGGAACGATTCAAAAACCGATGCCAGGATCATGTAAATCAGAATGACGGCCACGGCAATAAGGAAATAGGAATCGCTTAATTCTTCTTCGGCATTTAAGGTTTCAACCGCGATCTCCGTTGGAATTTTAATACTTCGCAACAGTTGTTCGATTTCAACCCGGGAGGCCTGAAGGTAATTTCTGGAATCGGTTACCTCACTGACAAATCGGTAGGTAACATCAATCTGACGCTCCTGATTCGTCCGGTTAATACCTCCTCTTCCCTCAGTAAATACGATATGGCTTATTTGTTCAAGTTGATATCTGCCCCCTGCATTCGATTCCACAGACAGCGTCCGCAAATCTTCATAATCCCTTTCCTCTTCCTCCTCTTCATTCATAATGACAATGTCATATTCGTCCGTCTCATCTTTGAATGTCACGCCTGTGGCCATTTCTTTCT
>CAYPHA010000145.1:0-4132 GCA_964410215.1 uncultured Calditrichota bacterium | reverse complement strand
CTTTCTGCGCCTTCGTGGCGCACAATCATCGGCATAGCGTACATAGCGATGTCCACGTTTTTCCAGTTCCTTATCCAATTCGTTTAACACGATATTGGAGAGTAACGGACTTAGCGGACTGCCTTGCGGCACGCCTTTGCGTCTTTTCACCAGTTTTCCATTTATAGAAATCGGTGTACGCAAGAACTTCCGAATCAGTTTTAAGGTTAATGGGCACTTCACCCGGCGGTAGATCAGGTTCATTAGAAGTTCATGACTAACTTCATCAAAGAAGCTTTTCAGGTCAATATCTACTATATCCTGATAGCCTTCATTGATGTTTTCCAATGCCTGCATTACTGCCTGATGGGCGTTGCGATTGGGGCGAAAACCGTAGCTGTGCCTTTGGAAGTCCGTTTCGAATATGGGGCTAAGTTGTTGGTGGAGCGCTTGATGAAGCACTCTGTCGACAACGGTCGGGATTCCCAGAAGACGGGTTTTACCGTTCTTTTTGGGAATTTCCACCCCCAGTATCGACGCGGGTTGGTAGCTTCCTGTTTCGATCTGTTGTTTTATAGAATGCCAGTTCTGCCGGAGATAGCATTTCAGATCGTCAACCGATCTGTTATCTATTCCGGCAGCGCCTTTGTTCCTTAAAACCTGATCGTAGGCACGCGTCATGTTCTCTCTGGAGAGTACTGTGCTTATCATAATACCTTTCTGTTACTGTGTTCCTCTTCGTGAGGAGCTTGAACAGGACATGGACTCTACCATATATCCCAATTCATCTCAACTCAATTTGGAACGGGTTAATGTTCAGCCCTTCCCATGAAAACCAACGCTCATGGTACTATGGCTTCTGCTGACTTCCCGGCCAACTTTCGTTTTGCCGGGATCTCCCCGGGTAAGGTACTTATCCTTAAAGTCTATGCCGGCTGCATCTACACAAAAGAGTTTAATGGCCTTGGGCTTTACAAAGATGTGGTTGCTTACCCACTCTATCGTGCCTCTTATGCAGTTCCTGTCCGTCCGTACAAACTCTTGCAGTCCTGCTTCCTTCAGACTTCCGGTCACCCGGAACGCCCTTGCAGCTTACTAATGGGCTGGGGCCAACTCGCCCATAAGGGACTTGCACCCTCTGGATAATCGGTGTAGATTCCTGATAGAAATATACACGTGCCATGCCGGGCACACACAATACGCCGCAGCCGACGCGAGCAGCCGCTGGACTTTGTATCTCAGCTATTGGCCGATGTGCTCGCGCGGCTGAGCTCCATCGGTTAGCCCAGCCTATTCCGCTTAGGAATTTGTTTAGTTTTAAACTCTTCATAAGCTAATTTCGCTTTATATTGAAAGATAACAATAGTCCATATCAATTCAGTCATAATTTGGGTCAATTCACCGGCCTATTTTTCAGCTTCACATACTTTATTAATAATACTTGTGCTTCTCTTGGTATATTGCCTTAGCAATTATTACCAGGGAGGATTATGAAAACTAATTTCAATTTATTTCTTTTAATCAGCATTTTATTTTGCTCTTCGCAAACAGTATTTACACAGCAAAAATTTACTATAAGAGGAGTAATTACTGATTCCACATCTAACGAGGAATTAGTTGGAGTAAATATCTCTGTGGAGGGAACTGCAAGCGGTACGACGTCGGATGATGATGGATATTTCTCACTTGAACTTACACAAGGCTCATACGAAATATCTTTTAGCTTTATAGGATATGAGACGATTAAAAAAACTTTTGATCTATCAAAAAACATAATATCCAATATAAAACTATCACCCGTTGCATTAGAATCGGAAACAATCACTGTCACTGCTGAAAAACCAGACCATAATATAAAATCAACCGAAATCAGCATTGAAAAACTTGATATTGAGCAGATAGAGCGGGTGCCTGTGATTATGGGCGAAACGGATATTATGAAAACGATTCAGTTATTACCCGGAATTACAAGTATTTCAGAAGGAAATTCCGGTTATATTGTTAGGGGAAGTGGGTTTGACCAAAATCTGATATTGATGGATGGTATGCCAATTTATTACTCTTCACACATGCAAGGGCTTCATTCAGTATTTAATTCCGATGCGGTAGATGGCTTGACTGTTTATAAGGGCGGAACTCCCGCCAGGTTTGGCGGACGCGGCGCTTCGGTTTTAGATGTACGAATGCGAGAGAGTGGATTTGACCAATATCGTGCCGGATTAAGTATAGGTCTGATTACCTCCAAGTTCTCCGTTGAAGCCCCTATTGTAACAGATAAACTATCAGTTTTTGCGTCAGGACGATCGACCAGATTGGGCCTGGGTTACCAGTACGATCAATATAATTCCGGGAATAGTTTTGGCAATACATCTGGTGGAAAAGATGGCGGTCAGGGTGGAAGCAGTGGTGATAAAAGCAGAAACAGCGATTACACCTTTTTTGATCCGTATGAACATCCGGATCGGGTATGACGGCACAGTCACCAAAAGGAAACAGCGATTACACCTTTTTTGATCCGTATGAACGCTGGTATGACATCAATGCAAAAATAATCTACAAGATGAATGAAAAAAACCAGCTTTCCCTTTCAGGTTATTATGGTCAGGATTATGCCATGACCGTAGGCCCTACTGATTGGGGAAACAAAGCGGCCTCATTCAGATGGAATCACTTTTTTAGCCAAAAATTGATTTCAAATACGTCAATGATTTATAGTGAATATTACACCCACAACGTTTCATTTGGCGGTTTGTATGTTTTCCGGTCAGGAATTAAAACCATCAGTTTCAAACAGGATTTTTTATGGGTTCCAAATGACAAACACGGTGTTCATTTTGGATTTCAGAGTGAATACCAGGATTTTAATCACGGCGGTTTGGAAGATACATCGCAGGACGATGCCGGTAAATTTATGCTGCCAATGCAAGGGCTTGAAAGCGCACTGTACATCGAAAATGACCAGAAAATTAATCATCGTCTCTCCTCTCATTATGGATTACGCTGGTCTTTTTATCATCAATTAGGACCGGGTGATCGATTTGTATATGACGAAGAATCAAACGAACCGATTAGCAGTGAATACTTTGCAGGAAATACAGATGTTATGTCCAGTTACAATGTGCTGGAACCCCGCTTAACGTTGACCTATTTATTAGATGAAAACAGTTCGATTAAAACCTCATTCAACAGAAATGCGCAATATTTACGGTTAATGTCATTGGGCGGAGAAATTCAATGGTATGATATTTGGATGCCAACAACATCTAACATTCCTCCGATGATTAACGACCAGGTGGCCGCCGGATATTTCAGAAACTTTGCTGACCATCAGTTCAAATTTTCAGGTGAAGTTTACTATAAATGGATGACCAATGCTGCCGACTTTGAAGACGGTCTGCACAACTACCTGGTTGATAATTTAGAAGCGTATGTTGCGACTGGAATTGGTCGAGCCTATGGTCTGGAACTTTCGTTAGAAAAGCCGAAAGGCAGACTGAACGGCCGTATCAGTTATAATCTGGGACGCAGTGAATATTAAATCGATGTCATCAATAGCGGGCGTTGGTATGCTAATATGTTTGACAAAACACAAAGCCTTGTGGCTTTGGCAAGTTATGAAATCATAAAAGACCTGACTTTTTCTTCCACATTTTTATATTCAACTGGAGCACCTGTTACTTTACCCGAGGCTTACTACAACATAAGTGGTGTCAACTTTCCTTATTGGGAAGGACGCAATAAATATCGCCTGCCCGATTATCATCGTCTTGATTTAGGTATTAATTACGAACCCGATTTCCTGGCAATTAAAATTGGTAACCAGCACATTAAAACAGGAATGGAAATATCGCTTTACAATGTGTACAACCGGAGAAATGTGCGATCGATTGGCATGACTGAAGGGGGAACCGGCTCAACTGGCAAAGACGGTCTCCCATTGGAGCAAACTGGTCCACAGTTCCAGCAAAACGGCATCAGCACCTATGGTTTTATGCCAAGTTTTCAAATATCTTTTAATTTTTAACCAATTGGATTGAAATATGAAGAACAAAAAAAATAATTTACATGTAATACTCCTAAACATCGGTTTGATTTTTTTCATGATCGGATTCACTTCATGTGATGGTTTTCAGGAACAAATCGTTTCTGTTGA
>CAYPHA010000144.1:1870-4171 GCA_964410215.1 uncultured Calditrichota bacterium | reverse complement strand
AACGCAAGCGTACCGGGATAAACTAATCCCTGAGGCAACGAACCGAAAACCCGTATCTCTTGTAGTCGTAGCTCCGGCAGACGTCCGAATAACCGCAGTACAGGCCCCGGTTCCAGGCGCTCGTCGAACTGGCCTCCGTAGAGGACCACCAGTAGCCGTAGAAACCCATAAAGTAGAAGTAACCACTGTAGAAGTAGCGGCAACCGCCGGGCAACGCTGAAAAGCCGCTCTCATTGGTGGCGCCTTCGTTGGGACTGTTCCAGTATTCCGTACCCGTGGCCTTCAATTTGCCCCCTTCATCCGTCCCCCGCCAACCGGTGTCATCCGCTTCCGACTGACTCATCCCCAGGTACATCTCCAGCTCCTTCCACTCCTCATCCGTCGGCACATGCCAGCCCTCAGGGGCAATATTGCGGCTGTCATCCACCGCATACCAGTTATACAACAGCCCATACGTATCCGTGTTGCCGTCATTATTGTCATACACACACCAGGCACCGCTGCTCAGGTTCGTCCACTCCGTATTATCCGTCACATGGGCGATGGCATCCCCGTTGCGGTAATGCGTCACCTTCAGGTTCTCCGCCATCCACCACTGGTCTCCAATCTTAACCGCCTGATAGACATTTCCATCGATGTCGGTAACCGTGCCATCAAATACATTTATTGACGTGGATTTTTCTTTACCAAGTTTATTCTGATCTCTCACAGTTAGTACCGGCGCATAATCACCACTGGCAGCATATTCATAATCTGCTTTTGCTGATGTATTGTAATCCGTATCCCAATTGCCGTCCCCATCAAAATCCCAGCGGTATTCCAGGTTGCCGCCGTCCTCATAGTCCGACGATGCCGAGGCGTCAAAATGATACAGTAGATAATTTGATGCATCCTGTGTAGCGATAAAGGATGCAACGGGACGGGTATTTACAAAGAGTGTAATGGTCGTATCCGCCGTCCAGCCGGCGCCGTCGCGCAGCTCTGCCGTCACGTTATTATCCCCGCCGCCCAGGTCATAGACATGATCCGATACGGCAAGGGCGCCCCAGCCGCTGTCAAAGGTACCGTCATCATCGTAATCAAAGCGTATTTCCATAGCGGAAGGTTCGGCCAGGTTATCGCTGCTGGCCGTGGGATCGAAGGCAAAGGCCGTTTCATCCGTGATACCGGAGTCCGGTGATACTCTCAGCCTGATAACCGGCGGTGTAGTGTCCAGCGTAATATCATCATCCAGCAGTCCGGTTTCCATCTCAAAATCGTTCTTAATCCGCGCATAGACTACCTTATCACCATCTCCCGTACTCAGCTGAAAACCGGCCGATTCGGAATACGACTGCCAGTCCACACCCGTAAAGGTGCTGTCCTCACTCAACTTCATCTGCAAGTTGCTGCCTTCTGCTGTCAGATTTACTGTAACATCCCGGACCGGGGAATATTCGACACTATCTGCAATAATCACGATTGATGGCTCCATTGGCTGCGGCAGGATGTTGGTATTAACTACAGGTGATTCATTTCCGTTGTCATATTTCACTTTCATATAAACGGTTTTGACGCCGGCGCCGGGCAGCAGACTCCAGGCTTTGCTTGTAGAATAGTCTTCCCAATTAGCATTATTCAGATCCTCATTATTAGAAATAATCATCTGCGTGGCCGTGTTGGCCAGGATGGTCAGGCTGACTTCCTTCGTTGGCGTGTATTCATCACCGCCGTTGATGACAATCAAAGGCTCGGTTTTAATGTTTACGGCTTCTGTGTTGGTTGTCTGGGTTTCTTTCCCATCGCTGTCAATCGCTGAAACTCTGTACCAGTAGCTGTGACCGTTCTTTGCAGTCTTATCCACGTACTGTGAAACACCGGAGGCCGCCTGATCGAGTTCCGTATAGCCCTCCGCCTCCTGCTCGCTGCGGTAAATCTTGAAATTTGCTATTCCTTCGATATTTGGTTTAGTCCATGTGAGGGTGATCCCGCCGTTGGCGATCCGGGCTTCCAGCCGGAATGGATCGCCGGTCGTTTCGGTATTTTGGGGATCGAATGGATTGGTTGTCCCGGGTTCGGTGGGTTTATCGGTACAGGTAAATAATATAATAATGATGGATAGGATCGCGGTCATGGTATAAATGTGTTTCATGATTTATTCCTTTGTTGCGCATTTATTTTCGTTTACCCGTAGGGGCGAAGCATTCCCGGCGTTATCCTGATCGCCTGCGCCGTGATTGCCCCCGGAATGCTTCGCCCTTGTATCATCACCGGGATTGTGATGGATCCATGCGGGCGGGGCATCCAAATCATCGTCACCGG
>CAYPHA010000144.1:0-1770 GCA_964410215.1 uncultured Calditrichota bacterium | reverse complement strand
GGAATACGTCCGGCAGGGCGAAGCATCCTGCGCATTATCACGGTCTAAACCGTCAGATCCAGGCATGGGATGCTTCGCCCCTACGGGAATAATATTATCATTATCATCAATATCATCGTCATCATTGTGATGGACGATGCGGATAATACCATGCATGTGGTTTGGCATGATGATGAATGCGTCCATTTCGATATGTTTGAAATGGACGGGTAATTTTTCCCAATGATATCGGATAATTTCACCATAATTGGTTAGAATCACCTTGTTATGTTTTATGGTTCCCAATATCATTTCCCTGTTCTGCACGACAATCGTGACAAAATACCAACCAGGGTTTCTGTAATCATAACCGGACAGGCGAATAGAACGCCTTTTGTGTCTATCGGGATTATATTTCAATGATCTTACCAGGTTACAATCATGCCAATCTGTAGTTGATTTTTATCTGATTTTCCCGACAAGGCGATATTCGTTTTATATCCCGGCGGCAGAATCAGAGCATCCAGCACATTCCACAACCACACGGCCCCGACGGCCATGAACATCACATTCCGCGTCTGCTCCTTCGATTCAACATCATCGTAGGCGCTGTACATCTGCTCGCGGTAGGAATTGATATCGTTGATGGAGAAAGCCGTCTCATATTGGTCTTTTATGCTGTTATAATCATCAACGGCCGTATTATAGGAATTCAGCATGGCATAGGACGCTGCGGCACTTCCCAAAAACAGGGCCGGATAGAGCCATTTCCTTGTGTTCTTTTCCTGATACGCCTGACCCAGGCCGGGTACAAAGAATGATCTGAATAAGGCCGTGCCCGTACTTTTACGGTTTAAAGCACCGCTGATTTTTAACTTTTTACCTGACTGAATACGAATATTGTGTGTCCGTTTTTCATAACCGGATTGATCGATGACCACGGAGTGTGTTCCAATAGGCAGCCGGGCGGTGTTGTCCTCAAGTTTCACATCGTATCCGTCTATTCTGATATTCGCTCCCGGGGATAGGCCGGCGATGGACAGGATCCCCCGTTTCAGTTCCATTTTTACCGATTCTGTACACTGCGGCTGATCAACTATAATCTTTTTTTCAACCTGCTCGTAGCGCCCATGCGTTAGTTTCAGATTGTACTCTCCGTAATCCATATTCTGTCTGATGGGGGTATCCCCCATCGTTTTATCGTTCAGTGTCACGGTCATACCTGGTGGATCGGTCGTTATTCTCAAAAGCCCCTGTTTTGCTCTCAGACGGGCCTTGAGGTTCTCATCCCGGCCGGCTTCCAGAATCAGGTCCGATTCCCAGTCGTTGAAATATTCCTTCTTTACGACCACCTTAACCTTTTCTTCCGTAATGGTTCCAATCGTGACCGGTGTCATTCCCTTGAAATTGTCATTCACATAGACCCGGGCTCCGGTGGGCTCGGAAGTCACTTTGACCGAAGGCAGCTTTTTTAAAGCAAAATGCTCGCTCGACTGAAAGGCTTCCTGCAGGGTGACATAGCGCCGTTCCGTTTCATAGCCATCATGGGCCACCTCCACATGAACCCGCTCCGGAAACAAATTCTCAGCCGTAAAGGGCGTCCGGCCCATCTGCTGTCCGCGGATGTTCACGACGGCGTTGGAGGGCGTGCTGGTCAGTTTTAACGAGGCCGGCTTCACCAGCTGCTCCTCCACATCGTTAAACGTTTCCCCTTTTACCGTCACCCGCTTTTTCCGGTCCATATAGCCGTTTTTCCTCAGGGTAACCAGATACTCCCCAGCCGATAGATCG
>CAYPHA010000143.1:0-4244 GCA_964410215.1 uncultured Calditrichota bacterium | reverse complement strand
AAAGAGGGAACCGCCCTCCTCAAGATATGTGCTCAGCAGTTCCTGTTCATCCGAACTGAATGTTTCATCTGATGTACTTTCATCGGCCAGTATCCAGAGGACATACCGGTAATCGATCAGGTTTATGGATCCGTTCAAAATGCAATCATTATCACAGGATGCGATATGCAGGGTATCGGGCAGAGCGTCGGCATGTACGGAGGCGAAACGATGGAATGATTTACCCCAGCTGCCGATCCGGTCATATCCGTCGACGATGAGCAGTTCCTTTTCGCTTCCACGCAAAACATAGGTGTCCGACCAGTCACTTTGCTTGTCCTGATAGGTATTTCTTAATTTGACTTTAATGGTAGGCTCTTCGGCAGTTGTGAGCATGGGGATCTTTAGTACTGTTGTATCAACTGTGAAGGATGCATAGTGTTCAAATCCCGAACCGGCGTCCATCCATACCTCTGTTTCAGTGACCGGTTCCATGATTTCGCTGGGTTGCCAGGACATGCTGATTGTGTCTGCAGATTCGGTTCGGATAAAATCAAGGTTCGGTTGGGGCGGGATGCCCTCAATAGCGCGGATGACAGCATCATGCACACGCTGCCGGGTGGATGTTACCGAGGCCGTGTCATCCGGATAAACCCGGTTGGTCAGGAAAATCACAAAAATCTTTCGTACAGGGTCGCACCAGACCGATGTGCCCGTATAGCCTGTATGCCCGAATGATTCCGGTGAAAACAAGGATCCCGCAGATGTGCCACCGGAAGCGTTAGTACCCCAGCCGAGCGCACGGGTGGTACCGCCGGGGTCGTACCGGGTCGTAAACTGTTCTACGGTTGAGGCTTCAAAGTATGGTGTTCCACTGTATATGCCCTGGTTTAAGAGAATCTGACAGAGTTTGGCCAGGTCAGCTGTTGTCGAAAATAAACCGGCATTTCCTGAGTAGCCGTCCAGTCCCCGTGCCAGCGGATCATGGACAATGCCCTGGTAACCTTTGACCGATGATGTGGGCAGGCATTGCGAGTGCAACGAATCCGGTGGTGAAAACATCGTACGCTGCATCTCCAGAGGAGCGGTGAATTCTTCCGTATAAAATTGATACATAGGTTTGTCTGTTACCGCTTCGACGACTTCCATCAGGGTAACAAAATTCAGACAACTGTACTCGTAGGTCCCGATCGGGTAGGTAAGTGATAAAGCGAAAATAGCATTGATAATTTGTTCCGGCGTCTGCGAACCCGATGGGGTGTAGTATGCCCTCAATCCGCTGTTATGCAGCAAGAGATTTCTGACCCTGACATCCTCTTTACCATTTTGTGCGAAATCGGGGAGATAGGTCGATACTTTCTCTTCAATATCCACAAGCCCGGAATCGACCAGACGTATAATACATGATGTGGTTGCGAATACCTTGGTACAGGAAGCGAGGTCAAATATATGGTTCGTATCGACTTCCGTGGAAGATGTATTGTAGGTAAAATGGCCATAGGCATTATGGTATAAAATGTCCGTTTCTGTTCCGATGATAATTGTTGCGCCCGGGAAAATGCGTTCCCCGATGGCCTCTTCAATCAGATAATCCACACCATTAAACTGCTGTGCCCACGACATGCTGATCAGCAGGATAAGGAATAATACAATGCTTACAGGTTTCATTTGCAGACCTTTATTTAACTGTCATTGGATGATGATTTTGTCTCATTGGTGGCGAAAAAGGATTTGGCGACGTCTTTCAGCTTCATCATGAACTCCTGGGAAGCGAATCCGGCGATAATGGCGAAGGCTATATAGGGCATACGACCGGTGAATGTCATCCATCCGTCAGCGCTGCCCTGGGGGCCGATATTCAAAGCCAGGGCGCCGCCAAGCAGGATGAAGAATACAACCAGTCCGTTGATACCCCCGGAAAGGGGACGCAGGGCATAGGTAATCGTATACTTATTATCATAGGTCCCTTCGGCCGTATGCTTGATGATACCGCGGAAGTTGTAAAGGCATCCGCCGATCACACCGGCCACAAACATGACGGCCACGGTCATGAAAAATATGTGTTTGGTCGTAGGATCACCAGGAGTTACATCACCGGTTTCGTATTCGGGAATATTAGCCACGAGCAAGGCGAAAATCAATGCGGCCGCCAGGGATATAATAATAGTATAGGCAATAACATAATAGAGCGATTTGGGTGATGAATTTTGCATGCTACTGTACCTCATAATATCAAGAATGAAAGAAATGATTCAGTAAGATAGTGCCGTACAAAGTTGATAGTGTGCCCTGAAAACGCTTTATAATAATTAAATATTATTTAATATTCGTATGAAAGTCAAAAATTTGAGTCATTTTCGATCAGAAAATACAAATAAGTTGATTCAAAAAATTAATGACCGGAATCATCCGCCGAAGCAAGTGTTTTTCCCATGAATATAATTTTTGTTTCATCCTGTGTGAGGAAGGGATAGACACCTTCGGCCAGCCTGGTTATTCCGGTGCCGTCGGTACGGATGCTGTAGATGTTGTCGTAGGTATTAAATAATAGGATTTCACCATCACCGGACATGACAAGATTTTCTGCACTATACTCTTCTGCTTCACCGATCTTTTTTAATATCCTGATATTCCAATCCAGTATAAAAATATCTCTACCCGAGCTAAAAGCGATCAAATGACCATATTCTGAAAAGGTCACTTTTGAATTTAAAAACCGTTCCCTAAATATAAGTGTCTTCCCGGAACCATCCGCTTTGATAGTGTACAGACCAGGTTGTTCACCGCGGGATTGTCTGTAAAAAATTGTTTCTCCGTCCGGATGTAGTGCAGGATTATGAAATTCAATAAAACCTGAAGGATTTTGTGTGTTGCTGATTACCACACGGTAATCAGATCCATCCCGTTTTAGTTCAGTAAAATTCCAAGGTGCACTTTTACAAAATAGGATTCCCTGTCGGGTATATAGCCGGATTCTGATCGCAAAAAGAGGTAACGGAATGCGTAGCCCACTCTACCGGCCATTCCGGGATGGGGCTTGTCGAGAAGAGCGCCCAGCCAGATTTTATTATATTTTGTTAGATTGAATTCAACACCATAAATAAGCGGCTTTGGTTCATCAATGTGTTGTATTTCAAAATAAAAGCAGTCCGGATAAGGATTAAATATTCGCTAAATTTATCATGTTGTTTTCTGATAAAGTACAAAAATTATACCAGACATGCAGCAATGATGCGGCTTTATGTTATATCCTTAAACAAGCAGTATATACCGCAATATCTTCGCGGCGTGCGCATTATTTTCGCGTTTTCCATTTCCGGGGGTTATTGATGATATACTGACGGATACGGTTTAAGGCTTGGTCGTTGCGGATGATATGTTCATAATAATCGCGTTGCCATAATCGTTTATAAAACGGCGGCCATTTATCTTGCTTAACGTGCCGGATGTATTCATTTGTGGTCATTGTTTTAAACCATTGAATCATATCCGATAATGAATAAATCGTTTGGGGCGGACCTATTCTGGACGGACCCGTTTGGGGCGGATCCATTCTGGACGGACCCGTTTGGGGCGGACCCGTTTGGTGCGGACCCATGTGTCCGCACCCTCCCATTTGCCCCCCTGTACCCTTTTCAAATAAATCTACTGATTCTTCCCTACCAGCAAACCAATTACTTTTAATTTTCCTTCCGTCGTCGGGGTAGACACGCGGGTCTACCCCGACAAGTATGATAATCCCATGCATATGGTCCGGCATAATAATATATTCATCTAATATAAAATTCTTATATTTTGTAATTAACCGATTCCACCAGTATTTGATCATTTTGCCAGCATCATTCAGTATCATTTCCTTTTTCTCAATGTGGCCGAATAAACAAAGGCGGTTTTGTACCGTCACGGTCACAAAATACGCCCCCGGCTTTGAATAATCATATCCCTTTAGCCGTATGGATCTTCTATGGTGCCTTTTCGGATCGTAAACCATGCTTCCCCTTGATAGTGTTTTTTCATGATGATGACGCTTCAAGCGGGATTGCATAAAACCCGGTTTCCTTTTTTCAAGCGGAAAAAGGACAGATTTGGAAATATACACCCAGCCCAAAGGAAGGTACACGTAAAGAAACGGGCGAACCCGGCAAACTGGAACTCTTTGTCGAACCCAATGACGGGAATGTTATAGACAATGCCGACAACCTGACCGTTTCACCCTGGGGAGACCTGATTGTATGCGAAGACGGAGCCGGTTCCCAGAACCTGGT
>CAYPHA010000142.1:0-4351 GCA_964410215.1 uncultured Calditrichota bacterium | reverse complement strand
TAAAATATAAAGACGGATATGCAAGCCAGGGTATTATCCGTGACATTACCATGCGCAAGAGTCTGGAAAATCAGGTTCGTCAATCCCAGAAAATTGAAGCTGTCGGGCGACTTGCCGGCGGTGTAGCGCATGATTTCAACAATCTGCTGACAGTCATCAACGGTTACTGTGAATTGCTTTTATACCGTCAACTTCCGGAGGATGTACACGAAAAGATCGATCAGATTTATCAGGCAGGAATCAAAGCAAGTCGGCTAACCAGTCAGTTGCTGGCTTTCAGCAGGAAGCAGGTTATTCAACCAAAAACCGTAAACCTCAATACAACAATCACAGAAATGAATAAAATGCTTCATCGCCTGCTCGGTGAAGATATTGAAATCGAAACCGTCCTTAATCCCGAGCTCGGGCCTGTTAAGGCGGATCCGGGTCAGCTTGAACAAATCATTATCAACCTCGCAGTAAATGCACGGGATGCCATGCCCACCGGTGGCAAATTATTTATAGAATCCGACAATATACGGCTCGATGAAGAATTTGTCAGTGAACATATGGGCAGCAAATCCGGCCAGTATGTTCTATTGACAATCCGGGATGACGGTATCGGGATGGATGAAGAAACCCGATCCCGCATTTTTGAGCCCTTTTTCACAACAAAAGACAGGGGCAAGGGAACCGGCCTCGGTTTATCAACGGTTTATGGTATTGTCAAACAAAACGACGGCTATATTATTGTTGAAAGCGAACCGGATGTCGGCACAGTATTTAAAATATATTTCCCGCGAATCAACCAGACCGTTAATACCACTTTAAAAAAAGAAATACAGGAAACAGACCTTGGAGGTAATGAAACCATACTGGTGGTCGAGGATGATCCGGGAGTTCGTCAACTTACCCTCTCTGTGCTGTCCCGATTTGGCTATCACGTTCTGAGTGCCGAAGACGGAGAGCATGCTCTCGAACTGGTTAGCAGGGAAAAACCAGATATTGATCTGCTGTTGTCCGATGTTATCATGCCGAAAATGAACGGAAAACAACTGGCGGACCATCTCTCCAAACAGTATCCTGCCATGAAAATCATCTTTTTCTCAGGATATACGGACGAGGGTATCGTACAGCATGGCATTTTAAAAGCAGGGACAGAATTTATCCACAAGCCATTTTCTCAGAACACCCTGATTGAAAAAATCCGAACGGTATTGGATAAATCCTGAAATGCTTTTTCAGCAGCCTCGTGTGCCCTAATCTCATTCTTAAGCTTTTTAATGATAGCTGTAAGTTCTGCATTACGGTTTTCAACTTCCCTATTCCAGAGTCTGAGATCAGAAATATATAAACCCAGTACCTGATCACCCGCTAATGTAACAATCCCATTCAACAGGCGTATAATGTTACTAATTATCATACCGGCATTTATAATCTTATCCGGAGGTCAGGCTTTTATGAAACGAAAAGCAAAAAGAAACTTTATCTGGACAGCAATTATTGTCACGGTAATTGCCGTAATCGGTTTTGTATTGACATCGAAATCCGATGAGAAAGTAAACGGGAGAAAAACAGTTAAGGTAACGTGTGAAACGATCACAGAAAAAGCACTTGCCGTAGGTTCCATCGAACCCGTTAATGAAATCGAAGTGAAATCTAAAATTTCAGGTGTCGTCGGAAAACTCTATGCGAATGTAGGTGATTCCGTTTTTGCCGGCAAGCCCCTTGTAGATATCAGGCCGGATCCGACACCGCTTGAGCTGGCATCAGCGAAACGGGATGTGGAAATGGCTACCATCGAACTGGAGACGTTAAAGAAGGAACGGGAACGCAGTAATAAATTGAAAGCGGAAGGATATATTTCCGATCATGATTATGAAGTATTGATCAGACAATTCGAGGAAGCACAGCTCCGCCGGCAGATAGCACAGGAGAAGCTGGATTTAATCGAAAGCGGAAAGGTCAAAATCGCTGAAACTAATATTGAAACCGTTGTAAAAGCCCCGCGCAATGGTTTTATACTCGAGAAGAATGTCAATGTCGGTGATCCCGTGGTTCCACTGACTTCCTATCAACCGGGGACACCGCTTATGCGCCTGGCGGATATGACCAAGCTGATCTTTAAAGGAACCGTGGATGAGATCGATGTCGGGAAGATTGAAGAGGAAATGCACTGCGAATTGCAGGTGGGAGCCCTGCCGGGTAAAATAATCAAAGGCGAGTTGACACTCATCTCCCTGAAAGCCTTAAAAGAGGATAATACAACGGTTTTTCCCGTGGAAATTATGATTACCGATCCGGGTGGCGCAACTCTGCGTGCCGGCTATTCGGCAAACGCGCATATAATCATTGCCAGCAGGGAAAATGTGCTTTCCATCCCGGAGCGCGTGGTTACATTCCGCAACGATTCCGCCTTTGTTCGCATTCCCGCAGGTGAGGAGGATTCCGAAGAACGTTACATTAAAACAGGTCTGAGCGACGCCATTATGATCGAGATAATCGAAGGCCTGGAAGAAGGACAGGAAATCCTTGAGAAAGAAGTGAAGGAGATTACCTAAATAGTCAGCGAGCGAACAGGATTCTAAAATATTCAGGGAATTTCATCAGTTAATAGTTATAATTGTGAAATCCCTGATTGGTACAGGATATTGGCATGGATTATCTAAGGGAAATATTTTTCTATCTTCGGCAATACAAGGCCCGGACGGCAATGACCATGTTCGGTATTATCTGGGGCACATTGACCGTCATCCTGCTGCTTTCTTTCGGAGTGGGTGTCCGAAAGCAGATGAGTAAAAACATGGACGGCATCGGCGAATCCATTGCCATAGTCTGGCCGGGCCAGACCAGCATACCCTATAAAGGTTATGGGCGTAACCGACGGATACGCATCACCGAAGAAGAAACCGAGCTTCTCCGTTCTGAAATAAGTGAAATAAGACGCATCAGTCCCGAATTCGGCAAATGGGGATCGATTATACGGGTCGGCGATAAGATCAACCGACCTTTTATTACAGGAATCATTCCTGAATATAATGAGATGCGTAATATCTGGCCTGAAGAGGGGGGACGCTGGATCAATGCGCCGGATATGAAAAAGAACAGGCGCGTCGTCTTTCTTGGAAACCGTTTGCGTGATTTTCTTTTTGGGGAAGGTTCAAACGCCATAGGCAGATATGTTTTTATCGATGAAACCCCTTTCCTGGTGATCGGTGTCATGAGAACCAAAACACAGCCGTCATCCTATAGCCAGAGGGATCGTGACCGCGCTTTTATTCCCATGACAACATTTAAATCTGTTTTCGGCCACCGTTATGTACGGAATTTCATTTACCAGGTCAAAGATCCGCTCATTTCTGAAACCGTTCAAAAGAAAGTCTATAACGTCTTGTCAAAACGCTTTACATTTGATCCAGACGATGAAGAAACACTCGGCATCTGGGACACTTCGGAATTCGACAAGTTTATACTCTACTTTTCGCTCGGTTTTAACCTGTTTATGGGACTGATTGGTGTTATTACCCTTATCGTAGGGGGCATTGGTCTTGCCAATATCATGTATGTGGTCGTCCAGGAGCGCACACAGGAAATTGGTATCCGGCGGTCTGCCGGTGCGCGAAGGGGATCCATAATGTTCCAGTTTATGCTGGAAGCTTTTATCATTATCGGAATAGGCGCATGTATCGGCGCCGTACTGGCCATAATGATTATATTTTTGTTTACAACCCTGTCTCCTGAAAATTTTAAAGAGGCCGTCGGTATTCCTGAACTTAATCCGATGGTTGTGGTCGTGACGATTTTTATTCTCGGTACGATTGGTTTCCTGGCCGGTTATTTCCCGGCCCGGCGCGCGTCGCGGCTGAATGTAATCGATTGCCTCCGTTATTAATTATGAACAGACGATTTTATAACCTTTTCAAGGGCGTAAGAGAAACGGGGAAAACATGAATATAGTAATGCTCCTGCGCGAATTTGTTGATGATATCAAGACGCAGCGAACCAGGGCTTTTCTTACAACGATCGCTATATCCTGGGGCATCCTGGCCACCACACTGCTCATGGCCTTTGGAGAAGGTCTTTCCTTCAGAATGAAGGAAGGTCTGCTCAATGCGGGTGACCGTATCATCCGGGTTTATAATGGCCAGACCACAAAAAAATGGGAAGGCCTGCCCGTCGGTCGAAGAATCTGGTTACGCCCGGAAGACTGCGCTGTAATCGAGCGTAATATTCCTCAGGTTTCTGTCGCCGTTCCCGGATTGGGCCGGCATGTACGTCTCCGTGCAGGGGAGAAAATTTCTTCCACTTACATGGAAGGGGTGTACCCGGAATTTGAATTTCTCAGAAGGACGTTTCACGGAGCCGGAGGAAG
>CAYPHA010000141.1:0-4789 GCA_964410215.1 uncultured Calditrichota bacterium | reverse complement strand
CTGGCTGTCGGAAACGACTTCGATGCTGTCGATCATCCAGGACCACCAGCCCGGCTCCCCGTCATCCGTCGAGGCACCCATGTCAGAAGCCAGAGCAAACCGCAACATAACGGCACGGGTAGAATCGGCAAAATTGCCAAGATCGACCGTCTCCCGCGTCCAGTCATTCTGTAATCCGGCCCATCCCGGTACACCGGGTCCTTCATTCTGACCCTCCTGCGGATGCCCGAATGCCCAGGAACTGGTCATATCATAGGTCCCTGTTTCCAGAACCTGCCAGGTCAGACCGCTGTCCACGGATATACGGATATTCATGGCATCCCATCCGTCATAAGGATCCTCCGCACCCGCGGTACCCTCGATATTATGACGGTGTACAAACGTAAATACAGAGGCCGAATCCGTAATCAGTATGGGCGGTGTGTCCATAACCTGGTACCAACCGTTTGCATAGCCGCCAGAGGTGCCCAGGCTCGTATCGGCACAACGCCAGCTGGAATCACCCAGTGCCATCCAGGCGTCCACCAGCCAGCGATTGGGTTGCGGTGTCGGATCGGTGAGATCGAGCGATACCCAGTCATACGTATCCGTTTCGAAATCCTCATAGAAGATAACACCACCATCGAACGCACCGGTTTTACTCAGACGGTTCGATGTGACCTGGTTTTGTAATATAGTCCTTGTGAATTGTTTTTCCGCATCATCCAGTACTATCAGCTCCCGGTTCTGGTTGATATTTTCAGCAGGGAGAAAGAGGCTAAAACAAAGCACAATAATGGTTAATAATGGTAACATTTTACGCATATCGATTCCTTTCATTTATAGTACATTGATTTAAAACCACAGCTCTATGGAATAATTATGGACATCCCCAAGCAGTCCGTAATCATTATACGCGTAATCAATACGGGCATTGATGCCAATAATCGCCAGGTTCAGACCCATTCCTGCCGTCAAATCGGCTTCGTCATAATTTTCCTTATAACCCAATCGCAGAGCTACCGCCCTGTTCCATTCATATTCCAGGCCGTAATTATACCGCAAGAGATGATCTACCGGATCGTTACCCTCAAGGTTTACGGTCAGGCGGTTCTTCTGATCCTTTACGAAATGTGAATCCTCTCCGATGATATCGATCATGACCCCCAGTTTAAAAATAAGCGGAATAGGCCATTCTTCCGTCTTCAACCGCCCTCCGGAGGAATGGCTGATACCGGTGATATCATTGTCGATATCCGTATTAAGGTCGGGACCGTCAAACTTCATTTTACCACCAAAATTGGACAGAACCATGCCGATCCGCATACCATATATACCCGTATTGAACTGTGAACCGATATCAAACGCAAGCGTCGATGCTTTTTCCCGGTACAACCGTTCGGTGACATATTTTACGGTAATACCGAGATCAAACCGTTCGGTCAGACTGCGGGCATAGGTAATGCCCCAGGACATATGGCTGGTATCAAAGAACTCGCCTGTGCCCTCCGGTTCAGCGATCGTAGTTCTTTCGATATCGCCCGAACCGATATAAATGACGGATAATCCGATCGATTGGACGCCCCCAAACGGTTTAACAAAACCAAAATAATTATAGCGGATATCGGCAAATAATTCTGTCTGCGATACACCGACGGCCATTCGGTTTAATTTCCGGATACCGGCCGGATTCCAGTACATGGCATACACATCTTCGGTCATCGCCGAATAGGCATCTCCAAGCGCTGTCCCCCTGCCACCGGCTCCGAGTTTCAGAAACTGGGCGACACCTGTCCCTACTTTGGAAAGATCATCCTGCGCCCATCCACCGGCATGTATCAGAAGCAGAAGGACCAGTATATTTCGCATTTTCATGAAGGGATACTCCTGAAAAATATCATTTTATAATCACAAACTTACCGCTGTGCGTTTTACCATCGTCTGTTTCCACAACAAACACATAAAGACCCGGTGCGGTTTCCTGCCTGTTGGAGGTAAGCAGATCCCAGTCTTCGGAACCATCGAAGGAGCTGTCATGCTGCAGTGTAATGACCTTCTCGGCGGCCATATTAAAAATATGTATCTTGCATTTATTGGGGAGGTTGGTAAACTGCAGCTTTCGTACAAAATCATCGTTTTCCCAGCCGGCGTTTACGACATAAGGATTGGGGACGACTTTTACCTTGGCGATATTGCTGTCCGCAACGTCATGGATGCGGAAGACTTCTTCGGTATTCACGATGAAACCGTCTCCCCGTTCAAACGGTTTTCGAACAGGAATCACCATCACATCACCCGGTTTCCATTCCGCATCGGCAAGGAGAGGTTCATTGGTTTCGGGATCGAGGGAATCGGGGCCGATCCAGTCGAATTCAAATTTAATCGATTTGCCTGACGGATAGAATTCTTCCCGCAGATTGAGCTCCAGTTTCTGTTCAAACCGGCTGCCCTTGCGCGCCACAATGACGGCTTTTTGATTTTCGACGGTATTCCATACTTCAAAGGGAACGGTAAACAGAATATTCTCAATGCCGTCGTCATAATCCCTTAAATCGTATACATTTTCAACGCCCTCGCCCAGAAAGCGAATTTCATAGTCCGCTTTTATGAGGCCCGGCGTCGGCGTGGCAAACTTTACAATGATGTCATAGGTACAGGAGGAACCTTCCACCCAGTAAGCGTCATCTGAATTGATAAGCACATTGGGCGCCATTTTGATCGACCAGCGCATGCCATCGATGACCGGTGGCGATTCCGGTTCTTCATTCCCGGTGGAATATTCCTTGCTGGAATCGAGTAGTACGCTATTCCCGGCTGTGGAATCATAAATCGTATACGACTGCGATCCATCCAGAATAATCGTCTGCGCGCTATCCTCATAGCTACAGTCGAACAGAATTTTATAAATATGTCCTGTGACATCAAGCGGATCAATCACTTCGACATTGAACACACCGGTCCCTATCGTTCCCGCGATTTTCTCCACACGGAGCTCTTTTGACGTCACATTACTGGCCGGGCGATGCGGGATGGCGCGAACGATATGAGGAAGATTCGTACTGTTGGACAGGAGATTCTCTAACGAGGGAATTTCAAAATTTACCGCCCTCGACGTGGCGACGTCATCCGGATCGAACAAGGGATCACCCGGTATAAATCCTTTGTCATAGGCACAGATCGCATACAGATATTCCATGCCGTTCTGTACGTTTTCATCGACAAAGGTATACTGAATGCCGGTATTGGATCCAAGATATCGATGCGGAGGCAGGGGTTCATACCCTTCGATGTCATCGTCAAGGTCAAACTGTGCGACCGGTTCCCAATAGGTTACCCTGGATTCCTCATCATAATAACGGGTTCCCCAGGTTTTTCCCAGATCGGTACTTTTATAAATACGGAAGCCCTGAAAATCTTCATAGCCGGTTATGATGTCGGTATCATGAATCGAAGTCGCATCCCAGTATAGTGTAACTTTCTGGTCCTCCTCCTTGGCGACGACATTGGGTGCCTTCGGTGCCCGGGCTCCCTGATAGTTATTATCATACATGAGCTGGGCAATTTTCGCATTCGTCACCAGATCATCTTCATCCTCTCCCATCAGGATGCAGAAGGAGAACGGTACCGAATCTCCTGGGGCCAGGTTAAACGGTCCGGAACCCATAATAAAAACACAATCCAGGCCATCCGGATACTCGTAGAGGAGTCCTTCGACGGAATCGAACCGCGGATTGAGTCGGCCGAATCCCGCCGGTCCCCGTTCCGGATGGAAAAAATGGGTGGAATCGTACCGGGACAAATTCGTGGTGTCCCCTGCCAGGATTTTGTACTGGATTTCTTCTTTATTATCCTGGACGGGTGTCTCCCCATCCCCCGAGAACGGTCCGTTCAACCCGCCATCCTTGGCGCCCGGTCTGAAATACCAGTCGAACCAGTGCCAGCTTGTTAATCCGAGCACATCCCCCGGATAAATATCGGTCGTCCCATTGGCATCGAGGTCGATCTCTTCTGTGGCTACGGGTGTATCGAGGAGTTTGACTGCCGAATAAGCCAGATCCGTAAAACCGCTGGAATTATCGTCCAGGTCATAAATATACCCGTAATCATATTCGGTGTTATAGGCCATCATATCATCATCATTCGTGCGGCCGGCATAGTTTCCATCGGCGAGCCTGTTGTAGGAATCGACATCAAAATAAAAACCGGCGTACACATCCTTATAGTGGTACTCCGAGTCATTATGCAGGTACATTTTAAAAAAAATGATATCTTCCGATATACTGGCGCTGTAGGAAAAAGCCGAAACCGTTGCCCGCACCAGCATGGGATACCCCTGATTGGGATCGATATCGCGTGTAGCCAGGCGGTCATCAAATTCAAAATAAATATCCTGATCAGAAACAAATACGCCTTCCAGTATGGTTTCGCCCGTTGTGTCGGCTGGATCCTGCGCCCATGGTCCCGGCCAGAAATGTTCCTGGTTACCCTGTGCATCCTCCCGGAGCGGCCAGGTTTCAGGGATATCGCTGGTTGCAATCAGCGGATAGGGATCTTCCCGGAACGTCCATAAGCCGAGCTCTCCATAATGCTCACCGGCTGTGGCCTGTGGATTATGCAGGAAGATGGAAGCATCTTCGACCGCCTCCCAGTCAACACGGTTATAATTCGCAGTACGGTCAAACCAGGCTTCGGACACTGTGGGCCCCCAGTAGGTATCTTCTTCTCCGCGTTCAACAAAATCCTGATCCTGGAAGGAGAAAACGGTTTTTCTGCCAACCGCCCACGGATAGGGATTACCGTCTTTGTCTTT
>CAYPHA010000140.1:0-5318 GCA_964410215.1 uncultured Calditrichota bacterium | reverse complement strand
ACCATTGGCCACCAGGTTTGTCCGCGATCCCAGTGTACCCCATAAGGTCCCATGGTCATTCCGGGACGGTGCTCGTCACCCAAAGGTTTATGCGCGAAGGTGTGATATACAAAACGGTTTACACCCATGGCAACTGCCCAGTCACTCTGGTCTTTCATGGACCAGGGGTACTCCTGCCAGGCTTCATGATTATTGGAAGTAAAGACTTCAGCGCCCACAACCGGTTGTCCGGTAATATGGGAAATGGATGTGGCCTGCAAAACGGCATAGGATGTATGAAATCCAAAACGTTTACTCCAGAATTCAGCCATTATTACGTCTGCAACCGAACCCAGGTCCAGGTCGCCTGCCGGATTCATATCGTAAGGTTCAATGGTGAGTTTCAGTCCGTTTTTTTGTGCATATTTTTTTCCGAACTCAGCATGATTTTCCAGGAGTAACTCCTTGCAGGTTTGTCGAAGATCCCAAAGAAATCGCTCGGTGATCTCTACACTTTGAACAGCTCGTCCGGTATAGGCCAGGAAATAGGGTTCCATGTTGTAGCCACGTCGCTTTTTGAATTCGTCAACAATACCTTCTGTCCAGTTTTGTGCGCCGCTCTCCCAGCTGTCCATGTGGAAACCGGTCCAGCCTACGCCTTCCTTGCGAGGAGCCGTTTTTTCCAATAAAATATCGGTGTAATATTTCAGATGATTTGCAAAAGGCCTGGCATCCAGTTTATTGCATTCCAATCCGATAACCGGTTCCGGTGACGGACGTGTGCTTGCCCCGGTTACCCGTGTTCCCATCCTAACCACCGTCCATTGACCTTCCGGTGCATGCCAGTTAAGTTGACCATCATCCGATACGTATTCTGAAACATCCATGATATCTTTTTGCTTTAAAAGAGCGCCTTTTTCTGGTTCCTGATAATGGGCGAGCGCCGGTAAATACGGTTTTACATTGGGTTTCGAAGAATACGGATCCCTTTCATAGAGCGCTTTTTCATTGATATCATTAATTACTGGTTTTACGGTATTGGGAATAGCATAAGTGACAACATCTTCGTAATACGGATCCTTCATGGTATGCCAGACAGTACTTCGCTGCTCAGGAACGGGGAGTTCAATATTCACAGTATCACCACCCGTTACATCTGTTTCGCTGAAAACAAGGTGTTTCATCGATTCCTCGGGCTTAACCCAGGGACCACCGCTTCCGCACCAGCCGGGGCCGGCACCGAGCAGGATTCGAATCCCCAGGCGTTCGGCTTCCCGAACGGCATGTATGTATAGATCCTGCCATTCTTCACTCATAAAATCAACCGGGCCACGGGGCACACCAATGCCTACTTCTAAAAAAATCAGGTTATTGATTCCCACTTCTTTCATGGATTCCAGGTCTCTGGTCATTTCTTCACGGTTTAAGTTACCGTCCATGAAATACCAGTATACGCCGGGTTTTGCAGATTCTGGTGGGTTTTTGAAGGCTTTTTTTAATGTATCGGCAGATTGGGCTGTACATGACAGCGCTGTACCTATTAGAAGAATTAAAATTCCGGTAAAACGGATAACTCTTCGAATCTTGGTTATTGCATGTCCTGATTTGATTATATACATAGTCAGCGTCAAATTTTTATTCTCCTTTCGTTAAAGCAACGGCTTCAAGTATTTTTACTGGCCCCAACAATCCTGATGATTCCAAAGGAACACTGTCAATTGGCCTGCCCCTGAAATCATGTTTCAGCACGATATTGGTATTGGTATATTGGTTTTTATCCGGGAATTTCTGATCGCCTGCCACACGGTTATACCACGAATTTACAACCTTTATCGACAGAGTATTTTCTCCCTCTTGTATTTCTTCAGTGATTTCCACCCTGAAGGGCGACGTCCAGACAATGCCTTTGTCTACTCCGTTGATCTTGACTTCAGCAATACCCACATCTTTAACGCTTCCCAGTTGTAAAAAATAATGTTGTTCCTTCTTTGGCATTAAATGGAGGTTAAACGTTTTGTTATAAACCGCTGTGCCCGCGTAGTATTTAATGCCTTCGTCCGCATGCTGCGACCAGTCCATAAGTTCAGGGAAGAGAACGGATTCGGGACCACCCCATTGGGGATCGAAGCGGACCGTCCATTCTCTGCTTATCGCGGTAAGCGTTTTGAATTCGGGATAATTCCGCTTTGCAGTACCCTGCTTGTTTTCAGCAATATTTCTGTTGAATATTACCATTACCGCACCATACGGTTCGAATGTCAAAGGAAGGGTTGTTAATCCATCTTTTTGATGAAAAGCTTTCGCATCACGGATTTCACCGGTTAACGCGTCCCACAATTCAGGCTGTTTGCCCGAAACCCGGAACCGGGCATTAATTATTTGTCTTCCCGTGGTTTGGTTGCTGACAAAATACACATCGCTTTTACCATTGGTATAATGAATATAATCGTAATCCGTCTTACTGTCGCTCCCGACAATATCAAAATCGGTTGAGATCCCCTTCGTTAGAAGATACTCCCTTGCCGAAAATCCCCAGGCGACACTTCCCTGACCATATCTTTTTTCTCCCTTTTCGGAAACAGGGTCTCCCCAGATTTTATCACTCAGTTCTTTAAATTTTTTTTCCGCTTCCTTGCCACCAACCAGGCTGATTAGTCTTTCCGGTTTATGCCCGAGTATTGTGGCGCCATCCTGCAAGAGTTCATCTATCTTTTCCAGAACGGCCAGCGATAACACATTATGATCCGGCAATACCAGAACGCGATAGGCAATGCCACCGGGAACGACAATTTTACCGTCTATTATTTTGAGCTGCAGAAAGATGGTTTCGTCCGTTACATCATAATCAAATCCCGGCATCACACCGGCTGGATCGGCATGTTTAAAGGGAAATATATTGGGCACATGGTCGCCGTAATAATACAGTACGTCTGCAACAAATTTGCCTTCCTGCACGACCATCTGGATACGGTGCATATAAGCGATAAAAGGTCCCGACTGTTCCCACCAGGTGACCTGCGGATTGACGTGTGTTCCGGCAAAATACTCCTGTCCGGGCAGGCCCATTTCCGGCGGAGAGCAGGTAAACGTATGAAAATACATCCGGTTCAGACCGGCGCAAATTTCATGGTCAAAGGCTGATTTCTGATCATGCCATAATTCATCATTCCAGTGCGGACCAATCGTGGTAAATGACTCCGCCCCGACAATTTTTTTGCCGTAGATATGAGCTGCAGATGAGGCTTGCTTTAAAAAGAAACGATTTTCCGGCCGGGGACGGTGCGGTGATGGCGACCAGAATTCACTCATTACAATGTCGCTGAATCCGTAATTTTTTATGCCGTCCATCGGTCCCGCGTGCGGACCGGCTGATTCAGGCTGAATGCCCATATTGTATGTGTGTGCATATTCCTGGAAACGGGCATAGTGGTTATAGGCCACCAGGTCGCCTAACGTTTTTCTGAAGTCAGCCAGAAAGGCGTTTGAGGTTTCTATATCATCTATCACATAACCGGCCGCTATCGGCAAATAGTTGATGAGATCGTACCCGCGGTATTGCTCAAATTCTGCCGGGAATACATCCGTCCAGTTCATACCCCCGCATTCCCAGCTGTCGGTTTCCATATATTTGAGCGTGGTTCCCACATGGTCACCGGCAGCTTTAAATATGGGTTCCACCACGTCATTCCAATAGAAATCGAATGCTTCCTTACTCATATAATCGAGTACGCTGCCCTGCCAGTCATTGCTGGACGTTGATACATGGGCGTTGGTGCAGGTATAACCTATGCGCAATATAGTCCAGTTCCCCATGGGAACATTCCAGCTTAAAATGCCTTCCGAATCCATTTTCGAAGTAATATTCAGGATATCATCCTGGTTCACCAGATAGGTCGTCTGATTCTCAATCGGTTTGTTAAAAAGGAGGAATCGACAATCCGGGGCAGAACCGCCCAGTTCATGAAATCCTAATTTCAAATCCAGGTCAGAAATCGTTTCATTTGTTTTATTGCTCTCTATGACCGGAAATGCCAGTACAACAATATCCTTATACAAATCGTTTCGTATGGGGGGTAATGCGAGCTTAATTATATTATTCTGTGCACCGGTAACTTTTGTTTCAGAATACGTAATCTGTTTGGCTGCATATTCGGGCGTCACTCCCGGACCGCCAAGATTCCACCCGCTCTGGATATTGAAACCGATTGTGAGTCCCAGTCGTTTTGCTTCATCCAGAGCAAACACAAATAGTTCGTTCCATTTTTCCGATCCGAACAAGGGCCCTGCGGGGATATCATTATTACCTCGCTGGTTATGCCCGCCAGCGTCGAATATCATCGCTCCCTGGAAGTTCCTGGACTTCATTGCTTCCAGATCTTTGGTAATGGCCGCTTTGTTGACGTTGCCATTCAGCCACCACCACCAGCAGTTTACACCGTATTTTACATCCGGATTTTTAAAATTTTCTTCCAGATAGCTGTAAGTAACCAGTGAAGCGTCTGACTGTTTACTTTTATTGCTGCAGTTTATTAACAGAACCGATACAGCAAATAGAAGCAGATAATTCAGTAGCCGATTGTTCATTTTAAAACGCTCCTGATCATTCAAGATGAATTCATTTGTTTAGAAATAACTTTGGGGATTGCACGATGTCCTGTTTCTTGGTAAAGCTGTGATAAGCAATATGGATTCCTTAGCGTTTAACTTCAGATTCCATTTTTGAGTCCACTCCGATAAGTGCTAATTACAGAGTTGTCATCCCGAACTTGTTTCGGGATCCACTGTTTTTATTGAACTTAGAGATGCTGAAATAAATTCAGCATGACACCATCGTGCTTTTCGGAGTGGACTCATTTTTTCAGATAAATTTCACGTGGTTTGAAATCTTCTTTCTCTATGGTTTTTAGGGCATTCCAATGCTTTCCAATAGCCAAACCCTTGCCTGCGTTTCCGCTCAACAGTGCTATAACGACCATATCGATACCAACATCGCCGTTCTTCGCAGCTAATTTCTTTAAAATCTAATATGCCGAACAATTTTACCTTATTCAAGGAAATTCCGACATCTCAGGTTTATGTTGCATTTTCTGAATCCCGGAAAGACACGATTGCTCCCATCAGGTATGCAGATTTACATTATTCCGCTTTTACATCGTTCTTCATCTGGTAAAACGTTTTAAATGCTTTGTGACGCAGGTATTTAATAACGAAAATATTATAGAATATTACGAGGCTCATAATCAGCAGCAGACGTCCGAACGGCGCTTCCAGGGTGATGCGCATCCGAACCAGTTCAACCGTTGTCCGCAGCCATTCTATGGAAGCCAGTCCAAGCAGGA
>CAYPHA010000139.1:0-5387 GCA_964410215.1 uncultured Calditrichota bacterium | reverse complement strand
GAATGATGTATCCCATTCGGCGGACATATCCGCGGTGGATTCTTTCTCTGAACCGCCTCTGTTACAAGCGGAAAAGACGGCGGAAACGATTAGAAGTATCAGAATTGCCGGCTCAAAAACAGTCTTTTTTAGATTCGTAGCAGCAGGTCCCATAGTATATAATCTCCCAGTTGTATGGTTAACAAACCTAGAATCGCGGAGCAGGTAATACTGATCGCCAAAATAATCGACAGTTCGGATAGTTGCAAACCAGCTGTTGTCCAACGGGAACAGCCGATTTTGAACATGATCTCCATTTCATGCTGACGCAGCCGGAGTGATAAAACGATCACCAGCAGGAGTAATAAAAACGTGCTTATACCTATTATGATCATATTGGCATCGAAAAATGTTTTGATTTTAAAAACGATGCCCATGAGTTCGGTTATAACCTGTGCCGGTATAATGACTTGTTCCTTAGAAGATTCAGACAGGTAGCGTCCACGGAGCAGGGTTTCCGATTTTTTATCCCGTGGAAGTGCAATGACGGCGGATACCGGAAATTCATTTTCCAGTCCGTGAAAATGAAAGGAGGTTATGTTCTCATCGGTAATTTCGGTATACTGGTTCACGGCTGCGTTGGCGATTATGGTGTTACCATCAACGCCGAGAATGAGGCTACTGTCCGCAGCCTGTGTAAGATCCTTGTGACCGTGGACCAGCCCGCAAATTAACCAGGTTGTTTTCAGATCCGTAAATACAGCTTTGTCGTCCGCCGATCCGGTACGTCTCAATACACCACGGATGTTCATCAGTAACGGATAAGCGCCGGCGATATCGAATACATTTTCCGGATCACTCAGCAACTGTTCTCCGGGAGAAAGGTTCAGTGCTTCGGCCACATCCGCACCGAGAACACAATCACCGAGTCGCTTAATCGGCTGGCCCCCGGCGAACTGTAATTTGCGGAATTGGAAATAATCCGGATTGGTGCCTACAATGGGATAGCCTCCGGCGGTGCCGTCTATCAGTAGCGGAATGGGCCGGGCATATCCGGATTGCCTGATGCGCTCAACGGATTTCATTGTGAGTGTCCCGGACACCTTTTCCTTGAAATAAAGGGCATGCAGGACCAGATCCAGACGACTGCCTGTACTGCCTGCAATGAGCGGCGTTGATTGCGCCCGCAGCATCATTCTGGTGTGATAACTGTTCACCATTTGCGTAATGGTAAAAGGCAGGTATAGCGTCAATGTAATGCACAAAACCAGGATAAATGTTTTCAGCTTGTGAAAGCTGATGTAGCGTAAGGCCAGGAGAAAACTGTATTTCATGTCACCTCTTTGCGGCCGGTATAAAAGTCATACAGATCAACAACGCGGTCAAATCGGTCCAGCAGGCTGTGGTCATGCGTCACCATAAGAAAAGTTGCATCGGTGTTTCGAATTTGATGGAACAGAATTTCGATGATATGTTGTTTGTTAACCGGATCCAGGTTGCCTGTCGGTTCATCAGCAAGGATAAAACGGGGACGTGTGAGCAGGGCACGGCAGATTGCAACGCGTTGTTTTTCCCCCTGGGATAATTTGCCGACAGCACGGCCGAGTTTATCTCCAATGTTCATGAATTCAGCCAGTTCGACAGCCCGTTGCCGTATATGGGCATCCAGTGTTTGCGATGAATTGATAAAAAATGGCAGCAGAATATTTTCATGGACGTTTAAATATTCGATCAGTTCGAAGTCCTGGAAGATCATGCCCATTTCAGAAATTCTGAAGTTACGCCTTTGTGCATCTGTCAGGGTGTTTATGGAACGTTCATCGATCCGGATTGAACCGCGGACAGGAACCAGAATGCCGGCCACGAGGCTCATCAGTGTGGTTTTTCCACAACCACTGGGGCCGGTTATCGCTACCGATGCTCCCGACTCGATGGCAAGAGCAGGTATCTGCAGCTGAAAAGCAGCGTTGGGATAAGAAAATATAAGTTTTTCAATATGAATCATTTTAATTCATCGCATTCCATGCCCATAACCGGACAATGATTATACAGACATTCAAAACGTTCTGAGATTCAGGAAGTACTTGAGCCGTTTCTGCTCCCGGACCGCCATGTGCACAATTTTCCATTCGCTGTCGCTCTCCTGAACAATAAATTCCGCCGCGAATTGGTTGATTCGTGTATGAATATGGCCCCAGTGTTCCACGGTTCCTTCTACGGTCCAGTTCATATTTGCCCGGAAGGATACCGCATCGGAGGCTGTTATCGTGGCATCCAGGACCTCTACGTTCTTTACGGTGGAAATTGCTCCACCCTGTTCACGCAGGATGAGACTTTTCCGGATATTCAGATAGACCTCTGCAAGGAGATCACCGCGAATGCTTTGGGCCAGGGCATCATAAATATCGCTTTCCTTATGCCAGTCAAAAGCACGGTAAACATTCTTCAAAAGGGCGGTTGTTATCGATTTTCTTTCGTCAGCGGTAAGGTTGTTACCGGTACCGGCGGAAACAGCCTGGACTTGTTTCTTTTCCGGTGTACCGGGATTGAGCCATTCCAGGAGTGGCTTATAGATGTTAAATTGATGTACCGTGGTTGTATCATGGGCAATCACAACGGCTTTGGCATTATAAACATAGGCATTAAACAGTTCCCATTTTATGTTGACACGGGCAGGCGGTCCGAAGGTGCTGTAGGATAAAATAATACCAATCCGCGCTGTCGGAGCGCTTAATCGTTTTTTCTCCGGCCGAACGGCAAAATCACGAAAACTAAGCCCGTAAAAATCCAGTCGTTGGACCGTTGGTTTTACCTCGATCCCATCGATGCGGACACGATTTATATTTTGAAAGAATGTTTCGAGCACAGGATAGGCTGATTCCTGCTCCTCAATTTCCAGGAATGCCCTGTCGTTTCGCTCCATTGGTACCCAGGTTTCCAGCGTCGCCAGGGGAATCAGGAGTTCCAGTCTTACTTCATGATCCGTTATATAGATGAACGAATAGATGGCGGTGTAACTGCTTATACCCATTCGTTTTTCTTGAAGGCGCTGTTTTTTTTCCGCCCATGCCTGCAGACCTGTGGACTGCCCTGGTTTGTTGCCGTCCCAGAAGAATTCAAAGGTGGCCGGATTTTCCCCGGAACTTAGAATGACGGGCGGGTCCGGTTCAAATCCTTCCTGGACGACCATGAGCTCCATCACCGAAGGCAGCATGACATAACCACTCCCGAACGACTGGGAAAAAGTGAGAAAATCAGGCCTTTTTTCGAGCGGATAGGTCAGGTGATAGGTGAATAAAACGTCCATCAGCCGTTCGGTTTCTATGCCGTTTTCCGGTATGCTGCCTTCAATCCCTTTAACCGTTCCTTTGATTGTATTACCGGCCGAATCGAAAATTTTCAGTCCACCTAACAGAAAGTAGCGGTGCTCTTCGAGGGACTGTTGCAGTTTGTCGGCCGGGATACGGTTGTTCGTGTCCGGGACGAGCCCGTAATAAAGCATGTAGTCCTCGGCCATGATGTCGATGGCCAGGTCGATTTTATCTTCATAAACCAGCGCTCTGGCCGAAGTGAGCGAAATAGGATGCGTCAGGGCATTCTGCAGGAAAGCGAACAGGATGACGGTAATAAATGCCGGCTGCCAGTGCTTATTGTTCATATAAGGTGATGTTTATTTAATCTTGTTCTACTTTTAACGTGACCACTCCGAACCGGTTCAATTCTATCTTTTCAGGCGCGGGTTTCAATGATTCTCCCATTTCATTCCTCATCGTTATTAAATTCCGGATAATCTCTTTTCATACAATCGGGGCAGATCCCATGGGAAAACCGTGCCTGCGTATGTTTGGAGATATAGTTTTCAACCTGTTCCCAGTAGCCTTTATCATCCCGGATCTTTTTGCAACTGGTACATATTGGAATGATACCACGGAGTGATTTGATCTCGGTCAAAGCGGTCTCCAGATCTCTGATCGTTTTTCTGAGTTTGTCTTCGGCCTGGTTTTTGTCTGTTATATCAATCATTGTTGTAAGAAAGAAACTGACCCCCTGGCTTTCAATAAGGTCCCCGGAAAAGAGACCATCACGTATTTCGCCGCTTTTTGTGCGTACTTTCAGTTCCACGTTATGGATATGGCCATATTCAGCCAGCATCATTGCCACATGTTTCTGATCTTCGTCGTCTACGAATAAATTTAATTCCGTACTGGTTTTTCCTACAACTTCGTCTCTTGTATAACCCAGTACATCTGTAAATGCGTCATTGATATCCGAAAATATCCGTTCCGGCATTTTGCTGACGGCAATGAGTGCCGGGTTCATCCTGAAGAGGCGGTCGAATTTCTGAAGGGCTTCCTGCTCTTTGGAAAGATCTTTGGACAGGCCGAAAATGCCATCGATCCCATTCCAGCGGCCGTTCCAGGCGCGTGTTTCCACGGGAATCAACACGCCTTCCTTCGTGATGAGGGGCAGGGGGCAGCTTTCCCGTTTTCCGGAGAACATGTCATTCAAAATCAATTTTGCTTCTTCCCGTACGAACTCCGGGTGCAGTTCAAGGATATTCAGGGAACACATTTCATCAAAGGTATACCCCAGTTTCCCGGAAGCCGCGGGATTGGCATAAATAATCCGACCGTCTGCGTTTCCGACAACGATGATATCGTCAATTGTTTCTATAAAGGTCCGGAAATTTTCCTCGGCCTGGGACAGGACCGATTCCGCCTGTTTCTGCTCGGTAATATCCAGGCCAAAACAGACGATGTACTGCACATTACCTTCTTCATCAAAACGGGGTGTCTTGGTGATCTGAATCAAGCGGTGATTATTCCTGGAATCCCTTACCCATTCTTCCGAATAAACGGTTTCCCGTGCGTTAAACACCTTGTAATTTGAAGCGTGGCAGGCATCTGCATAGCTGACGGGCAACACATCTTTTATTTTTTTGAATTCCATGTTTTCTTTTTTCAAACCCATAAAATCAGCATGAAACTGATTGACGCGGCCGTAAGTCTCCGCATCGGTAAGGAACCACATCTGGATGGGTACCGTATCCATTATCAGGGATTGCTGCTGTGTCAGTTCCGTAAGTTGCTGTACTTCCATAGGTGTCATATAAATCTCCCGTTTTTACCGCCATACATCCCTATGTGCTAAATAAAACATGGATCGAAATATAAAACGCAGACCCGATTTATTCAAGAGATTGATTTGGCATTCAAATACCGTTGATAATATAAAAAGGAAGTCATCGATTCAGCGTTTCAAAGGATGTGCTTTCATTTCAAGAATGAGTTTTCCGCCTTTTATCAGTTCTTTTTGGGGAAAACGCCAGGATTGCAGCGCTTTACCGTGCAGCGTCGCTCCATGAATATATTTGTTTTCACGCGATGCATTCCGGGCTTCACGGCCAC
>CAYPHA010000138.1:0-5399 GCA_964410215.1 uncultured Calditrichota bacterium | reverse complement strand
CCTGTATTATCGCGGTTGATCCGGTTGTTATCTGCTCTACTTACCGCTGCCGGTCACTTTATGGGTTTTACCCGGTCGGACTGTTTTTTCAAAATTTACCCCATGAAAATCAAATTTTTCCAGAAATTTATCCAGCTGTTTAGCGTGATTGGCAATTTTTTCAGCCTGCTTCTCTTCCGAGCCTCCCAGAAAATTGAGGTATGTATCCATCAGCGAAGGTACAGCGTGCATAATCTGGAGTTTCGCATCACAATAACATTCACATCATGCTTATCGGCTTCGTTGATAATCCGGAAAAACGGGATCCCCACCTGCAGGTCGATGTCGTGAACCGCGATATCAGCCGACTTAATGGTACTCCGTGTATAGAAAATACATTTTTTCTGCTTTCGCCATTTGCGCAACAGCAAACGCATGCCGCATAAGGTTTTTATCTCCCCCATCCATATTTAAATTGACCAGAATACGTTTATAACGATACATCTTAACCTCCCTCTACACCTTTAATCCTTCATCTTTTATCTTTAATCTTTCATCTTCTCTAACCCATCCGAATCGTAATGATGCGGATCCCATCCTCCGTTACCGTTGAATGAATCTGTGCAATCTCTTTTCCGAGAATTTCTTTAACCGGTTTGCAGAGATCCTGTTTAACGGATTCAAATTGTTTAACCTTATATTCCAGCAGGAACCGGTGGTCTCTTTCCCCCTGCATCATGGCTTTCTCCGCCGGACTGATCACATCATGGGCGTATACAGCTACAATATCATCATTCAGATGGCTTGAAACACTATCCGGATTTTCACCCAATTGCGTCCTCAGAAAAAGACCTATGATATCATCCAGCCGGTTACACATCTTTTCTGTTTCTTGCGTCATTTTTCCCCTCCTCAAAAAAAAAGGCCGGTACTCTCCTTTTCCAGGAACAGAGTACCGGCCCACGCTTTAGCTTTCCGATTTAATATCAGACGTCTATAGTGTCTGCCAGTTTATTTACACCTACCGGGTCCCACACGAAAATCAGCCGCTGATGACCCGTTTTGCATTCTTTTTTCTCACAATCAGCCAGTATCCGATGCTCATGGCCAGGGTTACGGCTGCCGTGGCATAGACATAATCCGGACTGAGCTCTTTATAATCCAATACAATGACTTTCCGGGCGATGGCCATTAATGCCGTAGCCATCACGATTTCCACATGAATAACATCTTCACGCAGATAGACGGTGATGTTTTCGAATATTTCAATGGCAATCATTACGGCAATAAAGGCCCCGAATGTCGCCAGGATATCACTGATCGTCAAAAGAAAAAAAGGTGGCACGATGAGCCTCTCATAGATTACCCAGCCGACATCGATCACACCCCATATTATAACAAGTGTCATAATAACCGCCAGAATGCGCACTGAAAAGCGTATGACATACTGCAACTTGTTAATTAGCGGATCATCGAAGCGTTCCGCCTGGGTTACGGTTTCCGTTTGTTTTTCGTCATTTTTCATCGTTTTCAATCTCCCTGTAAAAAAATAAGCCGGCACTATCCATTGGATTAGAATGCCGGCTTACATTTATGCCCATCTATTCTGATGTTCAAAGCTGTCTGCCATTTATGCCGCCGATTCACAAGAATCGAAACCATAGATCTTAACTGCAGCCGTTTTCGTTTTATTCCCGGGACGCCGGTCATTTTCCCAACAAGCCCTCCAGGTTCAGCGCATGAATAAATACGAACACGCGCTCACCGGTTTGCGGATTGATATCGGTCAGTAAACCACTGATTTTTTGTCCCGTTATCGATTCCACTATCTCACGGAGCAGGTGTTGCGAACTCTCAATTAAGCGCGTGCGCATCTGTTTAATCAGTTGCGCGCCACCGTCCTCTTTTGCAAGTTTTTCCTCTGCCGGTGTCAATACCCCCTTCAGGCGTATAACAATCATATCTTCCATAATAAACGATTTGGCCTCTTTGGGTCCACGACCAATATATTCTTTTTCGAATTTTGTTACAGCTATGCTGATTTCGGCTTCGAGCTGGCCTTTTGTTTTATTCATTTATCACATCCTTACCGGTACATACGTCACATTTCTAATCTTGAGTCCACTCCGATAAGTGCTATTTACGGAGTTGTCATCCCGAACTCGTTTCGGGATCTACTGTTTTTATTGAACTTATAGATGCTGAAATAAATTCAGCATGACACTATCGTGCTTTTCGGAGTGGACTCAATCTTAGAACCGTATAATTTAAGGAGACTTACAGCCAATTAAAAATTTTTGTAAATACGCAGCCAATATTTGTTGATTTAACAGATTTTATCTTTCACGATATTTCTTTATCTTAGTAAAAATCATGATGGGAAGCAGTGGATGACATCAAAACAGCTTATTTCAGACATTTTCTCTGGTTCAGATGCCGGCCGGCCCGGATTCTGGCTGGGGAATCCGGCCAATGAGACTAAAAAGCAATATTATGAAAAACTGGGTATCCGTGCCGATATCGACATGGCCGGTCGTACGGACTCTGTTCTTAAAACAGGCCGGCGAACCAAACTTGACGTGCAGCTTCATGAACATTTTAAAAGTGATATCTTCTGGGTATGTCCCCACCATGACCGCACCTATTACCGCCATCCTGAGGGGAAACCGGTATTCGATATTTCCGGAGGCAAACCCAGGGAAAGCCTTACCCAGCCAGGAGTGTTTGCAGATTGTGAAGATATCCGGGAGGTGGAAGCGTTTGACTGGCCTGATCCCACCTATCTCGACTTAAGGGACACCCTGCACTACATTGACCACATGCATGATAAAGGTAAATATATATTCAGTGGCGCCTGGGCACCGTTTTTTCATGATTTATGCGATTTTTTTGGTATGGAAAACTATTTTTTAAAAATGTTTACCGCTCCCGCCATCGTCGAAGCCGTTACTGAGCGTGTCATTGATTTTTACCTGGAACTGAACCGGCTGCTTTTCGATGCGGCTCATGACAGGATAGATGCGGTTTTCTTTGGAAATGACCTGGGTAGTCAATATAACGCCCTCATGGGCAAGAACGAGTTCTTAGCCTTTATTTTTCCCGGTATCAGGAAAATCGTCGATCAGGCAAGAAGGTATAATCTGAAAGTTGTGATGCATTCCTGCGGTTCGGTTTTCGACCTTATACCTCACTTTATCGAAGCCGGTATTGACGGGCTTCATCCCCTCCAGGCAAAGGCCCACAAAATGGACGCCCGGTCTCTGGCAGAGGCATTCAGGAATGAATTGATCTTCATAGGTGGTGTGGACACCCAGGAAATTTTACCTTTCGGTACCGTGCAGCAGGTCAAAGACGAAGTCCACCGGGTTAAGGAAATTTTCGGGCCCGGATTTATCGTCTCCCCCAGTCATGAAGCTCTGCTTCCCAACGTCAGCCTGGAAAATGCCCTGGCCATGCGTGATGCCGTATTTGATTGATGACGATATCGATTTCCTTTATACGCATTACAGTGACGGTTCTTTTGATTTTTCTGATTATAATTTGTAATTTCGCATAATTATACAGCATCGGGGGAGATTTACCGCACCTTTCCGCGCTGTTCTTGATCCTTTCATCACATATTCAACCAGAACCCTTAACGTATTCAGGGAGGAGCCATGATCATTAAAATGTCCAACGGAAAAGAACTGCCCGTTGAAATGCACAAGGTACGCATTATTCAGGAATCAAAACTGGTGCCGGTCGAACGGCGCTTACAGGCCATTACGGAGGGCGGATACAATACATTTTTGTTGAGAACCCGTGATATCTTCATGGATATGCTTACCGACAGCGGAACCAATGCCATGAGCGATAACCAGTTAGCCTCGATGATGGTTTCGGACGATGCCTACGCCGGTTCGGAAAGTTTCTATAAACTGGAAGATGCTATCCAGGACGTATTCGGCTTAAAATACGTGCTTCCGGTCCATCAGGGAAGAGCGGCCGAACATTTACTGGGGAAATTCCTCGTGAAAGAGGGCGATGTTGTTCCGATGAATTATCACTTCACTACAACCAAGGCTCATTTCGAACTGGCCGGCGGTGAATTGCTGGAAATTTGTACCGACGAAGCACTGGATCCACAGAATACCGATCCGTTTAAGGGAAACCTTGACCTGGATAAATTCAGGGACGTCATCAAGCAGTATGGCGCGGACAAGGTATCATTTATCAGGATGGAAGCGACGACAAACCTGATCGGCGGGCAGCCTTTTTCCATGGAAAACCTGCGTGCCGTCCGCGAGATTGCTCATTCCCATGATATTCCGGTCATGATCGACTGCAGCCTGATATCCGAAAATGCATACATGATCCACAAGCGTGAAAAAGGATATGACAAGAAATCCATTAAAGAAATTATCCGCGAAATGATGAGTCTGTGCGATATCATGTACCTTTCCGGCCGCAAAAGCTGCTCGGTACGCGGTGGATTTATTGCCACAAACAATAAAACATATTTTGATGAATTGCTGCCGATGCTTCCGCTTTATGAAGGATTTTCAACCTATGGCGGTATGTCTACGAAGGAGATTGAAGCCATGGCAGTCGGTATCCGGGAAATGACCAGTGTGGATGTAGCCGGCAGCTCGGTTGAGATGATCTACTACTTTGTGAATCGTCTGCTGGAAGAGAAGGTACCGGTGGTTACCCCTGCCGGTGGTCTGGCCTGCCATGTCGACGCCATGCGGTTTGTCGATCACATTCCTCAGACCGAATATCCGGCCGGCGCTCTGACGGCGGCGATGTATATCATCTCCGGTGTACGCAGCATGGAACGGGGCACCGTCTCCATGGATCGGGATCATGAAGGCAATGATGTCCCGTCCAACCTTGAACTGGCCCGTTTCGCCGTGCCCAGACGCGTTTATTCCGTCTCACAGATCGAATATGTTGTGGACCGCTTAACCTGGTTATACAAGCATCGAAACCTGATTCAGGGATTGCGCTTCATTGAAGAACCGGATGTATTACGTTTCTTCTTTGGTAAAATGGAAGCTATTGATGACTGGGGCCGCACCCTGGCTGATGCTTACAAGGCCGAATTCGGCGACATGTAATCTGTATTCGGACAGGATACCGGGATTAACCCATTACTATTTAATTTGTATTTTGTATTTTTTACTTTTTTTAATTCCCGTTATCCTGTCCTTTTCCTATTCACCCGCGCGTTTTCCATGGCCCGGTTATGGCCAGCGTCAATCCGGCGTGCTGAATATTGACAAACAACGTGGTACCGTCAGGCGAGAAGGTGGCCCCGGTCAGTTCCGAATCATTGAGGGCGTTGTGCCCGAACTTATAGATTTCGCCTTTGGGAGTAACACCCACCAGGTTCTGGGAACCGGCTCCGTCTTCGCATACAATCAGGTCTCCCCAGGGTG
>CAYPHA010000137.1:0-6090 GCA_964410215.1 uncultured Calditrichota bacterium | reverse complement strand
ACCCCCCCGAAAAGAGACCGGGACACTGTTGCCGGAGCGCCTCCGCATAAGCTTCCATCGATTCCGCTTCACGGTCCGTATGATACGATACCGGAAAGCCGCCTCCGAGATCAAAATACCGTATCCGTTGCCCCTTCAGACGCGTATTGACTTCTTCAGCAAAAGCATAAACACGTTTGACACCTTCCACCAGCTGATCCGGGGAGCAGCCCTGGGAACCGATATGCAGATGGATACCGTTCAGCCAGGGATAGGCTTCATAGGCCTTCATCAGGCGTTTTTTTGATTCCTGTAGTGGAACACCGAACTTGGAATATTTTCCTGCCACACTCGTCATGCCGATGGTTCCCATACCAACCTGCGGATTGACACGGATACCAACAGGGCCGTGTTCACCGTCCCCGATCAGGTTATCCAGACGCTCCAGTTCTTCAAATGAGTCCGCATTGATATGCACACCATGTGACAAAGCGTAGCGCAGTTCCATTTCCGTCTTTGCCGGAGAATCAAATACGATCGCAGAAGGCGGAAATCCCGCTTTCTGCGCGATATACAGCTCAGGCCAGGTGGCCGCTTCGGCTCCGACGCCCTTCCCGGAGAAATGTTCCAGTAAACGCGGCAGGGGATTGGCCTTCAGGGCCAGTGTGTGCAGTGTATCGGAGGGAAATAGTTTTTCAACCTTCAGTATCCGCCTTTCCAGAAAGCTGAGATCGTAGAAAATGACCGTTGTGACTTCCGCCCGGATCAACATGTCTTTTAGAGCTTTGCCGATAACTGACGACATATGTTTTTCTTTGATACGATCCATTTTAAGTACTAAAGGCTATCGGTTTAATGGTATTTTTATATATATAAAAATGATAGGTTTTCTATTCAATGCTCTTCTTGATGGAATCATCTTTCGGTTACGAGAGCCAGCAACGCTTCCAGCCCAATCAGCTTTAACATAAATTCATATTCATACTGCGATGCTGCCGGATTTTCCCGGATTCCCTGCAGATAATTTCTCCATGCATCCTGGTCGATAATATCTGATCCGCTGAGAAGGTCAAGCTGTGCCGGGTGCTGCATCTCTTTGCTATTCATGAGATTCCTGTAAACGGGAAGGTAATCCCAGGCCGCCTGCAGGTGGGTTACCACTTTCATACCCAGCTTGTTTTTTATCTTATCCCTGAAACGGGAACTCTGACGGTAACCGTAGCGCAGGTAAAACGGTATAAAAGTAAACGCATTTTTCGGAACCATATCAATGCCGCCGAAATCGGTCTTTTCGCGCGCCAGCGCCGGATCAAGGCGGTACATGACATCCCGCTGAAACTTCGACTTGTTCCATCGCCAGCGGGCCGGCATATTGATGCCGATCTCCAGATTACGGCGCAGCAGCAACGGTGAAATGGATTGATGAAGCAATGCTGCAGTACTGTTGGAAATAACGGCATAATTCTGCCATTTTGTGAGAGAAAATGTGTCGATCTGCATCGAAACAGGCAGATGCTCGTATCCGGACACCGATGATTTCAGCATGTCCAGAAAATAGCGTTCCGAATTCTTTTTTACCGACAGAAAACGGTCGGTAAAAACGGTATCGGGATAATTCTTATTCATCGGACGCAGCTTCAGGAACTGCTGTTTATTGATTCGTCCGGGCTCACGGTACAGATTGAAGAGATAAATCTCTTCCCAGAAACAGTCCTTGTAAAAAGGGCCCCCGGCACCGTTTAACAGGACATTGCCGAATCGTGATTGTTCATCGCGCATGAACAGAATCCGTCCGAGCAGGTATCCCGGTTCATTGCCGCTGCCCAGCAATAATCCTTTTTTGAAATAGGGCAGGGGATGACGGATATAATCCTCACTCAACCCGATCGTATGATGTTCGATACCATGGCGTTTGGCCATGATGCCGACATTGTGCACTTCGCTGAATTCCGGCTGTCCGAATATGGTCGTTGAAAAGGGCAGATTCTGCTGTTTGAACGCAGCCGCAATGATCCGTGAATCCTGTCCCTGGGTCAGATCCATCCCCGCTTTACCATACGTTCCCGATAACAGCCTGGCTGTTTCGCGGATGCTTTCAGAGAACGCTTCCACACTCTCCTCGTAGGTGCATTCCGTCAGGCGATCGGGGAAGGTCCAGTAACGTTCTGATGTCACTTCGTTTTTATCGATCACATAAACGGATGCGGGACGGAGCTGATGCACATTTTTAAAAATGGACTTTTCCGATAAAATATAGTAACGCCAGAGAATTTCATTCAATGCATCGGTGTCTATTTCCGCCGGCTGAATCAGCGCGCCCGTCAGAGCAAAAGGAGTAAACAGGATGACATCTTCATTTTCGGCGTAATAGTTTATTTTTGCCTTAATGATGTCATTGACGATCAGGTGCCGTTTTTTGCGCGCATCGAACAGTTTGATGACAAAATGGCCGTCAAGCTTTTCGGCAAACGCCGTTCCCTCCTCCAGATAGAGCCGCAGGATTTCCTCCGGGCCGTATGCCTTTGTTTTATCCAGAGCGAATACCGCTCCCTCAAAAACAACCCAGTTACCCTTAGCATCCTGGTAGAATTGTGTGTCTCCCCCCTTTCTGAATTCCACCAGGAAAACGTCTTTACCGATCGTATGATACACGATATCCGGAAACCAGGAGGCATAGTGACGGGAAATGAACCGTTTCAGCCGATTCTGCAGATCGCGGAAGTATGCCTGTTTTTCTAAATTTTTTAATTTCAGCAGGAGACTTCCGGCCACTATATTCTCCCGATTTCTTTCAATGCCGTGTATTTGACACGATACATCTTTATGATATTGGAAAGGGTTTCCTGTTCTTTGAAAATACCGGCATATTTTTCGAAAATCTCATGTCCGGTCAGTTTATGCATCATCTTCAACTGGGTGACATGAAGACGCTGATATGCAATCGTAGCCGGGTCCACGTCCGGGTAGAACGAGGCCTGGCAGAGGTTGTACCGCGACCAGTAGCCCAGGTCATACTCGGGTAAAATTTTCGTGAGCGTTTCAACACCATCGTCAAAAATAGCCCGGGCCAGTTTATTTTCCGGGAACACCCTTACAAAATCATATACACCGCAAAGCGCAAATATCATTCCGTTTAACACAAGGGTTGGCAGGCGTACAACATACTCCTCGTAAAACGGGCCCCAGTAGGTTATAACCGTAACCCCGCCCTCGATGGCTGCCCTGGTAAAAGGAATCAGGGCCTGCTCTGCCAGCTTTGCATATTTTTCATCCCCCGTAAGCTGATATCCTCTCAGGAGTATGGAAAGGCCGCGGCTCTGGGAAAAGGCCGACTGCCAGGGAAAGCGGAAATTATACTGGGGCAGATCCACTTCCGTTATCCAGCGGGCGCCCAGGTCAGGGCTTATATCGACATTATCAAAAAACCAGTCCACGAATTTCAGGAAACGGTCCCTGTCGGTCTCCGACTTGGTCTCCAGAAAAGTATGGAACACGGCAAGTCCCATCTGTCCGATGGAGATGGGAAAATAGACAAAATCCTTATCCTTTACATCGATGTAGGTTTTATTTATCGGAATTCCATTGGCATCAAATTTTTTTATAAGTGCCTGATCTTTACCGGCTTTCATACGGGTTTCTTCAAACATGAAATAATAGTAGCCAAGCTCCCGGGAATGGAGGTCTTCCGCAATCTGATAGCGTTCCCGGGGCGATCGAAAATCAGCGATCGTTTTCTTCAGCATAAAGAATTTTTTATTGAGACTCATCTTGCCACTCTTTCCAGTTCATTGACCAGTTTCTGTGTGAGCGCTCTTCGTGTATATTTTTCTGTTTCCGCTTTTAAGGGCTTCCGCCTTTCACTTTTTTCCCAGAGCTGGTATTGCTCCAGGATGACGGATGACGGATTCTGCTCCGGGGTAAGAAACATCCCCCCGCGTGTCCGTTCCAGGATTGCGGCTGATTCCCCGGGACAGGGACCGATGCCCAGAACATAGTTACCCGCAGCCAGGTATTCAAAAAGTTTGCCGGGGAGATGGCCTTCATATTTTTCCACTTTTTCCGTAAAGAGCAATAAGAGTTCTGAATGCGTCATAAGCCTTAGCGCCTCTTTGTGATCGAGATAACCGGCCATGTTCAGAACGCCGTACCCGTCAAACAGCTCCCGCAGCCCGGCTTCGATGCGGGGTGTGACCATTCCGGCGATGATCAGTTCAACCTTTTCCGCTGCAATATGTTTCCGGGAAAGGAGTTCACGCAGCTCTTCAAAGAATGTTCTGTAGTAACGGTTATCATTCAGACCTCCGATGTAAGCGATACGGAAACACTCTCCCCGTTTGTAACTGTAAACAAAATCTTCCTCATCATAGCCATTTGGAATGATGGCCATATCAGCAGACCGGTCCGTGAGGAGGAGTTCACTGAATTTACGGCTGACACAGACGATCCGATCCGCCTCTTTCAGAACCGTTCGCTCCAGCCGGCTGTCCATTGCCGCAGCCAGGGCTGACCGGGAATCTGTATAATAATGGATCCGGGTCCAGGGATCACGGAAATCGACAATCCACGGCAGCCCGCTCCATCTGGCCAGCGCCCTGGCAATCAGGTGAACGGTCGGAGGCGGCGAAGAAGAGAGTATGACATCCGGCTTCTCCTTCTCGATGATCTTCTTTCCTTCCCGGACGGCAGCGGATTTCCAGAATATTTTGGCATCGGGCACAAAGACGTTCATCCGTATCCAGTGTGAGATTTTCTCTTTCCAGCCCGACTTTTGCTGTGTGGCCAGCACACCAACAGGAATCGGTTTGGAAGGATCACTCCCGATGAACTTTTTATAGAGTATATCCAGTTCGCGGTTTTGTGTGCGGTATACCTTACATACCGAAGGGATCTCCTGCTCCAGCGAGTGATCGATCGCCGGAAAATTCCCCTTATCCACCGTCAGGATGACCGGTTCCCAGCCCAGTCCGGGGAGATATTTTGCAAACTTCAGTATGCGCTGGACCCCCGGGCCACCGGCCGGCGGCCAGTAGTAGGTGATAATAAGTACTTTCATCCTTCGTCGCTTTTCAGGAAATGTCTACTCCGTTTTGTGCGTCCCTTTGAGCCGCGGATAATACGTGATACCCAGTGCAATCAGGATCGTCAGATAGATTATACCCACCGACATATAGGCCAGGTTAAGGTTCTGCTCGAACGATTCCGGGGCAAAATGCAGGCGAACGGTATGATTTCCCGGAGGAACGATAATCGACTGGATGGCATGATGGGTCTTATAAATATCCGTGACTTCTTCATCATCCAGATAAATGTGCCACCCCGGCGGATAAAACAATTCCGAGATAGCAAACAGGCTGGTTTTATCCGTGTACACCTCAAACTCGGTTCTATTAGGTTCAAAACGCGTTACCCGTGCAAAACTCGAATCGGGTGTTTCCACCGGAGTCGAAAGCTCTTTTTCCAGGATTAAAGCCTGTTCCGGATCACCGGCAGGCGTATTCAGAACCTTCAGGCGCTGATACGGATCATCGATAACGGTGTGCGACCCGGAGAAAAAGCCCCGCGGCATAGAATCGCGGTAACGATAGGTATACAGATTAGCCGAAGGCTCGCTATGCACGAGTTCAAGGTTTTCATGTTCCACCTGCCCCTGGAGAACCACATATTTCACATTCAGTATTTTCAGGACATTCCAGTTAAAAGGCAGCGCCGGCTCCCATCCCTGGTAGAGGTTATTTTCGATCAATTCCTCGATGGTATACATCTTAATCGGTGAATAACCCCCGATGCTCTGGTGATGAAACGCCCAGCGGTTATCACCGAATAACTTGCCTGCCGGCAGAATCCGGAACAGGTCATCATCGGATTTGAGGAACCGGTCGGTCTGCGTTTCCTTGAAATACTGGCGTTCCAGACGGTCAATATCCGTATACTCCTTGTCCACACGGTTACGGATGGAAACCAGGTCCAGGATGACCAGCAGGGCCATAACCACGCCCAGAACGGCAAAATTGATCTTTTGTTTCAAATATAAAACCACCAGGGCGATAAATGCCGCAAGGAAACCAAAATAACGCATCAGATCCTGGAAAAAGAGTTCGGCACGGGCGCTTT
>CAYPHA010000136.1:0-6172 GCA_964410215.1 uncultured Calditrichota bacterium | reverse complement strand
TATCAAACCTGCTTGGCCGGGATGTGGACCTGGTGATCTTTCATCTCCAGCATTACGGAGCGTCGTATCGAAAACGCATGATGCGTAACAATCGGAAACCGGTCTTTTTCAGGATTCAGAAATCCGCCCAGGACTTCCACCCCGGCTGATTGCTGTTCACCCGTGAAAGGAAAGACCATGGCATATTCTTCCGCCTGCTCCGGCGGCGATAGTACTTCAAGATTTATCCGGCCGGTCACATCCACCCGGTTCAGACCTTCCCAGAGGATCCATTCCATGCGCTCCAGCAAGTCATCTTTTTTGGATAAGCTCAGGAGCAGACGCACCGGACTTTGATCGATGACTTCCAGCTTTTCCCAATCCTTACCGCAGATCGTAAACTTATCTTCGAACAGTTTCTTCACGATGAGTTGATTCAGCGGACGTTCCGGCGATGTTTCCAGAACCGGCTGATTCCGTTTCTTATCAAAAACGGATAGCACTTCCCTGCCGACCGGATCGAAGCGGATGCGATAGTACGCATTCTCAATGAAGGTAGGGTCCTTTCTTAACACAATATCAGTTTCTTCCAGCCTGCTCGTGTCCGGATAAAAAAGGAACTTCCGGTAACCGAGTGGAGGGAGGCCGCTGGCAATAAAATGTAATTTGTAGCCATCCCGGTACGACGGCATCGTTTTGTCAGTCCGCGCGTCAACAACCCGATAGTGTGTTTCATTCTGCTCCGGAAAAGTAACCTCAATGGGTACATCCCGCTCCCAGTTGAGGGTATTGAAGACGATGACTCCTTCATGTTCGATCGCAACCTGAGGTTCTGTCAGTCGATAGAGCGCACGCAGCAAAACATCTTCTGCTTTCAGCCAGGCACCATGTACATACTGCTCACGAAAGGCCATGGTAATTGCGTTCGCTTCCGGTGATCCGAATCCGAATTCCAACCCACTGCCGTGACCGCTGAATCGCAGCAGCTCGGCATACGCTTCATTAATATGTGTCTGCAAAAGTCCGCCATCATCATAACGGGAATGAGAGAGACCGGCCAGTTTTGAAGCATTGATAAGTTTGTTTTGTGTCTGACGGTGTTTGATCATCCGGGCTGGTTCACCCTGACTCAGGATATCCCAGTCGGATGTCCAGTCACCTGCTATGACCGGATAATCATCTTTATAGCGCTTCAGAAAGGCTTCTGTAAATGTATTCAACGTACTCGTAATAACCTTCGGGTAAGCGTATTGTTTATTCCAATGTTGCGCATTTTTATACTGATCCCAGGGGATACCCGCATTATCCGTCATAGCCGCATCGAGAAGTATAAGCTCATAATCATAGCCGGATGCCCGTAATTTTTCCAAGCGATACCAGATCCGGTTTTTTACTGCCTCCGGGTTTTCGAACCCATAGGTACGGCCTTCGGTATACGCTTCACAGATATAGACGGGCAAAACCGCTCCATCACTCCCCTTCCAGCCGAATACCTTGGGCAGATTTTTCTGTATACGGTACCCGCCGTAAATCTCATTGATGCCACATACGAGCAGGCGGGTATCGAATTGCTCCAGTGCCTGGGGAAGCGACCAGTTCAAACCAGGTGTGTCGTTATAAATAGCTCCACTGAAGTCCATTCCATATTTCTTTTTATAATCCCTGGCCAGTCTGAACGATTGCATTAATTCGCCCTCATCGATCCAGCCGGTGAAGGGATTGCTGTACAAGGGGGATAAGGCAATGTGTCCCTTTGCGATCCAGAACATCAACCGATCGAACTGTTCTTTCGTACGATACTGTTCATAGGCCTCCACAAGACGCACCGTTTCGATGGTCCAGCGGAAGGATGAATCGTTTTCACAGCTCCTGACCACTTCATCAAGGGTGGCCAGATGCCGTTCTTCGCCGACCGGCTGCGGATGCGTATATCCTATATCCATATGGGAAAGAAGCATCAGATGTAATTCATACCTGGGTTGCTGCTTTAAAACAATCTCCCTTTTGTACAACTCGTTAGCCAGATTTAATGCACAAACAGCGGTTGTCGTCGATTCCAATGCGGGCAGCAGTATGGTACGGCGGTTTTCGCCGAATCCGAGGTTCGTAAAAGCGAACCGGTAATTTTTATTGTTCATTTCTATTGAAAAAGTGGCTTGACAAACGTCTTTTTTCCGGTTATGTATAACGAGATTTAACTCCTGTTGTAAACCCGCTTCCGTCTCCATAAAAAATATACTGCTCTTAAGAGAAAACTCGGTGGCACGGTCAGCGACGGGAAGTGTTATGGTTAGCTGCGGATCATCCGCTTTCTTTTCCTTTAACAGACGTGCATAGAATCCCCAGCCCCAGTCAATACCGCCCCAGAAAGGCATATAATAATTTTTATAGGAATTACCCACTTTGAGCAGGAGTTTGTTTCTACCCTTTTCAAGTGTAAGCAGGATGGTATCCTGATCAGCCCTGGCGGGCCGGTCCGTTTCCAGATTATAAACAGGTGTATTATTGAGCCACACTTTCAGACGGGCATTGCTCCCGGTCAAAAGCCTGATCCGCTGTTTCTTCGTTGAATGCAGATAGGTACAGGCATAAGCGGCCCGTGCATCGCGAATCTTTTCAGGAATCGCACCGGGCGGATCCCATCCGATCGTGGTATTGAAATCGACATATCCGTTTGTATCCGCGCTCTGGATGCGCCATTCTGTCCGACCGGCAGCGTTCATAGCGCCCTTTTCCGGTTTCCCCTCCCGGGCTTCGACAGACATTTCCCCGATACTATCCGCATCGGCTATACCCTGGAAAAGAACGATAGGTTGTTCGAACGGACCGGCCGTCAACCATAGCGGGATGGTACCATCTGCAAGCAGGTTCACTTCAAGAGTATCGGCTGTCGTTTGCCTGATGAATCCTGATAAAAAAATAAAAATTAAAAAATATTTGAAATGGATCATTTTCAGCCTTTCATACCGCTCATGGTAAATCCCTTGATAAAATATTTCTGGAAGAAGAAAAAAATCAGGATCATGGGGATCATCATCATCACCGAAGCGGCCATCAGCATGCCCCATTCGGTCTGGCGTTGTCCGACAAACAGGGCCAGTCCCAGAGCCAGTGTACCTTTCATTTTATCAGACAAATAGATGAGTGGTCCCAGGAAGTCATTCCAAGTGAACATGAATGTTAAAATAGCGACGGTTGCCAGTGCCGGTTTCGCAAGCGGAAGCACTATTTTCCAGTATATTTTCAGCTCGGAGCAGCCGTCTACACGCGCCGCATCCAGCAGATCACGGGGAATCGTTTTGAAAAATTGCCGCATCAGGAAAATATTGAACGCACCGCCGCCAAAGAACATGGGCACCGTCAGTGGTTTAAACGTATTCAACCATCCTAATTCCTTGAACAGAACGAACACCGGTATCATGGTAACCTGCATGGGTAACATCATCGTGCCCAGCACAAAGACGAACAGTGTATCCCTTCCGGGCCATTCAAGGCATCCAAAGGCATAGGCCACGAGAGAGCTGGACAATACAACACCCAGAATGGAAAGCAGGGTTATTATCGTTGAATTTTTCAGGTAGGCAAGGAAAGGTATGGTCTCAAATACATGCGAATAATTTTCCCAGTGGAAGGTTTCAGGGATCCACTGGGGGGGAATGGTGAATATCTGTTCATTGCCTTTCAACGACGTTGATACAATCCACAGGAATGGAATGATAAAAACGGCGGCAAAGCCAACCAAAGCAAAATAAATAATGCCTTTTCGAGTAATGTTATGCATTTAATTCAATCCCTGACGCTCATTACCGCAACATTTTAACATTAACGCTCTCCTTCATAATACACCCATTTTTGTCCGGCTTTGAACTGAATCAATGTAACAATAAGGATTATGATGAGCAGGAGCCACGCCAGCGCCGACGCATAACCCATTTCAAAATCGTCGAATGCCTTATAATAGAGATACAGATTATAGAAGAGTGTTGAGTTAAGCGGTCCGCCCTTCGTCATGACATAGGCTTCCGTAAATACCTGGAAGGAAAAGATCACTTCCAGCACGGTCCATAAAAATATCACCGGTGACAGCAAAGGGAGAGTGACGTGACGGAACCGATGCCACCCGTTTCCTCCGTCCAGATCAACCGCTTCATAAAGTTGATCCGGTATACCCTGCAGGGCGGCCAGAAAAACAAGCATGCGTCCCCCGCCTATCGACCACAGACTCATCAGGGCAAGCGCCGGTTTTGACCATGACGGACTTTGTAACCACAATGGACCGGAGATGCCGAATATCTGCAGAAAATTATTAATCAGTCCGTATTGCGGATTGAACATCCACATCCAGAGCACGGACAGCACGACACCGGTTACGATGGAGGGAATAAAATATATCGTTCGGAACACACGCAGTCCGCGCACCGCATTGTTAACGAGAACGGCAAGGAACAGTGATCCGGCTATACTGAGGGGAATGCGCAGGACACTATAAACAAGGGTATTCCAGATGGACGTCCAGAAATAGGGATCATTGAAAAGCAGATCGTTGTAATTATCAAGACCGATTAATTTCGGAATGCGCAGTACATCATAATGGCAAAGGCTGTAGTAAAAAGACATAACGATCGGATACAGGCCAAAAGCCAGAAAGCCAATGATCCAGGGTGAAATGAAGAGATATCCGGCTACCGCTTGTCTGCGTCGCAACGGATTTTTAAATACCGTGCTTATCAATACATCTCCTCAAATGTCATATGCGAGCGTACATACCGATCATACTCCAGAGCATCGTCAAGTTCTCCCTGAATGATCGTTTCTGCCTGTTTCAGCGCTTCGAACGCTGATTGTTTTCCATGAACAGCACGCTCGACCGCACTGTAATATTCGCGCCAGAAAGCATCATGGGCCATTGGCACGACGGCGGTGGAATGTGCATAAAACATCTGACGGTAGAATATCCGGTCACGTTCTGATTTCATAAACGATGTATCGGCCGCTGCAAGACGGTTTGCAGGAAAGAGGCTCTCATCCGTTTCCCGGAGTGAGCCCAACTGTGTTTCCTTGCGGGCACAAAATGAAATGAAATTCCATGCCGCTTCCTTATTTTCAGAACCTCTCGGAATAGCCATCCACCAGCTCCCGGTTGTTGATGCCGAAGGGGTTCCTTCGAAAGAAGGTATGATGGAAACACCGTATTCCAGATCCGGTTTATACCGCCTGATATTATCTACAAAATTACTGCCCATAACCATCATGGCCACCCGTTCCGAAATAAAGGCATGCTGGTCTCCATATCCGAATCCGGCTGTAAACGCCTGTAACTCCTGCAGACGCACATCGCCCTGCGCTGCGATGATCCAGTTCACAATATCGGCCATTTTCCTGGTGGCAAATTGGACCGTTGTACCATCTTCACTCAGAAATGGTACATTTTTCTGGAACGCCATCAGATGGGGGGTATCATCCGCCTGTTGTGAGACTTTCAACTGGTTTCCAAGGTGAAAGATATAACCGATCTGCACCAGTCGATTCTTCCTGTCACGTTTGATCAGCCTGCTGTTCATTTTTCGGACCGCATCCCAGGTACGTGGCGGTTTTTCAGGATCCAGGCCTGCTTCCCGGAAAAGCCTTTTATTATAGTATAGTGCAAAGGATGCCGTCGCCACCGGTATGGCAAACACATGCCCCTGCCAATGCATTTCCTTCCAGAGGGAGGGGAAAAATACGGATGAATCGAAGTCCTCCTTCTCCAGCCAGCGGTCCAGCGGTACAAGTCCCATGCGGGAAGCCCACTTAACCACGGGAACAAACTGATCAAAAACATCCGGCGGATGACCGCTGAGAATAGCCGTAAGTATCTTCTTTTCCGCTTCCTGCCAGGGTATCGCTGTCGCTTCCACCACGATGCTGTCCTGCATCTCATTAAAACGCCGCACCGGATAGGGAATCTCCTCCTTCTGCCCTGTTACGAACCAGTAGTCAAGGTGAATTTTTCCATCATCCGGTGCTTTATTCCCCTGCGGAAAAAACATAAGGAAAAACAAAACCGAAATGACCGCCGAGATACCAATGCCTTTTTTTATCCCAGCTCCCACACGTTTCATAATACCCCTATTTTTTTGACATTTTTATCTTTAAACATTAATCTTGAGTCCACTCCGATAAGTGCTAATTACGGAGTTGTCATCCCGAACTC
>CAYPHA010000135.1:0-6427 GCA_964410215.1 uncultured Calditrichota bacterium | reverse complement strand
TAGCCGGTCTGCTGCTGATGACGGAAGCGCTGATCACGGATAAACCGGAAGAAGAAAAAGCAGCCGCCCCGGCAATGCCTCCGGGTGGTATGGGCGGCATGGGCGGTATGTACTAAAGCCCCTGCTACTCAATTATAAAAGGCTGTCCTGACGGGCAGCCTTTTTTTGTTTTCAGGAAAGGGCAACCTGCCGGTACGATTCTTTTTCTGGCGATAGCTTCCTTCAGGCTCTTTACAATTGATTCATTTTCATTCACTTCCTATATTAGTATTTTATAATTCCAATGGTTTCGGAGCCCGCATGGATCACATACGACTGAAAAATCTTATTTTTTATGCTCATCATGGTTTTTATGAGGCGGAACGCGAACTCGGTCAGAAATTTGAAATCGATATTGAGGTGGCCTGTGATTTACGCTCCCCCGCCCTGGAGGACAATCTGAAGGAGACGATCGATTACCGAAAGATTTACCAGATCGCAAAAGAAACGTTTGAAAATTATAAATTTAAACTGATCGAGACTGTTGCCGAAAAGATCGCGAGTCAGGTATTGAAAATGCCGGGCATTGACACCATTCTCATTCGTGTACGAAAACCGCATGTGCCTCTCAACGGGCTGCTCGACTATGTGGAAGTTGAAATTTTCAGGGAATCCCATAAAGCGGAATGATTTATTATTTAGGGCTCGGCTCAAACAGCGGAAACCGTGAAAGAATGTTGCGTGATGCCTGCTCATCTTTGAGGCATTATGGAAATATCCAGACACTTTCATCATTATATTATTCGGAACCCTACGGTCCTCAGGAACAACCCTGTTTTCTCAATATAGTATGCCGTTACAATACGGTGTTGCGGCCACAGCGATTATTACGGACCTTAAAAAAAATCGAGATGGAACTCGGCAGGGTGCGCACCTATCCATGGGGCCCCCGTTATATCGACATCGACATTATTGATTGGAACGGAGAAATTCATTTGACTGAAATATTGAAAATTCCCCATTCGGATCTTGAAAACCGTAATTTTGTGCTCATTCCGCTGCAGGAGATTGAACCTGCTTATATTTCGAGATCAGGCGAACCAATAGCGGAAATTCTGATAAGAAGGACTTTTGATCACCCTGTTAAACGGTTACATGCGTTTTATGAGGCCTGAAAATAAATATATAGCCGTCGAGGGTGTTATCGGAGTCGGCAAGACAAGCCTGGCTAGTATGCTGGCTCATTCTTTTCAGTCCCATCTGATCCTCGAAGCGTTTGAAAAAAATCCTTTTCTGGAAGAATTTTACGGGGACCGGCAACGTTTTGCCTTTCAGACACAAATTTTCTTCCTGCTGGAGCGCTATGAGCAACAGAAAAAACTCCGCCAGCTCGATCTGTTTCAAAGCCCGATCATCACGGATTACCTCTTCGACAAAGACCGGATTTTCGCTACTATGAATCTTTCGGAAAAAGAACTCTATCTATACGACGGAATTGCCCGTCAGATAGAGCCCGATATTGCCGTCCCAGACCTCGTTATTTATCTGCAGGCTTCATCGGGCCGCCTGATGGACCATATACGGAAACGGGGCCGGCCTTATGAAAAGGCCATCGATACGGGCTATATTCAATCGCTTAATCGTTTATATGATCAGTTTTTCAACCATTTTACGAAAGCCCCCGTTATCGGCATAAATACGGACGATATGGATTTTGTGAACTCTGACCGGGATTATTCGTATATTCTTGAAACGGTTGAAGAAAAGATCCGGAGGATCTGAAGAATTAGGATATGATATGATACGCTATTTAATTTTGTTTCTGCTCGCTTATCTGTTTTACAAACTCATCAAACCGGTGGTTTTCAAGATCATCCTTGGTGAGGCGGCTAAGTATCAGAAGGCACCCCGACGTGAAAAAGATGATTTCCAGGATAAGCATAAAGATAAAATAGAAGACGCTGATTTTGAGGAAATCGAATAGTTAGCCTATTTTACCATACCGGAAAAGCCCATAAATGCCATCGCTAAAATACCGGCCACGATGAGGGCAATGGGTGATCCTGCAAATGCTTTTGGTACGACCCGTGTGTCCAGTGCTTCCCGAATCCCGGCAAACAACAGCAGGGCGACGCCGAATCCGATCGCCGATGCAAATGAAAAGATGACCGTTTCCAGGAAAGTCAGCTCCGACTGAACAGAAAGAATGGCCACACCCAGAATGGCGCAGTTTGTCGTAATAAGCGGCAGAAAAATTCCCAGCGCCTTGTAGAGAGGCGGTGCCACTTTCTTCATCACTATTTCCACTAATTGTACCAGCGAAGCAATCACCAGGATAAATACGATGGTCTGCAGGTACTGTATGCCAGCCGGTATCAACACATAATTCTGAACGATATAGGTAATCGCGCCGGCCATGGTCAGTACAAAAATAACGGCCATACTCATTCCCATGGCAGTATCCGTCTTTTTCGATACACCCATATAGGGGCAGATACCCAGGAATTTGGTAAATACGACATTATTTACAAATATTGCGCCGACGATCATTAATGCCAGTTCTGCCATTATTCATTCCCTCCCAGAGCTTTACTGATCCTGTTCATTCCTACCAGCATAAATCCCAGGGTAATAAACGCACCCGGGGCCAGCACAAAGAGCAAAACCGTCCGGGCATTTTCCGGAAATATACGGTAATCGAGTATGGCTCCGGATCCGAGGATCTCACGAATGGCACCAAGTACGAATAAGGCAAACGTGAAACCAAGACCGTTGGCCATACCGTCCACAAATGAATGCCATACACCATTCTTGGAAGCAAAGGCTTCGGATCTTCCCAGGATCAGGCAGTTGACGACGATCAGCGGGATAAAAAGGCCCAGTGTTTTATGCAGATCATACATAGTGGCCTGCAGCCCCATGTCCACGATCGTTACGAACGTGGCAATAACGACAATAAACGCCGGTATACGCACCCGGGAAGGAATAACGTCTTTCAGGAGAGAAACCACAATATTGGAGCAAACGAGTACAAAAAGGGTACTCAGACCCATGCCGAGTCCGTTTATCGCAGAAGATGTTACGGCCAGTGTGGGACAAAGTCCCAGAAGCAGGCCTGTAACCGGATTTTCCGTGAAAAAACTTTTCTTGAATTTATCCGCGTAATCCATTAATTCGCCTCCTCTTTAATTTCTTCAAAAGCCATGAGTGCCCGTTTACAACCGTCTGTAAATGCTCTCGAGGAAATTGTGGCTGCTGTAATCGCGTCGATATCACCGCCGTCTTTTTTAACCTTCCAGTCGGTGTTTTCAGCATTCCTGTCGCGAAACTGCTTTTTGAATGGTTCTTTGGTCATGGCATCTCCAAGACCCGGCGTTTCCTTATGATCCAGCACATACGTATCGATGATGACTCCGGTGGAATCGACGCCAACCATCATCTCGAAATCCGATGTAAAACCGTTCGGTCCCAGGACAACAATCGCATAGCCCACTGCCCTGTCTGTCTCTCCGATCGCTTCGAAATAACGTACCGGTGAATTGTCCACTTCCATTTCTTTGGGAACCTCTTCGTAGCGATAATCCGAAAGCGTATTCAGTACAATACCGATCGCTCTTTTGGTTTCCGCTTTTTTGTTTTGTTCGATCGGCCCCCTCGTTACCGTATTGACATAGGCCAGTAAAATCGCTGAGGACATGGCAATCAATACCAGAACGAGAATGACCTTTAAACCTGATTCCTGTTTTTTAGCCATTTTTCACCACTCCGAACTTTTTATCAGGAAAGTACTTATCCAGCAGAGGGACGACGGCATTCATCAGCAGAATGGCGAATGAAACCCCTTCCGGATAACTTCCGAATAGACGTATAATCGCAGTAAACAAACCACAGCCGATTCCAAAAATCAATTTCCCCCTGAAGGTTAACGGTGATGTCACCATATCCGTGGCCATGTAGAATGCGCCGAGAAATAATCCCCCGCTGAAAATATGAAAAAGAGGATCCGCGTACTGTTCCGGGTTAATCAGGTAAAAGATACCTGTAAACGCGAAAACAGTGCCAATGAAAAGTACCGGTACTTCCCATGTAATGTATTTTTTATAGATCAGGAAAGCGCCTCCCAGCAACAGAGCCAGCGCGGACATTTCACCAAGGGATCCGGGCATCATGCCCATGGCCAGATCAGTCAGACTCGTGTCCGAAAGCGCGCCAACGCCTTCCGTTTTCAGAATACCCAGCGGTGTCGCACCGGTCACCGCGTCCGCGGTTTCCTTCCGGGGAACCGGCCAGGAAGTCATTTCTACGGGAAAAGAAATCAGGAGGAACACACGCGCCACCAGTGCCGGATTGAAAATATTCTGGCCGATTCCACCGAACACCTGTTTACCCAGGATAATCGCCACCAGAGAACCGATGACAATCATCCACCATGGTGAGTTGGTCGGAATATTCATGGCCAGCAGCAAACCCGTCAATAAGGCAGAACCATCCATGTAATCGATCTTATAAGGAACGATTCTGGAATAAACGGCTTCTATCGCCACACAGGAAATGGCTGACAGCAGGATAACACGCAATGCGTCGAGCCCAAAGAGATAAACGGACATTCCCAGTGCAGGGATCAGGGACAGACTTACAGTGTACATGATCCGCCGCGTTGTCTCGACGGACAGAACGGACGGCGATGAATCCATGATAAGTAGTCGGTTAGCTTCCACAGTTAATTCTCTCTTTTTATCATTGATTTACCCAGGCGCATCCAATGCACGAGACGACGGCTGGCCGGACAGGCATACGAACAGCTTCCGCATTCAATACAGTCCATGATTTCGTCTTTTGCCCAGGGTTCGATCTTGTTCGCAATGATCATTTCCGTCAATGTAGCTGTTGCCAGGCCCATAGGACACACGCTGATGCAACTGCCACACCGGATACAGGGATCTTCTTCTTTGGTAATAAATGATTTCTTATCAAAGAACAGCAAAGCGGAAGTGGTTTTCGAAACGGGACTTTCAAACGAATAGGATGTTTTTCCCATCATCGGACCGCCGCTGATCATCAAACCGATATGTTCCGTATCCACGTTGAATTTGTCGAAAACGAAAGAAACCGGTGTGCCGATCGGAACAAGGATATTACCAGGTTTTTTTACCATATTGCCGGAAACGGTCAGAACACGTTCGGTCAGTGGACGATTATAATAAAGCGCGTCATGGATGGCCAGTACGGTCGACACATTCTGAACGACGACACCGACATCCATCGGTAATTTTTTAGAGGGCACTTCCCTGTCCAGAATCGCTTTTATGAGTTGTTTTTCACCACCCTGCGGATATTTAACTTTCAGCGGTGCAACATGTATATTTTCAAAACTTTTAACTGCCTGCTCCAAATGTGTAATGGCATCCGGTTTGTTTTCCTCGATACCGATGTAAAGAGGAACGCCACCAAAAACCTTCTGCAGAAGGGAAGCGCCCTTCAGCATCTCGGTGCTCTTTTCAAGCATAATCCGATGATCGGCAGTGATATAGGGTTCGCATTCTGCGCCGTTCAGTATCAGGGCATCAATTGTTTTTTCAGGCGGCGGTGACAGTTTAACGTGCGTCGGGAATCCGGCACCCCCCATTCCAATGATTCCGGCCTGGTCAATCTTTTTGCGGATTGCATCCGGTGTGAGGCTATCCGGATCCACATCAACCGGTTTATCACCTGCAACGACATCCTTGAACGACTCGCCCGGTTGGGCAGGTTCAATAAAAACGCAATCAGAAATCTGACCGCCAAGCTGGGCGAACCTGCCCACTTTCTTGACAACCCCGTCCACCGGTGTATGCACATTGGAAGAGACGAAGCCTGTGGATTTGGCAATGACATCACCCCGTTTCAGTTCCGTCTTGCGCTCGACAATGATCTCGCAGGGTTTACCGATGTGCTGGCGCACGGGAATCATCAGTAATTCCGGTATCTCGCCATATATGATGGGCTCATTTGCGGTAATTTTTTCTTCCGGTGGATGAACACCACCTAATTTGAACGTACTAGGCATCAGTCACCATCCCCTTAATTTCGATCGAGTTGGTTGCACATACATCCACACATTTTCCACAAAGTATACATTTATCGTAATCAATTTTCGCCAGAAAATTAGTAACGGTAATCGCATCCGGTTCACATACTTTTATACATTTCTTGCATCCGATACATACAACATTACAGGCATTTTTTGCATCCGGACCTTTATCCTCATTGCTGCAAGTAACGGTTATATTTTTTGATTGGGGCCGCATGTGAAGCACATGCTTCGGGCAAGCCGGTACGCACATGCCGCAACCGGTGCATTTTTCTTCATCAATTTTAATGATTCCGTTTTCCAGGCTCATTGCACCGAAATTACAGGCACCGATACCTGACAAATGCATTTAACGGGCTGTTCCCCGCGCCCCCAAGG
>CAYPHA010000134.1:0-6596 GCA_964410215.1 uncultured Calditrichota bacterium | reverse complement strand
TTGTTTAGAAAATTATGATTTATAATTTGTTTCGAGTTTCGGATTTCTGATTTCGTATTTTACCCCAAGGGGCTGGACATAGGCCTTCGCTATCTTGTTTCTTTTTTCTCTTTTCTCTTTTCTTATTTTTTAATCCCGGATTTCTTTGACCGAATAATCCTGCATGAAAATCTGCCAGACGGTTAAAAACAATGCGGCAATGACCGGCCCGATGATAAAACCGGAAATGCCAAACAACGTCAATCCACCCAGTGTCGATAACAGAATCAAATAGTCCGGCATTTTCGTATCCCGGCCGACCAGGACCGGACGCATAAAATTGTCGATCATCCCGATAAGTAATGCACCCACGACTAACAGGATAACACCCTTAATCCAGCTGCCGCTGATGATGAGAATGATCGCAGCCGGCACCCAGACGATGGCCGCACCGACCGCAGGCAAGATAGATAAAATAATCATCAGCACCCCCCATAAGATCGCCGACTGGATGCCCAGGATCCAGAAGGCCAGTCCGCCCAGGGTACCCTGAATAATGCCTATCACAAATGTCCCTTTGATGGTAGCTCTTAACACTTCACTGAATTTAGAGAACAACAGGCGCTCCCGCTGATCCCCCAGGGGCAAAACACGGATGAAGGTTTCGACCAGCCGCTCGCCGTCACGAAGGAAGAAAAAGAGCAGGTATATCATGATGAATAACAGAATAAAGAAACGAATGACATTCCCGCCAATTCCATACGCTTTCGAGGCAATGAACCGCGAACTGGCAACCACGGAACTGGATAAAGTGCTTTTCAGACGCTCCATATCCATACCATACTCCTCCAGAAAACCGGTAATGCCTGGAAGATTGTCCTCCACATATTGGTAGGTTTCCTGAATGTTTACCCCTTCGGCGAGATGCTGATTATAAAGAATCGTCACCTGTTTTGTGACTGCCAGACCGACCATGAAAGCAGGCAATATCACCAACAGCAAAATAAAAGTAATCGTCAACAGGGAGCTCATGGAATCTCTGTCCTTCAATACACGTTTTACCTTTCTGAATATGGGAAAGAAGAGAATACTGAAAGTCGTCGCCCAGAAAAGCGGCATTATGAAATCAATGAGAAGCCAAAAAAATGCAACCGTGGTGATGGTCAACAGGATAAAAAAGAAACTGTTTTTTAAGCCGTCGGCTTGCATGGGATCGTCCTTTGTGTTACTTGCATTTTTAACCAATTATAAAAAGAAAGCAAAAAAGGTCACTAACACGAAAACCATTTCCCTGAGATGACTGTCACATCATGCCATTGCTACTGTCCCATTAACGAAATATGTACATTGCTGGTCGGGCCCTTGACCGCATAGCCGTTTCCCGGTTTACAGGCCACGTACAACATCTGTGGCTGACCGTTCTCATCCAGTAACAACTGCGGCCGTTCCAGGTTATGAACATCGATAACCGTTCCGTCTTCAAAGACCAGCTGACGCAAACTCACCAGCGGATGGCGGGCCGGCTGCCAGTCCAGGCCGTCTTCGGAGGTAAACAATACCAGGCAGCTTTTCTGACCGGCAATCTGACCGGTGAAATCCTTGAGGATGGCGTAAAACCGTTGGCGCAGCAGATCATACCAGACGTAAGGATCCTCCGCGTTATTGGATGTACTCCAGTCGGCCAGGGTTACCTCGAACAGGAAGTTGTCCTGTGCCTGGAAGGGACCGGTTGGAGAGGGACCGAAGGCAATACCATGGGCCCCGCGCCAGCCCGGGTCATAGATATTCCCCTTGAAATAAAGCAGGTACAACCCGTCTTCCGGTCGCCGGACCACTGAGGGATTGACGATGATCAGGTTGTCCGGCAGCGGTTCCGTGCCCTCCGGCGAGGGATGGAAGGTGTGCCCGGCAACCCGGGTCCGCGGGGTGAGCAACGGCTGCGCCGCCCGCTGCACCGGACCATGGACCAGCTCGGACACCGAGCCGGCTACAATCACGCCGATTTTCTGATTGAGCTGTACCAGGTCGCGCTCGCTGGTCTCCGCTCCCGGCTGCCCCGCTTCCGGCCGGCCGGGATGGGCTGAACCACTGTGGTACAGGTATACCCGGTCATTGAACCGACGAATGTGCGGATTGTGCACCGACCGGGCATCCCAGGCCTCCGGATTGCCCTGCTCACCAGCCCCGCTGAGAAATGTCTTTTGGAACCGGAAAGGGCCCACCGGACGCTCCGAAACAGCATAATCGATCCGGCTGGTCAGTACCCAGGATTGCGACATGGGCAGATCACCATCGAACACGGAATAAAACATGTGATATTGGCCGTCTTCACCCCGGATCACGGCACCGCCCCAGACAAATTCTTCTTCGTCTTCGAGTACAGACGGACTGTGAAACGAGAGCGATTGATTCGTAGTATCAACCGTTCCGGGAAGCGGCTGCAGCAAACGTTGAAAATCCAGATCATCCTGCAGCATCTGACAACCGGCGAAGATGAACGCCGGTATGATACAACATCTTAAAAAAACCAGAACCATTTTTTCCTCAGAATTACTTTCAGTTTTTTATCATTATCCGCCGGCAACGCGTGAACACCTTTCAAAATCTTTACGTTTTCGCCTTCACCGACACGGATTGTGTATTTCCCTTCGCTGAATACCTTCGGACGGAAGGTTTTACCATTGATGCGCAGAGTATAAACCACTTCATCATTGGATTCATCGATCACCTGGATGACCGGATCTTCCTGTCCGTCGATTTCCAGTTCCGGTAAATACGCTGCCGCCCTGCGCCCATAATTGTCGGTCTGCTGGATCGTCTTCGGCCAGCCTTCGTATTGCTTCGCATCCGGATCAGTCACATCGATATTGCGCGGCCAGCATTCAAAGGTTATGTCACGATCCGGCTTATCAAACCGGATAATGCCAAAACCGGCTGCCCGGATGGTCAGTTTGCTTCCGCCGTTTGGCTCTTTGGATGGATTGGCGGCCGCCCAGCAGGTGATCCTGTTTTTAAAGCCGTCAAAATGCCGCCCCGTATAATCGGGCATGCCGGCCTGACGGTTTTCACCGGGCTGCAACGGATCCCACCAGCGCAGGTACAAATTGGCAATCGATGGCACACAGAACGAATACATGCCATCTTCCCACTCATCAATCCCGTGATGAAAAATGGTACCAAGATGCTGATCACCGGCGATATGCACGGCAAAAGCACGGCGAATTTCAGCAATCGCTTTGTTCCGTCCGGTCTGCGGCCAGCCGTTGGAATCGAGATCGGCATGGAGGCGGCCGCCGACTTTGCCATGAATATGCGCGCCGCCGCAGAAAATGGTCTGAGAAAGCACGGCTTTCATCTCCGCGCCGGTCCAGTCCTGTCCCCATGCATGCAGAAAATGCAATTGACGATCCCCCAGCAGAACGGCCCCTTCCACATCGACACTGGCCGGGTCGTAATCGGGATTGAGGATATGGTCCGGCCGCGGTCCCTGCTCGGGTATCAGGCCTTCGGGCCCCGATTTGAATTTTCGGTCCTCGATGATGGCAAAACTGATGCCACCAAGGGTCAGAGAGGTATAATACACACCGATACCCTGGGCAATGGGTGTCGGGTCAAAGGGATCGGGCAGATGCCAGGTCTGCGCCTGTTCCACCGCTTTAACATATTCCGCCGGCATGAAATAGCCGCCGTCGTGACCGGCTCCGGTCTGGGATTGCACACCGCCGGCTCCCCACAGATTGGCCTGCCCCACGTCATGATCATCGGGAATGGTGATGGTCGGCCGGTTGCGGATCACCTCGCCGAAATCCCGCCCGAAGCGCAGCCAGTAACCGAGATGATGGGTGTGATCATACACCTGGTCCCCGGAAAAGAAAAGCAGGTCCGGGTCGATTTTCTTAATATTTTCAACAATGTCTGTCCGCGGTATATCGCCGCCATGCCACGGATAGATGGAGTTACCGGTAAACGCGGCCACGACGATTTCCTTTTTTTCGACCGGATCATGCCGGATCAGGCCATCATAGGTAGCGATACCGTCCAGCGCGCTGACCTGGTAGCGGGCATCCCGGCTCATATCCCAATTTTCAATCCGGAAATGGGCCGTCCAGGTTTTATCGCCGTCCTCATTGCCATAATCGTCTTCCGTTATTTGTGTTTGTGCGATTTCAACCCAGGCATCATCTTTCCGGATTTGCAGTATCGCTGACCGGCTTTCGTCCTCTTCAAGCGGATAGAATTGAACCGTCATTTTAAGGGTATGGTCGTGCATGGTGTATAAGGCGAAGCAGATGCGGTCTTTTGGTGCCACTTCCGGGATATCGGTGATATCGGCTTTCACCAGACCTCTTCCGGAAAGGATTATGACAAACAAAACGATCGTAAACAGGGAGAGGTATCGGCGCATGAGTTTCTCCTTTTGAATTTATTTTTTCATCTTCCACCAGCCGGCTGGTGATGGTACCATATCACCATTCCAATTTTCATACCATAACAAGGATGTATTCTGGTGGAGCGGGCATATTTTGATTCTGTAATTAATTAATGCGCGTACCGGCGTCTTTCCGACCAATGGAGCACAGGCAAACTACGAATTTTTTTTCATAATCGCCATAAATACCGGATATCAGTTTAGCTTATGTTCTGTGAAAATAGAGTTAGTTTTTTTTGCTTGAGAATAAACAATGACCTAAATTATTTTTTTTACAAAACTATCGATAAAATAAATTCAGACCTAAGTAATTTTGTTCTGAATGAAGTAACTAGATCTGTTTTTATCTCCACAGATATTTTTATTCCAAAGGGAGTACATAAAATATGAAGTCTTTTGTATTGGTTTAATTTTTTGGTGGTCTTATTATGATTCAAAAATATCTCTATTATATTTATTTAGGTTTTTTGGTCGCTATCATTTCCTGTTCACGCGGGGACAAAGATACGGTTCAGGAGGAAATACTTGTTCGAATCGGAGATCGTACCATTTCTACAAACGAGTTTATCCGCCGGGCCGAATATACCATTCGTCCCCCCTACGCCCGGGGAAGCAGTAATATCGATAAGAAACGTGTTGTTAACGCCCTGATTGCCGAGAAAATGCTGGCCATGGAAAGCGGCGAAGACAATGAACTGACCCAGAGTAAGCATTTTAAGCATATGATCCAGGGCCGGCAGGAGCAGGCCATGCGCCAGTGGCTCTATGAGAAGGAAGGGATCGCCAAAGTCACCCTGGATACGTCGGAAATAAAAGAGGCTTATAAGTGCGCAGGACGTAAATATCAGGTTCAGTTCCTCAATGTGCCGCGCTATTCAGCCGCCGACAGTATCGCACGATGGCTCAACGGCGAACTTGACATTCCCGAGCTGCGCAATGAATTTGAAAATCTGCCGGAACATGAAATTGAATACATGACCCCGGAATCGGAAATGGTTCATAAAATTCTGTATTCCGGTAATCCTGAAAAAGGTCAGATATTCGGCCCGCTGAAAATCGATGAGCGTCAATACCTGGTGATGAAAATCAAAGGGTGGACGAACAGCGTAGCGTTCAGCGAAAAACAGATCAATGAACGGCTTTCCGATGTGAAGGAAAAACTGACACAAAGCCATGCTCTCAACATCTATGAAGATTTTGTCGCTGAGGTCATGCGCGGAAAACGCATGGACCTTCATCCGGAAACATTCCCTGAATTTGCAGAAGTGCTGTCTAAAATATATGTCCGGCCGGCCGATGAAAAAGAGAATCAGTTTCTGGATCAAACCTTTGAGCGGAAGGCTGAAGACGCCAACCTGGAAAGTATTGAAGAAGATTTTGAGTCCCTCAGACCCTTACCTCTGCTGACCTATGAAGGAGAGGTATGGACCGTGGCTGATTTTGAGGAAGCCTTTGCACGTCACCCTCTTGTATTCCGTAAAAAAGGCATCTCCAAAGCCGAATTCCCCCATCAGCTGCGCCTGGCCATTGCCGATATGCTGCGTGACCTGGAACTGTCTGAAGTCGCTTACGATCGCGGATATGACGACGTTCCGGCTGTCGAACGCTATACCAATATGTGGAAAGATGCAATTATCGCTTTGCATCATAAGCATAATTATTTACAGAAACACCTGCCGTCTGATGCGGATTCTCTCGGGCAGATGAAAGTCATAACTGATTATCTGAATCCATACATCGATTCGCTGCAAACCAAATACAGTGACCAGATCGAAGTGGATGTCGACATTTTCAACGATATACGGTTGACCCGCATCGATATGTTCGTTAGCCAGCAAAATGTACCCTTTCCCATCATGGTACCCACTTTTCCCCTGCTTACAACCGACCATATGCTGGATTACGGGAAAAGAATGGAGAATAATAAAAAGTAAAAGCACAAAACTCGAATTTCACCGGATCAGGATCATCTTTCGCATTTCTGTAAAATCTCCGGCTTCTAACCGGTAATAATAGACGCCACTGGCCATATCGGTCGCATCCCATTTCACCTGGTAATCGCCGGCCTGCTGTGTTTTCGAAACCAGTGTGGCGACTTTTTGTCCGAGCAGGTTATAAACGGATAAATCGATCCGTTGGGGCTGTTGGGGCGTATTGCAATACGCCCCAACACTATATCGAATCGTCG
>CAYPHA010000133.1:0-6647 GCA_964410215.1 uncultured Calditrichota bacterium | reverse complement strand
AACCTGTTGAAGAATACCCGAGGAGAATTCGGACAGATCGGATATCTGCTCCTGTTCTATATTCCGGGCGGATAAGATGGAAAAGATCTGTTTCTCCGGATCATATCTGGCAAAAAGGCCGCGTTCGGCCTGAATGACCTGGATCAGAAGGTCCAGAGCGTCCTCAACCAGGCTTTCCCGGAGTTCCGCTTCATTCAACATACGGCTGATCTGGAAGAGCGCATCAAACTGTTCACGGGTAATGTCACGGATTTCGGGTAATCTATAAACGGGGCTATTACTCATTTACTCTGTACCTCGAATGATTTGTACTTGGACCGGGAGCGGTTCTGAAATTCGTCAATGATCCAGACTGCCCAACGATACTTATCCGGAGGGAGTGGCGTATCCGGAACGAATGACGAGGTGTTCGGGGAAAGATGATCCTCCCGCAGAACCAGGTTCATTTCATCTGTATAAATTTCGACACGGTATTCGAGTGGAAAACCCGGCTGCAACGGAACCCAGCGTAAAGTTGGTTGAGAACCGACAATATCATGCCCGCCAGGACTGATCAGCTCGATCTGTTCCTTGATAATACGTTTGATTACGGAGCTCCTCAGTTGCAGCCTGTTACCCAGGCGGTCTTTCACAATAAGATTGAAAGCATGACCGATAACAGCCTCGGGGGAGTTGATACCCAGGTCCTGCATGGAAAGATCCCGGTTGAAAAATTTGGAATCGACATCGTATTCGAGCCCGGCAAACACCTCAAGTCCCGGACTATGCACATAAACACTATCCACGTCATTGTCCGGGTCCGTGACCGCCGCTTTAAGGGAAAGCTGAATCAATTGCAGGTCATTGTAAAGGTGTAATATGCTGCTGTAAAATATCAGGCTGTCCAAAACGGGTTTGGCATTGAGGTATATCCGAATCTCCTTTTGGTGTGACCCGGACCATTTAACACGGAATGAATCTGGAAAATAGGATTTTTCAGAAACGAGAAGCCAGTCGTCTTCAGGCATTACTTCATTAAATACAAAAGTACCACCGGGCCCGGTACGGCTTATCCGTCCGTCTTTTTCCCAGACTACTTCGGCATCAGGTACCGGCAGATGGGGAACGCGGTAAGTTAGAACCGTTCCCCTGATTTGTGCGAAATCATAGTCCTCGCCGTCAGGATCAAGAGGGTTGTGCCGGGGCGCATCACAGTAAAAAAGGATGCAAAAAACAAAAAATAACGGCCACTGTTTTTTTAATGACATCATCAGGTACGACAGGCTTATTCTTTATTGATATAAAATAAAGATTGCCGGCATAGCTTGCAAACAATATTAATGAAACAAGAAACCTTGTAACACATTGTATTTTAAAAACTTATATATTATTTAGTCTTTTGCGTGCAAGGGTAGGATGCCTGGCCACGCTTTCATGTTTAGCGGAATATTTCAATCGTAAGAATAATATTACGGCCGGGAGCATTGATCCCGGACCCGTGTTCCCGGTAATTGAAGTCCAGGATGTTTTCGATGCCGGCGTGCAGTCTCATCCCCGAAGTAAGGGGTAGCAGCACCCTTGTATTGAACGTATACCAGCCGGGCGTACCCTCCGGAGGAATGCGCGGATCATCCCGGTCATCGGATGAAAGGCGGTTCTGATCATGTGCAAAACGCATGTAGGAATTGCTTCGAAACCGCTTATGGATATATTGGATACCAATCAGGCCGAACAGGGGCGGAATACCGCCGATTGGTTCATTCATGGTGGTATTCTGACCGTACGTATATGTAAGATGTGTTCTGAGGGAAAAACGGGAAGATAATTGCTTTCGGAAATAGGGTTCGATCCCGCTGATGAAACCGCGTCCGGAATTCTGCTTGCTTTTAATTTTAAAAAAGCGTCCGGCGATTTCAATCCGGGAGCGTCCCATATAGGTAGCATCGGCACTGGCCAGCAGACCGGAAAGTTGTGTGTAATAGATAACAAAACCGGCTTCCATACTTCTCCCGCTATACCGGATGCCGATGTCCAGGTTTTGCGTGCGCTCGGGTCTGAGATCCGGATTGGGAACTTCGTACACCTCCCCTTTCGATTCCCCGAGTTTGGACAGATCGCTCAAGTTCGGAGCGCGGAAACCCTGACTCAGAAGTGCACTCATTCTGAGATGTGTATTGAATTTGTAAACCATGCCAAGGGAACCCGTGATGGAATTAAAGTGCTGGTTGACCGAAGAGAGGATGCCGCTATCCCCACTCTCTTCCGGAAGGGTAAAGCGGGCTGTGTGATGTGAGAAACGCATACCGGGAGTCAGGAACCAGTTTTCCGAGAGGGAAAGTTCATTCTGTAAATAAATACCGAGTTGATCATAGCGGGCATTGTCCGGATACCGGCCGCGGAGATCCGCGGATACACTGCCTGTCAGCGGATCAGACTGGGTTCGCGAGCTCAGCACGTTGTCGGAATAGAAGTCGAAACCAAATGTCAGCAGTTGTCCGGGCAGGTAGGTGTTAAGTTGGGTGGTGAATCCAAGTGTGCGGATGTCATCCTTTTCCCGGACCAATAGAGCGTCGGCCGCACTCTGTGTTTCACGGCCTTCCACCTGATTATGGTAAGACATGGTCGTTTTTAACGCGTCGATATAGGGTATAATCCCTTTTTTACGGTATGAAATGTAGAGTAGCTCGCGTTCCTGAGGGGTATAGATCCATCGATAGGCTTCGTTGTTTTCGTACTTATCGTACCGGGGTACATCATATTGTGCCGATTTCTGCCAGGATGCGATGACTTCCTGCTGTGCGCCGGGGCTGTAAATAAGTTTCAGGTCCATATCAGATGCGGAAAAACCACTGGGTGACTGGGTAGGTGAGGCGGATTGTTCCAGCAAAGGGTTTGAGCTGTTCTCTCCGCGTCTCAGGTCATCGAATGATTTCAGGGAAAATCCCCCGAGCAGGGCAAGGCGGCTCCCCTGCAGGGAAAATTCAGAACGCCCCGTTTTTTCATTGTCCGCTGAAGCGAACCGGCCGAGAGCATGGTAGTTCATCCGTAGACCGTTTTCCGAATAGGCTGGTTTTTTCGTCTGCAGATTGATGACACCACCCAGGGCATCACTGCCGTATTGAACGGATCCGGGTCCGCGCAGCACCTCGATCCGGTCGAGCATGTTAAAGTCGACCGTCGTCAGGTACTGGTGATTACCCAGGCGATATACAGAATTGTTCAGCCGGATACCGTCAACGAGAAGCAGAATCTGATTGGAACTCAGTCCGCGTATAATGGCGGAGCCGCCTCCGTGATTGGTTTTCTGGACAAACAGTCCCGGTTCCTCCCGCAGCGCTTCTGCAGAGGTTTTCGAGGCCCGTTCAATCAGATCCGGAGCGCGGATTGAATTGACATGCTGCGCCAGGTCAATGGCTTTATGCTCTGTACGGGTGGCCGTTACAACCACCTGTTCCGAGTTAAAAATACCATAGGCCAGCCACACATCGCCCATATCCGTAACGCCATCCTCAGGAAGAGTAATATCTTCCAGTATCATAGGTTGATAGCTGATATGTTTAACGACCAGTTTATACCTGCCGGATGGGACACCCGTTATCGTGAAATGCCCGGTATTATCGGTAATATCCGAATGGCGGGTATTCATAATACGCACCTCCGCATCAGAGACAGGTGTGCCCTCCTGGCTCAGCACCGTGCCTTTAATGCCTGCAGTATGGAGAAAAGTAGAGCTGAATAGAATGGTCAGTATTATATACTTTTGTATCATCAACATCATCTCCGTCGGGTTCCCGTAAAAATACGAAAATTCGGTGAATACTAAAAATGCCGGTTTCGATTGGCATCAAAACCGGCATACAGAAGCCTCGGACATAAGTGAGGTGTTTTGGAAGGTTTAAAAATGAAATTTCAATCCGAACAATAGTTTCGTTGTTTCAATAGATTCTTCCGTTTCCCAGACATTGGGATTATTGTTGTAATAGGCTGCCCGGCGTTCATAACTTCCGCGTACATAGCTCATATCAACACTGGTATTGCCATCAACCACATAACCCAGACCAAAGCTGTAATAAGTTTTATCAAATTCCGTTCCCTGGTTTTTTAAGGGGCTGGGTACATACCGGTAGCCACCTCTGAGAAGTAACCCCGTATTCAATATGTTCAGCTCGCTGCCGACACTGTAAGAGAGTACAGCACGGTAGTCGGAACGCAGATATTTGTTTTCATCAAGTAAATCGGAATAATCCGCAGGATCCCTGTCGGAAGGACTATCATATTTCAGCTGGGACCAGTCGCGGTAATCGACGGATCCGCTCAGCAGGCCGAAACGGTTATGGAAAGCGAGTCCCGCACTGAATTTGAACGGAACTTTAATGATATAGTCGTATTCGCCGGCACCAAGATCATAGGCTTCCGTATCTCCATTGTCATATCTCAGAACATCGTTTTCAGACCAGGACTCATCGACGGTTATCGAGGTGGGAAAGGTGATGACCGTTCCCAGGCGGATATTTTTGGAAAGATGAAACAGGCCACCCGCCTTTAACTCAAAACCCGAATAATCACTGTTGATTTTCTGTTGATAGGTATATTGATCAAAATCAATCGGGCTCGTATAAACGTTATTAATATCTTCCTGCAGATAGTCCGATGTGTAACTGCTGGATCCGCCATAGAAACTGAGGGTGAGCCCGGCTGAAAAGTTCGGAGAAAGATCGATAGCACCGCCGAGTGACCATTGGCTCAGATTACCGTCGGTAAATAATGAATGGGATTGACGGATATTGCGGTCAAAAGGGTATTCGTCATAATTTCCTGTTTCTCCATACAGAAAAGTCAGTCCGTTACTTTCCGTGTTAAAACCGGAAAAGCGGACAAAATCATCAAAGTCCCTGACTTTCTGGTAACCCAGGGCCAGGACAAAGCTTCCGCGAACAACCGGAAACGGATAAACCATCCCGAAACTCTGAAACTTTGTAAACGTCCTGCTGTCATCCAGTTCCGATCCCAGATAGCTTGCACGGTTGTTGAACGCCGAGTTATAGAGGGATGCGGAAACCTGTCCTTGGCGAATCTGGGCCAGACCGGCCGGATTCCAGTAAATGGCGGAGTAATCATCGGCAACAGCCGTGAATGCATTTCCTAGAGCAGTGGCTCTCAGCCCGGTACCATTTTCATCCTCGAGCAGTTCCACAGCCTCATCAGCGGTTTGAGCCTGCAGTTGCGTTGTCAGAAAAATTGTAAACAATGTTAACAGTAGCCGTTTCATCTTACTTCCTTTGTATTATCGTTTCGTGCGGCTGCGCGAGCTTCCACCGGAACTTCCGGAACGGGTTCCGCTGCTCCTGCTTCCTGATCCGGAAGAACCTCTCGATACGCTGCCGCTGGATCTTGTGCGGCTTGAACCGGAAGAGACACGTCCGGACGATTTAGGTGAAGAGGAGCGGCTTGGACGTGATATTTTACCTGAAGAGCTTCTGGAACGGGTCGGACTCGATTTTTTAATCGATTTAGACCTTGTATCATTGCCTGAACGCTTTACAGAAGACTTCGAACCGGATGATTTTTTTTCAGACGAACGTCTGTCGCTTGTAACCGCGTTACTGTTACGGTTATTAGATTCCTGGCGAACGGTGCGGGCCGGTTCCGAGGACCGCCTGGATGTATTCGGTTGTTTGCTAACACGACTGGTTTCTGTAGTCCTGATAGTGCGTTTTGATCCTGAAACGGTCGTTTGCACCGGTAACGGTGTTCCAAAATATTTACGATCGGAAATGCGTTCCTCTTCTGTTTTTTGATCCTGTTTTCGATCGTTGTCAACTAACCGCTGACGATTCTTATCGGGTTGTGTGATTTCTCCGCGTTTTGGAGAACGCTTCCCGTCTGATGCAACCGGGTTCGCCGAAATCCGGTCCCTGTCGATAATACGTTCAGGGCGATTGGGTGTCTTGTTACCCGGAGCTGTTGCCGCAGCGCCGCCGGATGCCCGCACCGGCCGGACAGCCTGCGCGTCAGAAAGCCTGTCAATGGTACTCAATCCGCTATCATGTCTGGGATTGCGGATGATATTATTGTCCCGGCCGGCTACGCGTTTGCTGAATGGCCGCTTTTCGAAATAGGGACTCTTGTAATAGCCGTCATGGCCGCCGTAATAATAGGGATAGGGATCGTAATAACCGTAACCGTAGTAGGGGCGATACCAGTAATTACCCCAGGTTGGTCCGTAAGCATAATAGGGGTAACCCCGGGGATAATCCCAGATACCCCAGTAATATCCACTCACAAAACCGACACGAATACTGTAACTGTCATAACAGTCCCAGCAATCATAACAATCCCAGCAATCCCAGTAAGGATCGTAGTGGACAACCGTTTGGTACCCCGGTGAAGAATGATGGATGTAATGGTGTGTTACGCGAACATCGGCTTCCTCTTCCACAACCGCATCCGAATCCATCGAATCTTCATAATAATACTCTTCCACATACGCTTCTTCATCCTGCCATCTTTCTTCCTGCGTCAGGGCGAGCTGCGTGTAGCAACCGGACAAGAGAGCTGTGGATACGATTAATAAAATATACTGTTTCATTTTTCTACACCTCTGAAAATAGACTTCACTATTATTTATAACAACTATTGTGCCAGAAAGAATTCCCCTGTTTGCAGGC
>CAYPHA010000132.1:0-6696 GCA_964410215.1 uncultured Calditrichota bacterium | reverse complement strand
CGCTGGCTCCCCGGTTATCCGGGTTCGTTTGTTTGGCGATCGTACCATTTGGTCCGGCTGTATACGTTTCTCCGAACGGATCCACCTGCACCCTGTCACCGTCGATAAAAAGCTGATCTTCCGGTTTGTAGACGCGAATGCCGTAAAGGTGTCCCTTGTCGCTGCGCAGAACCCCGGAGGTAAAGAAAGTGACTTTTTTATTGAACAGCGGTACGGGCCCGCCCAGTGTCCATTCCATGCGCATGGTATTCAACGGATCGATTTCGTCGATGTTGTAAAAAATATCATCATTGCCGCTGAGATGGTCACCAATCCATGCTTTGAGACTGCCGTCGTAGTTGTTTCCACCGTCTTTGGTTACAAAATTGATAACCCCGCTAAGGGCATTTCCGTATTCGGCGCTGAACGTACCCGCCGAAACAGAGACTTCTTCAATGGCGTTAGTTGCCAGTCCGACACCCTGGCTGTTGTTAAAGGGATTGTTGATGGACAATCCGTTTACCTGATAGGCGATCTCGTTGGAACGTCCGCCGCGGATATGAAGGGCGCCGCTGTTATCGACCACGACGCCGGCCTGCAGAGCAATGACGTCGCTGATATTCTGCACAGGGAGTTCATCAATGGTTTCGGAAGTGACGGCAACCTGAGTATTCGTTAAATCCTGCCGGACCAGCGGGTTGCGTTCTCCGATCACTTCGATTACATCCGTCTCCAGAGTCGCTTCCCGGAGAGCGTGATTGAGCCGGGTTGTGAAATCAACATTGACACGCACATCGTTGATGCTGACGGTCTGGTAGCCGATATAGTTGATTTTGATGGTGTAGACACCCGGCGGCACATTGAGGATGACATAATATCCTTCCAGATCGGTTGCGGCACCAAGAACGGTTCCGTCCACCAATACATTGACACCGGGTAAGGGATCACCGGTTGACGCATCCGTAATGATGCCGGCAATCTTTCCGGTGGTACCCGCTGTCAGGGATTGGGTGAACAGAATAGAGCTAAAAACGAGTAAAAGTAACCATTTGCGCATGTTGCTAAGCCTCGTTGATGGTAATATTATGAAAATAATTAGTTAGCCTTGCGAAGATTACTTTTCCCCTCCATGAGAAAAGTGCTTTAATTTAACAATTTCAACTAACAATGTGCAAGTTTGTAACAATCTTTTAACCTATTTTATTTAGATTAATAATTTAAATTAAAGTTACATTCCCAAAAATACAAGGAATAAAAAACCGCTGGAAACGATTGTAATATTTGATTTTTTTGAACATTGCAAAAAAATTAATAGTTATTTATATTGAACGCGAACGGTTTTACCTCATCGCGCGCAGCATGATTAAATGAAATTGAACATGAATTTATTTCTTCTTGTAAATAATTATGCAATTTTTTTTCACTTATTGAAGAACGTTAACATATCACACCAAATTATGGAGGAGTTATGAGACAAAAGCGACCCTATTCGTTATTCGTATTATTGCTGAGCCTGGCAATAAGCGGTATGCTGTATGCCCAGGACCCTGCAGACGGGGAAAATATGTACCGACTGGCCGCTGTGGGGAAGGTTAAATCGATGGTCGGTGATACGATAACATCCGATGCCGGCCGCGGTGTAACGGTGGCTGCGAATCCGGATCTTGACAATGATGGAAAACCCGAAATTATCGTTACCGAATACACCAAAGGCGGAAGAGTATTTGTTTTTGAAGTGACCGGTGATGATCAGATCGAATACGTATGGTCGTCTAAGCGACTTGGCACCGGGCAGGGCGGAGGTTCCACGCCGCGAACGGTTACAACCGGTGATTTCGATAATGATGGCAAAATGGAAATCATTTTTCCGGTCGGTTATTCAGCCACTGATTCCGCTGAATTTGCAAACCGGGGCATCTATTTTTATGAATGGACCGGCGAAGATGATGATTATGGAACAGAGCCGGCCTACCATCTGACCTACGAAGAGGTCGACTCGGCGTTTAAAGACGTTAATGTTGGCAGGACGGAAAGCGGTCTCCGTTGCCAGGATATTGACGGTGATGGCCGGAGTGAATTGATTTTTCCTCCCAGGGCTTTCAGTTTCGCTGTTGCAAAACTCTATATCATGCAGGTGACCTCAGGAACGTTCGAAAATGGTGATGCCGTAATCGAAAATGAATATGTGTATGAAGAGATGGTCCAGGTGCCGGCGATTTCACCGGATGGGTATGTACCGGTCGGCAGCGATATCGGTGATGTGGACAGTGACGGACTGGATGAAATTATCGTAGCCGGATGGACCAATATTCAGGCCGGGGCTGCGCTGGGTTTCATCCAGATCGATGGGGAAGACAGCTATACACCGGGCAGTATAATCCGTCTGGCCGATTTCAGCGCATTTGTTGTTAAGGCGAATCCGATATTCACGACGGTTAACGGTGATCCGGTGATATATGTCCATGGTACGAATTCGGCAACCATGAACAGCCAGATGTGGATTGTTGAAGGTATTATTTCTGATCAGTTTGTAACAGAGGCGAATATCAGCGAACTGTATCCCAATGTGGGCTATTGGAGTGCATGGGGACTTGGAGACCAGGATCATCCGACCGAATCAGAAGGTGATGGTGTCGACCTCTATCTTTACGGTGGTGGCGGTACATTGCTTGATATCGAATATGACGGTGAAGGGGCTGTTACCGATACCAACAGTTATTCTATAACCGAAGTCTATGACCTTGCGGCTCATTATGATAATCTCGGAGGTCTGTTCAATGATATTTATACCTATCCCGGTATGGATCTGGATCAGGATGGAAAACGCGATATCGTTGCTGCTTATAAAGGGTCAAGTGTCGATACACTCAGCGGAAATTCACTTGCAAATTTTGGATTTCATCCGTTCCTGTTTGAATGGGGTGATTCAAATAATTCGATCAGCCTGGATTCCGTTTATACCGGTATTAAAGTGAAACCGCTTACTCTGATTACGCCGGATGACTATGTGTTGGAGCAGAATTACCCGAATCCGTTCAATCCGTCGACGATTATTGCCTTTGTGCTTCCGGTTAATAAACGGATCAGCCTTAAAATTTATAACACAACCGGGCAGGAAGTACGAACGTTAATCAGCGGGCAGGAATACCTGGCCGGCCGTCATTCGGTACAATGGGACGGTCGGAATAATCAGGGTGTAGCTGTTGCCAGCGGCATGTATGTTTATGAGTTGTCGTATGGTAATTTCTCCCAGACCAGGAAGATGAACCTGATCAGGTAATCCATGGTCAGATAGAATTTAATAATACCACATAGGTGCCAGGTAATACAAAATAAAAAATACAAAATACAAAATAATAAGATGTGACGTTTTTGGTTTATTTTGTGTAACCTGGTACCATGTGGTTGTTGTAATGAAACTTTGGAGGTGTTTATGCAAAAAATTTTACCTTTTTTGAGCATACTGATATTGCTGCTATTCAGCATGTCCTTTGCTCAGACAAATGAATGGATGACTGATTACGCTGTGTTCGATGATGCCGATAACGGCCCGGGTTTACAGGTATCCAGTGTGGCTGCCATTGGACCGGACCGGTTTGTGGCCCTTGTTGCCAATACACCGGACTCACCGATTCTGGAAAACCTGTTTGCGCCACCATCGAATTACCTGGTCGGATACTGGGATGCGGATTCCGGTATGGGCAGGGTACCGTCACCAATAAACGGTGAACAGATACAACCACCCTATAACAGCACCGAGCCGCTTTTCTCTACCTGGGAATTTATCCTCGATAAGATCGATCTGACCGGCGCCTGGCAGGTGGCCGCGGACAGCATGGGCAGAATATATGTAGCCAACAACGATGAAGCACATAATATTCTTGTTTATGAACTGACGGCTGAAGGTGTCGTGGCTACGGAAAACCGCATGGAGACCGGAACCGAAAATATATTCGGTATCGAAGTCGATTCGGCCGGTTATGTCTATGTCGTTGATTACATGGGTGACGATGTCAAGACAAACGAAGTCAAAGTATTTGCTCCCATCGGCGCGGAAGGTACGACCTGGGGGACGTTTGGCGGACATACCGATGATCCCACCACAACCATCGATCTGCCGGTCGGCATGTATCAGGGCATTACCGTTAATAATGATGGCAGCGAAGTATTCGTCAGCGCCAGCTCAGAACGCAGCGTTCTGAAGTTCGTTGGTGATCCCGAAAGCGGTTATACACAGGATATGGAATTTTCATATACCATGTCACCCGATGACACCGTATCAAACGGCAACAGCAGTATACCGACCGTCCTCGGTATGGCTTATATGGATGACCCGGAACTCGTTTTTGTCGCCGTGGATACCTTTATCTCTATCGGGATGTCCGGCGGTTATCCGTATGGAAGGATTTATGCGCTCGATCCCGTTTCCGGTTCCGTAATCGATACTGTTGACGTGGCTGAATGGAATTTTGAAATAACCGGGGCTTATGATACGGGTTCCAACAATGGCCGTGCCGGTGGCTTTACGTCGGTCGTGGATGTGGATGTCGAGCCGGTCGAAAAGGCGCTTTATACGCAGACTTATTATGGCTGGGCACCGGAGAAATGGATGTTTGACGGTGTACTGAATGATCTCATCGGATCCGTTGAAAAAGTCAGTTATGCCGTTCCCGCTCAGTTTAACCTGAAGCAGAATTATCCTAATCCCTTTAACCCTGTAACGACAATTGAATTCGATATCAGGGAACCCGGGTTTGTCGCCCTGGAAATTTACAATACCATGGGACAGAAAATCGCTACCATGATGGAGGGTGATTTTACACCGGGTTCGTATAAAGTCGATTTCGACGGCAGTCAGCTGGCTTCCGGCGTATACTATTACCAGTTAAGAGCCGGAAATCACACGTCTGTGAAGAAAATGATTCTGACCAAATAAGAACCTCAATATAAAGTACAGAATACAAAATACAAAGTAAGTCACTGACGAACGCTATTTTGTATTTTGTACTTTTTCTTTTTTATTTTTTCCTTCGCAATGATTGTTATTTGTTTATGCCTTCATACGACAATTGAAAACGGGAAAGATCGGGCGTATACCTGCGCTCGCGGTTCTGTTCATATCTGTAAATAATCTGTCCGAGACGGGCCAGAAAGGGCAACCCGATTTCATCATATTCATAATTGTCATCGTTGTATATTTCGTTTTCATTGACCTGAAGAACGGCTGTCAGCATAAATTCTGTCCTGCTTTTAAAGTCGACGACGTAGGCGTTATCGATCAGATACCCGTAGGCCTGTCCGACCTTGTTAAAAATGCGTATATGGTCCGGAATCGGCTCCTTTGAGTCGCCGAACATCAGAAACTTGCCGTAACTGTCATGGTAGGTAGTCGTATCGCGGTATGCTTCAATATCGCTTTCGCGGGGGTACATGGACATGTAGGTATAGACGAAGTGGTAGTCATCATCCGTTAAATTAAAATGCCTTTGTTTGGAAACCCCCATCGGGAACAATACGGTTCTGAGAATACGCTGTAAGTCATCGATGGAAATATAATTGGAATGGGTAAAGTCGATCGGTTCGTGGATCAGTTCCCCGTCTTTATAGTATCCTTTCCCCTGTTTTACATCTTCCATATCGATCTGGTACTTTATGAGACTGGTTTCCAGCGGTTTCCGGTAAATGACCTTACCGTCTTTTATAAAGGATATGGGATTGGTCGTACGGTTTTCACGGTGTGTCATATCCACTGAAAGTCTGCGGATTATTTTGGTATCGATAAACCCTTTGATGCGTAATCCGAGTACACTTTTTTCCTGTCCGATAAATTCATACAGGCGGTTATAGGCATCGTTATCACTTACCAGAAACACTTTTTTAACATAGTGGGCGATGGATGGTTTACCGTTTTTCGCGGTGGAATCCGAATAGACAGCGGTTTGACCGGAATAGCCGCTGTCTATCTGCATGGGGGTATACTTCGTGAGGCCTTCGATACCGGTGTCATTGATGCGTTCCAGTGCCAGCAGGGCCACCGGAAATTTAACCGTACTGGCCGGGTAAAAATACTCCGTGGTATTCATTCCGAATGAATAGGAAGTAAAGGAAGGGTGATTTTGTGCATCACGATCGATCTGCGTGTAAAGAATCTGAAGCCTGTACTTATCCGGATCGGATAGTACGGGTTCCAATGCTTCCCGGTTTTCTTTAAGTAGTCGTCCTAAAACATCATCTTTCATTTTTGGTCCCTGGTTACAATCGGTTAGAATAATGAACATGCTGAGCACAGAGAAGGTTACATATAAATATTTCATAAGACGGGATCTTTTCTATTTTGAGAATATAACTTTTTTTGTTGCGCTGAATTGACCTTTACCGTCATGCCGCTGTGCGGTAAGACGGACGAGGTAAATGCCGCTGGGCACGGTCTCATAGGAATCCGAAGTACCGTCCCACTGCAGCGAATGGTGTCCGGGACCTTGAGATTCCCGGAGCAGGCTGCGTATCTTCCGGCCCAGTATATTGAAAATGTGTACCTGTACACTGGAAGCGGCCGGCAATTGATAGCTGAATTGCACTTTCGGATTAAACGGGTTCGGGTAAGCCGGCAAAAAGACAAAATGTTCCGGCGCCTTACTGAAACCCGTTTTGTCAGGGGTGATCGAAGATGGCCCGAAGAAATAGTCTAAAACACGGCCGAAGAGGGCTATGCGGTCT
>CAYPHA010000131.1:0-6778 GCA_964410215.1 uncultured Calditrichota bacterium | reverse complement strand
TTCGTTTGCTGCGGTAGTTGCAGGTCACCGGCTGATAGCCTCTGGCGATCAGGAAAGATTCGGCTTCCTTTTCGCCGTTTGTGCCGAGTTTTTGTTTAGGGGTGCGTGGTTTCTTATTCATCTGAAAACGCTTTGCTAAAAGATTCAAACTCAATGAATTTATGGAACGGGATGAAGTGAATTTCAGTTGAATCGATTTTTATCCTTTCTTCAAATCCCAGATGGACCACAAATGCGCGATCCGGTTTATATCTTTTTATGAAGGACCGCATCGATTTCCTGACCGTTTTCTCCCTGAGTGCGGTATATTTTATTTCCACGGGAAAAACCGATTCATTGCTTTTCCGTATTACAAAATCCACTTCAGCGCCATCGGCCGTCCGCCAGTAGTGTAAATCCCAACCAGAATCACGCAAATGCTCTGTCAGTACATTAGCCATAAAATTCTGGAATACAAATCCTGCCCTTTCATGCTGGTTTACCGCACCAAACGCTCCTGCTGCATAATTACACAAACCTAAATCCGTAAAATAGACGACCGGTGATTTTGTTATTTCCTTCGTATAGTTTGTATGAAACGGGGTCACTAATCTTATGATGAATGTTTTTTCGGAATACCATAAATATTTTTTCAATGTGGGCAAAGAAATGCCACATTGTGATGCCAGTTTGGAGTAATTTACATTCTGGCCGGTTAATCAGGGCAGTAGTTTCAGCAGGGCCATTTTACTCGTCTGACGCGGACCCACAATCAGGGATATTTCTTTCGCTTCCAGATGTGCGATCAGTTTATTGTAAAGATGACGATATATTTGCATATTGATTTTCAATTTAATGCGATAATTTTTAAAGTCAATTTAAAATATTATCGCTATGATTGGGCGGAGATGGAGGCGGACATATGAGGCGGACATGGAGGCGGACATAGAGGCGGACATGGAGGCGGACATGGAGGCGGACATATGAGTCCGCCTGTACAATTACGCCTGCACGGATGCGCCTGTACGGATACGCCTGTATGGATGCGCCTGTATGGATCTGCTTGTACGATTGGCAGATGCGTACGTCTAATCAGGGCGGACATCAGTCCGCCCTTACGGTGCTAGGGGACGGTCTGATCCTTGTATTGATTATACATGGTCTCGATGCGGCGGATGTCGGATGCGATGTCGGCGTGGGTTTTGCCGCGGGTCCAGTCGTCCATCAGGAAGCGTTCCGGATGATCCAGGGCCAGCAGGATAATGTTGGACAGGGGGATCAGGTAGTACTGATAAAGCTGGTGTATTTTCTGGCACTGGACATCGAAATTGATGGTTGATTCATGCTGCTGGGTGGTTTTGACGACAAAATCCTTCTCCAGTCTGCCCTGGTGGTGAATCACCTGGATGGCGATGTGCAGGTTGCCTATCCAGCTGCCCACGTGGTCGAAATTGAGCTTTGTATTGGCTTCGCGGTTGGTGATAACCAGGCCGGACTGGAAATCCGCCTTGTGTTTCAGCACCTTCAGGTCGGAGAGCATATAGATGTACAGATTTTCCAGGTCTTCCATAGCCCAGCGGTTGATGGGGTATTTTTCCGTATCCAGGCTGCGCCGTTCCCTTCGGGGGAAGGTGACGACGGCTTCATCGCCCGCAGCGACGGAGAGATGGTAATCAAAGGCTTTACGGATTTCGCCGTAGGGCATCTGGAAATCCGAATCGGACACGGCCAGGTGAGCGGCGTCCAGGAGGTTGGCGATATGGACCGCCAGTTCCAGCGGGTAGGTCAGTCCGAGCGGATTTTCGTTATAATGGATGATCTGGACTTTCTCCGTATGGTGGCGGCTTTTGCTATACACGTCGGCCACCCGCGCGGCGGATTCTTCCCAGGGTGCGTATTCGTACAGGGCTACCCGGTCTTTCAGGCCGTTTTTCTGCAGGAAATCGCGCGGATTATCCCCGCAGACCGCCACCATAACGGTGAACTGATCCGTCTCCGGGAAATAGTTATCCCGTTCGGTGATGATCTTTCCAAGATCATCATAGGAAGACGGGGAACGAAGGTACTGGCGGAATGCGAGAATATTTTTCATCATAAAAGGTTCAAGGGACAAGGTTCTGTGGGATCTGGGCAAAAAATGTATAGTTGTATTGGTTTTTCATATTTCGTATTCAATTTCATCAACGAGATGATTAAAAAAAGTTTTCGACCATACGTCAATTTCCCGACTGTCTTTGACAAAAGGAATGATATCCATTTTTGCTTTATTCAGATCGAGTGCCTCAATGGCTGCTGACAACAATGATCTTAGCTCATTGGCGGTTAACTTCTTATCCTTTTGCCAGTCATTTGTTTGAATTAAGCGATTCATGAGATGATCCAGGTTTAATTTACTGCCCGTTTTAACAAACCAAACGAAATCATACCAGTCGCGACCCTTAACTCTTTGACGCCATTTCCGACATAACAAGGCATGCAGCTTACCCGCAAACAGGTAATCTTTACGTACAATTCTGATGCTGCATGGGACAGGTTGCAACAAAAATTTCAGTTCGGTTTCAATTGGAAGAGGAGGCTTTACATCTACCTCCAGTTTAACCTTAAACCGTTTATCCATGTGAATATGTTTCACTATGTCGTCAGGAGCGCCGATTTTCAAAACATGTGTCAGCGTATCTGCTTTCACAAAGGCGGATTCTATATTGGAAATGACATGCTTGCTTTTTTTTGTGATTTCAGCTTCAAATCCCATTGATTCCAATTCATCACGTATTGGATTAAAGTATTTTTCCAACAGAAATTTTGAATCGTTTTTGTACAGAGTAAAGTCCAGATCTTCCGAAAAGCGCTGTAATTTGTAGAATATTCTTAAAGATGTGCCACCATAAAAGGCACAATGATTAAAAAAATCGGTACGCCACAATCCTGTTAATACAACCTGCTGGGCAATTTCCTTGAGAGCATTTTCATAATCCCTGTATGATTCGAGATTGTATTCTTCCAGAAGGTCGAGTATATATTGATGCATCATAAACGTTTCAGGGCTTTAACAAGATTCAGCAATGATTTCTTTTTATAATTCTTCAGGATGGTTACCATCAGGTTTACATCCAGATTACGCAATGAGTCTTCTTCGATTCTTAAATTTTCGAGAAGCAAAGAAAGCATTTCCCTGACTGAATGAGCGGCGGTCTCAAAATACAGCTTATCGATCAACGCTTTTTCAGGCGTTGCGATAAAATACCCTCTTCCGTCCGGAATTTTTTCCCATTTATAACCAATCCGGTAATAATTGATATGCATTGCATAGTATACAAACCTTCCAAGCGGCGTATTGAATTCTTTTTTACGTTTTGGTGTAACGGAAGTAATTATTTCAGGACGTTCGGGTATCATACCATAATAGGAAAGCGCATATTCCATTGACACATATGAAGGGCCAAACAGCATATTGGCCAGTATTTCCAGGGAAATATCATTTTTTCTATAGTCCGGCCCATGAATATATACACCTTTTTTCATGCTGATAATGCGGTTTTTTTTAACGAGTTTGGTAATTTTGTCTTTAGGATAGCGATAATCCTTAAGCGCTTCCTGTAAAGCGGCATGATCAAATTCATTATATACAATTTTTTTTAATGCGTCCATTTTAAAACCATTAAGTCGACAAAACATCGATTTGTTGGTATTGTAATATCATTTATTCATATTGTCAAGAACAGAGTTCAGATTCCGGAACGCAGTCCCGGGTTGACACATGGGTCAACCCCAAACAAATTCAACCCCAAACAAATTCAACCCCAAACAAATTCAACCCAAACAAATTCAACCCAAACAAGATCAATCCTAAACAAGGTCAATCCCAAATAAGGTCAGCCCTTACGGGGGATCCACCGGTATCATGGTGCTGAGCAGCAGGCGCAGGCCGATGTCAAAGGTCCAGGTGCTTTGGTCGCCGAGGCGGTTGAGGTAGTGCACGGGATCGTGCAGGTAGCGGGCCGAGCCGAACAGGCGCAGGGACGGCGAATATTCATAATGGATGTCGAGACGGTTATACAGGTTATGCCGCACCGGCGGGACCGGGAAATCTTCATGTTTCAATGGGAAGATGTCGGTCAGTTGCACGCTGCCGTAACGTCCGTAGATGGTTTCGTTCTTAAACCAGAGGGGAAACCATTGCCAGAAGGTCAGTTTCAGTTTTACCTCTTCGCAGCTCGCCCGGGGATAGCCCAGTCCCAGTTCCCGGTAGTGGTAGTTTTCCCAGGTAAAACGTGACTGGTAACTGCGGTTCCAGATACGGGTGTATCCCAGGTTAATATTGGAGCCTTTCCCCAGGAGATCGGCGGTGCGCACGGATGCGGACAGGCCGAAGCGGTCCGGGAAACTGGCCCGGTCGTCCACACCGGGATCGTTATTGACGACCACATCATCGATCAGGAACTGGCCGTAAAAGGTCCATTTATCCAGCGGCTTAAAAAACAGGTCAGCGGCCCAGTAGCCGCTCATCAGTTTACGGTCGTTGCGCTGCAGTGGATAATAGAAATTCACCGGATTCATGAAAGCCGGTTCGAAGGGGCGGTCCGTTCCGCCATAGATGGCCATTTCGGTCAGTCCGAACTGCAGGCGGTCGGTCACGCGGAAATCCAGCCGATGGCCGACCAGGTGGCGCCGGGCATCCGGTACCGGTGTATAACCGGAATCCGGGTAATTATGTTTCAGGGCATCGCGTTTATCCAGCAAGGCGTAGATTACCGACAGTTTCAGGCGTCCACCTGTATAGGACAGTAAAAGATGGTCATAGGTATAGGGGTGATCCGACAGGATCAGGCTGTAGTCACCGGTAGGTCCCCAGTTGCGGGCCGTGCGGCCGAAGAAAAGGTCGAATTTGCCGGCATTCAGGTTGATATAGGCGTCTTCCACGCGTCCATAGATCCAGTGTTCCGATTCGCTCAGGTCGCCGGCAAAGCGCGGATCGCGTTTATAGTCCTGGTTCACTTCCGTGCGGTTCACCAGGGTGATATGGTCGCTCGTATAGACCACGCCCCCGGCGGCGTTGAAACGACCGAAGGCATGTTCGTCGACCTTCAGCCGTTCGGTGGCATCCAGGTAGAAGACCGCCTGACCGTCGCGGTAGAAGTGGTGGTAGACGCGATTTGAAAATCGCGTTACGGGCTGGGTCGTATCCGGTTCCATTTCGAAGGGTTGGCGCAGGGCGAAACGCGGCGTAAAGCGCCCGCTGTTGATCAGATAGTCGGTCCAGGCGCAGGAAAGCGGAGTGAAGTGGGCGTAGCGGAGGCCCACTTCAGCTGAAGCTGAAGAAGAAAAAAGAAAAAAGAAAAAAGAAAAAAGAGAGAAAAGAAGGGTTTTTTGCATAATGGTATCGGGAGTCAGGGATTATAGATTTTAGTCAGGGAACAGGGGTAAGGAGCAAGGATCAAGGAACAAGGAAAAAGGATAAAGGGTTCAGGGTTCAGGTGTCAGGATTCGGGCCTTTTATCCCCGGAGGGGATTTGATGTACCATTTACGATTTACCGTAATGAAAAATCAGCCGGTTGAGAACGCCCCGGTGGTTTTTCTCCAGGGCAGAACACGGATTCCGGTACGCTCCTGCTCCTCGTCGCCGCCATAGATCAGGAATCCCCTTCCCGACCGGTCCCCTGCCCAGGTTTTCCAGCGTTTAAGCGTATTGAAATAATCAGAGGTGATGGTTTTTCCTGATTTGACTTCCACCGGATGGAGCAGACCGGCCTGTTCGATAATGATATCTATTTCATTGCCGGTGCGGTCGCGCCAGAACCAGAGCGGCGGGTCCATTCCTTTGTTCAAATGGATTTTAATGATTTCCGCTACGATCATCGTTTCGAACAGGGCTCCCCGCAGCGGATGTGTATCCAGATGTTTCCGATTTTTTATATCGAGCAGGTAACAGGCCAGCCCGCTGTCCAGGAAGTACAGTTTCGGGGTTTTGACCAGTCGTTTATTGAAATTTTCGAAATGGGGTCTGAGCAGAGCCACCAGGAAACTGGCTTCCAGAATGGAAATCCAGGATTTCGCTGTATTATGGGTTATACCGCAATCATTGGCCAGCGCAGAAAGATTAAGCAGCTGACCGCTATGGGCCGCACACATTTTTAAAAAACGTTGAAACGAAGAAAGGTCACGGACTTCAATGAGTTGCCTCAGGTCGCGCTCGATATAGGTTTTAACGTAATGTGTCAGCCACACGGCCGGTTGCAGCGAACGGTCGTGAATAGGCGGATAACCGCCGCTGAAAAGTATATCCTCATATTCCCCGCCCAGGAGACCGGCCGAAGCGAGTTCGTCAAAGGAAAAAGGCAGCAGGTTGAGCAGGGCGACTCTGCCGGCCAGGGATTGCGTGATTCCGGACAGCAGTCCAAACTTCTGTGAGCCGGTGAGGATGTACATACCCATTCGTTTTTCACGATCTACGATTCCCTGCATATAGGAGAGCAGACCGGGAACGCGCTGGACTTCATCGAGCACCGCCCCTTTGGGATAGCCGGCCAGAAATCCCCGGGGATCCTGATCAGCGAAGGACCGTGTATCAAGGTCTTCCAAAGTCACATAAGGCTTTTCCGGAAAAACTTTCTGAACGAGTGTAGACTTACCCGACTGTCGTGGGCCGGTTACGGCGACGACCGGAAAACCGTTCGCAAAATTTCGAAGCGCGGCTTCTGCATCCCGTTTAATATAATCCATGGCAAAGTCTATACAATTATTTGCTAATTGTCAATTGTATTTACAATCAGCAAACAAGGAACGAGGTTTCAGGTGTCA
>CAYPHA010000130.1:0-6820 GCA_964410215.1 uncultured Calditrichota bacterium | reverse complement strand
TAGGGGGGTGTAAAGAAGGTGCAAGGTTCGAGGGACAAGGCGCAAGATTAAAGATAAAAGATGAAAGATTAAGAAAATTCACCAGAGACGAAAGACTAAAGACAAAAGCCAAAAAGAAAGGTCCAATGAAAAGTCGTGAACGCGTGAAACGGGCCATACACTTCAAAGGCCCGGACCGGGTACCCATCTCACACGCTATCCTGCCGGCGGCCCAGATTAAATATGGCGACCGGTTGAAGGAAATAACCGACCGGGTGCATGAAGATTTCGGCTGGGGGTTCCAGAAAGATATGAGACGGGAAGATTTTCCACCGCTGTATAAAGGCGGTAAAAATTATGACGATTTCGGCACGCTCTGGTCCGTTGAAGAAGAAGGGATCTGTGGGATTCCCATCGAAGTGCCCTTTGCTGACTGGTCCGCTTACGATGACTATACCTGGCCGGAGTTCAGTGCCGGGCCGCCGCGGGCGCGTCAGTACAGCGGACATCTGGAAGGATTTAACGACGAATACTATGCGCGCGGCGCCTGGATTACCTTCTTCGAACAGATGCAGCAGTTGCGGGGCATGGAAAACCTTTTGATGGACTTTGCCTTCGAACCCGGTGAAGTCTACAGACTGCGTGATGATATGCTCGCATTCAACCTGAAATGGCTCGATAAATGGGTGGCACTGGAGTACGACGGTCTGCACTTCGCTGATGACTGGGGCACGCAGCATGCCCTGATGGTGGATCCCGCTTTCTGGCGACGTTTTTTTAAACCGGCCTATAAGGCCATGTTTGATAAAGTCCATGCGGCGGGCATGGATGTGCATTTTCACTCCGATGGCCAGATCCTGGAGATTATCCCTGATCTGATCGAGATCGGGGTTAATGTGCTGAACTGCCAGGCAACGGTCCTCGGTATTGATGCGTTGAGCCGGGATTTCGCCGGTAAACTCTGTTTCCGAACCGATCTGGATCGTCAGAAAATTATGCCGTTTGGAACGCCTGAAGAAGTCCGCGACCACATTCATGAAGTGTTCGGGAAACTGGGTACAGCGGACGGCGGTATCATTGCCTGCGGTGAAATCGGACCGGACATTCCCCTCGAAAATATTAAAATGATGTACGATACCTTTATGGAATATGGATATTCATCATGACAAAAACCCTTTATCTCTATACCTTTGTGGCGGCCCTGGGCGGGTTGCTTTTTGGATTTGACACGGCCGTCATTTCGGGAACGATTCCGTTTATTACCGAATATTTCGCATTGACGGATGTGACGCTCGGCTGGGCCGTAAGTTCAGCGCTGATTGGGTGCATATTCGGTGCGCTGACCATCGGCAAACCGGCCGATACCTGGGGACGGCGAAACATGCTGCTGGTGACTGCGGCTTTATTCTTCTTTTCGGCGATATGGACCGGCCTGTCGACACATTTTTACGGATTTATTGTCGCGCGGTTCATCGGCGGAATAGCCGTGGGTGCGGCATCGGTGCTTTCGCCCATGTACATATCAGAGATTGCCCCGGCGGAGAAACGCGGACGACTGGTCGCGACGGCGCAACTGGCCATTGTTATCGGTATTCTGACAGCCTTCTTTTCAAATTTTCTTCTCGTAGACCTGGGTGATCAGAACTGGCGGTATATGTTTATTGCCGAGGGGATACCGGCTTTCCTTTTCTTTTCACTGCTTCTGTTAGTGAGCCGCAGCCCGCGCTGGCTGGTTAAAATGGACAGGCTGAAAGAAGCCCGGCAGGTTATTGCAAGCGTCAATCCCGGCGCCGATGTGGATAAAGCGCTCGATGATATTGTCCGCTCATTCGATAAGGAAGCGTTAGCCCATTTGTCGGTGCTGTTTAAAAAGCCCTACCTGCGACTGGTTCTGATCGGTATTGCGGTCGGCATGTTCAATCAGTTTACGGGTATTAACGTGATCATGTATTATGCGCCGTCCATCTTTAAATCCGCCGGTTTTTCGGACAATGCGTCGCTGATGCAGACCGTCATGATCGGTGCCGTCAACCTTGTTTTTACCGTCATCGCCATGTCCGTCATCGATAAGCTGGGGCGGAAATTCCTGCTTCTCATGGGCGCAGGCGGGATGTCGCTCTTTCTCGCTTTGTTCGCCATCGCCTATCTCGCCGAAGCGTTCAGCGGCTATCTGCTGCTCGTCTTTATTCTCGGTTTTATCGCCTTTTTCGCCTCATCTCAGGGCGTGGTGATCTGGGTTATTCTATCGGAAATGTTTCCCAATAACATACGGGCCCGGGCGTCCTCGATCGGTTCCTTTTCACACTGGTTCTTCAATGCACTGACGTCATTCCTGTTCCCGGTTGCGGCAACACAGTTCGGCATCGGCGCCGTGTTTGTATTCTATGCGGTTGCCACCTTGATCAGTTTGTTCTTTTTTCTGAAATTTCTGGTGGAGACCAAAGGCCGTTCACTGGAAGAATTGGAAAAAGTGGTACTGTCCCGCCAGTAAAGAGTAAACTGTACTGATACATTTTTTTAGGATTCTGTTTTAATATCTGAGTATTTCCTGCCTAAGTATACGGTGCTAAGCTGGGGCGTTTGTGGGCCAGCGGATCCATCGCCATACATCGTGTGATGGCTGAGTCATAATACCTTGCCCCGAAAAGGTATCATTAGATACTCAAAGAAAAAATAAAAAATCCGGTTATAGACCGGATTTTAATAAAAATAATCTTTTAATTTCAGAGCGCTAAGCAAACATTAACCGTCCTTTAGGCTTAGGAATAACTCGTCCGATTTCTTTAGCGGTCTCAAGCCACTCACCAATAACTGTTTCAACATTCATTAAAGCTTCCTGATAGGTCGCCCCATCACTCATACATCCAGGAAGTTCTGGCACCACTGCGATATAGGATTTGTCCTCTTCGCTCCAATATATGATAATTTCATATTTACTCATCTTTATCTCCGAGATGATATTTGACAATAATATTTCGAACCTGTTTAACCTGATAAGCTTTCGCTTTTGTTCCCTTGGGCTGAATATTTATGATTTCCGCTATACTATCCTTAAAAAAAATATGATGACTGCCTTTAACTCGTTCTGTAAATTCCAGGTACAAAAGAAAATTACATAGTTCATTAAAATTAATGTTTTGATCAGCACTTCCACTCAGGATCTGTCTGAATAGCTTCTCATATCTTGCCATTACGCAGTAATATACAAATTGGGAGTATTCATAACAAAATGAGTTTTATTAGGTTTGTACATCTTCGAGTTATAATGCCTGGCCCCGAAAAGGTTCTATAGGAACATCAAAGAACAAATATAAAAAATCCGGTGTATTACCGGATTTAAATTAGACTAATATTTCATCCTTGATGAACTAAGCATACATTAATCTACCACGTGGTTCTGGTATGGGATCTCCAAATTTATTGGCAGTTTCAATCCACAGCGATATAGCATCTTTTACATTCTGAAGGGCTTGATCATAATCTGAACCATGAGCCATGCACCCAGGCAATTCAGGCACCTCAGCAATATAAGCATCATCTTCAATGCTCCAGTGTATTATTATTTCGTACTTATACTTCATCTTCTTCCTAACTTGTATTTAAGTAAAATATTTCTTACCTGTTTTATCTGATATGGTTTAGCTTTGTTCCCATCTTCTTGTAAATTTATCTTTTCTGCTATTCCAGCTTTTCTATATATATAATGACTACCTTTGATTCTTTCTTCAAATCCCAAACTGATTAACAGGTTTCTTACATCATTAAAATTAATATTTGCATCGGACAGGCCATCCAATATCTGTCTTATTATTTTGTCATACTTTGCCATTGCACAATAATATACTATCTGCAGTTATCCAAAACAAAATCAGTTTATAGATATCCTTCCATCTTTCATGTCAGTGGGCACTTGAAAATGCGCCGGTTGTGTGCAGTTGAAAGTGTGCCATTGGTCAGGAACCGATATATAAAGAACGCTGTGTGTTTTTCCGTCCCTGAAATCTTCTGGTACAGGAGATGTTGGTTGCCAAACGCGATTTATGGCGGCCACAATACCTGAAACGATTAGCCAAATAGGACGCCATTATTATTGACGACATCGGTTATGTCCAACAGTACCGTACCGGGAATTTTAATTGTCGCCTATCGGGAAATACTAATGTCGCTAATCAAGTGGTTTTGAATAGGATTTATCAATCAGAAAGAGATTTTTTGTTTTCCAAAGCATAAAAAAGTAAAGGCAGTATAAACATTATAAATATAAAGGAGCTTAGAATCCCGCTTATGGCGGTTAAGGCCAAAGTGTACCATAAATCTCCGGATTGCTGATTAGAAAAAATAAGCATGGGTAAAAATCCCAAAACTGTTGTGGCAGAGGTTAGAAACAAGGGACGCATATGATTTGCGCATCCTTTTAGAAAAGACTCTGATAAAATGAGACCTGACTTCTGGAATGTTTTAAATTTACTTATAAGAATAATTGAATTATTAACAACGATACCGCTAATAAACAAAACGCCGATATAGGCCGAACGATCAAATATAGTATCAGTCAGGTAAAATGATAAGAATATGCCTATCAAACCAGCGGGAATAGTCAGGAAAATTAAAAAGGGATCAAGAAACGATTCATACAATGAAGCGGTTACCATGTAAATAAACAGCAGACCTAACAAAATAACAAAAAGCAGGTTTTGCTCTTCCCCTTCATCCAATGCCCAATAGCGTTGCAGGATTTTATAGCCAACCGGTACTTCAAAGTAGTCTAACGTTTCATCTAAAAATTGTTTACCAAATTCAAAGGGGCCTAAAAAATCAAAGCTTAGTATACGGATATATTCCTGATTTTCGCGTCGTATTTCGGGCAGAATTTTCTGCTTTTTTATTTCTGCAAATTGGCCAAGACGGTAAGGCGGTAAATTATGAGACTGATACCATTTTGACGAGAGTTCGTCAAGCTGCAAGTCTTCAAACCCGGAAGATTTTACCTGAAGATATTTCTCTTCCAGACCGATTTTTATCTTCTCAGCACTTAGCGTTTCAGATAGATATAAACCAAGGGTGGATAATACGTCAGAAGGTCTGAGTCCTGAAAGAGCTAATGTCTTCCTGTCAAGATTCATATTCAATTCATAAAGATCGCTTAAACGATAATAGAAAGGCGTATTAATATCAACATCCCGCACGCGGCGATTTTTTTCCAACTCTTTCTGTAATTTTATGGCAAGATTTTTTAGCTCAAGATAATTATAACCTTTAAGACTAAGACGAAAAGAAGAAACGCTGCCGGAAAAACCCGCGGCAAAACCATCGCCAAAACCGGACACGGTGATAAAAGCACCGCCAACATTCGCGGCCCGCTGAATTAATCTATCCTTAAGAAGATATGGGTTCATGGAATGAAGAAAAGCCTCTTTAAAATCAATGCGCATGTTTGCAGCACCTGGACTAATGGTAGTCTTAACTTTATCCACTCCTTCCCCTGTGACGGCAATCTGTTCAAATTCACGGATTATTTGTTCACTCAATATAAAATCGCTGCCCTGCGGAAGACGTACATAAACAGACAAATAATCGCCCATGCCCCAACGCCAGGGTTTGCCGCGCTGAACAAAATTAAAAAAAAGATAGGTCGCGCCGCCCAAAGCAGGGTCGGTATATTCACGAACGGCTGAATAGAAGGAACTGCCCAGGGTGCTATTATACGCAGTTATGCCCATTTCCGCCCAGAAATTGTTCCGGTCTTCTTCAGGCAATGAATCCGGGATAAACCACAAGGGCAGGCCAATACACCAGATAAAAATGATAAATACTGTTTTCTTAAACCTGAACAAAAAGGATAAAACCGTTTCATACATTCGGCTAAACAAAGATACGTAATTATTATCGCCGGGAATAACCTTTTTTATTGAAAGATGCACATAAGACGACGGCACAAATAAAAAGGAAAACAGAACAGAAGAGATTAAAGCAGCACCGACTACGACAGCGAATGGAATATAATATATTTTAAGTTCATCCGACAAAAATAAAAACGGAGCCAGAGCGGCCAGGGTTGTAAGGGTGGAGGCCATAATCGGGAATATAACGTCCATGGTTTTTGAAACCGTTTGCGCAGGAGACAGGGAACGGTCAATATTGTTAAACACGATGATGGCGTTATCAACCATAAATCCAAAACCCAGAGCAAGCGCGGCAAGGGTTAACAAATTAACAGAGTAATCGAGAAAATGAATACTTATAAATACGGCCAAAACGGATAGCATGATGCTGAAAACAATAATAAATGTATTTCGAAGACTGCGCAGTATAATCATTAGAAGAACGATAATAGTAATAAAAGCAATAACGCTGCGCAGGGCAAGATCGGATAATGATTGTCGCAGTTTTTCCGTAGAATCGCTAACGAGTAATAATTCATTCCCCTTCGGAAGCGAGCACCGGATTTTTGAAACAGTTTGATATACACGGTCTGCCACACCAATGGCGTTTTCACCGCTTTTCTTTTGCAGGGATATGAGCAGCGTATGTTTGCCGTTTATACGTTTCTTGTACAATAATTCCCGATAGCCCTCTTTTATTTCCGCTAATTCATCTAAAAAGATAACGCGGCTGCCTATGTTAAATGGTATTTTTTTCAGCTCGCCTAACGATGATATACCGGCGTCTATGGCAATCGGGAACCGATAGTACTTTTGTTTTAGTGTGCCGGGATGAAATTTAGATCGCTTTAATCGTTGACGCACATCCTGCACGGAAAGTCCGTATTTATTAAGCTTTGCCAAATCCAGCAGTATTTCAATCTGCGGGGTTTTTAGCCCGAACACATCTACCGAAGCCA
>CAYPHA010000129.1:0-7311 GCA_964410215.1 uncultured Calditrichota bacterium | reverse complement strand
GAGAATTCATATGCCATCACATACGCAGAAAATGGCGATTGATCATCCCTGGCACCTTCCGCTTTCGGAAATTCTGGAAAAGCTTGAAACCTCTTCCTCAGAAGGGCTCACGGCTGCAGGCGGACGAAAACGAATCAAAACGTGGGGCAGGAATCAACTCCGGGAGATTAAACGCCGCTCGGCATTTAAAATTTTTATTGACCAGGTTGCTAACCTGATCATGTTGCTGCTCCTCGTGGCAGCCGTACTTTCTTTTTACCTGGGTGACTGGATCGAAGGATTATCCATTGCAGCAGTTATGCTGATTACGACCCTGATCGGGTTTTTCACGGAAATCCGGGCCGCACGGGCCATGGAATCCCTGCGTGAAATGAGCCGGGTTGATTCAACGGTGATGAGGGATGGGAAAATTCGGCATATTCCCGCAGCGAATATTGTTCCCGGTGATATTGTCCTGTTTGAGGGAGGGGATATCATTACTGCGGACATCCGCCTGATCGAAGCAAACAAGCTCCAGGCTAATGAATCCGCGATGACGGGTGAATCCGTACCCGTAAAGAAGGAAGTCACCGGGCTGGATCGCGATACACAACTCACTGAACGTAAAAACATGCTGTTCAAGGGAACCGCCGTAACTAACGGCTCAGGAAAGGGCGTGGTCGTCGCCACGGGAATGAACACGGAACTGGGAAAAATATCCGATCTGGTGGCATCTGCAGAAGAAGAGGTCACGCCGCTGGAGAAACGGCTCGAACATCTGGGACGCAAACTGATATGGCTGACAGTGGGCATTGCGGCTGTGATAGCGGCCCTTGGCATTATCCGTGGCAAAGAAATTTACCTGATGATAAAAACATCGATCGCATTGGCCGTTGCCGCCATACCGGAGGGATTGCCTATTGTCGCTACCGTGGCGCTCGCGCGCGGAATGATTCGTATGTCCAAACGGAATGTACTGATTAACCGTCTTTCCTCGGTGGAAACACTGGGTGCCATGAATATCATCTTTACAGATAAAACCGGCACTCTGACCGAAAACAGGATGACAGTTACACGCTTGCTTCTGGAAAAAGGGGAAGTCCGCATTGAATCATCGCAGGAAGAAGCAAAAACGTTTTTACTTGAAGGGGAAACCTTGGAACCACTTTCGGATACGGTGATTCATCATGCTCTTAAGACAGGTGTATTCTGTAACAATGCTTCCCTGAATCAGAATGCTGACGATGACCCGGAAGACGGTGTCGGAGATCCGCTGGAAATAGCCTTGCTGGCAGCGGGCGCCGGTGCCGGACTGCATCGGGATGAGCTATTGGAAGAGTGGCCGGAAGTGCGGGAAGAAGCCTTCGATGCGGAAACAAAAATGATGGCGACCTTTCACCGTCGAAATGGTGATTTTTGGGTTGCCGTGAAGGGAGCACCGGAAGCCGTTATCAAGCATGCCGCCTACCTGAAAACAAACGATGAAAAGACCGAATTCGATAAGGAACAGAGAGAAAAATGGTATAACCTGAACGACGAACTGGCTGCTGACGGACTTCGTGTTCTGGCGCTGGCAGAGCGAGCCGCGTCGGATAAAGATGAAAATCCCTATCAGAACCTGGTTTTTCTTGGTCTGGTTGGCCTGCTCGATCCGCCGAGGGAGGAAATCACCCGTTCTCTGGATCTTTGCAGGCAGGCGGGTATCCGTGTGATCATGGTGACCGGTGACCAGGCCGAAACGGCCCGATACGTCGCACGCGAAATTAACCTGACAGAAAATGAGGACGCTGCGGTCATTTCCGGTCATGAACTAAAGCAAAATGAAGATATTACGGAGGAAGAAAAGCAACATATCCTTTCGACACCGATATTTGCCCGTGTAAGTCCGGCGCAGAAACTCGATCTGATCTCCGTTCATCAGGAAAATAAATCCATCGTTGCCATGACAGGCGATGGTGTAAACGATGCGCCGGCGTTAAAAAAAGCAGACATCGGTGTGGCCATGGGCCGGCGCGGAACACAGGTTGCCCAGGAAGCCTCGGATATGGTGCTGAAGGATGATGCCTTTTCGAGTATCGTCACGGCAGTGGAGTACGGACGCGTTATTTTCAACAATATTCGAAAATTTATTCTTTTTCTTCTTTCCGGAAATGTGGGTGAAGTTCTCGCTGTCGGTATTGCCTCGCTGGCAGGTCTACCGTTGCCCTTGCTTCCATTGCAGATTCTGTTCATCAATCTTGTTATGGATGTTTTTCCGGCACTTGCATTGGGCGTTGGGGCCGCACATGAGGATGTCATGAAGAATCCACCCCGGCATTCAGAGGAACCCATTGTCTCGGCCTTCTACTGGAAGTTGATTGTTTTTTATGGGGTGATCATTGCGGCTTGCGTACTGGCAGCAATGGTAATCGGTCGGGAGTTTCTGATGCTGGAAGAGGGTGAAGCCGTTACGGTTTCGTTTCTCACCCTGGCTTTTGCCAGACTCTGGCATGTGTTCAATATGCGCGAAGCCGCCAGTCCGCCAGTTATTAATGAGGTTACAAGGAATCCCGTTGTCTGGGGAGCCATCGGCTTGTGCCTGGTGCTCGTCATGATGACCGTCTTCGTACCTGTAGTCGCGGATATACTTCGCGTAACGCCTCCTGACTCCGGAGGATGGCTGCTGATAGTTATTATGAGCGTTATTCCGCTGATCATTGGTCAAATCCTGCTGACGGTGCTAAAAAACGTCAAACCGGACGATAAGTAGTACATTTCCTTCTGGTCAGCATCAGCAGGAGACTATTTTTAACACAGCCAGATGGGCCTTCTCTAGCAAGGATTTATGTATCAATAATAAAAACAATATGTTAAATAATAATAATATCACAACGGTTGACACTGTTAAAGTAAAATCCGGGAGAATGAAATGATACTTTCAACAATTTTGGCATCAGTGATATTTGCATTTCTGAGTCATAGTATTTTCACGACAAAGACGCGGAGTTTTCCATGAGTGATCAAGAAAAATATGTGAAATGGTTCAAAAATTTACATGCCGATGAGGTCCCTCAGGTCGGTGGAAAGAATGCCTCGCTGGGCGAGATGATAAGCGAACTGAAGGACGCCGGTATTCGGGTGCCCGGCGGATTTGCAACCACGGCCAGGCTTCCAGCGATGATCCCGAATTTGCCGCTTTTCTGGTAAAAAACGGGATCGATCCCATCTCGCTGAACCCGGACAGCGTGATCGATGTAATCAAACGTGTAGCGAAAGTGGAAAAGGCATAACAGAAACTTTATATCCGGAAAATAAAAAGATTAAAGCATCTAAAAGGGGAAAATAATGAGGTATAAAAAAATTCTGGTGGCACTTGCCGGTGAAGAAGAAAAAAAGGTTATCCGGGAAGCCTTTCGCTTAAATGAACAACTGAATACGTCCATGCGCTTTCTGACGGTTAATAATCCCCGGACCCCTTTTCACAGAGAATTCTAACAAAAAAGTAAGTTTCCATGTCTGAACATATTCAAAATTCGGGTAAAGAAAATACAATAAATACCGGAATGGTGGAAGCCGTTCGGGGTAATATCGTGGATGTTTTTTTTCAGAATAACATTCCCGATATGAATGCATTGATCCATGCCGGTGAGGAGAAGGATATTGCTTTGGAGGTGATCAGCATTATCGATCCGCAGCGCGTTCGTTGTATTGCCCTGACCCCGACACAGGGACTGAAGCGCGGATCTGAAGCAAGGGATACCGGTTCCACCCTGGAAGCACCGGTGGGTGAAGAAGTTCTGGGCCGGGTGATGAACGTATTCGGTGATGTAATTGATCGCAGGGAACCGTTTGAAAACGTGAAAAAACGCCCGATTCACCAGGAGCCGGTTCCGCTGGCCGATCGTGCCACCACTTCGGAGATTTTCAAAACAGGAATTAAGGCGATCGACGTACTTGCACCGCTGGAACGGGGCGGAAAGGCGGGACTTTTCGGCGGGGCCGGTGTGGGTAAAACCATCCTTATCACCGAAATGATACACAATATGGTCGAGCAGTACGAGGGTGTAAATATATTCTGCGGCATCGGTGAACGGGTGCGGGAGGCCGAAGAATTATATCGGGAACTGAAGGAGAGCGGTGTGCTGGATAAGACGATTCTCGTGTTCGGTCAGATGAACGAGCAGCCCGGAGCCCGCTTTCGTGTGGGCCATACAGCGATGACCATCGCCGAGTATTTCCGTGATGACAAAAAACAGGATGTGCTGATGCTGATCGATAATATTTTTCGTTTTATCCAGGCCGGTGCCGAAGTATCCGGGCTGCTCGGCAGGCTGCCCTCGCGCGTAGGCTATCAGCCGACTCTCGCTTCGGAGCTGGCCGATCTGGAGGAGCGTATCTGTACGACAAAAGCCGCTTCGATCACCTCCATTCAGGCGGTCTACGTGCCGGCAGATGACTTTACGGATCCAGCCGCCGTTCATACGTTTTCCCACCTGTCCGCATCCATCGTGCTGTCGCGGAAACGTGCAAGTCAGGGACTGTACCCCGCCATGGATCCGCTGCAGTCCGGGTCTAAAATGCTGACTCCCCAGGTGGTTGGAGAACGCCATTACCAGATCGCCCGGAAAATCAGGGAAACCCTGGCGGAATATGAGGATCTGAAAGATATCATCGCCATGCTGGGGATGGAAGAACTGTCCCAGGAGGACCAGCGTAAAGTTAGCAGAGCCCGCAGGCTGGAACGCTTTCTGACACAGCCTTTCTTTGTAACAGAAGCCTTTACAAATAAAAAAGGAAAACTGGTAGAGCTCGATCAGGCGCTAAAGGACTGCGAAAGAATTCTTAACGATGAATTTGCAGATTATCCGGAGAGTGCCCTGTACATGATCGGCTCTGTTTCCGAGGCAAAAAAAGAATGAGATTACAGATACTGGTACCCTCACATATCGTATTCGATGACGAAGTTGCTCGTATCACGGCTGAAGGCGTGAGCGGTTCCTTCGGTATCCTGCAAAATCATATCGACTTCGTGGAACCCCTGTCGGTGGGTATTCTTTCCATGCGAAGGGAAGCCGAAGATATCCCGGAATTGTTCGTGGCCTTGAACGGAGGCCTGCTTGTGAAAGAGGGATTCCGGGTAATGATTTCCACACCGGAAGCCGTACTCAGCGAACATTTAAGCCGTCTGGTGGATACGGTTGAGCAGGAATTCCTTGAAATGAATGAACGTGAACGAAAAACACGCTCAGCCATGGCAAGGCTGGAATCAGATTTTATACGAAGATTTATTGAATGATCAGATCCATCGAATCTATCCATTGTATGGAACAGCGAATAAAAAAATGAGTCGTTTTCTGAATACTAAAAATGACCCTGCAAAAGAGCCATTCCGATCAAAAATTAAGCGTAAGCAGAACCGTAAGGAAAAATACCGTTCGGAGAGAGGAGAGAAAAGCCTGTGGTTCGGGCTCGGCATGTTCGGTCTGGTAGGATGGTCGGTAGCCATACCAACTTTGATCTTTCTGGCGACCGGTATCTGGCTCGATGCGACGTTTCAGGGAAATGTTTCCTGGACACTGACTTTATTGTTTATCGGCGTGGCACTGGGTTGCCTCAATGCCTGGTTCTGGGTCAAGAAGGAGAGTGGTCATGATGGGTGAAATTATATATTGGGCCGGAGCATTTGTGGCAGGTGTTTTTCTGGGGGTTTTTTATTTCGGAAGCCTGTGGTGGACGGTGCGTCGTCTGTCCACTATGCGTCACCCGGTCATCTACACGATCGGTGGGTATACCGGCCGTATTGTTGTCACGTTACTGGTCTTTTTCCTGATGGTGCGTAGCGGAGGATGGCAGGCGCTGTTAGCCTGCCTGCTTGGTTTCATTATCGCACGCTATGTTATGGTCCGAATCTGGGGAAGAGTACCGAAAGACAAGTATCCGGTACAAAAGGAGTAAGGCATCATGAATATCAGTCCTGACAGTATTGTTTACTGGGAATGGGGCCCGGTTGTAATCAGCGCGACCCTTGTTTTTACCTGGATCGTGATGGCCATACTGGTTCTTGTATCCTGGCTGGTCACACGCAGGCTTTCCATCGAGCCGGAAATTTCCAGGTGGCAGGGATTTCTTGAAGTTGTTGTCACGACAATCCGTAATCAGATTGCCGATATCATTGACGACAAGGCCGTACCCTATCTTCCGTTTATAGGGTCACTTTTTCTTTTTATTTCACTCTCGAATCTGCTGACGTTCGTACCGGGATATCAACCTCCGACCGGTTCGCTCTATACAACGGCAGCACTGGCCATTTGCGTATTTTTTGCCGTGCCCGTTTTCGGCATCGCCAGGAGTGGATTAAAGGCTTACTTTCGCCACTATATTGAGCCTTCTGTTTTTATGTTGCCCTTTCAGGTGATCGGCGAATTTTCACGAACCCTGGCAATGGCCGTCCGACTCTTTGGAAATATCATGAGCGGAACCATGGTCGTTGGCATACTACTGACGATCGCACCTCTTTTCGTTCCGATCGTCATGCAGGCGCTGGGGTTACTGATCGGACAGATTCAAGCCTACATTTTTGCCGTTCTGGCAACGGTATATATCGCTTCGGCTACCCGCACACAGGATCGGAGCCTGAAGCAAAAAAAATCAAAGTAATAAGTTAGGAGTTATAATGGAAAGCATACAGATTATCGGCCAGGTTTCGATTTTTGTGGCCGGCCTTACCATGGCCATTGGTTCCATCGGGCCGGCAATTGGAGAAGCGATAGCACTGGCAAAGGCCCTGGCTTCGATCGCACAGCAGCCGGATGAATCCAACACGATTACACGTACCCTTTTTGTCGGACTGGCAATGATCGAGTCCACCGCTATCTACTGTTTCGTTATATCGATTATACTCATCTTTGCCAATCCCTTCTGGAACCAGGTTGTTTCGAAAGCCGGAGGATGATCTATGCAGATCGATTGGTTTACCTTCAGTGCTCAGATTGTAAACTTCATTATACTGATGCTGCTTCTGAAGAAGCTGCTCTTTGATCGTATCGTAAAAGCGATGGATCAGCGGGAGGAGAAAATTGCGTCGCAACTGAAAGAAGCTGAACGCAGGGAAGCGGATGCCGAAGATGAACGTAAAAAGTATGAGTCGAAAATCAGTGAAATAGACGAGCAGCGCGAGCAGCGTTTTGATGAAGCCCGTGAAGAGGCTGAAAAAGAGCGGAAGAAGATGAGAAATGAGGCACGTGAAGAAGTTGATTCTCTGCGTGATAAATGGCGGCGCAGCGTTGAGAGTGAGAAGAAGCATTTCATTAAGGACTTACGCAGGCAAACAGGGAAACAGATTTACCAGGTGAC
>CAYPHA010000128.1:0-7417 GCA_964410215.1 uncultured Calditrichota bacterium | reverse complement strand
ATAAAATCGCATGTGACCGGTAAGGAGAAGATCGGGAAGTTTGCGGTGATTAAATGATTTGGTAACTAGGTAATCAGCTAACTAGGTAACTAGGGAATCAGGCAGATGGGGCATGGATTCGATGCGGTCATAAATGTTTCCGAAAAATCATGGAATGACATAACAACCGAATTACCCAATTACCATATTACCCAATTACCATATCAACTAATTAACTATTCCCAAAGGATAATACCATGAAACAAGTCATATTTATTTTTGCCCTATCTCTCGGTCTGATGCAGGGGCTGTTGGCACAAGGTCGTCCCTACGAGGGGCCGGAAGATCCGGCCGGCGACATCGCCGAGATACGCAGCGGTTATATGAACGGAAACCGCGCAATTTTATTTTTTGAAAATACTACGGTGCTCGGGGAGTGGGGTTCCGCAAATACCCTTTTGTCTCGCTGGCCGAATACCTATGAAGGCCTCCGTATGCTCGATCATATTTTTGTTATGATCGGTGCGGAAGTGTATGTCACCCAGGATTCCGTTCCGGTAACCGATCCTGACGAAATTGCCCGGCTCCACGCCACCGGGGACCTGGATACGCTATTTTTTATTCAGTCACATGGTACTCCCTGGTATGTGGATCTTAATTATGACGAAACCGTTGAATGGCAATTATACCCGGTGACAGGCTATTTCAATGAAGTGCAGGATTATCCGGCGATGAGCAACAAACCGGACTCCTGGCCGATCGGTGGCTGGCCCTCAACCGAATTCGAAACAAAATGGCCGGGAGAATGGAACGGTCGTTTCGGAAGAGGTATCCAATACGCTGCACTGGAAACCTATTTTGTTACCAACGATGCCCAGGATCTGGAATATATTGTTAAACGAAATGACCCGGAGCAGGGATTAATCGATGACGGTCCGCGGTATTATCCGCGCCCCGGGCGATATATAGGCGATCTGAATCCGGACGTAACGGTTCAAAAGGGGTATCCCTGGGGTGGTCTGGGTCTCAGGGTGGCCTTAAGGGGATTTCAGTGGAACAATCCCGAAGCCAAGGATATGATATTCTGGGAATATGATATCTCGAATATATCGGATTATGACTTGTGGAAGTGTGGTTTCGGTTATCATATGGATGCACGTGTGGGCGGCGATGATCAGGATAACGGTTATTTTAATAAAGAACTGGATTTGGCTTATATCTGGGACTGGGACGGTATTGGTCTGGGAGGTCTGACGCCCGGTGTCCTGGGTGTGGCCTATCTGGAGAGTCCGGGAAGTCCCTACGATGGTATAGATAATGATAATGACGGGTTACTGGATGAACAAAGGGATAATTCGGCAGGAAATCTAATCGGTCCGTATGACGGCATCTATAATCTGGATGCCTTTCTGGATTTCTACAATTTAGAGGAATCCGATTTACGCGGACATTACGAAGGTGATGAGGACCAGGACTGGCAGGACGGACTGGATCTGAATGAGGATGGAGATTACTCCTGGTATGATGAAGAAAAAATGCTCTGGTTCGTCGATGAAGGCGAGAGCCCCGGCGATGATGTGGGTCTCGATGGCGTCGGTCCGATGGATCTCAATTATACCGGACCGGATGAAGGCGAGTGTAATCATATGCCCGATTTCAGGGAGGGTGTTGGTTGCGAACCGAATTTTGCCGTGACTGACGTCAGTGAGTCGGACATGATCGGATTAACCTCATTCTACTTCTTCGAACATGGGAATATACCGATCCTAGGCTGGTGGCCGAAAGATGATATGCGTATGTGGCGGCAGATGAGCCGACCTGTTTTCATGGAATATCAGGGCGATCCGATTACCTTATTCTTTTCATTCTCATCCGCGACCTTTCCATTCTATAAAGGCCGGACGGAACGGATTTCCATGGGCCTGCTTCATGCCTATGAAAACATGGCTGCGCTGTCGGCGGCGGGCCACAAAGCCAATAACCTGTTTAAACTGAAAGAAGTGGCCCAGGTGATCTATGAAGCCGATTACCGTTTTGCCCAGCCACCCAAGATGCCGACGCTTTCCGCAACAGCTGCCGACGGAAAAGTGATCTTAAGCTGGAATGATGTAGCCGATAAACTGACCCGTGAACCGTTTTTGAATAACATCAATGATTTTGAAGGATACAAGCTCTATAAGGCGACGGACAAGCTGTTTTCTGACGCGGAAGTTGTGACCAACAGCCAGGGTGACGCGATGTTCAAGAAGCCGATCTATCAATGCGACCTGATCGATACGATCCGCGGGCACGCCAACTATGGGGTGATCGGAGGCGCGCAATTTTATCTTGGGGATGATACGGGTATCAGTCATTATTATGTGGATGAGGATGTTCAGAACGGGCGTACGTATTACTATGCCCTGGTGGCCTATGATTATGGGGCGCCGGATGTTGGTGACGGTGTGGCGCCGTCGGAGAACAACATCGTACTGGAGCTGGATGAGGCGGAGGAAATCATCCGGATGGGGGATAATGTGGCGATAGCGACGCCGCATCAGCCGGCAGCGGGTTATATGGATCCGTCGCTAACGTATGAACAAAATGTGACCACCGGCAATGCCCGTATCACACCGGTGATCTATGACCGGAACCGGATAAAAGCGGGGCATACGTATATGGTTACGTTCCAGGTGGACACGATCGGTTTCATGAAAAGAAGTGAGACGGACCGTCATCCGATGGATATGGTTCTGGTGAACAACGGCTTGCGGGTATACGATATGACGGACCAGGGTCGTCTGGTGTATTCGGAAGATCCTGATTACTTTCCGATGGAGAACATCATCGAGCGGAATGACCGTTCCGAAAAGTGGCTGTTGGGTCAGACGCAACCGGTGCATGGGCGTTTTTACAGGTCGGATGAGATTATTACCGACAGTTTTGACGGGATTCAGCTTAAGCTGGAGCGTATGAATGCGTATCTACCCGAGGAGGTGAATCAGCTGATTCCGGATATCGGGATCCATGAGGAGACGAGCGGCTGGGTGGTTGGTGATGGTCCGATCAATATAGAGGCGAGCAAGTTTGAATATTATGCGTTTCCGTATATGTATGATATCGTATTCACCGATGAGGACAGTGCATCGGTGAGTCGTTTGGATGTGAAGACCGGGATCAACAACCTGACGATGAGTGAGACGTCGTATCTGTTTGACGTTCCGTTGTCGTTTTATGTGATCAACAGGCTGTCGCTGGACGAGGAAGGTGAGCCGGAGCGTTGTGAGCTGGTTGTGGAGGATGTGAATCTGAACGGCCGGTTTGACATACTGGAAGACCGGATACTGGTGGGTCATGCGGTTGTAAAAAGGTTTGGAACGGCCGAACTATATCTGTGGGGCAGTACGGTATTTGGTTTTGATTTTTTCGGGATGGAGGATGAAAGCCATTTACCGGAAGCGGGTGACATCTATCGGGTGGATTTTGCCCGGCCGTTTTTCGAGAGCGATTCGATAACGTTCACGGTAGAGGGTGCCGGTGCGGTGAATGAGCCGGCGCTGAATGCAACGATGGATCAGATCAAAGTGGTACCGAATCCGTATGTGGCGACGAACATGATGGAGCCCGCCGTTGCGAACAAGTTTCTGAATCAGCGCCGAAGATTATTGTTTACGCATATTCCGGCCAACTGCAGCATAAAGATTTTCACATCAAGCGGCATCCTGGTGGATCAGATCGATGTGGACAATGAGCCGAGCAACGGCACCGTGCACTGGGATCTGCTGACCCGGGAGGATCTGGAAGTGGCGGCAGGCATGTATATTTATCATATAAAATCGCATGTGACCGGTAAGGAGAAGATCGGGAAGTTTGCGGTGATTAAATAAATAGTAAAAAATATAAAATACAAAATACAAAATAAAGAAGAAAAAAGTAAGAATTGGGAAGCGTCGGAGTCGTCGTACCAGCACCAGGTTTTAACCTGGTGATCTCTTAAGAATAACGAATGTTAAGAAACCCTGTCTCCCTTTCCTAATTTTAAATGGAAGGAACACCTATGAAAGTCATGACAAGTTTATTAATCATCATGACAGCGTATACCGCTCTAATGGCTCAGGGTCGTCCCTATGAGGGGCCGGAGGATCCGGCCGGCGACATTTCTCAATTAAGAGAAGGATATATGAATGGCAACCGGGTATTGCTCTATTTTCAGAATAATGGACAGATGGCCAACTGGTGGAGTAAGGCGCCCGGCGATTCGAAATGGCCTAATAATTATGAAGGCACCCGAATGATTGATATATCTTACCTGACTATATTTGGTCAGGTTTTCGTCCGGCAAGATTCCATACCCATCGAATCCTTTGGGGAACTCGAATACTATGAGGCACAGGGAGAAGATGTTGATACGGTCTATTTTACACAAGTATGCGGCGCTACCGGTGATCAGAATTATGAAGGGACGATCGGGTGGGGATTTTATCCTGCGAGGGGCTATCTTAATGAAACCCAGGATTATATCGCTATGAGCAATAAACCGGATTCCTGGCCGATCGGCGGATGGCCTTCGGGTGGTGGTGAATTGATCTGGCCGGGAGAATGGAATGGACGATTCGGGAGAGGGATTCATTATGCCGCCCTGGAATCTTATTATGTATTTAATGATGCACAAGATCTTGAATATATAGTTAAAAGAGGTGATCCGGATGAGAATTTAATTACCGATGGCCCCAGGTATTATCCCCGTCCGGGGAAATATATCGGCGATATCGATCCTACTGTAACAGTCCAGGGTGGATTTCCCTGGGGTGGCATGGGATTGCGGGTGGCAACACGAGGTTATCAGTGGAACAATCCCGAAGCAAGAGATATAATTTTCTGGGAATTCGACATTTCGAATATATCGGATTACGATTTACCAGCAATGGGATTTGGATTTTATACGGATATGGCGGTCGGTGATGAGCATGGTCCTGATGATGATGTCGGATATTTTAATAAATATCTGGATTTGGCATATGCCTGGGATTTTGACGGAATCGCAGTAGGTGGACGTATACCGGGCTCATTTGGATTTGCATTTCTCGAAAGTCCGGGTATCGCATATGATGGCATAGACAATGATGATGACGGATTATTGGATGAACAAAGGGATAATCCGGCAGGAAATCTAATCGGTCCGTATGACGGCATCTATAATCTGGATGCCTTTCTGGATTTCTACAATTTAGAGGAATCCGATTTACGCGGACATTACGAAGGTGATGAGGACCAGGACTGGCAGGACGGAACCGATCTGAACAATGATGGTGATTATTCTTATTTTAATGAGGAAACACAATTATGGATGCTTGATCCCGGGGAAACGGCAGGTGACGATGTGGGACTGGACGGCGTTGGTCCAGGAGATATACATTATACCGGTCCTGATGAAGGAGAATGTAATCACAGGCCTGATTATTCAACCCAGGGTTTCGGTTGTGAACCAAACTTTGCTATTACTGATATCAATGAATCGGATATGTTAGGATTAACAACATTCAGACTGGTAAATACTTTTGATTTGGCTTCACAATTCTGGACCCCTTCAAATGATGAAAGCTATTTCCATTTTCTGAATTCGTATCAATTTGATGAATTTATAGGTGGTGATCCTAATACGCTCAGTCATATTTTTACTTCATCAACATTTCCTCTATATCAGGGTCGTACGGAGCGGATTTCTCAAGGTATGCTTCATGCTTATGAAAACTTAGCCACACTGAATGCACCGGGTCACAGAGCGCCAAATCTTTATAAATTAAAAGAAATCGCACAGGTTATTTATGAAGCGGATTACCGCTTCGCCCAACCACCGAAAATGCCCACGCTGTCCGCAACAGCCGGAGACGGAAAAGTGATCTTAAGCTGGGATAATGTTGCCGATCAACTTACCCGTGAACCGTTTCTTGGCAATATCAATGATTTTGAAGGTTACAAACTCTACAAGGCTACAGACAAATTATTCTCAGATGCGGAGATAGTGACCAACAGCCAGGGTGTAAAAATGGATAAAAAACCCATTTTTCAGTGTGATTTAGTCGACAGCATATTTGGCCACGCTCTCTTCGGTACCGTTGCAGAACAAGATGGCCTGGTGTATTACCTTGGTGACGACTCTGGAATAAGTCATTATTTCGTTGATAACCATGTTCAGAATGGGCGTACCTATTATTATGCACTTGTGGCTTATGATTATGGTGCCCCGCATATCGGCAATGGCATAGCACCGGCAGAAAACAACATCGTGTTGGAACTGGATGAAGCCGAAGAGATAATTCGCCAGGGGGAGAATGTTGTCGCGGTGACACCACACCAGAGAGCGGCGGGCTTTGAGGATCCGTTCGTAGTACATGGAGAATCGGAAACTATTGGAAACGCAAAAGTAATACCTGCAATTTACGATAGGGATCGGGTCAAAGCTGGACACACTTACATGGTTAAGTTTCTTGTGGATACATTGGGTCACATGAAAAAAAGTCCAACGGATCGCCATCCAATGGATAATGTGATTGTAAACAACGGACTGGAAATGTATGATATGACGGAAGAAGGCCGGCTGGTCTACAAAGAAAATCCGGAAAACTTCCCGATGGATAATATTACCAGAAGAGATGACCGGGATATTAAGTATCTTGAAGGACAGACCGCAGCGGTGAACGGCTCCTTTTATATTGCGGATGAGATATTCACCGATGTGTTCGACGGTATACAGTTACAATTAAAAGGATTGAATGGATATTTGCCAACAGAGGTAGGTCAATCCATTCCGGAAACGGGTATAAATAAGGAAACAACAGGATGGGTCGTCGGTGAAGCTCTTATAAATATTGGGATGCACAGGTTCGAGTACTATGCTTTCCCATATATGTATGATATCGTATTTACCGAAAATGACAGCGCTTTTATAAACCGGTTGGATGTAAAATCCGGGATTTCCAACCTGGCCGGTGGTGCCACAGAATATCTTTTTAACGAGCCCTTATCGTTTTATGTTATTAACAGGATATCCCTGGATACTGAGGGCCACCCCGAAATATGTGAGTTGGTCGTTGAAGATTTAAACCGGAACGGCCGTTTTGATATACTGGAAGACCGGATTTTGGTGGGCCATGCAGTTGTAAAAAAGTTTGGGACGGCGGAATTTTTTAGCTGGGGGGGAACTGCTTTCGGGTTTGATTTTATCGGCACGGAAGATGAAGGACGTTTACCTAAACCGGGAGATATCTATCGTCTTGACTTTGCCCGGCCGTTTTTCGAGAGCGATTCGATAACCTTCACGGTAGAGGGTGCCGATGCAGTGAATGAGCCGGCGCTGAATGCAACGATGGATCAGATCAAAGTGGTACCGAATCCGTATGTGGCGACGAACATGATGGAGCCCGCCGTTGCGAACAAGTTTCTGAATCAGCGCCGAAGA
>CAYPHA010000127.1:0-7941 GCA_964410215.1 uncultured Calditrichota bacterium | reverse complement strand
ATCTGGATAAACCATGGCAGGTAATCTATCCAAATGGCCAGGCGTTCTCCTATCTTCCCAATGACTCCTATAAACCCGCTTCATGGATATTGGAAAGCCTGATCGATATCACGGCAAAAGGGGGAAATTTCCAGGTTGGTTTTGGTCCGAAGCCGAACGGGGAATGGGATGATCCAATTATTGAAAGACTGAGATATGTCGGTAAATGGTTAAGGGTAAACGGTGAATCTATTTATAATACTAGACCTTATCGAAGGTATAAAGAATCAGATAACACACGATATACACGTACGAAAGACTGGAAATATGTGTATGCCATCAGCTTAACCTGGCCGGGAGATGCGTATACTCTGAAATATGTCAGGGTAAAAGACGGTGGAACTATACGACTGGTCGGTTATGATAAAAATTTAAACTGGCATCAGGATGATGAAAAACTTGTAATCGAAATCCCGGATGAACTGCAGAATCCTGCGAATCGACCTTGTGAGCAGGCCTATGCATTTAAAATAGAAAATGCCGGGTTTACCGCAAAACCGGTAATTACAGCGGCAATGCCTGAGATCAGTAAAGAACCGGTTCGTGTATCCATACAATGCGAAGACAAACAGGCAAGAATTTATTACACGCTTGATGGCACGGAACCCGGTTTACAATCAGAACGTTACAGCGAACCCTTTACAATAACAGAACCCTCCGTAATACTGGCCAAAGCCTATAAATCGGGTAAAATTCCAAGTAATGTCGCTCAGGAGGAGATATTCAGTAAAGATAATGGAATACATTTCAGCTATTTCGAAGGCAAATGGAAAATGCTTCCGGATTATGATCAATTGAAACCCGTAACATCGGGGACGATGAAAAACTTCGATATTTCATATCATCGAAGACCGGATTATTGGGGATACACATTCACCGGATACCTGAAAATTGTGTCTCCGGGCGAATATACATTTGCCACGCATTCAGATGACGGCTCTAAATTATACATTAACGGTCAATTAATTGTGGATAACGACGGGTCCCATTCAGTTCAATTCAAAACAGGCACTGTGTATCTCACGGAAGGTAGGCACCCGATTAAAGTTGATTATTTCGAAGATTATGACAGTATCAAGCTCCAGGTCCTTTATGCCGCACCGGGCCAGGAACTAGCGCCGATACCCAGCCCGGTCTTGTATTTGAAAAATAATCTGTAATTCGATGGAGAATTTGTTTTGAAAACGTATAATGTAGTTCTGTCACAGATATTTCTGTTCGTTATACTGGCCGGCATGACCTTACCGATCAATGCACAGGATGATAAACCAGCTGAATTTCCGGGATACATTGGTGTCGATGCGGATTACCAGCATGCTCCCGGATCAGCACTGGAACGATGGCAGGATATGAAATTCGGTTTACGCATCCATTGGGGCTTATATACCATGGTGGGGGGCCATGAATCATGGTGTCTTTCCCACAGGGCTACCGGTAAGTTTCCATCGGATGAATTCAGGAAATTCTACAGTGTGCTTTATCAGTTTTTTAATCCTACGGATTTCAATGCGGATCAATGGATGGCGCTGATAGAGCGGGCCGGAATGAAATACTTTACCTTCACCACAAAACATCATGATGGATTCTGCATGTGGCCAACAGAAACGACACAGAAGGGTCTTAAAATGGTGAACGGATATGGAAAATATATCGGAACGGAAAATCATTACAGCATTGAAGAGACACCGTATAAAAACGATATCGTAAGGGCACTTGTTGAGGCGGCCCGGAAAAAGGGTATTGGAATCGGTCTCTATTACTCTCATATCGATTGGCATGATCCGGCGTTTGCATGGGATCCTTTGAATATGCATTATCCGCTTTCCACTAACTGGGTAAGTGAAGAAACCTACCAGCCCTGGGATAAGAAGAGTGAGGTCTGGAACCATCTGGGATTTACGAAAGAATCTGATCCGGGACAATGGAATGAATTTATCCGGAAAGAAAGAGATCAAATCACAGAACTGTTAACGTGGTATGGGAAAATTGATTTATTAAGTCTCGACATAGCCTGGCCACCCGAAGCGCAGCAAGATGCCTATGACCTGGCAAAAATGATACGAAAATTACAGCCCGCTGTTTTAATCCGGCATCGTGGAATTGATATGTACGGTGATTATGGGACACCCGAAAGGGATATTCCCGATAATCCGTATGATGCTGAACTGGATAAACCATGGCAGGTCATTTATCCGTGTGGCCAGGCCTTTTCCTATCTGCCTGATGATACGTATAAACCGGCATCATGGATACTATCTACATTAATTGATATTGTTGCGAAGGGTGGTAATTTCCAGGTTGGTTTCGGCCCCATGCCCAATGGCGCATGGCATCCTGAAATCATAAAACGCCTTGAATATGTTGGCGATTGGTTACGGGTAAACGGGGAAGCCATTTATGGTACGCGCCCCTGGAAACAGTGGCACGAAGGAGAACAGATACGTTTTACACGTGACAAACAAAACAAATATCTCTATGCCATAGCCATGACATGGCCTGGTGACGCATTCAGGTCTGCGATGATTGTCCCGAAAGAAGGGACTGACCTCTTCATGTTAGGATTTGATAAACCACTAAAATGGCGCTATGAAAAAGATAATGGATTGACTGTTAGTATACCGGAACAGCTAAGGAGTGAAGGTAACAGACCGTGCAGGCAGGCCTATGTTTTCAAAATCGAACAATAGTTTACAGACGTTGCATCTGTACAGATAAACCTGCTTTCCCTTCCATTTTTTATATGAAGTTATCTATAGCATTTATAAGAAACAGGGAACGACGTATGGAGGTCCAATGAAGTTTGTTATTTTAACGTTCTTAATGCTGTCATCTTTCTGTATTGTTTCAGGGCAAAAAGTGGCCGGAACAAAGCTGCTGACAATGGAAGGCGACCTGGCAAAACAGATGGTTGAGGGGATTCATACATTCCTGGATAAAAAAACGGAAGAATCGATCAAAAACAGAAACCGGTATTGGCAGAGAGATTTCTCATCGACCGAAAACTATGTGGAATCAGTGAATAAAAACAGGGAAGATCTTGCAAAATGTATCGGTGCTGTTGATCCTGTTGTGCCTGATAATGTTATGGAATTCATCGGGACATCAGCGCAGCCTGCATTGGTCGGTGAATCAAAAACTTTTCAGATTTTCCGGGTTAGGTGGGATGCTTTCGGTAATGTACATGGTGAAGGCCTGATGCTCGTTCCCAAAGACACCGAACCGGTCGCACATGTTGTTGCGATACCCGATGCGAACCAATTACCTGAAATGCTTGCGGGTATTGAGCCGGGCGTTCCCGTTGAATCGCAGTTTGCAAGAATTCTGGCCGAGAGTGGCTGTCTGGTAATCATTCCGGTTTTAATGAACAGAGATACGGATTATTCTGTTATCGTTGATAACATAACCGGATTAACACATCGTGAGTTCCTATACCGCTCCGCTTATGAATTGGGAAGACATATAATTGGATACGAAGTTCAGAAAGTGCTGTCTGTCGTGGATTGGTGTCTGACTGGTAATGAATACAAAGATATACCGGTTGGCGTTATCGGATACGGTGAAGGCGGTTTAATTGCTCTATATTCGGGTGCGTTGGATCCGCGTATAATGGCTGTAGGCTGCAGTGGCTATTTCGGGTCACGAAATGAAATCTGGAAAGAACCGATTTACAGAAATGTGTTCGGATTACTGGATGAATTCGGAGATGCTGAAATAGCCAGTCTTATAGCCCCTAATACACTGATTGTCGAAGCGTGTGATACACCACACCCTCCCGTGATCAAAACTCCCGGTGAAATTTTAACTCCCGCTGTTGAGGATGTTAAACACGAATTAAACAGGGCGAAGCAACTGACCGGCGGCTTGGAAGAAAAGGTCAATTTTCAGTTGGTTGTAAGCGGCGAAGATGGCCGGGGACCTTTCGGAACCATTGGAATGGTGACAGAATTTTTGTCAGCGTTGTCTCCTCACGCTCAAATCACGAAAAACTACGATAAACCTGTCAATCTTTATAAAAACTTTGATCCGGAAAAACGACTGGAAAGACAGTTTAATGAGATCAATAATCATACGCAGGATCTGCTTGCCCGAAGCGAGTCGATCAGGGATGACTTCTGGAGCAAAGCGGATGACGGTTCTGTAGAAGAATGGAAGGAAAGCACGGAATGGTATAGAGATTATTATTACAATGAAATTATTGGAAAATTCAGTCAAAAACGGCTTCCACCCGAGGTTCGGACACGAAAAATTTACGATGAGCCGCATTTCGAAGGTTTTGAGGTCGTTATGGATGTCTTTCCGGATGTATTTGCTTATGGCGTTCTTTTAGTACCTAAGAACCTGAACGCCGGTGAACAACGCCCTGTTGTTGTCTGTCAGCATGGTCTGGAAGGACGCCCGGATGATGCCTCAAATCCTGATTTTCAGAACTATGCGAAGCAGTTTGCCATCCAACTTACCGAGCAGGGCTTTATTACATATTCGCCGCAAAATCCCTATATCTTTGGTGATGCATTCCGCTCGCTTCAAAGAAAGCTGAATCCATTGAAGAAAACACTCTATTCGGTCATCATTCCGCAGCATGAACAAACCGTTAATTGGCTTTCGACCCTGCCGTATGTTGATTCCACCAGAATAGGATTTTATGGAATATCCTATGGAGGAAAGACAGCCATGCGGGTCACTTCCATTGTTCAAAAATATGCACTTTCGATTTGTTCAGCGGATTTTAATGAATGGATATGGAAAAATTCGACAACCCGTTCGAACTACAGTTATGTCGGTACCGGAGAATATGAAATGTTCGAATTCGGAATGGGTATGCATTTCAATTATGCTGAAATAGCCGGCTTGATTGCACCCAGGCCTTTTATGGTTGAACGAGGCCATTACGATGATGTCTCTGACGATGCGCATGTGGCTTATGAATATGCAAAAGTCAGAAAATTATATGCCGATCTGAATATACCGGAACGTACAACGATTGAGTTTTTTAAAGGTCTCCATGAAATTCATGCAATTGGAACGGCCGGGTTCCTGAGGCGGCATTTAAACTATCGCGCAAATGCCTGGTATATGGATTATCTCGTAAATTCTGTTACTTCCGGAGAAGCGTTTGTTAACAAAGATATTTCTAGTGTTCTCAATTATCTGCCCCCGGATCGGTTACATAACTGGTTCCAATATGCCAACCAATGGCTGGATGTTAATGGTGAAGCTATATATCAGGCCGAAGCTTACGTGCATCAGCAGGATGGCTATAATATTAAATATGCCCAATCAACCAAAGATACGAATTATGTATATGCCTTTGTCTCAAATGTGTTTAATAAAGAAGTCGTTTTAAATAAAGTACACCCTTATGACAATTCAAAGGTCCTGTTACTTGGAAATGATACGCCCCTTAACTGGAAATCGGAAGATAAGAGAACAATAATAAAGTTAGATCAGGTAATGCCCGATAATCATGCGGATATGTTACCCCTTGTTATCAAGTTAAAGGCAATGAAACATGTAAAACGACCGGAAATGTCACCGACGGGAGGAACATACTTCGATAAAAAAACAGTTGTTGAAATAAAATCGTCCACTCCCGGAGCCGAAATCCGTTACACATGCGATGGGAGCATTCCAAATGAAACGTCCCCTGTTTATGGAAGTCCCGTCGTTTTGAAATCATCAGCTACAATCAGGGCCCGGGCATTCAAAACGGAAATGGTCCAAAGTGATGTAGTAACGTCTCATTATACGATCCTGGATAAAGAAGCAAATGGTTTGAATTACAGCTATTACGAGGGGAATTGGATTCAACTTCCTGATTTTACAAAAATCACTCCGGTTAAGAGTGGCAGCGTTTACGATTTTTCCCTGGAGTCCATTCATACCCGCGAAGATCATTTTGCAATCCGGTACAGCGGATATATAAAATTACCTCATGAGGATGAATACACTTTTTACACCTATTCCGATGATGGCAGTAAGTTATTTATCGACGGAATAGAAGTTGTGAATAATGACGGGTCACACTCCGCTCTTGAAAAAAGCGGCAGCCTGTATCTTAAATCCGGATTTCACCGGTTCGAATTAGAATATTTTGAGGATTTTGAAGGACAGATACTGCAGGTATTTTACTCGACACCGGGAATTAAAAAAACATGCATCCCACCTGAAATATTATATCCCGTTCAAATAATGAACAGATGACATCTTTCAGATTTCGTCCTTTCATTTCTGTATAAACATTAAAGCCGGTCTCTAAGACCGGCTTTTTTCGTTATAAATCATTGGCAATGTTTTTACTCCCAGTCCCAGCCCTGGCGGTAGGGCTTCGTCAGGTAGCGGTTCGCTTCTTCGTTATTCGTGAATTTCATTGCCTCACCGTCCCACAGTAACTGGGTCTGCATGCGTTTAGCGATATTCCCGAGAATGGTCAGTTCGGTGAGCCGCGAAGAATAACCGAAATCCGATGTGGCTGGTTGCCCTTTACGGATCGATTCGATCCAGTTCTGCTCATGCGAAACGCTAATGCGCGGGATCGATTCGGGCGGCATGGTGTATTCCTTCATGCGCTGATAGGGAATGAGCTGGGGCGATTCTGCATAGATTCCGGCGATAAGCGTCCCTTTTTCGCCTTTAAAAATAACACCCCCTTCATTGGGCAGTTCGCGGCCGTCTTCCAGGTCATCCGGCCGGGGCGGCTGGAGGCCTTCATACCAGACCAGTTTGACAGGCGGCATTTCATCCCGTGCCGGAAACTGAAAAGTAACGACAGCAGCCAGCGGATGGGTGTCCGCATTAAAATCGGTCACACTGGCATGAATGCTTTCCGGATGACCCAGTTTAAGTGCCCAGAAGGGGGCATCGAGCGTATGAACGCCTCGGTCACCCATCATACCCGAACCAAAATCCCACCAGGCACGCCATTTCGCCGGATGATAACACGAATGATACGGTCGCTCTGCAGCCGGCCCCAGCCATAAGTCCCAGTCCAGTGTCTCGGGAACGGGCATCCCCTTTTCGGGCTTCCGTCCAAGCGTCGAACTCCACCATTCGTGACCCCAGGGGTAGTAGCTCAGCGTGCACCAGGCGTCCACTTCACGCACCGTACCAATGGCGCCGTCCCGTATCATCTCGACCAGCCGCCGCATATCGCCCGTGGAATGTCCCTGGTTACCCATCTGGGTTACGACACCGCTTTTTGCAGCAATTTCAGCAAGCTTCCGGGCTTCGGCTGCCGTATGTGTGAGGGGTTTCTGACAGAACACATGCTTCCCGGCACGCATGGCGGCGGTCGCTATCGGTGCATGGGTGTGATCCGGGGTGGCGATCAGCACGGCATCGATATCTTTTTGTTTCTCCAGCATAATCCGAAAATCACGGTACGTTTTTGCCTGTGGAAACTGTTCAAATGTTTTTGCGGCGTATTGGTCGTCAACGTCACAGAGGGCGACAATGTTCTCGGTTTTCATGTTCTGGAGGTTATAATTACCCATGCCGCCGATGCCGACCGCGGCGATGTTGAGCTTTTCACCCGGTGATGCTTTTAAAATGGCCGGACCGGCCATGGCCATACCTGTTGCTGCGGCCAGCCCGGATGCCATGAACCGCCGTCTTGTTAATTTTTCAGACATTGTTTTACATTCTCCTGATAAGTGTGGGAAAACGGATCTACAAAATCAACACAGCGCTGAACGGGGGACAATACGTTACATACATACATCCCGTTTTTGATATAATGCGTAAATGTAAGGGCGTTCATCGCCGGCTGGATTTGTGTAAATATACGCTTCGCTGGCGATTAATTCAAAGGAGGCAAGATTGGTATTTAAATCGTCGATGTCATATTGTCTAACAGGGAGGCCGGCGCATTTTTTTGCACCCTGCTTTGAAAACTCTGCAAAAAGA
>CAYPHA010000126.1:0-7951 GCA_964410215.1 uncultured Calditrichota bacterium | reverse complement strand
GGAAACCGTTTCAACGGTTTGTTGGTGTACACCATGATGAATCATGGTGATTGTAAAAGGAAAACCTATGGCATGCCACTCTAAAACGAAAATCTACATTCATTTAATCTGGGGGACGTTCAATCATGGAAAAATTTTAGCAAAACCACTACGTTTATTATTATTTCAACATTTGATGCAACAAAGTAAGAAATTGAAAATAATAATTTACAAAATGAATGTTCAACCTGAACATCTTCATCTTTTAATAAATTTGCCGGCGAACAGGACCATCAGTGAAATAGCTAAAAATCTGAAAGGTGAGAGCTCATTCTGGATTAACAACAATGGATTTGTTTCCGGGAAATTTCGCTGGCAAAGAGGCTATGGGGCATACTCGGTAAGTGCTTCACACCTTAAAAGGGTGGAATACTATATAATGATGCAGGACAAACACCATAATAGAAAGTCATATGCTGAAGAATATAAGGAATGGATTAAGCAGTACGGATTAGAAGAAAAGGAAAATTAAAATATTTTTGTTTTTTATCAGGCGGAGTTCCTGCTTGCATTTATGTTACCGTATAATGACCGCCTCACCATTTTTTCATAAACGGGACGATGAGGCGTATTGCTTTCAACCTTCTGTAAGGCATATTGCTGGATAACAAGCAGCGGTAAAACAATCTTTTCCCGGATGTCGATGGATTTACGGGTCACGGCTTCTTCCTCCATCAGTTCATCGTATCCTGATACGAGCAGGACCATTTCCCTTGAAAGAAGGTATTCATCATGTAAAATTGTCCAGAAGTCTTTATAGGTCATATCCTGGCTGATATAGCGGGTCAGGTCAAAATTGGATTTTGAAAGGGACATCATACTGTTCAGGATCAATGTCCGGAAAAAGGGTACTTGCTGAAATAAATGTTTAACGTCATCTGTCCGGCCGGAGTCTGAAAGCTGTTTAATCGCGGTACCAATGCCGAAATAACCGGGTACATTCTGTTTCAGCTGGCTCCAGGAACCGACAAAGGGTATGGCCCGCAGATCTTCGAATTCCAGTCTACTCTTGTCGCCCCGGGTTGTCGGCCTGCTGCCGATATTGGTCTCTCCGTAGTATTTTAGTGTACTTTTATTTTCCAGGTAGGAAATAAACAATGCATGTTTTTTCAGGGCCTCATATTTCTTATAACTGATCCGGGCCAGTTCTTCAATAAGTTGTCGCTGTTCAACACGGATCGTATTATCCCGGCCGAAGATACGGTTGGAGAGGCCGGCCGTGAGCAATTGTTCCACGTTATAAGTGAAATGTTCTTTCGTTCCGTATTTACTTGTGATCGTCTGTCCCTGAATAGTCATCTGGATTTCATGGTTGGCAATCCGGTTTGTTTGTGCCGCATAGAACTGATGCGATTTACCGCCGCCTCTGGCAGGCGGACCGCCGCGACCGTCAAAAAATACCGGTTTGATTCCATACTCTTTACACACGGCACTCAATACTTCCTTTGTCTTAAAGATGGACCAGTTCGCCTGCAGATAGCCACCATCCTTCGTACCATCGGAAAAACCGAGCATAATGGTTTGTTTATCCTGGCGCCGGCGCAGATGAGAGCGGTAAGCCGGTATTTCGAACAGTTCTTTCATGATGCCTTCAGCATTTGCCATGCTTTCCATGGATTCAAAGAGCGGTATAATGTCAAAAGGCAGTGCCTCCTCACCCGGATAACTCCAGCGCAGCAGGGCATAGACATACAATACCGAAAAGATATCCTCGGAATTACTGATGATATAGCGGTTACAACCCTCTTCACCATTCTTTTTTTGTATCTCCCTTAATTGCATGATATTCCGGATAGTATCACGGATTAAGGCATCATCGTACGCTTGCGGATCAAGCGTAATATCATCATTCAGAAGTATGGAAATCAGTTCTTCTTTCGAGAGTTCGGTTATATCCTTTTTCAGGAAAGCTTTCTTCTTCAATATTTCCCGAATAGTATTTTCATGTATCTGATGGTGTTGCCTGATGTCCAGAGAAGCGAAATGAGTGCGGAAAATCTTCACCTTGTCAATCAGGCGGTCCAGTTCATCGAGGTAGAGGCTGTTATATCTGGAGACGAGGTTCTCCCGTGACAGGAGAAGTGGTTCGAGGATTTCCTCTGCGGTGAGGTGAACGTCCATATCGAACATGGCCCGGTAAACCCGGTCTCTTAAATGTATAATGATCGATTCCACATCCCTGAAAGTCAGTTTCTGCTCCAGACTTTTAATATCCTGGTAGTAGCATTTCATCAGCGTCATACGCAGTTCGTCGGCTACCTGTCTGGTGGTTTCCGAAGTCACGTAGGGGTTGCCGTCGCGGTCGCCTCCCGGCCAGAAACCAAGCTTAATGACGTCCGGATGATCAAAGCGATCCGAACCGGTGATTTTCTTTATCTGGGCATAAAAATCACCGATGGCGTCATAGTATACATTACGCAGATAATAAATGATGTTTCGTGCCTCATCGAGCGGAGTGGGCTTTTTTAAATTGACCAGCGATGTCAGACCCAGTTGCTGCAGTGTAAGATCGATATTATTGATATCATTTTCCGTGATGAATGTACGTAACCTGCTGATGATATCAAGCACAGCGGGCGTATAGAACTGAGTGGGATGCGCGGTAAGCACAATGCGCGTGCTGAATGTGGAAAGTTCACGGAGAATATCGGCGCCGGCTTTCCTGGATTCCGACAGGTGCAGGAATTCGGTCAGGGACAGGTTATATATATCTTTGCTGACCTGCGAAAAGGCCGCATCTTCAATACTGTCGAACAGGACGATCTGGCGCTCCACGTATTGAATAACCCTGAACATGAAATCGATTTTTTCTTCTTCAGATTTTACACCGGCATGGATGTTAAAAAAGGAATCCAGTATATCCACGGGTGTTTCGCCCTGCCGAAGCCCATTGCTGCAGGTCTGCTGCAGAAGGGGGATCAACATGCCGATGTTACTGACCTTACGGAAAGGCAGGTTCAGAAACAGGCTGTTATAGACGTTAAATTTATTGGTGACCAGTTTTTCGAAGTCGGAAAGGTTCGCGCGTGCTGTCATATGCTGATGTCATGTTAAAGGTACTGAAGTACATAAAAGGCCGGCGCTTACAGCCGGCCTCTCCATAGTAATAAAAAACGGTTTGAAATCAAAATTAATGATTATGATGGTGCTTTTTTTGTTCTTCCGTAAAGTAACTGTCGTAAAAGCTATCAACCAGTTCATTCAGCTTCTGAATGTGCTGAAGATCGGTGGTCTGTTTGCTTTTCATGGAAAAGACGAGCATCTCGTGCAGTAGAGAAATTTCTTTCTGGTATTTCTCCAGTGCCGCTTTATCGCTGCCGTCCACAGGCTTGATTCGCTGGGTCATAAAATACTGGGTTACGATATGCTGGAACTCGTTCGCATGACTTTCCTTGTTTGTAACCCAGCGTACCAGCTGATTATAGTTGATTTCGTCCGCTTTTTGCAGCTCCATAATCTGATTCATCGATTTCTCGATGGTCGTAATATGCTCTTTAAGCATGTCGATACGCATCTTATCACCGTAGATCCCACAGGGAATCTCGCAATGGGCGGATAACATGCCGGGTAGAACGAGCAGTGTAACTAACAGGGTGCTGAGAATTGTACGTTTCATAAATGACCTCCTTAACGGTTTACATGTTCATTAAATTTAGCACGTGCAACCAAAAAATGAGTCAAAAAAATTCCGTCCGCAATTACTTTTAGCCATTTTTGATTCCGAATCCGTTCATGACAAGGGGAAGAAAGCTAACGGATTATATCTTGAATGGATACTATCTAACTTATAAAACTATGATTTTCAAATTTTTTTTAATAAGTTATTTAAAAATATTCACTTCCCGAATTGTCTTCACCCGAGGATATCCCTTAGATTATCAGGGAAGCAATAATCAAAGCGGAGATATCTTATGTATAATAAAGCGATTCAGAGTATCAAACCACTGGGTTTTACCTGGGAGACGCGTGATCCTTTCCTTTTCTGTGTACATCATGCGGATGCCTATCCGCAGGGTAATGACCAACTGGGCCCCGATGCCTCGCTGGCAGGAAGAAACCTGGGGCAGGATTTTGAACCCAGGGATGGCTGGCGCATGTATCACGGCCAAACCGTTCCCGGCTTTCCGGTACACCCGCATCGCGGCTTCGAAACCGTTACCGTCGTCCTGAATGGCTGGGTTGATCATTCCGATTCCCATGGCGCAACCGGCCGGTACGGTGAAGGTGATGTACAGTGGATGACAGCCGGTGCCGGCCTGCAGCATGCGGAAATGTTTCCGCTTGTCCACAAAGATCGGAAAAATCCGCTGCACCTGTTCCAGATCTGGCTGAACCTGCCCAGGGCAAAAAAGTTTGCCGATCCCCACTATAAAATGCTCTGGGCCGATGACATTCCATCCGTTGCCAGTCGTGATGATCAGGGACTACAGACAGAAATAAAACTTATTGCCGGTCGGCTGGGTGAGGTCACGGCACCGTCGCCGGCGCCCGATTCCTGGGCTGCCGATCCGGAAAATGAGGTCGCGATATGGATTATAAAGATGGCTGCCCACGCACACTGGAAACTACCGTCCGCTTCTCAACCTCTCAGCAGGACCCTCTATTTTTTTGACGGGACTTCAATGAGAATTGCCGGCAGCGAAATACCTCCGCGGGTGATGATCGACCTGCTGGTGGATCAGGACCTGGTTCTGGAAAACGGTGAAAAAGAGAGTGAACTGATCATGCTCCAGGGAAAACCGATCGGTGAACCGGTGGTACAATACGGTCCTTTCGTGATGAACAACCGTGCGGAGATCCAGCAGGCTTTTGATGATTATCGGCGTGATCAGTTCGGTGGCTGGCCCTGGGAACGGAGCGATCCGGTGCACCCCTCCTATATCCGGAAATTTGCCCGTTACGCCGATGGCAGTCAGGAAGAACGTTAAGGCTGCTTCCGGGTTGCGTTTTCAGATCAATAGACACCAGTTAATAAAGATTGCATTGTTCATGCCGACTTTACTAATATGAAAAAGCCCCTGATAATTGTCGCTCTATCCTTGATTTTATGCCTGTTCTGCCCGGATGAAACAGACGGTGGAACAACCGCCGGTATTCCCTTTGTCAGAAGCTATACATCCAAAGAATACAACCAGCATGAACAGAACTGGGCCGCCGTCCAGGATAGCAATGGGCTGATGTACTTTGGTAATACGCACGGCCTTCTTGAATACGACGGATCGGCGTGGGATTTTTATCATACACCCGGCCCGAATATTGTCCGGTCGCTGGCTGTAACGGACTCAAACAGGCTCTATGTCGGGGGATATAATTATTTTGGGCATATGTCGAGGGATAGCTCCGGGCGCTTCGTATTTCAGTCGCTTTCCGATTTACTGAAACCCTGTGCGGCCACCTTCGGAAATGTCTGGAATATACTGATCGGTGATTCGCAGGTATATTTTCAGACGGATTCCGCTCTGTTTCGATGGGATAATAAAACGTTTAAAAGCTGGAAGACAAGCTATCCGTTTAACCGTTCTTTTTTAATCCGGGACACAGTGTATACCGTAACGCCAGGAACGGGCCTGGTCTGGCTTGACAGAGGTGTATTTAAACCGGTTGATGGCGGCGAACGGTTTACTGATGAAAAAATATATGATATGGTGCCCTGGAATGACCATGATATTCTTATCGGGACCAGGAAGCAGGGATTATTATTGTACAGCGGGAACGCTGTCCGGAAATTTAAAACCGATCATGATGATATCGTTTCTTTATCCCGGATTACCGCTTTGTGCCCGTTACCGGACGGTACCCTTGCTGTAGCCACAAGGAATGCCGGTGCGTTGATATTTAATAAAGCGGGTAAATTAGAGCACTGGTTGAAAGTAGGTCACGGTTTACCTGATAATACGGTTTGGCAGTTGTTTGCGGACAATCAGGGCGGTCTATGGCTGATGTTAAACAATGGGCTTGTAAGGGCACAGATTGCTTCTCCGGTGACGCGTATTGACGCGCGTTACGGGCTGGAAGGTACGGTCGAATCAATCGGCCGGGTTGAAGATAAACTGTACATCGCGAGTTCCCAGGGACTTTTCTTCATGAATCTGGATTCCACTACAGGAGATCTTCAAAGATTTGGTAGTATTAAACCCTGGCGGCTCTATTCAGCCGGCACGTTCCTGGTGGTCAGCGGTTATGATGGCGGAACCTGGATTCTGAACCGGAAAGGACTGACGAAGATAATGGATGAATCCGGCTATAGTTTCAGGCGTTCCGCATTGGATTCAAACCGTATTTTTATCGGACTGGAGAGCGGTCTGGTTTCCGTTTATTGCAACCGGGGGCACTGGCGGAAAGAAAGCGACATCGACCTTGGTATAACACCCGTACGGGATATTGTAGAAACCCGGTCCGGTGAACTGTGGCTGGGCACGAGCAGTTCAGCCGTCTGCAGAATCCGTTTTCCGCGAAATAATAATGGCCTTTCCGAAGCCGAATATTCTGTATATGATGAAGAAAGCGGTCTCATTCCATCGATGCAGACGTATGTTTTTTCCTTCCGGAATCGCGTCCTGTTTGGCAATAGTAATAGAATTCTGGCATATCATGAAGAAAATGATCGTTTCTTTCCCTTTGATACGCTCAACAGTATTTTCGAAAACGATCCCGGTTTTATCCAGGAAATGGTGGCAGATCAAAGGGGGCGTTACTGGCTCTATGGTGCCGGGACTGCGGGTACGTTTGTAGGTGTTGCAACCGGGAAAGAAAACGGATGGGTTTGGCATACGACACCTTTTAAAATGCTTGAAGGTGACGTTTTTACAACCATTTATCCGGATCCGGTTCTGACCAATACGGTATGGCTGGGCGGGCCGGATGGATTGGTCCGTTACCATACGGATAACGAAAAAACAGGGGACTACGCATATCATTGTCTCATCAGGCAGGTGAAAACAAATAATGACTCCATCCTCTGGGATCATCGCAGTGCATCCGCCGGACAAACAGCACACATTCGTTTGTGGGAACCTTTGAAATATAGCACGAACCAATTACGTATTGAATATACGGCTCCGTTTTATGAAATGGAGGGTGCGATTCGATTTAAATATATGCTTGATGATTTTGATCAGGAATGGTCACAATGGTCGGAGGAAAGCATCGCACATTATACCAACATCCCGGAAGGTACCTACCGGTTCAGGGTCATTGCAAAAAACCTCTATGATAAACAAAGCCGGGAAGCTTCTTTTGCATTTGAAATTTTACCTCCCTGGTACCGCACCTGGCCGGTGTATGTCTTTTATCTCATTATGCTGGTTGCATTAATTATAGTCATTGTGCGACTCCGTTTACGGACGATCGAAGCGGAAAAAAAGAAACTGGAACAAATCGTTCTGGACAGAACGGAGGAAATTCAGCAGAAAAATCGGCAACTGGAAGAGCAGGCAAAGAAACTGATCGACCTCGATGAAACAAAATCCCGTTTCTTCGCGGATGTTTCCCATGAATTCCGGACACCGCTGACATTGATAAAGGGTCCGGCAGAGGAAGTGTTGAATAACACGTACCATGGATCAACTGAAAAAGCGTTAAAAATGATTCTGACTAATACGGACAGGCTTCTCCTTCTGATCAACCAGTTACTGGATATCTCGAAACTGGAAAGCGGGAGTCTCAAACTTAAAACAAGGCGGCAGCCCTTATCGCCATTTATCAGCGTCGTTGTTAATTTTTTCTCTTCATTAGCTGAAAGTAAACACATTAAACTGGCGTTTATCAGACCCGAAGAGGTATTCGAACTGTATTTTGACACGGATATGCTGGAAAAAATTCTCTGTAATCTGCTGTCAAACGCCTTTAAGTTCACGCCTGATCATGGCTTCATTACCATAACCGTTCAAAAAGTGGATCCAAAGCCTGAAAC
>CAYPHA010000125.1:0-8273 GCA_964410215.1 uncultured Calditrichota bacterium | reverse complement strand
GAAAAACAAACTGCATAAGCAGATCGATGAATTGCGTGCGAAGAAGGAGGTCACGCATGACAAGTTAAAACAACTTCAAGAAGCCGGGGATGGTGCCTGGGACGATATGAAAGCGGGCCTCGACAAAAGCTGGACGGAACTCAAGGATGGGTTTTCAAAGGCTTATGCTAAATTCAAATAGCAAATAAATCACAGAGCGTTACTAATGCTTCACAACTTGGAGTGTTCGGCTCTGGATTCATTATTTAATAAATAACGTCAGATTTTCATGCAGGGAGATAACACATATGACAACAAATTGGCAAAATATCAAAAAGACCGTGCAGGACGAACTGTCCGGTGCTGCGGCTACAACCCGCAAATATTTTAAGATCGGGAAGAGCAAGTTAGACATAATGGATACTAATAAATCTTTACATCACACCTATCAGGAACTGGGTATCGAGGTCGACAAACTAATCAACGAAGGAACAAAAAAGGATATCCGGCAAAATCCGAAGGTAATAAATTTAATTGCTAAAATTAAAGTCTTGAGACAAGACATCAGTGATGACAAACTGGAGATAAAGGTGACCAGGAAGGGCCACATTTCTAAGGCAAAAACAGATAAGGGTTCGGTTGCCAGGACAAAGAAAAAGCCAAGGCAGCAGAAGTGATTGTAAATAAAGTAAGGTTTGGATTGGGATTGCTTTGCTCCTGTATCGTTAATAGTCAATTACAAAGTTACCGGAAAGGAATAAAATATGCTTTGGACCATTTTTGTCATTCTTTGCACCTTATGGCTGCTGACATTGCTTGGCTGCTACACACTTGGAGGATTAATTCATCTTCTCCTGGTCGGAGCCATCGTTGTATTGCTGGTCAAAATCTACCAGCAACGAAAATTAAAGTCGTAGGCAATCACGTTTCATGTTTTAGAGAAAGGAGGTTGCAAAATCAAAAATACATTTTTTAGCGGACAAACAAGCCACACTGGTTTAATAGAATAAATGTGAAAATCAGTAATTGGTGTTCGTGCAGATCACAATACATATATCAACATTTAAGGAGACATCATGTTTAATAAACCAAAATTCTTTAACCCGGCCCTCAGAATCGCCATTGCATTCCTCGCTATTTTATTGATGGCAACTGCGGGCGACCTGACAGCGCAGGAAGTAAAAAACATCCTTTTTAAGGATGCCAATGCGGCGATGCAGGCAGCGAAAGAAGCACAGGCAGACGTTCTGGCGCCCGATAACTTCGGCGAAGCGATGAAACGCTATAAAAAGGCGGAAGCGGATCTTAAACAGGGAAAAAACCTGGATGATATTCGCAAATACCTTAACGAATCAAGTGCTTATTTTCAAAAAGCCATCGAGGCTACAAAGCTGGCTGAGGTCACCTTTCCGAACGCAATGAAAGCACGAAGTGATGCACAATTCACTGAGGCAGCCAAATTTTCAAAAAAACTTTGGGTTGAAGCAGAAAAGAAATTCAAATCAGCCGCTGAGCAACTGGAAGACGGGGATGTCAATGACGCCCGGGAAGAAGCCGGCAAAGCAGAAACACTCTACCGCCAGGCCGAGTTGACGGCTATTAAAGCCAATTATCTCGCTGAGACCAACATGCTATTGAAAAAGGCTGAAGATCTGGACGTCGAAGACCGCGCCCCTAAAACCCTGAAACGTGCGCAACAGCTCGTTAAGCAGGCTGAAAAAGAGCTGAATGAGAATCGTTACGATACCGATGTGGCGCGCGGTCTGGCGCAGCGAGCCAACTATGAGGCCAAACATGCCATTTATCTGGCAAACGCCATCAAGCAGATGAAAGATAATGATCAAAGCTGGGAAGACCTTATGCTGACTTCGGAAAAACCTTTGCAGCAAATTTCCGATAAAATGGGTCTGGTCGCTTCGTTTGACGCGGGTTTTGGAAAAACCACCCAGGAGATCATCGCTTCAGCCACCACGAGCAAGGATAAAGTCGAAAAACTAAGCCAGGACTTGTACGCATACCAACAGGAAAACGCTCTCCTGGAGCGCCAGTTGGGCAGCGAAGCGCAAGAGAAATCTGCGCTGGCACAGCAAATCGCCAGTCAGGCTAAAACACGCGAGCTATTTGCCGGAATGGAACAATCATTCAATCGCGAAGAAGCCAGAGTTTTGCGCGAGGGTAATGATATCATTATCCGCCTGGTTGGGCTGAATTTCCCCACCGCCAAGTCAACCATCGAGCAAAAATCCTTTGGCTTGCTGACTAAAGTGCGCGATGCCGTCAACTCTTTCCCGGATGCTACCGTCTCCGTTCTGGGCAATACGGATTCGTACGGCGGCGATGCGCTGAACCTGCAACTATCAAAAGAGCGTGCCGAAGCGGTAAAACAATATATTATAGCCAATTCCAGTATTATTGATTCTCAAATTGAAGCCATCGGTTACGGAGAAAGCAAGCCCATCGCAACGAACGAAACAGCGACCGGTCGAGCTGCCAACCGGCGGGTTGATATTGTCATCCATCCGGCTGGTGTTTACGGATTGGTTCTCTCTAAATAGACCAGATATAATCCTGATGTCATCTGGTATAATTGGAAAACCTGACTATATGGCTCTCGTTTCGAAGTCTATCCAACGAAACGAGAGCCTGTTTACTGATAGTGAAATGGATGCGGTCAATGCGTAACATATAGAAACTATTAACTTTTAATACGACGGAGATATTCAGCAATTCCCTGGAGAAAGACTGGATTGAATCTGTCCGGAATCAACTACATGTGGCCGGCAATGGCGATTTAATCGAAATATAACCTTAGTTAAGATGACAGGATAAAAAATAATTTCACCAAAACAAAGACCTTTTAATAAGAAAAATGGACATTTATTTTGAGAATAAGTCAAACAGATTCAGCACTCAACCGGGTTGCCTTTATTGGTAATTATTTGCCACGCCAGTGTGGAATAGCCACTTTTACAACCGATCTGTGCGAATCAGTTGCAAAACAATACCCCGGAACGACATGCATTGCGCTGCCGGTCAATGATATAAAGGCCGGATATCAATATTCAACGCGTGTCCGTTTTGAGCTCGACGAAAAAGATATCAATTCTTATATGCGAGCCTCGGATTTTTTAAATATCAACAATGTGGACCTGGTTTGTCTGCAATTTGAATATGGCATATTCGGCGGAAATTCAGGGAGCCACATCCTTACCCTTTTACGCGCTTTACGTATGCCGGTCGTTACGACGTTGCATACGATATTATTTGATCCCTCGCCGGATCAGCGACAGGTATTGGAAGAGGTGGCAGCTCTTTCGGACCGGTTGGTTGTAATGAGCGATCGCGGTTCGGAGTTTCTTCAAAACGTATATAACGTGCATCCCGATAAGATCGATATGATTCCTCACGGTATTCCGGATGTTCCTTTCGTCGATCCGAGTTTTAACAAAGATTTATTTGGGGTCGAAGGTAAAATCGTATTACTCAGTTTTGGATTGCTCTCCTCAAATAAAGGAATCGAAACCGTAATTTCCGCAATGCCGGAAATTATTGCGCGATACCCGGACAGTGTTTATATCGTAGTAGGAGCGACGCATCCTCATGTTATTCAACATGAAGGTGAAGCGTATCGCTTATCTTTGCAATGGCAGGCACGACAGCAAGGTGTGGAAGGTAATATCATATTTTATAACCGTTTTGTCAGTCTGGAAGAACTGGTTGAATTCATTGGTGTAGCTGATATTTATATTACACCATATCTCAATGAAGCTCAGATTACATCCGGAACGTTGGCGTTTACCGTTGGAGCGGGGAAAGCTGTTATTTCTACACCATATTGGTATGCGCAGGAATTGCTTGCTGATGGACGGGGTATGCTGTTCCCTTTTCGCGACCACGAAGCATTGTCCAAACAGGTTATTAGTTTGCTGGGTAATGAAGCTGAACGGCATGCAATGCGTAAACGCGCTTATAAGCACGGACGTTCTATGATTTGGACTGAAGTGGCGCAACGCTATATGGAAAGCTTTGAACGCGCGCGTTCCGAGCGCCGTCATTATATCCCGGCGGGATTCATTTCAAAAGCGCTTGATAAATATCCCGGTGAACTCCCCCGTTTAAAACAGGATCACCTGTTACGAATGACAGATGATACGGGAATATTTCAACATGCCCTTTTTACAGTCCCTGATTATTCGCACGGCTATACAACTGACGACAATGCACGGGCCCTGTTAGTAAGTATTTTAATTGAAGAATTGGGGGCAAGCGAAAAAGTGGAATTAACTTCGCGTTATCTTGCATTTCTTGGATACGCTTTAAATGATCATAACAAGCGTTTCCGAAATTTTATGGATTTTCAGCGAAATTGGATGGAAGATACAGGGTCAGATGACAGCCACGGACGCGCTCTCTGGGCATTGGGAACGGTACTCGGCCATTCGGAAGTACCTTCATTCAATAGTATTGCTGCCGCGTTGTTTGAACAAACGTTACCCGCCATACTTCAAACAACCAGTCCGCGCGCCTGGGCCTTCGCACTGATCGGTATTTATGAATATTCACAAAAATTTGCCGGTGACAGCAGAGCCGATCAGGTAAGAAATGAACTTGCAGCACGACTTTTGACATTATATCAAAATAATCATACTGAAGAATGGGACTGGTTTGAAAATGTACTTTCTTACTGTAATGCCGCACTGCCACACGCTTTATTGACCTCTGGCAGATCAATTCCTGACCAGGCTATGACCACGGCCGGATTGGATTCATTAAAATGGCTTGCTGAATTACAGCGTGCAGATGCCGGCCATTTTGTCCCAATCGGGTCAGATGGCTTCTACCAACAGGGAAAGCAACGGGCCCGATTTGATCAACAGCCTGTTGAAGCCCAGGCCATGGTATCGGCATGTCTGGAAGCATTTAAAATTACCGGAAATAAATCTTGGAATAGAGAGGCCCGCAAAGCATTCGATTGGTTCCTTGGACGTAATGATCTAAATCTGCCCATATATGATCCTAAAACCGGGGGGTGCCGCGACGGTTTGCATCCTGATCGTGTTAATGAGAATCAGGGTGCGGAATCCACTTTGGCATTTCTCCAATCCTTATTGGAGTTGCGTTTGGCTGAACGGGCACGTATATCAATGGAGGCATTAGCAAAATGAACAATCAGCACATGGAATTATTTCACCGTAATAAGCAAAATCCGATTCTTTCAGCCCATAGTTGGCCGTACCCTGTCAATAGTGTATTCAATGCCGGCGCAACCATGCTGTCTGACGGAACAACTTTACTGTTGTGCCGTGTCGAGGACCGGCGCGGACTTTCACATTTTTGCGCTGCCCGATCTGTCAATGGTATTGATAGCTGGAAAATTGATCCCCGGCCGACTCTGATGCCTGATCCGGTTAATTACCCTGAAGAATTATGGGGTATTGAAGACCCGAGGATTACCTATGTAGAGGAATTAAAGAAATATGCAATTGTGTATACTGCCTATACAAAACATGGTCCGGGTGTGGCTTTAGCCCTCACCAAGGATTTTAAATCTTTCAAACGCTATGGAATGATAATGACGCCGGATGATAAAGATGCAGCGCTTTTGCCATTGAGGATTAACGGTAAATGGGTTATGATTCATCGACCGGTAAGCACTGCCCGGGCCCATATGTGGATTTCAAACTCACCTGATCTCAAGAATTGGGGAAAACAAATTCTAATGATGTCAGCACGCGAAGGTTCCTGGTGGGATGCTAATAAAATTGGTCTGTCAACGCCAGCCATTAAAACACAGGAAGGCTGGCTGGTAATCTACCATGGTGTAAGACAGTCGTGCAGTGGCTGTATTTACCGGATAGGTCTGGCATTGTTTGACCTAAACAAACCTGAAGTTTGTTTAAAACGCGGGGATGAATGGATCTTCGCTCCCAAAGAACCTTACGAACTGCATGGTGATGTAAACAAAGTTGTTTTTCCATGCGGATACACTATAGGCCCGGATGGCGATGCGATCAATTTATATTACGGCGCGGCGGATACAAGTATCGCTTTAGCTACCGGCAGTATAAAAGAGCTGCTTGACTGGCTTGATATACACAATTCAGAGTTGAAGAAACGACGCAAGACTGATTAGACAAATAATAATTGACTTTAATCACCGGGCATTAAAATGGCAAGGATCTCACACGGATAAATTAGAAATGAGTTATTCTGATAGGGTCTCCAATAAGAATAGTATTACTATCCGGTGACGGCCAGGCAGCGGAATATCAATCCTGCTCTGCACAATGTTGGCATCAAATGCGAAGTGAACGTCGGACTGTGAGTAAGTGATTATAAATCCATTGGAATAGATGAGCGGTACTCATAGAGTATACAATGTAATTCAGGATAAGAAAGGATGATAGTGATATGATGGGAATCGAAGGTGGTTTGGGAATCCTGCTGATTTTGGTCGCCTTGTGGGGTATTGTAAAGTTTACCAATAGAAACCGTATCGGCAATCCAATTAATGAAAGTAGGGAGGATCGTTCTGGTGATAGAGAAAATACACTGGATATCCTGAAAAAACGCTTTGCCCGCGGTGAGATAAGTGAAATGGAATATGAGCGGATGAAGAAGGCTGTTTAATGAACGCTTCGCTTTAAAATGGAATCATGCAGGGAAACCAGAACTGGATGAATATGCTGCAAGATGTGGATAATATGAAAATATGATGAGAAATATAAATTCATGATTCAGCCCAAAAAGCTTTACAGAAAATTGGCTGCCCTGCTTGCAAACATTGAAGAAGGAAAATCAAAAGACCATTTCCTTTTTTCTGTACTAAGAAAGATGGATAATTCTTTTGCCAGGGATTTACACATTGTCAACGGCCATCTTTTTGTAGAGGATCGAGGTCAGTTTCTCATCGCGGAATTTCCCGATAGTCAGGAACCGGCTGATTTGAAAATTTCAGTAGCCCTGGACGCAGGAGCCGTTCATCAGGTGATTAAAAATGGAAGCTACATCTTCAGCAACCCGGATACGATTGCAGAGGTTCAAACCACACGTTACATTTCTTCCGGATGAAGCACTGGAATATGCGGATTATGTGATTCGGGGCGAAGCAGAAGAAGCACTCATCAGTTTTATCAAAACATGTAAGAAAAAAGATCGGTGGTATGACTACCATACCCTTCCAGACATCCAGAGGTTGTCCATTCCACTGTTCATTCTGCTCGGTAACCGGTATGTTTGGTAAGGCCTACCGGTTCCGTTCAACGGAAAATATCATTGAAGAGCTTCGCTGTTATGATCCAAAGAAGAACACTATTTTCTTTTACGACGATAATTTTACCGCAAACCGTAAAAGGGCCAGGGAGTTGTTGAAGCGTATGATCGAGGAAGATTTTAATTTTCAATGGTCTACACAGGTGCGGGTGGATATAGCGAAAGATCCTGAACTGATGGGATTAATGAAAAAGGCAGGTTGCCACACCGTGTATGTCGGAATGGAGTCTGTCAATCCCGAAAGTCTTAACTCTATGAAAAAACGACAGACAGTTGAAGAGATGACCCAGGCAATGGCAATGTTCCGTCATTATGGGATTCATGTGCACGGTATGTTCATTTATGGATTCGATGAGGATGACTGGCACACGGTTAAAGAAACAGTTAAATTTGCCAAGAAGGCAAAATTCTCTTCAACGCAGTTCATGATTCTGACACCCCTCCCCGGATCTGAATTTTACATGAAGGTGACACATGAAAACCGGATCCAGTTCCACGACTGGGCGCTGTATGATGCGCACCATGCTGTATTTATACCTAAACAGCTTTCACTCTTTGAACTCCAGCGCGCGTAAATTTACAGTCATTCAAAGTTCTATTCATTTGTGGGAGTTATCCGGCATGCACTGTCATTTGCATGGGTGGAATTCGCAATCGCTGTTTACGCGCGGAATCTCAACAGGCTTTGGCAAAAGCGAAACAAGGCATTCCTTAAAGTCATAAACCGTTTTCGTTCGGACAAGGAGCCAAAGATTATCATTGACTACCAGGAACCTGTCCGATTTGATGACGAGGCAGCGGGAGCGGCAGTGTGATATTTATAAATTAAACAAGGAAGGTCAAAATGAATTCTACCTCGCTGATTGAAAAATACAATCAGGTATAAAAACCATATTTTTGAAAAACGATCCTTTTCACTGATCTGGTGGTCAGATTATTATATTTAAGCCCTAAAATAGTTGCCCATGTAGCTCAATCCCGGTAAACCGGGATTTCGTCCGCTTCGCGTCCTCAATGGGTAG
>CAYPHA010000124.1:0-8319 GCA_964410215.1 uncultured Calditrichota bacterium | reverse complement strand
TGACAAACATATGGTTCCATGCGGACACGACCCTTAAAACGGTTCTGCCTGAAGATTCTGTTTTCGTACCGCTCCATCTGCATCCCAACAGAGAAATGGCAAGGCAGGATTATACGACACTGGTCACGATTGAATCCAATGACCATGATAGAGTACCGGATTCCTTCAGGGTTGTGCTGCAGCCGATCTTCGATGAATTTCCGCCGGATATCGTTATCCTGAGCCGCCCCGATTCGCTGGTACGTGAGTCAGCCATCATGGTTGCGTTCATGGCCGATGATACGACCGGAAGGCCCATCGGCGATAATGATTCGGATATTTATAAATCATACCGGTGTATCAACCGGACGACAAATGAGATCGTTGCCGCCGGTGACAGCCTGAAATCCAATTCCATTTTGCTGTACCCGTTGAATGACGGGCTGTATCGCTTACAAATCTGGGGATACGATACCGAGGGAAACGGTCACGTTACACCCCAACCGCGTAATGTGGATTTCCTGGTGCAGGCCTCGGTGGTTACGGTTCCCGGTAACCGCTGGTATATGATGACCGTACCAAGGCCGATACGCTATGACTGGAAAACGTTTCTCGAAGATTCACTTGTAAAGCTGTTCCGCTGGAACAACCAGGAAAACCGCTATCTGCCGGTTATATTCGATGGTATTGAGGACCACAGTATGGGTGAGGCCTTCTGGTTATTCCCCACGCAACCGTTACAACTCAATGCACGCGCTTATCCACAGGCATCGAATGAAGACAGCCTGTATACGGATATTGAAACAGGCTGGAACCAGGTCGGGCTGCCTGTAGCCTATAATACCATGTGGCGGGATATGCTGTTTCATTCTGTCACATCCAACCAAACCTATACGCTCGATGACGCTGTCAAAGAGAATATCATATCGCCTGCCGTGTACTGGTACCGTCATAATAAAAAATTACAGGGATATGAATGGGGTACGGTTGATACGGTCATGGCCGGTCCCTGGCGGGGGTACTGGCTTAAATCAAATCATAATGGCAGACTTATATTCAGCCGCACACCGGCACTTCAATCGCAAGCGCTGTCCGTTTCAGGAGATACGACGCAACCGTTTCTCAAGGGAATGACAGGATGGGAAATGGATGTCACGCTTCAGAATGAATTGTATATTGACAACAAAAACATATTCGGCATCAGCGCGAAAAAGAACGCATCACCGGTATATGAACCACCCCATATTGGCGAGTACTGTTCGTTCCATTTTGAAAGCGAATTTGGCCCGTTGACCCGCAGCATGCTGCCTCCCTTCGAAAGTTTCGACGATGTCAGAACCTGGGATGTGACAGTCGAAGCGCGCAGTATCAGCCTGGATCATGAATTATCCTGGCCGGCGGGTCGTATCGATAATAATATGCTTTATCTCTACCTGGTCGATCCGCAGCGGGAAGAAATAATTAATATGTCGGAACAAAACACCTATCCTTTCAAGCCCGAAAACGGTATTTATAATTTTATCATTTATGCGACGCAGGATGCCTCTTTCAGCCCGAAAATCGTACCGCTCGAATTCAAGCTGGCCCAGAATTATCCCAATCCTTTCAATCCGGAAACGACTATCCGTTTCGGAATTCCGGAAAGTGCGGATGGACGCCGGGTGACACTCCGGGTGTTTAATGTGTTGGGGCAGGAAATAGCAATATTAGTTGACAGGAATCTGGCGATGGGTTACCATGAGGTGACCTGGAACAGCACCAATCATAGCGGACAATTGGTCTCTTCGGGTGTCTATTTTTATAATCTTTCAACCGGCAAAGAGACCATTGTACGCAAAATGATCCTCGTCCGTTAAGCCGCATCTTCGTAGATAAGTCATTCAGAATCGATAACTGAATATGAACTATAAACTTACCGGTTGATAAATAAACTTTGACCGCTTTCATTTCTATTTGTATATTCCCGCACTCTGAAGGATAGTTACATATTTTTTTGCAGATTTCTCCGGAAAATGATGTCCATATGAATGGGAGCAGAATCCCGGTTTATGTGTCATATCGAGAATTTTCTTCAATAATAGTGCGTTAAATTGTTGAAAAAAATTGGGTTCAAAGCGGTTTTATCTGGAAAAATATGGAATTTTCGTGTATAATTGGTTCAATTTGGTTCAATCGTGGCAGCAAATACTCAAGCTTTTTCAAGATGCAAACTCTGTTACCGATAATAATTATTAAAGAGAAAGCATCGGCTGATGCCACGATCTTTGAAAAAATTGAGCAGATTGGATGCCCATGACAGCTTTCTGGGCAGATCTGAAGAAAGGATTGCGCACCGGATACAAAACCGCGAGCGATAAAACAGTTCAGCTTACCAGAATCGGACGTATCAGGGTCGAATTACTGGCCGTAAAGAAGGAAATAGAGGAACTGATGCTGGAACTGGGCGGGCGTGTCTATGAGGATGCTCTTGAATCTTCCGGCAACAGCGTGCGGATCGATCAGGATATGCAGCGGAACATCGAACGGATTAAATCGTTGCAGGAAGAGCTGGACATTCTGCAGGACAGACTCGAAAAAGTAAAAACAAATCAGATGAATACACCGGTCGTTTGAAATAATGAAAAATTATTTGAAGTTATTTTTAAACGGAAGGTTTTACTGTCAAGTTCGTGAAACAGAAACGTTTCAAAAAAATTTTAACTAAATAATGGGGTATTTTAGGTGAGCGATTTTTTCATAAGTAAGAACCAATCGCTGGAAAATTATTTACGCGAAATTGGTGAAGTTCGGTTACTTACGCCGGAAGAGGAGATCGAGCTGGCCAAGCGCATAAAGGAAAATGACCAAAGAGCGTTAAAAACACTGGTGAGTGCAAATTTGAGATTTGTAGTGAGTGTCGCAAAATCATATCAGAATTATGGGTTGTCTCTTGAAGATCTGATCAATGAAGGTAACCTGGGTCTTATGAAGGCCGCCTACCGGTTTGATGAAACAAGAGGCTTCAAATTTATCTCCTATGCCGTATGGTGGATTAAACAGTCCATCCTGCAGGCCATTGCTGAACAGTCGAGACTGGTGCGTCTGCCCCTGAACCGTGTTGGGACCCTGACGAAGATTGGTAAAGTGTACAGTATGCTGGAGCAGGAATTTGAACGCGAACCGACGCCCGAAGAGATCGCCAATGTGCTCGATGTGGACAGCGGGGATATAACGGATACGATAAAAATGGCAACCCGCTCGGTTTCCATGGATTCCCCGTTACAAAAGAACAGCGACAGCCGTCTGATCGATATTATTCAGAACCAGCAGGATCCGGAACCGGATTCAGAGGTAATGGGTGAATCGCTTAAGGAAGAAGTAAACTATATACTCTCAACCCTGAGTGCCAGGGAAGCCAAAATTTTGAAACTGTATTTTGGCCTGGATGGGGAGAAACCGCATACGCTGGAAGAAATTGGTGTTAAATTTAAATTAACACGTGAACGGGTCCGGCAAATTAAGGAGAAAGCACTGCGCCGGTTGCGCCATAGCAGCCGAAGTAAAGTGTTGAGATATTATCTTGGATAAGAAAAGTGAAAAAATTCTGTTAAGATGCTTGATTAAAAAATATTATTTTAATATTTTTATAGTCAATTTCGAAAAGATCCCGGGTTTTATCACTTTTCTCCCTTACATAAAACGGTTAGAGGAAACTTTTGCATGAGAGATGAATCACGCCTGATTCTCATTTCAGGAAAACAATCCAAACTGCGTGAATGGAAGATCTCCAGGGCTAGATTATTCATATTTATAACCGTTTTTCTGGTTGCGTTTACATTAACCGGAAAAATTGGACTCGATCTTTTAATTGACTTCAGTCACAATTCCAAAATTAAACGGCTTGAACGAACAAATACGGTTTTGCAGACACGGCTGGTAGAGGTTCAGGAGAAGATCAAAACGATTTCCAGGGAAATGGATAATATCGTGGCAATGGATGACCGCTTACGTACGGTCGTCGGCCTTGATGAAGTCAGTTCCGATATACGCGATGTTGGTATCGGTGGTGCCGTCTTTGATTATTCGCAAACCGATGAAATATCGGGCTTCGATGAGAATGTGCGCCTCAGCAGTCAGCTTCTGGAACTCTCAAAACTGGAACGTGAAGTAAAACTGGAATTAAACAGTTATAAAGAGCTCATTGCGACATTCAACAAAAAACAGGATTCCCTCAACCATATGCCCGCGTTGAAACCCGTGCTGCACGGCGTGATCTCCAGCCCCTTCGGCATGCGCCGCCATCCCATTTACAGGGTCCGCAGACATCATGACGGTCTTGACTTCTCGGCAAAACGGGGAACGCCGGTGTATGCGTCGGCAGACGGGGTTGTTGAATTTGCCCGTAATTTCGGCGGATACGGTAAAACGGTAATGATCGATCATCTCTTTGGCTATGAAACCCGCTATGGCCACCTCGAGAAAATAGTCGTCCGGCCCGGTCAACATATCAAACGCGGAGATAAGATCGGTGAGGTGGGAAATACCGGTATATCAACAGCCCCCCATCTTCACTGGGAAGTACGCTACAAGAACAAACCACTTAATCCCAAGAATTTTTATTTTGATGATATCATCCTGAATGAACGGGTGGTGAGCAGTAAAGAGTAATAAAACCGGTTTAATATTTAATCCGCCATCCGGCGGATTTTTTTTTGGGTATATGTAACATTGTTCCGGATTATTCAGGTATGCATGCTAAGAAAAACCTGAAATATTTTATTATTGCGCTGGGTCTTTTGTTCGGTCCGTTCTATGCCGGCAATCCCGATAGCTCTGCCGGAACGGCAGAAGTTGTTCTCTATTTTACCGGCGATGTTACCATGGCCAACCATTTTCAATATCATGTCGGCACACGTTTTGAATATCCCTTTGCAAAAATACCATGGTTTAAAGAAGGGGATGTTTCCATGGTTAACCTGGAAAATCCGCTGACTAACCGGGGAACCCCCCGGCCTAAACTGTTTATTTTCCGGGCCTTACCCGAATATACACGTGTCCTGAAGGCGGGGGGAGTGGATATCGTCACCCTGGCGAATAATCATATTTTTGATTATTCGGAAGAGGGTCTGAATGATACAATGGAACATCTGAAAAAGGCCGGTATTGCGTTCGTCGGTGCCGGGAGAAATCTGGAGGAAGCGCGGAAACCGGTAATATTCCGGGTTAAAGGTCTCAAACTGGCCTATCTTGGGTATTACGGTTCAAAGAAACACAGTAATTCCCAGCCTGCCACAGAAGACAGTGCCGGTACCGCCATGCGCAAGCTACGCTTTATTAAAGAAGATATCAAAGCGATCAGAGATTCTGTAGATTTTATTTCGGTCAATCTGCACTGGGGCTATGAAAAAGAACATTACCCTGAAGAAACACAAATTCAGTTTGCACATCGGGTTATCGATTTTGGCGCCGATCTGGTAGTCGGGCACCATCCGCATGTTTTACAGGGAGTCGAGGTATATAAGGGGAAAACGATTGCCTATTCGCTGGGGAATTTTATTTTCGGGGGGAATTCAAGAACCATGGAACGCTCGGCTCTGTTGAAAATAACCCTTTTCCCGGATAATCCGGTTGCTTATCAAAGCGAAATGATCCCCATTCAAATCGATTACTGGCAACCACGCCTTCTTACGAACAGCTATAAAGATACCGTGCTGATCAACCTTAAAACGTATTCTTCTTTTTTTGAACAATCTATATTTTAACTAGCCGTAATGATGAAGATCCAGGGATTTCCGGCCGTTATATTTTTTATTCTGTTACCGCTGACGGTTGCAGGGCAGATCGACTTCAATAAACGCATCCGGGTTCAATTTTCCGGCAATACGTCTTTCGGGGATAACATATTAATGCCCCTTGTAAAATCACGTCTTGATAATGTACCCGATCCGCAACTCATGAAAGCCGACTGCGACAGAATCCGTCAGTTTTACAGCGATCACGGATATCTGGGTGCTTATTGCCGGTACGATATCGCTGAAGATGGCCCGTCCAATCTGAAAACCCTGCATATTACCATTATAGAAGGGGAGCTCTACCGGTTTGGAGAGGTCCGTTTCAAAGGTAACGCTGCGGTAAAAACACGGTTTCTCGGGGAAATTGTACGGTTTACCCGGGGGGATCCCTTCTCTAAAAATGCCATCCTCGAGACCCATTCAAATCTTATGAATACAGGACTTTTCTCCGATGTTGCTGTCAAGAACGGGCAGCTTGATTACTCAAATAACCGGATCAACGTGACCATCCATGTGCAGGAAAAAAAGCGGTTTTTTACAGATTTCGGCACCGGCTATGATTCGGAGGATAGCTGGCATAATTTTATAACCTGGGGAAACCGTAATATCGATGGAAAAGGCAAACGGGTTAGTCTGACCGCGCTGCATGCGATTGATTATAAAGATGATTTCTATTTTAAAAAAGGGGAACTCAGTCTGAATTACCGGGATTTTGTGTTTCTGCGTCCAAAACTGCGTCAAACAGCCGGTGTCCATTATATTACCGATAAACCGAAATCGGCTAATTTCGGAATTGAAAAAATCGGTGTGTCTGTTGGTGTTAATTATGAAAAATCAGAAGTAAGTTCCTGGTATCTGCAGTTTTTGTATGACTGGATCAACCTTTTTTCTGTTGACCTGTCCAGGGCGAACCGTTCGTTTCGGGACCTGGTTGATGTGGACCAGAATCCGGGCGTACAAATCGGATACGAACGGGATTCACGAAACGATTATATCGATCCGACCGGTGGCAGTGATTTTAAAATTAATCTGCTCTACAAGCCAGGCTTTCAGGCACGTGTCCAGGAATACTGGCAGATGAGTGCCGGCGTAAGCCTGTATAAGCTGTTGTTCGATCGGCTCGTTCTGGCCAATCAGAGCACGGGCGGCGCCCTGCTGCGTACAATACCCTCACAGGGACTGCCTTCTTACCTGCGCTATTACCTTGGTGGTTCCGCCAGTTTACGCGGCTTCAGTCAGAGCAGTGTCGGACCGAAAAATCCGGACGGAACCGCCCAGGGAGGCCATTTTTTGTTTCTGAATAATTTTGAACTGCGTTACTATCATTCCTATAGTTTTAATTTTGTTTTATTATTTGATACAGGAAATTTGTGGCTGGACAGCGGAATGATTAAATTAGAGACTTTAAAAAATACGGCAGGTACCGGAATCCGTTACAGGAGCCGTTTCGGCCTGTTCCGGTTGGATTATGCGGTACCATTGAACACAGATGGAGGCGGGAGATTTCATGTTGGTTTCGGCCAGGCATTTTAAGATCGTTATCTTCCTGCTGTTCACAGGTTGTTTTGTTGCAGGGGCTCAGGAAAAGGACTCGCTTGATAGACTGCCCCTGGTCAACAGCACCAGGGTCGATTCTCTCCTGAATAATTACTATCTTGACGGTGTCAGAGATTTTATCGCGAAGCTGGGCGTCCTGTCCGTAAAACAGAAAAACGTCCGTCTCAAACGGAAAGATTTCAACGACCGGCTCATAATAAATATCAGGAAGTCTCTTATTTTGAATAAAAATGATTTCAGCGTGATCATGCAGTATAAACTGAATCCGTCATTATACCTGAAGGGACAATCCGTGCGTTCTCTGGAAGGGACCAGGAATAGCGTGAATATTGTCTACAAACTGGAATATGAATAATATCATGAATCCGGAGTCGAACAGGTCAGTGCATTGTGTTTGCGTCATCCCGGCGCGGTATGGTTCAACGCGTTTGCCGGGAAAACCCCTGCGACTGATTGGTGATAAACCAATGATCCAGTGGGTTTATGAACAGGCCGGAAAAGCGGAAGGCATCGACCAGGTTCTGGTAGCAACCGATCATGAGGCAATTCTTGAAGCGGTGCAGGCATATGGTGGCCGCGCTGTAATGACGTCAACGGATCTGCCGTCGGGTACCGACCGGGTTGCCGAAGTGGTTAAATCCATGAATGTGGATGTGGTGATCAACCTTCAGGGTGATGAGCCGTTCATTTCACCCGAACTGCTCAACCGGATGGTTGATATATTCAGCAGACCGGATGTACAGATAGCAACCCCGGTTCACCGTATTACAACGTATGAAGATTTGATTGATCCCAACCTGGTGCGCGTGGTCCGGAACCGGGAACAGTTTGCCCTGTACTTTACACGTTCGGTGATACCCTATTACCGGGATGAGGACCGGAGAGAAAACTGGATCGGTAAAACAGTCTATTATAAACACGTCGGCTTGTATGCGTACCGGAAGAACACGCTTCTGGAGCTCACGAAACTGCCTGAAAGTGATCTGGAAAAAGCGGAACGGCTGGAACAATT
>CAYPHA010000123.1:0-8334 GCA_964410215.1 uncultured Calditrichota bacterium | reverse complement strand
GAGAATGTCGATGCCCGTATCCTGGGTGTGCTGCTGAACGGCGTGGACCTTCAGGGTATGTATGGTTCCTATTACTATTATTATTACTATCATTACTATTATAACTATTATTCAAAACCGGGGAAGAAACACAAGCGGTCCAGGCGTTATTAAGTTTTATAAAAAACAGCCGATTTGTGATTTCGGGCATGGGAGTGGAACAGCTAATTCGATAATATTGAGCCCTTAAAAATAAAAAATAAAAAATAAAAAATACAAAGTAATTAGGAGCGTTTGATGAAACTGGCAGTGGTAGGTACAGGATATGTCGGACTGGTGGCCGGAACCTGTTTTGCGGATACGGGAAATGATGTTCTGTGTGTCGACATCGATAAGCGTAAAGTCGATATGCTCACCAACGGCGAGGTTCCCATTTATGAACCCGGCCTGGAAGAAATGATTAAACGCAACGTGACGGAGGAACGGCTCAGTTTTACGACCGATATTAAAATGTCCGTCGAGAAATCGGACATCATTTTTATCGCGGTAGGTACACCACCGGATGAAGACGGTTCCGCCGACCTGAAACACGTTCTTTCCGTCGCAAGGGATGTGGGCACCTACATGAACGGTTTTAAAGTCGTCGTTGATAAGAGTACGGTACCCGTAGGCACGGCGGACAAGGTTGCTGCAGAGATCAGGAAATATACCGATATGGATTTCGCCGTGGTTTCCAATCCGGAGTTTCTCAAAGAAGGGGCGGCCATTCAGGACTTCATGAAGCCGGACCGCGTGATTATCGGAACCAGTAACGAGGAAGCCGCCGAAATCATGCGCAACCTGTATTCCCCCTTTGTACGTACCGGGAACCCGATTATCGTCATGGATGAACGCAGCGCGGAATTGACCAAATACGCGGCCAATTCCATCCTGGCTACAAAAATTTCCTTCATGAATGAAATTGCCAACCTCTGTGACCGCGTCGGCGCCAATGTGGAATACGTTCGAAAAGGTATCGGCTCGGATAAGCGGATCGGATCCAGCTTCATCTTCCCGGGAACCGGTTACGGAGGATCGTGCTTCCCCAAAGATGTCAAGGCCATCATTAAAACCGCTTCCGAGTACGGTATGAACCTGAAAGTGCTGCAGTCGGTCGAAGAAGTCAATGATGCCCAGAAGACGGTGCTGATAGACAAAGTAAAGAATTATTTTAACGGTGATCTCAAAGGCAAGACCTTTGCCATGTGGGGATTGTCATTCAAGCCGAAAACGGATGATATGCGGGAAGCACCGGCGATTGCCATGATCGATGCGCTGACAGCAGCCGGCGCGACGATAAAAGGACATGATCCGGCAGCCCTGCAGGAAGCCGAACGCATATTCGGTGACCGTGTCGGCAAGGAAATATTTCTGCACCGCAAGCGTTATGATGCCATCGAAGATGCCGACGCCCTGATTGTCATGACCGAATGGAATGAGTTCAGGGAACCCGATTTTCTGCTGCTGAAGGAAAGCATGAAAAAACCCGTGATCTTTGACGGGCGTAATATCTACGATCCGAAACGGATGGCAAAATATAATATCGATTACTTCTCAATTGGCAGACCTTAAAACCGATTGCCAAAAGGAAAAAGAACTGCAATAAAAAAAATAAAGGATTGCATATGGATTTGCTGGAAAAAATTAATAAAAACGAAGCCACAATCGGCGTGGTCGGTCTCGGTTACGTGGGGCTCCCCCTGCTTATGGAATTCGTTGAGCAGAATTTTAAAACCATCGGCTTCGATATCGATGATAATAAAGTGACGATGCTGAATGCCGGGAAATCATACATCAAACATATCGATGGAAAACGCGTGAAAAAGGTCCGCGATACCGGTATTTTCGAGGCGACCAGTGATTTCGGACGCATTAAGGAAGCCGACTGTATCCTGATCTGTGTGCCGACTCCGCTCAATAAATACCGCGAACCGGATTTGTCCTATATCGAGAGTACCTCGCGCGTCTTGTCGAAAAATATCCGCGCCGGACAGTTTATCGTACTGGAAAGCTCCACCTATCCCGGTACCACCGAAGAAGTGATGAAGCCGATCCTGGAAGAATCCGGAATGAAAGGGGACAGCGATTTCTGGGTGGCCTTTTCACCGGAACGGGAAGATCCCAATAACCCGAATTTCAATACCCGGACCATTCCGAAAGTGATCGGTGCCAATACCGAATATGCCCGGCAGCTGGCTTCAGCCCTCTATGAAAAAGTCATCGTACAAACCGTGCCGGTTTCCAGCAGCCAGGCCGCGGAAGCCACGAAGCTGCTTGAAAATATCTTCCGCAGCGTCAATATTGCCATGGTGAATGAGATGAAAATGATCCTCGACCGCATGGGTATCGACGTCTGGGAGGTCATCAACGCCGCATCCACGAAGCCGTTCGGATTCATGCCTTTCTATCCCGGACCCGGCCTGGGCGGACACTGTATCCCCATCGATCCGTTCTACCTGACATGGAAAGCGCGTGAATTCGAGATGAATACCCGTTTTATCGAACTGGCCGGTGAAATCAATACCTCCATGCCCTTCTGGGTTGTTTCGAAAGTAATGGATGCCCTGAATGACAAAGGTAAAAGCCTGAAAGGTTCGAAAATACTGGTGCTCGGTGCCGCCTATAAAAAAGATATCGATGACCCCCGGGAATCACCATCCTTTAAGCTGATGGAGATCCTGCTGGAAAAGGGCGCCCTGGTGGATTATAACGATCCTCATGTGCCGGTGCTGCCTTCCATGCGGATGTATGATATAAAAAAGGAAAGCGTTGAGCTGACGGCAGAAACCCTGGCATCCTACGACTGCGTGCTGGTTTCCACCGACCATTCCGCCTATGACTGGGGTTTTATCGTCAACCATGCCAAACTGGTGGTCGATACGCGGAATGCTACACAACACGTTATCGAACACCGCGATAAAATTGTAAAGGCGTAAAAACCATGACCAATACCAAAAACATCCCCATCCCATCCGGATTATATCAGAAATTGCACAAGCTGGCCCGGGAATCAGAGATGGATTCGGCGGAAGACCTGATCCTGTTCATTCTTCAGGACTATATGGACCGGAATGTCGTTAAAGAAGATATGGAACCGTGTTCCGACGACGATGCATTGTTACGGAAACGGCTGGAGGATCTGGGATATATGTAATGAAATGTGTTGATCTGCACACCCACACGACATTTTCCGATGGATCGATGTCTCCGGAGGAGTTGCTTGCCCTGGCAGCAGAGAAAGGACTGGCGGCCATCGGGATCACTGATCATGATGATATCGGAGCGGCCGGCCCGGCAACTGTATTTTCCCAAAAAAACGGTATCGAATTTATTCCGGGTGTCGAACTCAGTATCCAGGCCGAATTGCCGGGAAGGGGACATCTTCATATTCTTGGTTATTATATCGACACCGATAACGATGAACTGAATGATACACTGGACTGGCTGAAAGCGGCCCGGATGACGCGGGCGATCGCTATTATAAGTAAATTAACGGATCTGGGCATCGATATCGATGTGGCGGAACTTGAAAGAATGGTGGGCAGTGGAAGTGCAGGCCGCCCCCATATCGCCCAGATGCTGGTCGGAAAACGCGCTGTCAAAGATATATGGGAAGCCTTCTCGGTTTATCTCAGTAAAGGGCGCCCGGCCTATGTGCCCAAGCAGAAACTGGATCTGAAAACAGCTATCGGACTGATTCATGCCGCCAACGGCGTCGCTGTGCTGGCACATCCGGTCAGCCTCTTCTATACCACTTATCAGCAATATGAACAGCAACTGAGGGAGATGGTCGCAATCGGTCTGGACGGCCTCGAAGTGTATTATTACAGCCAGGACTGGCATTTCCGGAATTTCCTTCTTCAGTTTGCCAGGGAAAATAACCTGGTTGCAACCGGCGGCTCCGATTTTCACGGCGATAAAAAACCAAATATTGAGCTCGGTACGGCCACCGGCAAGCTGGAGGTGCCTTACGAGGTGGTGGAAGCATTAAGAAAGAAAAAAGAAAAAAGAAAAGAGAAAAAAGAGAAAAAAGAGTGAGTAGCTGGTTGTTATCCCCTGGGATTATTGCATCAGATACAAATACCCCCCTATCAAGGGGGGATGCCGAAGGCAGGGGGGTGTAAAAAAGAATTCAAAATCCAGAACTGAGACTACAGAGCAGGTATACTGAGTTCTGAACTCTGAATTCTAACCGATCATGTCCGTATTTGTCTTAGCCCTCGACGGCACACCCTATACCTTTCTGAAACGCGTGACAGCGGAAGGACGCATGCCCAACCTTGCCGCTCTCCTGCGCGAATCAGCCTTTACACAAATGGACTCGGTGCTGCCTCCGGTGTCATCCGTGGCCTGGGCGTCGTTCATGACCGGGCAGGATCCGTTCGGTCACGGAATTATGGGCTTTGTCGAACGCGATCCGGGTACGATGGACTGGTTTATGCCATCGGCAAAACACCTTACTGCAAAAACCCTCCTGCAAATCCTGTCCGAAAGGGGCAGACGTTTATTCAGCATGAATGTGCCGATGACGTTCCCGCCACCCGGTGTCAATGGAATCGTGATCAGCGGTTTTCTGGCACCGGACCTGGACCGGGCCACGCATCCGGCACATCTGGGAAAAATCCTGAAGGCAAAGGGCTACCGTATCGATGCCGATGTGTCGCTGGCCAAACGGGATCTGGGTGCGTTTATTCACACTCTCGGTGAAATCATGGCAAAGCGCTTCGAAATTATCTTTCATTATCTCGAAAAAAATTCCTGGGATCTTTTCATGGCCCATATCATGGAAACGGACCGCTTGCATCATTTTGCATGGAAATACATGGAGGAAGGCGATCCGGTCTTCGCGGCGATGTTCTATAACTTCTATGAACAGGTCGACAGGTATATCGGCAGGTTTCTGGAGCGACTGCCCCATGATACCGACCTGATCATCCTTTCCGATCACGGGTTTACGACGCTTAAGCGGGAGGTTCAGGTGAACCGGTTTTTAAGCGAGAAGGGCTATCTGAAGTTCCGGACCGCCACACCGGAAAGTCTGCACGACATGCTGCCGGATTCACTGGCCTATAGCCTCTACCCCGGGCGTATCTACATTAACCTGAAAGGGCGTGAAGCCTCCGGCCGGATTGACCCCGGCATCGGCTATGAACGGTTGCGCGGGGAATTGAAGGATCTGTTTGCCGCGATGCGCGATCCGGAAACAGGAGAGCCGGTCGTGGACCGGGTGGTCACGCCGGAAGAATGGATCGGTGAATCCGTTCTGAAGGATGATACGGTGCAGCGTCTGCGTCACGTTTCCCCCGACCTTTTCGTCATTGCCCGTGACGGCTTCGATCTTAAAGGAAACCTGTGGCATCACGGTGTATTTCAGAACACGGAACACAACGGTGTCCATACCTTTAACGACGCCTTTTTCGCCATACGGAATCATGCGCTCACCGGCAGGCGGTTTTCCATCCATGATGTGGTTCCGGTCATTTACCGGTTACTGGATGAACCGGTTCCTCCCGGTGTCAGCCGGGCGCGAATATTGGATTCCGGCGTTGCGCAGGACACTGAAAATCTTTAATTTCCGGGAACTCATAATTGAACCGATAAAGGAATTCAATGGAACACTGGTACGCGATATACACACGTCCCCGGCATGAAAAACGAGTGAATGAACGGTTTCTGGAAAAAAATATTGAGGTTTTTCTGCCCCTGGTTAAGCAGGTCCGTCAATGGAAAGACCGCAAGAAAAAGGTAGAGGAACCGCTGTTCAAAAGCTATATTTTTGCCCGATTTGAATATAAATTCCGCCACCATGTTCTGCAGACGGATGGCGTAATCAAGATCGTGAATTTTTTTGGTGAACCGGCCGTCGTACCGGACTGGCAGATCGATGCCCTTAAATCGATCATCGATAATCCGGAAAAAATGCGGCTGGAAAATTATATCAAACCGGGGGAACTGGTCGAAGTGACCGCCGGACCCTTCAAAGGTATGAAAGGCACGGTAAAGTCGCTTCGTGGAGAGGCCCGCCTCGTTATTACGATCGACGGAATCATGCAGTCGGTATCCGTTGAAATCGATCAGGATTTTCTGAAACGGACGGAGGCTGCCACATGAGCCATTTCCTGGAAGGAAAAACCACCCGGGAAAACCAGCCGGTAAAACGCTTCGGTTACCTGTTTTCGGCCATTTTCCTGGTTCTGGCCAATATTGGACTGATCTCCAACTGGGGATCGACACCATTACTCTTTTTGGTCACCATGTACCTGTTGACGGGAAGCCTGTGGATTCCGGGTCTGGTCCGGCCGCTATATAAGCTTTTTGGAAAGTACATCGTCAAGCCGGTTGAAAACGATGAAAAAAAGGCGGACGACAGCACGTTCAGTGCGAATTGAAACCGAAAAGCGCCACTCATGCTAAATTAAGCGTCAATACGGACGACAATGCAGTACAAGCGGGGCAGCATATAAGAGGCTTTCTATGGATTTTGCTTTCTGGTATACCCTTGGCATTCTTATCATCATGTCCATCGCCCTTGTTAAGGAGTGGATGGAAGTTGAAATCATCATTTTTTCAGCCCTGATCCTTCTGCTGGCGGGGCAGGTTATCACCGTTAAGGAAGCCTTTGCCGGGTTTTCCAATGAGGGTATGCTGACCATCGGTCTGCTGTTTGTCATCGCCGGTGCCCTGCACAACAGCGGAGCTATCCAGCAGTTAAACCGGCGCATTTTCGGTGACCGGCCGCTTGGTCTGATCCGGATTCTGCTTAAAGTGCTCTTTCCGGTAGCCGGTATCTCGGCATTCATGAATAATACACCGGTGGTTGCCATCCTGATCCCGTCCGTGCGGAACTGGACGGAAAAATTCAATATTGCCCCTTCAAAACTGTTCATACCCCTTTCTTACGCTGCAATTCTCGGCGGTATGTGTACCCTGATCGGAACGAGCACGAACCTCATCATCCATGGATTGATGATCGATTTCGGTATGCCGGGTATGTCGATGTTCGAGATTTCGAAAGTAGGTGTTCCCGTTGCCCTGGTCGGTATCCTGTATATCGTCATTGCTTCCAGATGGCTCCTGCCAGACCGCAAGGAAGCCTTCTCCGGGCGTGAGGATGTACGCGAGTTTGTAATCGAACTGAAGGTTACGGAAGAATACCAGAACATCGGTAAAACAATTGAAGAAGCCGGGCTGCGTCATTTGACCGGTCTGTTCCTGTTTCAGATAGAGCGCCAGGGAAAGATCATCGCGCCGGCAGCGCCCACGGAGGAGATTCTGCTGAACGACCGCCTGTTCTTCACCGGCCTGCCGAAAACCATCCTGGAACTACAGAAGACCCCCGGCCTGCAGCTTCTCAAGGATTCGACTTTCGACCTGAAACAATACGACGCCTCCCGGATTCATCCCTTTGAAGCGGTCGTATCGGCCAGTTCGCCGCTGATCGGTAAAAATGTACGGGAAAGTAATTTCCGCAGTACGTATAATGCCGTTATCATCGCCATCCACCGAAACGGAAGCCGTATCAACCGCAAAATCGGTGATATCGTGATCCACCCGGGAGATACGCTGTTGTTGCTGGCTGATAAGCAATTCTATAAAAACTGGTATAATTCGAAAGAGTTTTATCTGGTATCCCAGACCGAAACCGTTCCGTCCCGTCCCTTCTGGCAGCGCTATCTCAGCATCGCCGTGCTGGTCGCAATGGTCGTCAGTGTGGTGATCAACCTGCTGCCCATCATGACCGCGGCCGGTCTGGCCGTCATGTTGATGATCGTGACCCGGACCATCTCACGGTCGGAGGTCATCCGTTCGGTGGATTTCCGGGTGCTGGTCATCATCGCCGCGGCATTCGGGATCGCGGAAGCTCTGGACAATTCCGGCCTGGCCGGATTCATTGCCCACGGCATTGTCTCCTATACGGAATCTTTCGGTGTGATCGGTGTGTTGTCGGGCATTTTCATCGTGACCAGTTTATATACCAATATCATGACCAACAATGCCACGGCGGCCCTTGTTTTTCCCATCGCCTTCGCGGCGGCGCAGGAACTGCAGATGGATCCACGGCCTTTCCTGATCACGCTGGCCATCGCCGCATCGGCCAGTTTCGTGACGCCCATCAGCTACCAGACCAACCTTATGGTTTACGGTCCGGGAGGCTATAAGTTCAGTGATTTTATCAGGATCGGATTACCGCTGCAGATTATCGTGGCGGTTATTTCGATTGGATTGATATACGGGATATATTTTTAGAGGGCGCAGATATGACTGCGCCCTTACCCCTGGATGATGTGATTTGACGTTGAGGCGCAGTCATATCTG
>CAYPHA010000122.1:0-8869 GCA_964410215.1 uncultured Calditrichota bacterium | reverse complement strand
TTCGCTTGACATCCGTTTTCTGATCATTGATTTTATCAATAATGTGGTCCTCAGGCATCAGGTGGAGGAGCGGCTCCAGGCCGAAGGTTATCCCTATTTTCTCAGTCGAATCGAGCTGAGGAAATTACCCGGGTTGGATCAATGAACACGACGTTTCACATATTGTTCGTACCCTCCTTTCAGATAATGGCGGGCATCCTGTTCCTTTTCGGCTTTTATACCCGCTTTATTTTTCCGTCCCTGGCGTCCGCTTCGCTTTCAGACCGGATCACCCGCTCTGTTGCCGGAACGGGAGGTATCATCATCCTGATGGTGTATCTCGCCGCCTGGCTGCGCATGGTGGATTTCGTGAGTTTTGTATTTTTAATGATCCTGTTGCCCGTCTTCCGGATTTTGGTTAAACACCGCTTTAAACGGATATCATCAGAAGATCCGGAGGATGGCAGGTGGATTCTGCGTATAATCGAACGCATCGAACGGTTCAAGGTCGTCTCCCTGTCCGGTCTGAAGCTCAGCAGGTACCTGCCCTTTAAGCGGCTGACATACAGTCCGGCGCTGCTGGCCTTTCTAATCGCACTGGCCGGTGGTGTTCTCCGGATGCAGCCCGTACGTTCAAACATCGCTCCCTTCAATTTTACCTGGTTTGACACACTGGACCGGGTAAAAAACACCATGCTTGGTGCCCGTTTCACCGATTCAACGGATCCCGCCGGTCTGGATGCGCTTGTCTATTTTATGAGTACCGTATTACAGTTACGCCCGGAATTGATATTAAATCTGCTGGGAGTGCTGGTGACGGTGATGCTTTCCTTTATGGTCTATAAGATCGTTCTGGAAATAACAGACGGAAGTGAAACGGCCGCTTTTTCCGGCTTACTATTATTTTCCCTGATGCCCATGTTCATTCTGCCTGTCTCTGTGGTAAAACAGATCAGCACGGGCGGGATGAATCTGGCCGTCCTGTTCGCCGCCTCGGCGTTTCTGAATTTCCTGCGTTATCTGAAAAAGCCGGAAACAGATTACATCATGTTATGTATGCTGGGAATTATCGCAGCCGGTCTGACGGACTATTTTATCCTGGTGATTGTGCTGCCATTCCTGTTTTTGCCCGGACTGTTCATCATGTCTGCCGGCAAAAAGGAGAAATTAAGGGCGCTTTCCGGTCTGGTCGCGGGATTGTACATACCCCAGGTATTTTATTTTTATTCGTGTTACATCAATAACACATCATTTAGTGCCTTCGTGAAAACCCAACTGTTCAAACCATCGGAATTCAGTTATTTCCCGGATCTGGTTTTATCATTGGAATCCCTGGCATACCTGTACCTGATACTGGCTGCCATCCTGCTCCTTGTTTCTGTTGCATTGAAGAGAATCGGTCATGTCGATAACCGCTCGATCGCATTGATTGCTGTCACAACCATGCTGTTTTCTGTGCCGTTTCTGTCCGCTCTTAAGCTGCAGTACGACGTGATCGACGTGGATCAGTTGACGGGCTTTTACAGTTTCCTGATCGCCGTTTTCCTGAGTATCTTTCTGTCGATGGTCATAAAGGTGTTCCCGTTTGAAAAGGTGAACGTCCGGATTCCCTCTGCGATACCCGTAGCCGTTCTGGCTATGATGATTATCATCGCGCAGAAGGACCGTTTGTCTTCCCGGGAGCTCTACCATCATCTGACGCCCAAAGAGTTTTTTGAAGCCTATTATCAGATTGTCTCGGAGCGATTGCCTTACACCTACGCCATTGTGGCTCCGGATTACGGGACCTCCCTGGCGAAAAACCGTCATTATTTTATCAATTATACTTATCTCCTGAATGATTATGCCGCCAGGGATTCCCTGTATCAGCATGCCCTGCGCGAAAATGACAAGGAATTACAAAAGCAGACCAAATTGCCGGCCAGTGTCTTTATCTTTGTGGATAATTCACCGCATACGAACATCTCCTCACAGGTTTTGTACGATGCACAGAATACGATGAACAATGTGCTGGACTGGATTAAAAACTATGAATTGAAGAGGAATAAACTGCTGCGCATCTACTTCCGGTCTGAAAATGTTTCCGTGTTCGAAATTGTCAATGAAATAAAAGAATCGGATACGTCGGACCTGCTTTTCAATATACGAAATAAAGAAAATTGATATGATACGTAAAAAGACCGCCCGTTATTTTGAATTTACTTTTTGGCTGGTTGTGGCCTGCGTCATCAAAAGTGCTGCACAGGGCCTCTCTGCCGGAGCCGGGGAGTCTGCACCGGTCTGGGTCGTATATGACCGTAATGACCGGAACAGCGAACAGATTGCAGAGAACGTCTTAAAAGCGTTTGAATACACGAAAATCCCCGCCGGGCCGGTTGATTTGTCAGGACGGCCGGCACTGGGCGTTATCCCGGAAACGGTCCGCGCCGTTTGTATCACCATACAGGATAGTCTGCGGATTCCGGATGACGATATCAACAGGCTGGTACGCTATGTCGCCGGCGGCGGCAACCTGATTTTGACATCCCTGATCTGGGATAAGCGGATGTATTTTCTGGAAGGATTGGTGAAGTATCCTGACGGTTATGGCAGTACACCGGCGAATAACTGGCATTTCCGGACGAACGTTCTGGCGCAGATGAAGGGTAAAAAAGTCGTTTTCGATGATATCGGTTCCCACCTCGGCTTCGGCAGGGAGGCGTTCCATGAGGACGTTGCGGTACTGGCCACGGCTGTGGACCGGGATGATTTTCCGGTTCTGGTAAAAAATACCGTTGGCTTGGGATCGGTTTTTGTATACAACACCTCCATATTGAATGATCGCATCTACAGGGGAATGCTGTTCTCCACCATTTTACAGTGCCTGGAGGGTATTCCTTATCCAGTGGCGAATGTCAGCAGCATCAATCTGGATGATTTTCCGATGCCCCTGTATAATACCGGAATCTATCCCATCGATGCGGAATATGAAATGACGCATTCGGACTGGGTTGTAAACGTATGGTGGCCGGATATGCTGGCACTCGCCGATTCGTTCGGTGTGAAATATACGGCGTTTCCCGCCTTTAATTATAACCGCCGGACGCTTCCACCCTTTGATTTCAAAATGTGGGAAGGGGGCAGGAGCACGATCGATGGAAAGGTTGTACAGGGCAGTCCCTGGCTTGCCCGGCAAATCGTTAAGTCGGAACACGAGCTGGGTTTCCACGGATATAATCATGTTTCCCTGTGGCAGAGAGACTGGAAAAATATGGACCTGATCGTAACCGCCTTGCAGTCGGTTCGAAAGCGCTGGCGCATCGATGACCTGGGGCCTCTGCCCGTTTCGTATGTCCCTCCCAGCAATGATATCGATTCAACCGGTCTTAACAAACTGACGGACGGAATGCCTTCCATTAAATATTACTGTTCCCTTTATCTGGGTGATAAGGAGTTCGGGGAGGCCCGTGAGTTCGATACGGATCCGCACAACAAACTGCTTTTCGATATCCCCCGGATTACCTTTGGTTACGTGTATTCCGATGCCCTGTTTTTCTTACAGGAGAATTTGTACATCTTTACCGGTATATGGAACCATTTCATTCATCCCGACGATGTGTTTCACGGTCATAATGAAAATTCGGAATACCACGGTCGCAATGAGGAGAATCTGTGGTGGCGTAACACGCCCGGCAATCCGGAAAGCCTGTACGGAAGTCTGAAAAAATGGATAAAAAAGAATAAAGCCATACATCCCTATATGCAATTTGAAACCATTGCTGATGGAGGGCCGATTATCCGGACCTGGCGGAATTTGTCGGTAAGTCACAAAGCGGATTCCCGCACCTATGCCGTTCAGAGAAACGGGCCGGAGCGTCATAAAGGCTATTGGAATATTTTTGTTTCGAATTCAAAAAAAGAGGCCATCGAAGAACGCCTGAAGAACCTCGCCTCGGCATATCACTCCTATGCATTGTGGGAGGGCCATCTGTATGAATTTGTTACCGATCAGGCGTCGCTGGAATTCCCTAATTACCACTTTCAAAAAAAACCATCCGGTCCGGAATTGTCAACCCTTCAGGATCAGGCAGTAGAGCGATATCTCGCGTATATGCAGGAAGGTTCCGCTGCGTATATGCTTCAGATGAGGTTAGAGAAAGCCCTTGATCTGCTGAAGGATAATCCGGATTCCGGGCCGGCCCGGGAGAACGCGATCAAACTGGCCCTGGAGTCGGAAAGAATTGATATTGCCATCGGTATACTGGAAGAGAACGTATTGAAAGAGAATGCGTGGGAAGAAGCGGATCTGGAACGCCTGACCCGGTTCTATGTCTGGAATCAACAGGTCCCGGATGGTTGGAAATTTTTAAAGCGGAGGCTGCAGGTCTGGGAGACCTTTCAATCGGTCCGGATCTTTCGTTATTTTCTTAAGAAACTGGGCAATCCGCCCGTTCCGGATGCAGACTGGCTCATGCAGAAAGAGCTGGACATTTCTCCGGACAAGGAAGCGGCGCTCCTGCGATTTGCCAAAATACATAACGGTCCGGAGCACTGGCCAAAAGTCAGAAACACCTTTATGCCGTACCTTGAAAAGGCCGGCGATTCGGATTCTGTTTATTTTTATTTCCTGCAGCGATCCATCTGGTATGACAAACCGGAGCAGACCCTTTCCTATCTGGGTGATTTCCCGAGAACGAGTTACGGACAATTGCAACCACTGAGCGGACAGATTGCCGAGCTCTATGCCTATGTGGGGCAGGATTTCTCCAGAGCGTTGTACTGGGCGGAAAAATCGGATAAAATCGAACAGAGAAAGAAACTGGATTGGTTCCTGGCCGCCAGACGCTATGCCGAGTATCTGGACTATGCGGCCGGAATCATGTCGGATCAACCGGATAATGATGCCGTACGAGCGCACATCGGTGCTTCTTTATTCAATGAAGGATTTTATAATGAAAGCCTGGGATTCCTGTATCCATTGGTACAGGATCAGGACCTGGAGGAGGGGATACATACGCAAATTACCGGTTGGATTCAAAAACTATCCGTATCAGACCGGTTGGAGGTGTATGACCGCTATCCGGCCCTCTTTTCGAAACAGGATGTGAGAAATCTGGAATATGAAAAACGGGACACATTCAGGAAAAACATCGCAACCTATGGTCAGTTAAGGAAGGATAATTATGACCATTCCTATTTAACCAGCGGTATCTATGCGGAAACCGGACAGAAATACCATGCGATACACCGTTTTAGCACGGAAAGAATTTCCGTACAGTCAAAACTGATATCGGAAGTGAAAAAAGTGGGCGGATATCAGCTTGGATATCTCTATCAGAAAGGTCTGAAGGGAGGATCCTCACAGATACAGGTGGCCATAAATAACGCCTTTTACTTTTCGAACAGTTATCCGTCCCTCAGTGTCAGTTTTTCAACAGGTGTGTACACATCGGTTGCGTTGTCACACAGTCCGGTCATGACCTACAGCGCCATAAAAGAACGTTACAACCAGAACGCTGTGACGGTTTACCATGAAGACAATTGGTATGACGGAAGCATTCAGACATCGGTATCTACAAAGTTAATGCGGTATAAAACCGGTATCTGGCAAACGGAATCCTTTGCACGCATACATCTTCAACGCTATGATCTCCGTTCCGTACAAACACGCCCTGTTTTTGAATTTACCTATCAGGATGCTTCCCGTCATTTTGAATCGGCCGTTCCGTTCTGGACACCGGATAATCGCAAAATTATCGGTTCCGGCCTGTATTTTTTATACCCTGCAAACGCCTTTCGGCTTACGAACACCGTGTATTGGAAATATGATATGGATAACGGCGGTTATGTCGAGAATGCGCTGCAAATCACCACCCGGTTGTTTCGCTATTTGAACATCTCCCTGAACAATAACCTCTCCACAAGCGATGTGTATCGCTCGAATGAGATATTTTTTAATCTGAATTATTTGTTTTAGCCCCTATTACTGCCAGTCGGGCAACAGGAAACAGGCTCAGTACAAGCCTTTTTCTTATTCTAGTGTAGATTATCGCTGAAAGTTGAACCACTTTTATCACTAAAATTGACCCATCCCCAAGTTAATTAACAAGTTCGAATTCTCTCGTGTGGATATTATTTATAGAAACTTTTTTCATTTACTTCTGTTAACTTATTTGTTAACTTTTCCCATGCGCGATATCATTTTTTATAGGGCAGAAAGTGGATCCTGTCCGGTTGAAGCGTTCCTTGATAGTCTTGACGATAAACAATTCGAGAAAGTCGCCTGGGTTCTCAAATTAGTAAGTGAACTGGAGGTCATACCCTTTCAATATTTTAAGAAGCTTAAAAATACTGCTGACATCTGGGAAATTCGGATAAAATATGGTTCAAATATATACAGATTTTTGTGCTTTTTGGAAGGAATGAATGTAATTGTACTTACTAATGGATTTGTGAAAAAATCTCAAAAAACTCCAAAGAATGAAATTAAACTTGCAGAAAATCGCAAGCGTGAATATTTGGCAGGGAGAAAATGATGGATGATTTAACTAAATATATCAATAAACGTAAAAAACAAAGTACCTATCTGCTCGATAATTTTGATGAAGGTTATGAAAACTTTAAATTGGGAATCTTATTAAAGCAAGCTCGTGAGCAAGCTGGCATAACTCAGGAAGAATTAGCTCGAAAACTTAACACAAAGAAATCTGCTATATCTCGAATAGAAAATCATTCTGAAGATATTCGATTATCTACTTTGACAAAATACATTTCTGCACTGGGTAAAAAAATTAGTTTACATATCTCATAATAATGAGATCTTGCACAAATAGTCTCCAACCGGGATGACGGATTTGTTTTGCAGGCGGGGAACCCGCCTGCTACCTGCTACCTGCTTCCTGCTACCTGCTACCTGCTTCCTGCTTCCTGCTTCCTGCTTCCTGCTTCCTGTAACCTTCTCTACTATTACTATCTCATTCATTTTTCCATCGTCGCCGGCATGCGCCGCAGATGCGCGGTGGCGCGGTACTTCGATGTAAAATCCTTAAAAGCGCGCTGAACGGCCTCCGTAGACAGGTCCAATACTCCGGCAGTTTCCTCAGCGGATACCTCGTGCTCCCAGGCATAAAGCAGGTGATCCAGCTTGTCGAAAGAAATACGGAAGAAGAACTCCTGGTCACTGACCGGCAGACTGAAGGTATCCGGACTGGGCTGACGATCGATGATCTCGCGCGTTACATCAAGGTATTCCGACAACTGATAGATCTGATTTTTATACAGATGGGTGAGCGGTTCCATATCCGTGCCACCGTCGCCGTATTTACAGAAATCGCCTAATAGGAATTCTGTCCGGTTGGTCGTACCCGCGACGATCAGATTGCGACGGTCCGCCTCGGCGTACAGATGCAGCATCCGGGAGCGGATTTTGATGTTCGCAAAGGAGGTGATAGCGCGGAATTCGTCCAGATTGAGACGCTTTTTCTTTATCTCTCCATCGGGCATTTGAACCTGAAGGTTATAGAAACTGAACGCATCCCGCTCCAGCAGGTCAGTAGGCAGGGTGATATTGTATTTGTAACCCGGTTGGTATTCAGGCAGCAGGTTTTGGATAAAAGTATCCCGCCAGTGGTAATTCACGACGCTGTCAACGGTAGGCGTGATATCCACTTCACGGAATTCGATACCCAGTTCCTGGGCATGCCTGATAGCGAAGGCAGCGCTGACCGGATTGGATTCCTTTTCCGGCAGGACAAGCCCGACCACCCGTTCCTTACCAATGGAATGAACGGCAATGGCGGCCATGCAGGCGGAATCAATACCGCCGCTCAATCCGACAATGATACCTTTCCGGCGGTATACCGTCCGCACCTGTTGGATAATGAAATCAGTAAGTTTTTTCAGTTCCGCTTCCGGATCGATTTTCAAAACCTCACGACTAAATTTCACGAAATGCTCCTTGTTTAAACGCCATATATATACAATATATAAAATTTGAGTTAACTATTTTATATTTAAGAATGATCGACTTTTAACGGAGATGCTTTATTTATTATCCTAAATATGGAAAAGCGAAAAAGCGGGAGTTTCTCAGCCAATGTTGATTTTTTTATCTTTCATCTTTAATCTTAAATATTCCTAGGGCGAGCGGGAGCTCCACGTCACCACATACAAAGATCCTAAAGGATGACAATCCGGGCTCTGAGCTCTAACTTCTAAATCCTATGAAAAAAGCAACCATCCTATTTTTCGCACTATTAGCCCTGTCACTGTCTGGCGGAAGCCTGCAAATGGATTTGACACACATCAGGGCAGTTGGTATTTTTACCACGGAATGACCAAAGCGCAGGGAGGCGTATCTGGATCACGTCAGACTGAAGTAGAACCCAGATGGCAGAGCTCAGAACTCAGTAAGTGTCATTCCGGACGAAGCGAACAGAGTGAGCGATGATCCGGGATCTCGTTTTTCAATGATGAGATCCCGGGTCTGCATTCGCTGTCGCTCATTCCGCCCGGGATGACAGTCTGGGCTCAGAGTTCTGAGCTCTGAAATCTTAAATTACTTTTTAGGAGAGGCAATGAAAATACTCATCACCGGCACCGCCGGTTTTATCGGCTACCATCTGACAAAAAAGCTGACAATGACGGACCATGATATTGTCGGACTGGATGTGATTAATGATTACTATGATATTAATCTGAAATATGACCGGCTGGTGGATCTGGGGTTTGACCGGAAGGATAGCGAGAGGAATACAAAATACAAAATAAAAAATACAAAATATAGCAACAGTAGGTTCGTCAGAATAGATCTGGCGGATGGCAGTGCTTTAAATGAACTTTTCAAAGAAGAGCAGATTGATGTGGTGATCAATCTGGCGGCGCAGGCGGGGGTGCGGTATTCGCTGACGAA
>CAYPHA010000121.1:0-8974 GCA_964410215.1 uncultured Calditrichota bacterium | reverse complement strand
TTTGGGCAGGGGGAATTCGGCGGAAGCGAAGGTCAGGGCCAGGTTGGCAATATCGCCGAATTCAGGATCAAGCCCGGTTTGGGTAATAAATTCATAGAAAGTCTGATCGTATCTGAATTTGTATTCCGGGGTTTCGAAAGAATACATTTTAAACATGGTCAGGCCCAGCATATCGGATTCCGATATATCCGTTAAACCGAAATTCGGTTCCGCACCGATACCTTCCAGCAGATCCGGCCGGTGGTTGCACTCCGTTCCGTCGGCATCCGGACCGAAATAATTCAGGTCATAGGGGCCAACCCCGTCCAGTCCGACATCATCGCCGGCATTTTCGCCTTCGTCGTACCGTCCGTTATTATTCAGGTCATTGCCGTCCATCCAGTCCTGGTCTTCATCCGCATCCCAGTGTTCTTTTAGATCCGCTTCCTTTACATTATAAAAACTGAGGAATTTGAACAGGTCATCGATACCGTCGTAAGGACCGACCTTCTGCAGCGCCTCGTTATCCCGTTGTTCATCGACCAGGCCGTCGTCATCGTTATCCACGCCATCGCCCGGTATACCGGGGCTTTCCAGGAAAGCAAATCCCATGATACCGGGACGCACACCACCCGTTCCAATACCGTCTATATCCCAGCAATAGGCCATATCCGTGATTTTGTCAAAGGATCCGGTATCATCGGATTCGCCACCCAACCCCATATCGATATAATAGCCGAAGGCCATATCCGGCAAATCGTTATCAGATATATTTGATATGGCGTATTCGAAAAATATCGCATCACGGGTCTGGGCGTTATTCCACTGCAGTCCACGGACTTCAACTCTGATACCGATACCGCCCCAGGGTAAACCTTTCTGTACGGTAACATCCGATTTTTTATCACCTATTCTGATTCCGGGCCTGGGATAGTATTTTACAATATCATCCTCGCCGAGATATTCCTGATCATGGGCATCATTGGCCACGAAATAGCATTCCAGATCGGCATAGATAACACCCCTGCCGAAACGGCCGTTCCATTCGCCCGGCCATTTTGTCTGGCCACCCCTGGCCGGCCAGCCTGCCGGCGGCCAGGAATCCGGTCGGTTACTCATAGCCGGATATTCACTCGTTTCATTGAAATAACCAAAAACCGGCTGAAAGCCCCATTCTATTGTGCCCGTTGGATCTGTCTCTGTACTTGGCGTAGATTCATCTAAAAAGCCTGTTCGATAATTCGTCTGTATAAAAAACAACGTATCCAGGTCATCCCGCGTATTTATCAATGCCCGGTCTGTTACCGGAATGGTATCATTTTCAAGAAAAACACGGGCACCGATCAGAAGCGCAATATTGTCATGCATACGCAAAGAGTTTTCATCATTAGGCCAGCGGGCCGGGAATCCTGCAATGAAGTTTCCCAGTTCCGTCGTATTATGAAAAGGCAATATAATCCGGTTACCATTCATGATCCCGATGCGTTTTGCGGCCGGATCACCGGCCGGATCATCCGGTCCTTCATACAGCCGGCTTTGCCCGAAAAGGGTAAGGACCGACGCGAGATTAATAAAGAATACAACTAACAATATTCGATATTGGTTTTTCATGGTAAAACCCAGGCTTATAATTTAAAAGTAGGAAGTAAGAAATCTGATACGGCTCACTTCGATACGTCACAGCTATGCTGCTCCTAATAAGTGATCATTGCTTTTCCAATTCTTACTGCTTAATTTTCTACTTCCTATTTTGTATTTTGTATTTTTTATTTTTTATTTAATAACCGCAAACTTCCCCAGCTTTTCATCACCCGTTGCATGTGATTTTACATGGTACAGGTAGACTCCCGCCGCGATTTCCAGATCTTCCCTGGTCTGCAGATCCCAATGCACCAAACCCTGGGGCGGGGGATTATCGACGATGATTTCATCGATAAATACACCACTGACCATAAATATCTTTATCGTACATTGTGCCGGAATATGCGTAAAGATCAGTTTCCTGCGCTGATTCAGATAGGGATTGGAAATGGATTCTTCCATGGCATTGGTGGCTACATAGGGATTCGGTACTACTTTGATATCTGCCATTGATTGTTCCAGTTCCGCCGCATCGGCTTCAATGGCTTCATTCACGGAAAATATAAGCGAATCGGTCTCCCAGAAAGGTCTTCTGAAATCAATCCGGTAGACGTCATCCGGCTGGGGCATCTGTCCTTCAGAACCAATGTCATGAAAGTCCAGGCTGAACAGGGTCTGCGCCCAACGGACCTGCGATCCGAAATCAATGGCACATCCTATCATTACATAATCACTATCGGGATCAAAAAAATCATTCCTATTTACATCATGTATGACCATATCCAGTGTATCGTACACTCCATTTGAGTCAGGAAAAGTTTTGTTGATAGCGTAAAAATTAAAGGCCTGGTCCAGAAGAAGTTCAGCCGGCCCGATACCTTCGTTTTCGGCTGTCCTGATATTGGTTTTACTGTTTATTTTTGAGATATATGCCGAGTCGTTATCCGTAAATACGATATCATACTGCCAGGCGTAATAGGGTGTCGTTATTTCGTTAATATGAACATTGACGGGTGCATTACCCCTCACCCAGCCTGATTTCTCCGGATCAAAGGATGCCGTTACAAAGGGCATATCGATATGAAGCCGGATCCCCTCAATAGCGTCCGATACGACCGTTTTCTGAGTATTCAGATGCCCATCGACGATATTATCCATCATATAATAGTCGGGAGACTCTTCATAAAGCAGTGTACCGCCCCGGGTTACATTGTATACTTCGTAACCATTATTTGTGTAAGAAAGCTCCCGCGGGTGCCGGTTACGGGAAGGATACGTCAGATAGCTTAATGTATCGACCTTGAATTTCAATTTGTATTGGTTATCGGGAATAACACTGTTAATATCGTACACTTCGGCGGAAACGACACCATCCCCCATTGTTTCATTTCCGGAATGAATCTCGACATTTGGCGGGACATAACCGGCTGCCTGTTGATGCGGTGTTACAACCTGAACATTGGCACCGGTAAAACGTATATTTTCGTCTTCATCCAGATCGACGACGATATTATTCTCAGACGGCGCGATGTCCACTTGCAGGCCGGTGATCCCGAAATCATAAGCCACGATGGCATAATAATAGGTCCGGCCGTTCTGTACATTTTCATCGATAAAATGGTGCTGAATACCGGTATCATCACCCAGGTAAAAAGACAGTCCGTTAATCAGCCCGAATTCGGTTGCACCGTTGATACCGTTGTCCAGATCGCACTGAAAAATGGGTTTTTTAGCAGCCGGATTGCCAAAAATATCGGTCACCATTTCGGCATCGCCAAAGCGTTTATCCGTCGCTTTATAGAGCTTGTACCCCTCGAAATCATTGACCCCGTTCAGTAACGGCTCGCGTGTCGATTTATCCGCTGCATTATCCCAGCTTAGAAATACTCTTCCGTCTCCGGCTGTCGCCTTGAGTGTCGGCATCCGCGGAGGGCTGGCGAAACGGTAATCCGATTCATATATAACCTGAACGATATGCTTTTTCTGAAATAATGCGGGTGCGGAGTGGGCATCCGAACTCAATCCGGATAACTCCTCGTAGGAATGGACTTCCGACATTGAAATGCGTTCTGTGGTGCCCTGCAGGAGCGGAAAGGCTCCGGATCCGGCCGTTTGTACCAGGCTTACAATTTCACCGAAGAATTCCGTAAAATGCTCCCTGCCGATCAGATCCCACATCGTTTCATCAAAGCGGATCTGCGGTGGGGAGGATCCTCGTGGATGGGGAAACATGTCAAAGGAAGTCAGACCTATCATATCCGTCTCTGAAACATCGGTCGGGCCAAAATCAGGCTCCGAACCCAGTCCTTCCACGAAATCCGGTTTATGATTGCCCTCTGTACCGTTTTCATCCGGTCCGAAATAATTGAGTTCACCAGGACCGACCCCGTCCGTACCCACATCGTCTCCCGCGATTTCTCCAGGATCGTAGATTCCGTTGTCATTCAGATCGACTCCGTCATCCCAGTCCTGATCTTCATCTGCATCCCAATGCTCCTTCAGGTCTGACTCCTTCAAACCATACCAGGTCAGGAATTTTTCCAGGTCTTCTATCCCATCGGTGGGTCCGATCAGGGTAACCGCTTCATTATCGCGCCGTTCATCGACCAGACCGTCTTCGTCATTATCGATATTATCATCCGGATGTCCCGGAGTTTCCAGAAAGGTAAATCCCAGGACGCCGGTTCGGATTCCCCCGGCACCGATACCATCCGTATCCCAGACATAGGCGAGGTTCTCATACCGGTCGAAGAAGCCGATATCATCTTCGTCATGGGCATCGCCCCAGTGTCCGACTCCCGGATCCAGCCAGTATCCGAAAGCGACTTCCGGCAGATCATAATCGGAAATATTGGAAATATCATACTCCCAGAACAGGGCATCCCGGGTCTGGGCATTATTCCACTGATAACCGCGTACCTTAATACGAATCCCAAGGCCACCCCAGGGCATTCCTTTCTGAATGGTGACGCTGGCATTCCGGTCACCTATACGGATACCCGGACGCGGATAATATTTCACAGAATCATCGGCACTGAGATACCCCTGGTCCTGGGCATCATTCGCTACAAAATAGGTTTCCAGGTCCGCATAGTGAATACCGCGTCCAAAACGTCCGTCCCATTCACCGGGCCATTTCAGACCATAGCCGCGTTCCGGCCAGCCGTTCTGCGGCCAGGATATCGGCAGGTTGCTCATGGCCGGATACTCATTCGCTTCATTAAAATACCCGAACACCGGATACAGGCCCCATTCCACCGTTCCCTCTTCATTCGTAGGCATAAAATGACGGAAACTGGATTGACAGAAATAAAGCGTATCCAGATCCGATCGGCTGGCAATTTCGTCCGGATCGGTGACAGGTATGCTGTCATTCTCTATATATACACGGGCATTAATTAATAAGGCGATACCATCGGTCATGGATAAACCTTTTTCATCATTGGGCCACTTGGAGGTATTAAAAGGCGGGTAATCAGCCAGTTCCGTATTATTTTGAAATTTGATAAAAACCCGATTTCCGTTCATGAATCCTTCACGCTGGGCCGCTATATCACCTGCCGGATCATCGGGCCCTTCGTAAGGTCTGCCCTGAGCCAGAAGCGTTACATTCAACAGAAAAATCAGGAAGGTTCCAAATAATAGTCGAATAGGCCCACGCATAAAAAACTCCTATTTGATCAGAAGACATTTACCGGTTTTTACCGTATTTTGCGCTTTAATTTTATAAAAATAGATCCCGGAATGATATGCATCGGCATTCCAGCGGACATGATGTTCTCCCGGTTCCATTCGCTGATCAACGACGGCTTGTATTAACTGACCAGCCGTATTGTAGATAGTGATTTTCACCCGGCTGTGTTGTGATAACTGAAAAGCAAATGTTGTCGTACTGTTAAACGGATTGGGATAATTACTGAGAACACGAAATTCCCCCGGAACCTGCTGTTCAGTGGGATCAATATTTACAAACGTTCCATTTTTCTTCCCCGGCGAACCATGTCCCGAAGAAGCCATCCAGTTTTCCGGAACCGTATTGTCCAGAGCGGGATTTTTCAGTTCCAGTGTCGGGCCGAGGCCATCGGCCTCTTCCGGCCACGGCGGGCCGTCATCATAAACCAGGGAATCAACAAGCCCACCGCCCGGATTGTACAGCCGCAGCATATCCCCGCTGTTACTTAGATTGAAGTTAAAATCACCCGTGAAGCGCACAGATGGAAAAAAGGATTTAAAATCTGTGGAATCATGACTAAGAACTAAATAATCGTCCGCTTCCAGAATAGTGCCCTGGGGGATAATGAACAGATTTTCATCATTGGAATCCCTGAATAACCAGCCGGAAAGATCGATGGCAGAGGCACTGAAATTATAGAGTTCAAACCAGTCCCCCGTACCGAAATCGCCCTCCGAATTGTAATTAATTTCGTTGATGACAATACCTGCTTCCGAGCTTGAATCGGCTTCAAATACAGCCTGTATGGTAAGATCCTCTGTCAGCATGACCGATATGGATTGCGATTTTTTATCCGTAAGTCCCTCCCAGCGGACAAAGCGATGACCGGCTGCTGGAAGCGCCGTCAGTTCTACGGGAACATCTTTAAAATAGTGTCCGCTCCAGGGATATTCATCCGGGTTTACCGTATTTACGATAACCTGTCCCGCCCCTTCCGGGGTGACATCCAGCGAAACCAGGGCGTCACCGCTCAATTCAAAATGATCGATGATGTGGTCACGGAGATAGTCCGGTCTCCTTTCGGCAAATGTTATCATCCGGTCAATATTACTGTCCCACTTTCCGAAATAGCTCCATCCCATCGAACTGCCCCAATCGAAATCTCCGCTTCCCCATTTATCATAATGTTCCTGCATTTCCGGTTCGATACCAGCCTTTAATTCGGCAATCTTGCTTTTGACGACTTCGGGAATGAAAATCGTATTCATGTAATCGGCGAAACGGTTAATGAGAGCATTTTGAAAAGATGTATTCAACAGCATATTTCGAAACAGGAATGTCGTAAACGGAAGATTATGCGAATCATTGCCGCCTTCACCGTCGGGATCGGTTGCCCATGCAAGCGTGTTGGATGCATAGGCCGAACTGTTATATAACCCGAATCCGTAGTCCAGATCGAACATAATCCAGCGCCATTTTCCCCCTTCCCGTTTCGGACGCCAGAATTTATTGTTATTTCCGGGCCAATCCTTATTATCCATATAAATCTGGGATACGTGGTAATCGATATAACTGTCTACATCAATTTTCCCGGCGATATACCGGAAATTAGCGTCATCGGACAGATCATTCTGCGCCACAAAATCGATCAGGTTATTATAGTTTTCCGCGTCACCGTGAAAGGCAAAAGCCGCCGGTTCCTGGAGATTGATCTCCATCAGGTCTATGCTGTTAGCATCGATGTGGTAGTTAGAGGCAACATAATGCTCATTTATTTTTTCTCTTATGTTGTGAATTCCCCAGTATGCGCCATTCAAATAGACGACCGCGGGTCGGTAAGCCTGCAGATCCAGATTGCAGTCCCTGAGCAGGCTCTGGATCATGGCATCCCGGAAAAGGGTATATTTCCAGTCGTTCCCGGCATTACGCAGAACGATGGATTCAAACGTTTCGATATTCTTATCCGGAAATACCGGGTAATTGATTTCCCCGGCACCGTATTCCGATCGGGCGAATATGGCAACGGATTTCTGGGCATAGGCTTTGGGCCAGCCGCCATGAATTTTGATCCCGGCATCCAGGCTGAATGCCTTCGTCCCGTCGGTTTCAAATAATTCCATATGTACCGGCCGTTCCCAGTCTTTCCAGAAATTGGCACCAAAGTAGGGATTGCTGGATGAGGCGTCGGGCCCCATCGTGTAAATTCCGCTATGGAAATCCCACAGGTTGGCCGGTGTGGTTGTCAGTGAAATAACGGGTAATATATGGTCTGTATCAATCAGGTATGTTTGCGTCCTGACAGGGCTGGGCAGCAGGCCCGTCTCATAAACCCTGGCACGGACCGGCGTGGTTGCTTCAATTACGATGCTTTCGGTAAAGACTTCGGAACTGTCAGTCGGTGCGCTTCCGTCCAGTGTATAGCGTATAACAGCCTCTTCATTGCCGGCGGAAAACGATACCTCCACCGGACCGTTATAAAGTCCGGCAGGCTGTGAAAATGACGGGGGAGCTGAACGGCCCGTATAACCGGGTGTTTCATTGGCCGCACCTGGTGTCGGTACGTCGTAAAACAGCCATTCCTCGCCGCCGTCCGGCTGACGTCCTTTCGATATATTGCTTTCAATAACACCCGTGAAGACGCTGTCGAGCGTTATTCCGGTCGGATCACTGATACTAATGGTCTCACCTTCCGACTTGATTTTAAAATTGGCATGTAGAAAGGTTTCTCCCAGCGGCAGGATCTCAGGGACACCCTGAGGGTTGTCCGGCGGTGTATCGAAACCGAGTGTTAAAAAGGGAATCAGGGTCATATCGGAGGCCGGATCTTCAAAATTGTTGACCTGAATGGCCAGCACATTTTCACCCTGCCGCCAGAGGTTTTTGGCTTCATTCAATGCAAATACTTCCGGCTCTCCGCCGCTGTACATGCGTGCCTCATGCCAGTTGTCCGCATCGGCGTCATAGGCCGGCGGGGTGCCCGGTTCACCGATATTGGCACGCGCCACCTCAACGCCGTTCAGGTAGGCAACAAACGCATCATCATAATCGACATGCAACAATGCGGATGCGATGGCGGAAGTATCTTCGATTGTGAAACGTTTCCGGATGGTTACCGACATCGTTGATGGCACTACGGTCGCATCATCGCCATCCAGATGGCCAAAGCCGCTGGGACCTGTCAGCCAGCCCGAATCGTCGAAATCAATAGCATACCAGTCTGCAGGCGGCGCCGATGTACCGACGCGGTAACGCCATTCATCACCCTGATCGATGATCGTTTCCCAGAAATAATTATTCCAGACACGCCGGTCTTTATCCGAGGCATACACCAGAACAAAATGCCCCGGGAACAGTTTCATCTCCGGGAAAAGCCACTTCTGGCGAAATGACGGATCGTCGGAGAGACCATATCCCTCCAGATTAATGACTGATTCGGTAGGGTTATAAATCTCAATCCAGTCCGGGAAATCACCATCTTCATCAGCGACCACCCCATTATTTAATGACATAATTTCATTGATTACCGGACCGTCTGCATATAACGATACGGTTAAAAGACTAATTAAAAGAATAAAAAACAGTCGATTCATTATACCTTCCTTGTAATAGTAGTTGAAAGAACTCAGGATTCAGGACTCAGAAAATCCTGGTCTTAAAACTTTTCATTTTTACCATAACTTATTATTTGTTCCGATTTGCATTTTTTCTTTTTTCTTCTTTCTTTTTTTTTCTTTACTTGAT
>CAYPHA010000120.1:0-9135 GCA_964410215.1 uncultured Calditrichota bacterium | reverse complement strand
ATGCGAAGCTGGGCGTCACACCACCTTCCTCGTTACAATAGTCCGGGAATCCAGGATCCTCATTGATGGGGATGTTAAAAGGAAAGACAGCGATAAAAATATTTAAGAGTTATCCAGCATTGAAAAAGAAGCCATATTGGGGCAATCATTTTTGGGCCAGAGGCTATTGTTCAAGTACAATAGGTTTAGACGAAGAAATGATAAAGAAATATGTCAAATATCAAGAAGAACAAGAAAGAAAAGAAGAAGATCAACAATTAAACTTTGACTTTTCCGACAAACATGACTGAGTAGCCCCCTATGGGGGCAAGTCAAAGCCACCTTCTTAGAAGGTGGATATTTACTTTGTGATCAAAAACGACCATGACTGCCCAGCATGGATCCAGATAGATCTCGCCCACCTGCTTCTGCAGATTTGGTGCTACACTTACTAATGGTGCAGCCTGAGCCGGAGGTGTCGTCACAATGACGCCATCGAAGGGACCATGCTCTTTATTCTCTGAATCAATAAGCTGCCACGCATTTTGAGATTCGACAGCCTGCTTAATCTGCGCCATCCGTATGATCCGTTCAATCCGTGATCCATACGTAACGTCAATTCCATCAGCCAGTGCTTTCGTAATCGCGTTCATGCCCGGCACACCGACATAACGATCGATGGAAGCTTTGTCGAGGGCGGATTTTCCATCGCGTATAGCCACGATCCGGGCCTTCCATCGCTCTACCACACCATCCTGTATCCATTTACGGACCTGTTCCGTAAACCGTGCGTCCCTCGCGGTAAAATACTGGGCGCCGTGGTCAAAACGATAGTCGCCCTGACGCCGTGTGGAAGCTCTGCCTCCGGATCCCCGTGATTTTTCGAATACCTTAACGGAGTAACCCGCTTCCTGCAGCTTCTTCGCTGTAAGCAGTCCCGCTATACCGGCGCCAATGACGGCAATCTTTCTCGTTGATTCTTTCATCCTGATATCTTTCTTACTGGAAAGCGGTGATTAAGAGTACTTTTTTTATTCATTTTTTTAATATAAAAATTATGGATGTTAAAATAAAATATTGTCACAATTCAGGGGCTCGCTATGCGTGTCCGGAAGCCTGAAATCATGCACAGAACCTGAAATATGCAGTTTTTTTTGTATTGCATTGTCATTTTTAATACACTATAAATTATTATGTCATACTAACACAAAGTTGATCAGATGGTATCAAAGAAAGATAAAAAGGGCTTGTATATTCTGATGCTGAGCATACACGGCCTTGTTCGCGGTGATGATCTCGAACTGGGACGCGATGCTGATGTCGGAGGGCAGATCAAGTATGTCGTTGAACTGGCCAAAAAACTTGGTCAGGACAAAAGGGTTGACCGTGTCGATCTGATGACGCGGCAGATTATCGACTCGAAAGTGGACGAGATGTACAGCCGGCAGGAAGAGCAGCTCACGGATAATGTCTTTATCATTCGTGTGCCCTGCGGTCCGAATCGCTATCTGCGTAAAGAAGTATTATGGCCATATCTGGATAGCTTCTCGGACCAGGCCGTTCAGCATGTGCGCCGTATCCGTCGTATTCCCGATTGGATTCACGGGCATTATGCCGATGCCGGTTATGTTGGTGGGCAGATTTCGCGTTTACTCGGGGTTCCGTTTGTTTTTACTGGCCATTCACTGGGTCGTATCAAAAAAGAACGGCTTCTGGAAAAAGGATTGGATAAATTCAAAATTGAAGCCCGTTATAATATTTCCAGGCGTATTGAAGCGGAAGAATTTGCTCTGGATACGGCTGTCATGGTTGTCGCCAGCACAAAGCAGGAAATAGAACAGCAGTACAACCGGTACGAACATTATGATCCCAAACGCATGGTGGTGATTCCTCCCGGCGTGGATATGGATAACTTTTTTCCGCCGAAACGAAAGACATCGCGGGCTCCTATTTATGATGAGGTTGACCGTTTTCTTGCGGATCCGGGCAAACCGGCTGTCTTTGCCATGTCCCGTGCTGATGAACGTAAAAATATTGAGACCCTGATACACGCATTTGGCCGAAACAAATACCTGCGGGAGCATGCCAATCTGATTATCGTAGCCGGAACCCGGGAAGATATCCGATCGGTGGATGCCGGTACCAGGAAGGTTTTATTCAATATTTTGTATCTGATTGACAAATATGATCTTTATGGTAAGGTGGCTTATCCTAAACAACATCAGTCTGAGGATGTACCGGAATTGTACCGTATTGCCGCTAAATCGAAGGGTGTGTTTGTGAATCCTGCATTGACCGAGCCGTTTGGCCTGACGCTGATCGAAGCGGCTGCCTCCGGATTACCGCTGGTCTCGACCAATGATGGGGGACCGCGTGATATTATAGGTCACTGCCATAATGGTGAACTGGTTGACCCTGTGAATGCAGAAGAAATGGGACGAAAAATTCAACAGATTCTGGAGAACAGAAACCGTTGGAATGAACTGTCCAAAAACGGAATTTCCGGCGTTCGAAAATATTATTCCTGGCGCAGTCATGTCCGGTCCTACCTGCAGCTTGAGAAGAGATTTACCCAAAAGAAGGCTTACGGTCCGAATTTACTTTTTCTTAAAAAGAGCCGTTTACCGACCGTAGACCGTCTGATTATCAGTGACATCGACAACACGCTGATCGGTGATGCGGCTGGATTGAACCGGTTTATGGATATGCTGAAATCATCGCATAAGAATGTCGGATTTGCCATTGCGACCGGCCGGCGGATCGAAAGTGCCGTCGCTATTTTAAAAAAATCAAAAGTAGCCATGCCTGATATCTTCATAACGGCGGTCGGCAGTGAAATTCATTACGGAAAGTCTCTCATAGAAGACCGTACCTGGCGTAATCACCTGAATTATTTCTGGGAGCCGGAACGTATCCGGAAAGTTCTTGATGCCATGCCCGGATTGATTCTGCAGGAGGAAACCGAGCAGCGCCGCTACAAGATCAGCTACGACCTCGAAAGGAAAAAAGCTCCCCGAAAGAGGGAAATTATTCGTGAATTAAGGAGAAACAGGCTTCGAGTGAAGGTCATTCACTCTCATAAAAAATATCTGGATATTCTTCCCATCCGTGCTTCAAAAGGGCTGGCCGTAAGGTATCTCGGAATGAAATGGGGGCTGACTCCGGAACGCATTCTCGTTGCCGGAGACTCCGGTAATGATGAAGAGATGTTAACGGGAGATGTCCTGGGTGTTGTGGTCGGCAACTACAGTTCTGAATTAAAGCGTCTGCATGGCAAGCCGAGAATATATTTTGCGGAAAAAGAATACGCAAATGGAATTGTCGAAGGAATAAACCATTATAACTTTTTTGATAAGATAAGAATACCGGAGGAGGAAATGGATGCCTGAACTTGATGCCTTCTTACTGACCCATCGAAACATTGTCTATTCATTGTTCAGACATTATGTACGAATGAATCAGAAATATCTGCTGCGTTCGTCGATTGTTTATGAATTTAATCAGTTTGTCAGTGAAGAGGAGAACGCTGTCCTGAAAGATTCACCATTGGAAAAACTGATACACAATACACAGGTTGCGGCATTCGGCTCACCCTGGGTCTATTTGTTTGTGAGAAACAGTATCGCGCGTTCTCACTATTATAAATACCACCTCGATGATGTCTGTCTTACGGAGGTCCCGGTTTCTGAATATCTGGCTTTTGAGGAACGTATTTCAAATGGAAAGGAGTTGGAAGATCCCTGGACTCTGGAGATTGATCTTAAACCGTTTAACCGTGGTTTTCCCAGAATGAAGGAGACCAAGTCGATAGGACGGGGAGTAGAATTCCTGAACCGTTATTTGTCCAACCGGCTTTTCGGTGACCTGGAAAAAGGGGACCAGCGTCTCCTGGATTTCCTGCGCATACATAATTATAAAGGTGTGCAGCTGATGCTGAGTAAAAGCATCAAGAACGTGGAACAATTGCAGACCCATCTCCGAGAGATGGAAAAATATTTAGAAAAAAAGGATCCGGATCTCGAATGGGAAGAGGTAAAGGATAAACTTCTGGAACTTGGTTTTGAACCGGGTTGGGGACGTACAGTTGGCAGGATGCTGGATAATTTCTACCTGCTTTCCGATATACTGGAAGCACCATCCCCGGAATACCTGGAAAAATTTCTCAGCGTTATACCCATGATTTTTAATGTCGTGATTTTATCACCGCATGGCTATTTCGGTCAGTCCAATGTTCTCGGTTTGCCCGATACCGGCGGGCAGGTCGTCTATATACTGGATCAGGTGCGGGCCCTGGAAAAAGAGATGGTAAAACGAAACAAGGATATTGGTCTGGATATAGAACCGGAAATAGTTGTCATTACACGGCTCATTCCGGAGGCGGGAGATACGACCTGTAACCAGGCGGAAGAGGCGATCAGCGGAACAAAGAATGCTAAAATAATCCGAATACCCTTCCGGAATGAGGAAGGAAACATTGTTCCCCATTGGATTTCACGATTTAAAATCTGGCCGTATCTGGAACAATTCGCCATTGACGCCGAAAAGGAGATTGTCAAGGAATTGCAAACCCGTCCGGATCTGGTTATAGGAAATTATTCCGACGGAAACCTGGTCGCATCCCTGTTGTCGCAGCGCATGCAGGTTACGCAGTGCAATATCGCTCATGCCCTGGAAAAGACAAAATATCTCTTTTCCGCCCTGAACTGGAAGCAGTACGAAGAACAATACCATTTTCCGGCCCAGTTCACTGCGGATCTGATCGCCATGAATACCGCTGATTTCATCATCACCAGTACGTTTCAGGAAATTGCCGGCAACCGTGAGAGTATCGGCCAGTATGAAAGTTACTCGGCGTTCACCATGCCGGACCTGTATCGTGTCGTGAATGGTGTTAACGTATTTGACCCGAAATTTAACATTGTATCGCCCGGAGCCGATGCTGATGTCTATTTTCCCTATACCGAGAGCGAAAGGCGGCTGACAGGTCTGCATGATGATATAGAGACACTCATCGATGACAGGAATCTCGATTATGCCACGGGCTATTTCAATGACCGTGATAAACCGATCATCTTTTCCATGGCCCGGCTGGACCATGTGAAAAATATCAGCGGTCTGGTGGAATGGTTCGGGCGAAATAAACAGCTACAGGAGAAAGCGAACCTCTTTATCGTGGCCGGGTTTGTCGATGTATCTCTTTCCAAGGATGAAGAAGAGATTACCCAGATTAATAAGATCTATGAATTAATAGAAACGTATAAACTGGATGGTAAAATCCGCTGGGTGGAAAAGCAATCCTATAAGAACTTCAACGGCGAGCTATACCGTTATATTGCCGACCGGAAAGGGATCTTTGTTCAACCGGCTTTCTTCGAAGCTTTTGGATTGACTGTTATCGAAGCGATGTCTTCAGGATTACCCACTTTTGCGACATGTAACGGCGGTCCTCTCGAGATAATCAAAAACGGAAAATCGGGGTTCCATATCGATCCGGACCACGGTGAACTGGCTTCCGCTACACTACTGGATTTTTTTAAGAAATGCGAGAAGGACCCCGGCTACTGGAAACAGATTTCAGAAAACGGCATTAAAAGGGTGGAGGAACGCTTCACATGGAAATTGTATGCCTCCCGTCTGATGACGCTTTCGAGGATCTATGGGTTCTGGAAATTTGTGAGTAATCTGGAACGGGATGAAACCCGCCGCTACCTTGAGATGTTTTACAGCCTGATGTTTAAACGGATGGTCGAACATATTGAAAATTGAGCCTGCACTATACACGTTATTCAACAGGAGATGATCAATCCGCAATGCATGGGGCACTGATCATTTCCTGTTGAAGACTGCCTGCTCAGATTATTCCTGAGCCCAGGCCGATCGCAATGAGAAAGAGCAGAACCGAAACGGTGTACTGAACAAAGGTCATGGTGATCTTCTTCATAAGCCGCGTCGCTACGATCACGCCGATACTCGCCGCAAGTATCGCCGTCAATAATAAAAATCCGTTATATTGGTTAAGTTCAAGGGCAAACCGCGAAGAATAAACAAATATACGGCTGATATCGATAACAGAGGCAATGATAACACCGGTACCGATAAAAGCTTCTTTACTCAGGCCGTATTTGAGTAAAAAAGCACTGCGCAGGGCACCCTGATGTCCGGATATCCCGCCGAAAAATCCGCTAAGCGCTCCGCCGACCGGTAGCATTTTCCGGCTGAATGAGAGATGCTTGAGGCGTGGAGAGATTTCAAGAAAAGCGAAGACAATCATCAGGAGGGCAATGGCCAGTTTGACCGGTGTAATTATTTTTATATCATCGAACAGGCTGTAGCTGTAAATGGGTTCAAGATCAGAAAACCACATCAGGACCCGCGCGCCGAGATAGGCGAAGATCATCGCCGGCACACCGAATTGAAAAGCGATTTTCCATTCGGCATATTTACCTACCATAACCATTTTGAAAAGATTATTGATCAGGTGTACAATGGCTGTCATGGCAATGGCTGTCTGAATGTCAAAAAAAAGGGCGAATGCAGGCAACAGGATGGTTCCGAGTCCGAATCCGGAGAATAATGTAAGTCCCGATGCAAAAAGGGCGATCAGTCCAATAACCAGATATTCCATAACTTTCCTTTATTTTAAAGATATATCCAAAAGTTTAATCACTTTTTATGGAAAATTATTCCGATCCTGATAGCGGTTTACACTTCCTGTACCATCATCCTACTCGTTTAACATGTGTTCAATATAGGGCAAAGCACGAATAACCCATTCCCGGTACATTTTTCCGGATGGGTGCAGACCATCCGGTGCGATCAGACTGGCATCATCCGCCGCCCTGCGTGATATATCCGTAATGTCGATATAGGTAACCCCGGCCCGCAGAGATTCCTCTCGTTTTATAGCATTAAATTCATTGATCTCTTTTGCGATCTGTTGCCGGTTACGGTCTTTTGCGAAAGGAGTGACACCCCAATCCGGAATCGACAGGACGAATACCCGACCGGTGTCGTTTCCTGCAAAGGATATCGATTGCTCTAAAAGAGCCCTTAATTCCAGCCGGTATTCCTCTGATGACAATCCGCGATACTGGTTATTAACACCGATAAGCAACGAGACTAAGCTGAAAGTACTGTCCGGGGCAGCCGACTTGATTGCCGCCGCCAGTTCACCCGTTGTCCAGCCGGTCCGGGCAATGATCTGCGGCTCTTCCGTATAGTATCCAAGACCACGCAATGTATCGGCCAGCTGGACAGGCCATCTATCCGCAACCGCCACACTCTGGCCGATGGTATAGGAATCACCGAGTGCCAGGTAACGTACCGCTGTGGTATCACGGATATCGCTGCTGTCCGGCATCCCGGTTGTATCGGTTGTGTCCCTGTTATCTGAACCATTCATTGCTGCTATTTCCGGATCATTACCGGCCTGACAGCTCATAATAGCTATAATTGAAAAAAATAACAACAATGGAATTATAAACTTTCGCACCTTCTCCGTCCTTTTTATTTGATATGACTCATATAACCTTACGGGTTATAATATGTGCTCAAGAACGCCGGCCTGCGGGTGGATTATTCCGTCCGGTAGGGGTTGAAGAAGAAGGCTTCAAAAGCCATTCGGGGTTTTTCCGTTCAGCTCGGTCAATGTGACGGCCAAAAGGGTGGCTCTCTCAAGAATGCTGTGACGCAGAATGAACTCGGTATCGTTTGATGGTTTCATACCCACCGGTCCGAGACCGTCAATCAAATAACGGTCTTTTTCGATCAGGCAGATATCTGCTGAGCTCCAGCGGTGTTCTTCCCGCAGGATAATATCCAGCCGGTCGGCTACCTGTTTGAATTTGCGCCAGATCATTTCCACCTTTTCCGTTTTAATCATGGAAGGGCGGCGGACCCCGCCGTCGAACTGATAAATCACATCTGAGTTCCTGCGCCTGGGCAGTAAGCGTCGAATTCTTGTATCGATTGCTTTCATCTGGCTGGTATCGTTGAATCTTACACTGAGCGTAATGGAACCGTGAGCAAAAGGCTCCGTGATGTTGGAGGTCAGTTGCATCTGGTACGGAGCGATAACGATACCATTTTCTTTGTCAGAAAGTTCAATCCAGTTTTTGACAATGCCGCTGAATTGCCGGCAGGCTTCGGCAACACGGGAGGCATCATCGCTTTTCTGCAGGTTCATTTCGCACTGATAAACGGCAGCTCCTGACCGCGAAGTGACGAGTCCGCCATTAAGGAAAGCGCCGTGCAGACCGATCACATATTTTGAACGATAGGATATTTCCTGTATGATTCTCCTTGCGGATCGTCCATAAAGCGTTTCATCGGTGACAAGCAGAACGCCGATCTTCATCCTTTTCAGTAATTTGCTGAAACGTAATGCCTGAAAAGCGGCCAACATAATAGTGATACCGCCTTTGTTCTCCCAAATTCCGGTTCCGAATAATTTCAACTCGGATTCGTGGAAGGTCTGCTGATTAGCCAGTTTGGTATCGTTATCCATATTTGCCAGAAAAAGGGTATCGAGCCGCTCGTCAGCACTATTTGTAAAGAAATAGACGTTTCCGATTTCCACCTGGGGATAAGACTTGTATGAGAAACCGAGATGGCTGAGCTGTTTTAATATCAGGTTTGTTGCCGTATTTACCCCTTCTACATTCCGGAAGTGGGTATTAATATTTACGAGCTGTTTCAGGAAACCTTCCAGGTTCGACTGCCGTCCACGCAGAAATCCCCTGATCCGAATATGCAATGGCGTACGTCTGTCCGCCGGAATTATATCTACCGGGACTTCTGTTGACATGAAATAGCGGGTTGCGGCTACGTCCAGCATTTTATTAACCAGTGCTTTATAATCATATCCTGCCACAGAGGCCGCTTTGGGATACGAACCGGTTGGTCCCAGGCTGGCCATTGAGTTGACCTCCAGTATGTAAATCCGGCCCTGATCGTCCATCCGGAAATCCACACGGGCAAAATCACGCAATTGCAAGGCGTTGAAAGCTTCGATGCTGTAACGCGACAATTCCTTCTGCAGAGCCTGGGAAAGATCGGCCGGGCAGATCTTTTTTCTGGGTTGATTTTGTTTATGTTCAAGGGTCTGTATGGCATCCGGATCGCCTTCCAGGTCAATTTCAAGTATAGGAAAAACCT
>CAYPHA010000119.1:0-9240 GCA_964410215.1 uncultured Calditrichota bacterium | reverse complement strand
TGTAATAATAGCTCGGATACCACCCCTCTTCCGTCGGCTGACCCCACAAGCTATTAAAGGCCACAATAATGTTACCACCATCGTCGACGAGCACATCCATATCACTATTTGTACCCATAAAAGTTGGACCTTCATAAGACACGACAAGCGTATCTTCTCCTACTACTTCATAAAAGAGCAGCAGGGAGTCCTCTTCATAATGATAAAGGGGAAAACCAAGGTCGCCAAAACTGACCGTATCCGGTGCCGACCATGTTTCGCCATAATCTTCGGTGATCTGATATGTAATTTTCATCTCACTAAAGAACCATCCTTCATCCGAATCATGCGGGCCAAGGTGTCCAGGCCCGCAGATAACCCCAAATCCATTGGCATTAAGATCTAATCCTGGACTTAAATAGGAAACTTCTTGCAGATCAACGACATAGGGATCGGTATCAATGGTCCAACCATCATAATCAGGATCCTCCGAATTCGCATTCAGTAGAACGAAATCATTTTGTAAACCCAAAAACTGAGTTTCCGCGTTTGTATACCAATTGGCGTACATTGCAAGATAATGATATATATCATTGTCATCCTTTACTACACATACAGGACCATTCCACAATCGGTTAACTGAAACATCATGATGTGTGTAACCATCATCCATATAATATTCATCCATCGGGAACCAATCATCCCCATATTCGCCATAGGTGTAATCATAATTACTAATAATATGGGGATGCGATTCCGCAGCAAAATCTCCTGGTATAGCAGTAGGTGTGTTTCCTACATACCAATTAAATGCAAGAAAGGGCCAGTCAATAGCAATAGCGCTAGGATATCTGCCGCCAACCCCACCATAAAGAGCGACTGAGGCGATTTCTTCCTGCCTGTAAAATACCCCATTTTCAAGTCCGGAACTCACATCAATGTAATGCGCACCAATGATCCCTGTTTCCTCATTACCGGCAATAGCCTGCCGGTACGCAACAAGTAACATATCCTGGTCAGTTCCGTCTCCATCCGTACCAAGGAAGCGATCAATGGGGTGAATGGCAGAATTGGCCCATCCCAAACCATTTAGCGACATATCGATCTGGCTATGGTATGAATAGGCATTAGTTTTTAATAACTTGTTAATCCCGTTTGACTCTGGGGTTTTAAATAAAGGACTTGCAATACCGTTATCTTGAACTTTAGGAAGCTGCGCCTTCACTTTCGTATAGGGTACGGCCTCTCCGGCAGTCTGTTTAAACTTTAAATCACCGGCAAATGCCAATCCTGCTAAGAGAAGCAGGACGATCATAACAGTAAAAAATCGTGACATGGAATATCCTCCCTTTATTAATACAATAAAATCTATCATTGATTATTTAATGACCATCATTTTCCTTGTTCTGGAAATGGTTCTCCTACCGTCTGCCTTCGCTGTCAGTTTATAAAAATAAATACCGCTGGCGTGCGATCCGGCATCCCACCGGGCGATGTGTTTTCCGGCCCTTTGTGTACCGCTTACCAGCGTCTCCACTTTTTTCCCCGATATATCAAACACACTCAACTCTATATATCCGCTATTTACCAGCGAATAGGTAATAGACGTCACCGGATTGAAGGGATTCGGGTAGTTTTGTTTTAGCGTAATATCCCCAGGAACGGTTTGTTCCGCGCCCCCGATTGCTGTCGTATCCTGCGGAAACCCACTGGCTTCTGCAACCCATAGTCGGTTTACTTTGTCTGTATAAATCTCATCCGTTGCCGTCGTCTCGCTGAACGGATCCACTTCATTATAGGCCAGCCAGATGGTTCCCCCGTTTTTGCTGCCCGCATTTTTGGCCATATTCAGCTCATATTCATCAATATCCGGCGACTCTGTCACATTAAAGCGCCAGCTCCAGCTCTGTCCGCCATCTGTTGAGCGGGCGGTATAAATATCCATCTTCAGTTCAATGGGATCCTCGACCCTGTAACGGGGAATCTCGGCGGCCCGAATATCCACATTCGGACGGTCCAGCCAGGCCGCATAGACAATTCCCAGCTCGTCAAGGGCCAGATCCACCTCCGAATAATGATAATAATTATCATCGACGCCGACATCCCCGGCATCCTCGTCATCGACATAGAATCCATTGTTTGCAGCAACCTGGGTCGCCTGAAACGATACCCCTGCATCATCACTCACAGCGACAAATACACCGGAGTAATCAGGGTACCAATAGTATGATGTTGAAGAGGCCCAGGGCCCCCATATCAGGTTAAAAGCAATGTAGATTTTATTATCTTCGCTGACCAGAACATCCGTATGATGGTTCGTGGCGATATAGGCAAGACTGTCATATAAAAAATATTCCGTTGTGTCGCCCGGTGTCACCGGTATGGATATGGAATCTTCCGGCGTGATCGCTTCGGGAATGCCCATGTCTTCCCAGTGCAACGCTTTAGGCTCGGACCAGGTCACACCATAATCCTGTGTTACTTTTATCATGGGCATGACATCGCTCAGATAATAGGTATCCTCCGGATGCGGTCCGTCATGTCCGATGCCCACGATGGCACCGAATCCATTTGAGTTCATAGCGATACCCGGATAGATGAAAAAATCCATCGTATCGAGTAAAGCCGGATCCGTATCGATTACCCAGTCATCTTCATCTGTCGGATCTTCCGCGGAAGCATTCAGTATGACATAATCCGCCGGCTGGCTTTCACCATCCAGAATCCAGTTGCTGAAGATGCCCGCATAATGGTATACATCCTGATCATCTTTGACCATGGCAACCGGTCCATTCCATAAGCGGTTTTCCGGAAAGGTGTAGTGTGAGTAACCGAGATCCATTTGAATGGACGCGGTAAAATCACCCCCTTCCAGTCCATAACCGTCATAATCGCTTATGATATAAGGATGGGAAACGGCAGGCTGGGTATCGGCATCCCCGGAAATATACTGGTTAAAATGTATGAACGGCAGATCGAGGGCAACCACACCGGGATAGCGTCCGCCAAGGGTATTTGTAAGCTCTGCATTGAGATCGGTGGCAAGAAACATATTATCCGGATTATCATTTAATCCGTCACTGACATCAACCTGCCGGAGTCCGATGATACCGGTATTGTTATTCCCCAGATTATAATGGCGGAATCCCACAATAACGAAGTCCCCATATTCCGTTGATATCCTGTCCACAGAACGCATCTGATGATTTAACCATCCATACCCGTTCCAGGAGGAATCGATCTTTGCGTGCACGGCATTGTTTGTTACACGCAGCGCCATACTGTTCCCAGTCTTTGATAGCCGGTGTGAAGTATTGATACCCGGAGAGATAGCGGGTTCATTTCTGAAACGCTCAATCGTCTGCTGTAGAATGGGATGCGATTTATACACTTTCTTGTATTTCGGGGCATCAGCGAAAGCAGAGACACTGAACAGAATAAGGATTAAAGTAATGTGTTTTCTCATAACCACTCCCTGCAGTTAAACAGATTAGTAACCAGCTTAAATAAGCGAGCTGATTCGATACAGGCTGTTATTCAATCTTACTTGAATTACAGGCAACGATCTACACAGATAACTGTCTGAATATGTTAAAGAAATATTTGGAAAGCCGCTGGTACACATTTTCGAGTTCAACGAGTGCATAAGGCACTCGGTATAGGTAATCACATAATGGAAAAACACAAAAACTAAAACTATATATAATGTACGCTAAAGGAAAATAAGTCTTTGTAACTTATATCACATTTCGATTCCGAATGCGATGTATAATACTCAATAATTATAGGCATAGGATATAATACTTTAAAAATTAAATTAAGGCAATATATTTGTGGGTTTTTGGCTTTTTCGAATAAAATGTTTATTTTTAGTGCTTTTATATTATCAATTTAGTCTTTGAGGTTTTGCCATCATGTCCGACACCGTTATGACATTGCTGCTATTCGCCGCGGGCACGGCTGCTGGAATGATCAATGTAGTTGCCGGAGGTGGTTCATCCCTGACATTACCCATCCTGATCCTGCTCGGCCTCGACGGCGCGATGGCAAACGGAACGAACCGTGTAGCCATTTTTATACAGAATATTTTTGCTATCTGGGGATTTGAACAGAACAGAAAGAACCGGTTTAAGGTCAGTATAAAAATCGCCTTGTTTACCCTTCCCGGTGCGATTATCGGTGCATTTGCAGCGATTTCCATCTCGAATGAATGGTTTCAGCGGATCCTGGCAGTGGTTCTGATTTTCGTCGTCATATCCATGTTTTTCCCACCGGTTTCCAGACGTGATTTAAACGACGATACGGCTTCCTACAAACCGTGGCTGCTGTATCTGTCGATGCTGGGCATTGGATTCTATGGTGGTTTTATCCAGGTAGGGGTTGGTTTTCTTCTGATGGCCGCTTTGTTTCACATTATGAAACGTAAACTGCTGGAAGTCAACATCCATAAAGTATTTATCGTTTTCCTTTATACCATACCGGCACTGCTGATTTTTATTTTCAGTGGTAATGTTGATTGGAAACTCGGTTTGAGTCTGGCTGCAGGCAATGCGTTTGGTGGCTGGCTGGCCGCCCACCTTTCAGTTAAAAAAGGAGATCGTTTTATCCGTTACGGGCTTGCGGTTGCCGTCATAATTTTAGCCGTAAAAATGATCTGGTAATAGAACACAGGTGAATCAAATTCCGGAAGAAATATTTCTAACCGTTTATCGGTTTTATCAGATTTAATAACAATCAGGGTCCGTTATGTCAGATATAAAAAGTCCCTGTAAAAGGCTGTGCCGGCTGGACTTAAGAAGCGGCTACTGCATGGGATGCAAACGCTCTATTGAAGAAATCCGGCGCTGGCCGTCGATGGATAATGCCGAAAAATTAAAGACACTCGCCTTACTTAAAAATCGTCGTATCAGCACGACAAATTAGATTTTTAAACACCGACCAGCAGACGCACCGGATCCTCGAGAAGATCTTTTATCCGGACAAGAAATGATACCGATTCCTTTCCGTCAATAATCCGGTGATCATACGAAAGGGCCACATACATCATCGGACGAACCACAATCTCTCCTCCCCTGACTACGGGACGATCCTGGATGGTGTGCATGCCAAGGATCGCTGACTGCGGCGCATTTATAATTGGTGTTGATATGAGCGATCCGAAAACACCGCCGTTTGTCAGCGAGAAGGTTCCGCCCGTCATTTCTTCTATGGTTAGCTTATTATCCCTTGCCTTTAGAGCGAGCCGGGCAACTTCTGATTCAATCTGCGCAAGGTTCATCCGCTCTGCATTGCGGATTACGGGAACGACAAGCCCGCGGTCTGTTGAAATGGCGATTGAAATATCACAGAAATCATGATACAGAATTTCGTTATCTTCGATACGGGCATTCACTTCCGGGAATTCTTCCAGTGCGGTACAGACGGCTTTCGTAAAAAAGGACATAAAACCAAGACCGACATCGTATTTCTCCTTGAATATATCTTTGTATCTGGCCCTGATCTTTTTTACCTCGGAAAGATCAATCTCATTGATGGTCGTCAGCATGGCCGTTCCGTGTTTCGCCGCAAGGAGACGTTCGGAAATTGTTCTGCGCAGTGTCGTCATGCGCACACGCCTCACAGAACGGTTATTTTCATCTGATTTAGGAACAGGAGTTACTGGTATTTCCTTTCGTTCCTGCCCGGCGCTTTCACTGTTTTCCAGGTGTTTCAGGGCATCCGCTTTGGTAACACGGCCGCCGCTTCCGGTACCCTTCACGGCGTCACCACGGATACCGGCATTTTCCAGAATATTGGACGCAACCGGGGTCATTTTCGTCCCGTTTTGAACCACCGCTTGTTCTTCGACAGGTTTGGGAGTACCCGTTTTTTCATCCTGATCCGCCGCCGTTTCAGTTGCTTCAGTGGAGGATTCCGCCGGTTTCTCAGCATCGGTATTGATTTCTGCAAGAACGCCACCAACGGCAATGGTATCCCCTTCCTGCGCTTTGTGCACAAGGCTGCCGGCCTTCTCCGCCGTTATTTCCACAGTTGCTTTTTCGGATTCCACTTCACAAATGACGTCATCTTCATCGACAAATGCGCCATTTTCTTTTAACCAGCTCCCCATAGTCACTTCGGATATGGATTCCCCGATCGCCGGTACTTTAATTTCAATTGTCATAACATGTCCCTTACATAACATACCAATCAGGCAAACGCCTTATCAATGATACGATTTTGTTCCACAGTGTGATGTTTATAGAAACCGCTTGCCGGTGTTGCACTTTCCCGGCGTGAAACGAATTTCAGGGGCAACAGATCAAATTTCAAATGGATATGGGTAAGCGGCCCGGCATTGGCCGGTTCTTCCTGTACCCAGAAATAGTCTTGTGCCTGCTTATATTTCTTTACAATGTTCTGTAATTCACGTTTGGGAAAAGGATACAATTGCTCCAGGCGCACGATAGCGACATCGGTACGTTCATCCTTTTCCTTTCTCGCCAGAAGGTCATAGTAAATCTTTCCGGAGCAGAACAGGATCCGTTTGACGGCGGCCGGGTCTGACTGGTCATCGATCACACGTTGATATCCGCCTTCCGTAAAGGCTTCCAGCGGACTTGTACACCGTGGATGCCGCAGCAGACTTTTTGGGGTAAAAACCACCAGGGGTAGGCGAAAGGGATATTTGACATGGCTTCGCAGCAGATGAAATAAATTTGCGGGCGTGGAACAGTTTGCCACAACCATGTTATCCCCGGCTGTCAGGGAAAGAAAACGCTCTATGCGCGCGGAAGAGTGTTCCGGACCCTGGCCTTCGTATCCATGGGGCAGGAAGAGTACAATCCCATTGGACCGGTTCCATTTTGCCTCGGCGCTGCTGATGAACTGATCAATAACAACCTGGGCTTCGTTCGAAAAGTCACCGAACTGCGCTTCCCAGATGGTCAGCCCGTCCGGACTCGCGCAGGAATAGCCGTATTCAAAACCGAGGACACCGAATTCGGAAAGCGGTGAATTGTAAATATCGAATTTCGCCTGCTTTTTCTGAATATTTTTCAGCGGAATGAATTCCGTTTCAGTTTCCGTATCATATAGTACCGCATGTCTGTGCGAGAAGGTGCCGCGCTCGGAATCCTGTCCGCTGATACGAATCGGAATTTTTTCGGTTACCAGTGTACCGTACGCGAGTAGCTCGGCGATAGCCCAATCGATCTGCTCTCCCTTCAGAAGACGCTCATTGCGATCGCGATACAGTTTACGTATTTTATCGAAAACCTTTATCTTTTGCGGGATGCCGAACACTTTCTTTCCAATTTTCAATAGCCGGCCGGATTCCACATGCGTTTCGGGTATCGGATCAAACGTCTCCCAAATCTGCCGTCTTTTTGTGTCACACATATCGATATACGATCGGCTTACTGCGCCGTTATCCCCGCTCTTGGCAATATCAAGCTTCTCCTGCAGTTTCTTTTTGAACTCCTTTTCCATCTCCCTGGCAACGCCTTCTTCCAGGGTTCCTCCGTGAAGCAGTTTATTCTTATATAGTTCCCGGGGATTGGGATGCTTGGCGATCTGTGCATAGAATTTCGGCTGGGTGAATCGCGGTTCATCACCTTCATTATGTCCATACTTGCGATAGCCAAGTAAATCGATAAATACATCCGTATGGAAAACCTGCCGGTATTCGATCGCCATTTTTACGGCGAAAACAACCGCTTCCGCATCATCCGCATTCACATGGAAAACCGGTGAACGCGTTACCTTGGCCACATCCGTACAATAGGTGCTGGACCTCCCGTCGAGATAGTTGGTCGTAAATCCCAGTTGATTATTGATTACAAGGTGAATGGTTCCGCCGGTACGGTAGCCCTCCAGTTCGGACATCTGTATGACCTCATAAACGACACCCTGCCCGGCAATAGCTGCATCCCCGTGAATCAGAATCGGTGCGATCTTATTTTCATCACCGGTATAGTCCACTTCCAGCTTGGCCCGGACCATGCCTTCCACGACCGGATTGACCGCCTCCAGGTGGGAAGGGTTCGGAGCTAATCCAATCTTCACTTTATGTTTTTTACGGGTCTCCACCATACTTGAATAACCGAGGTGGTATTTTACATCCCCGCCGAAGACGGAATCGGCATACTCGCGACCTTCAAACTCCGAAAATATTTCTTCATAGCTTTTATTCAGGATATTGGCCAGGACACTCAATCGTCCCCTGTGCGGCATTCCAATCAGAAATTCTTCTATACCCAATTCGGCCCCATGTTCAATAAGGGCATCGAGACCGGGAATCAGTGTTTCCCCGCCCTCGAGTGAAAAACGTTTCTGTCCGATATATTTCGTATGGAGAAAATTTTCGAAGAGTACGGTTTGATTGAGTTTTTTCAGAATCTGACGTTTGTCCTCGATTGAAAAGGAGGGCTGGTTACGCGTTGACTCCATATATTCCCGCAGCCATTGCACCCTCTCCGGAGTGCGGACAAACATATACTCGGCTCCGATGGAACGGCAGTATGTCTCTTCCAGATGGTCGACAATCTGTCTGAGTGTTGCAGCCCGGATACCTATTTCAGTACCGGCCTGGAATGTTGTATCCAGATCCTCTTCGGAAAGATTGAAATTTTCCAGATCAAGAGTAGGCCTGTATACGCGTCGTTCCCTGACAGGATTGGTTTTTGTGAAAAAATGACCTCTGGCCCGGTAACCATTTATCAGGTTGAGAACGTAAATTTCTTTCTGTGTTGCTTCGGAAGCAGCTTCACCGGGTTGACTTCCAGCAAAATCGACACCTTTAAAAAACAGGCGCCAGCTTTCTTCAACGGATTCGGGATTTTCACGGTATTCCCGGTATAGCTGTTCTACATAGTTTGGATGCGCGTTATTAATAAATGTAAAGGGATCCATGACCCGTCATTTCCTCTCATCAGCATGATATCGGCAATCGTCTAACTTTATTAAATATCGTCAGTTAAACGGATCAGATTTTTATAATATTTCGAACAGATACAAATATACTTAAAAAATAGGTCATTTTTCTAGTTTTTTAACTGCGCTGGAACCTGAAGCCGTTCTGATAATAAAAAAACCGGATCACAAGTGATCCGGTTTCGGGCGGGAACTGTGGATGGTTACATCCGGGAAAAATTCTTGCTTCACAATACCCTTATTTATGATTAATGGCGTCCCGGCCGCTCATCGTAAACGGTTAGCTCCGTTTCGTTACTTACCTGAACAGTGATAACACGATCTGCGGACCCGAATTGGCCTGCGACA
>CAYPHA010000118.1:3505-9268 GCA_964410215.1 uncultured Calditrichota bacterium | reverse complement strand
AAGATCATTGAAGAAAAGCTTACTCATCTTTTCATCGTAATGCTGACCCGTATGTATTAAAATGGGTTCAAAACTTCCATTTTTCTGCATTTCCCTATGAATAGGAGCAATCTTCATAAAATTCGGCCGTGCACCAACGACATTCAATATTCTTTTCAATTCATCCTCTTTTTTTCGCTTACCACGAAGGCGCAAAGTCTTGAAGAAGGCACAGAGGGGCAAAGGCACACAGGCACAAAGGAATGAAGAAGGCACAGAGGCATGAAGAAGGGACAAAGGGGCAAAGGCACAGAGGCACAAAGGAGTGAAGAAGGCACAGAGGCATATGGTGGCAAAGTGCCTGAAAATGATGTATAATAGCGGGGTGAAAACAGGAAAACGCTACCCGTGAATGTGTCTGTAAAAATCGAATAAATGAAACATAGATGATAGTAAGATATAGATTTGATTAATAAAATTATATAAGAAAGTAAATAATGAATCCCTCTGCCGGAATGAATAAAAAAACGCGTATCGATTTTAATCACTACATCAATCTCCTGTTGGGAAAGAAGTGGTGGATCATCATTATTGCTGTGGTGATAAGCGCTGCCTGGTTTTTGGTTGTGCCGGGCCTGCTGGAAAAAGATAAAGAGTTTGACTTCACGGCTATGATCCGCTTTGATGATCCCCGCTCAAGATCGCGGGCCGGTACGATTGATGAGGGGTTTTTACAGTTGGAAGCGGAAAGTAAAAGCGAGCTCATCCGCACAACCCCCTTTTTGAACGAGGTTATCGACTCCCTGAATTTGAATGTCATCTCGTCCACCAGAGGCCTGAGCAGGGAGGCAATTTTCAGTGATATCATGCTGGAAAAATCATTAAAATATGGTTTATATACAGTTAAACATACTAACGGCAACCTGGATATATATTATACAAATAAGCGTGAAGGCAAAGAAAATGTCCATCTTGAAAATTATCATACACTTAATGACTCAATAATTCAGATAGAAGTAAGCGGTCTTCATGCAACTTTAAATCTGAAACCTCTCCGTAAATTGAAAGAAATACACTATTCTATTATTCCTGCTCAACCTATTCTCAATGCCCTTAAATCAAACCTCAATTTCAGATTGAACCTCCGGGCAACATTGTTAACCATCAACTACCGGGCGAATGATCATATTCTCGGGGCAAAAACACTGAATGCCATCGTTGACCTGTTCCTTGAAAAGTCGATGGAATTCAAACAAAGCCGGACCCTGGCCACCATGGAGGCCCTGGAAGAGCAGCTTGACATCAGCAAACAGGAACTGGAAGCGGTCGAGCAACAGCTGCAAAATTACCGTGAACGTAATCCCAATATTTATCTGTCCGAGAATCTAACGCAGATTAATGAATCCATTCTGACCAGTTCGATGGAGCGGGATCAGATCGATAACAGCCTGCGCAGGCTGAACCGGCTGGTGGAAGAGAGAAACAGCGCCGGTTCAGAAACAGACAAGTCGCTCATTTATCAGGAGTTGATCGGTTTTCTTAACGAACAGAACATCGCCGGCATCACCGCCATCGAACAGCAGTATAATGAACTCATCAATCAGCGTAATGAGCTGCAGGCCAATAATTTTTCCATGACGCATCCGCGGATGACCGAGGTGACGGCAAATATTCGAACAGTCGAGCATGTGATCGATGAGCGGATTACGCAATACCGGAACGAGAAAACGGAGCGGCTCGCTACGCTCGATAATACGATAGAAAATTCGGAACGCCGGATTCGTTTAAGCCCGGGAAGAGAACGACAACTGGCCAAGCTGCAGCGGGAACGGGAGGCAAAAGCACAGGTATACACCAATGTGCTTGTGCGCTACAATGAAATTAAGACGGCGCACGCTTCGATCACGCCGGATGCCTATCTGCTGGAGCATGCCCAGGTTCCGATCGTCTATTCCGGTGGTATCATTGATTTGATAATAAAGCTAATCATTTTCATAATGGGGCCGTTTCTGGGAGTCGGATTAGCCGGCGCCCTGTTTATCGGCCTGGATTTTGTCTGGCATAAGGCCCGCTCGGTGGATGACATCGAGGATCGATTGAATCTGAATGTCATTGCGACCATCCCTAAAATCAAGAATAACGGCACCGCGGAAGATGTGAACCAAAAAGGAAAAAAACTGGATCCGATGCTGATCACGGTCGATTATACCCCGAACGCCGCAGCCGAAGCCTTCCGCAATCTGCGGACGAAGACCCTGTTGAGCAACGAAACCGAAACATGTTCCAAATTTTTGATCACCAGTCTGATGCCGGGTGAAGGCAAATCGTTCGTTTCGGAAAACCTGGCCGTCACCTATGCCCAGTTGAAAGAACCGACCCTGCTGATCGACTGTGATATGCGCCGGGGGGTGCTGCACAACAGCCTGCAATGTGAAAAAAAACCGGGCTTGTCGGAATTCCTTGCCAAGGTATCAAAGATTGACGATGAGGCTGTTGGAAAAATTATTCAGCAGACGACCATACCTAACCTGTTCCTGCTGTCCACCGGTGACAGCGTTCCCAACCCCACGGAGCTGTTGATCAGTAAGAAATTCGGTATCCTGATGGAAAAACTGGAAAAGCATTTTAAATACATCGTTGTCGATACACCGCCGATTGAATACATACCGGATGCCCTGGTGCTCTATAAACATATTCCCAGCCTGATTATCGTTACGCGCTATGGCTTAACGGATATCAATCGTCTGAAACGAAAACTGTCCGAATTTTCTGAAGTCCGGGAGGGTATCAAGGGCATTGTTCTGAATGATTCCCTGGACAGCAAGCACAAGCAATATAATGCCTACTCCTATTACAAATACTAACAGTTACTTCAAAATGTTCAACGGTGTCATGCTGAATTCATTTCAGCATCTCTACGTACGGTAAAATCAATAGATCCCGAAAGCCTGTCCTGACGTCAGGCCAGTATTCGTATGAAAATCTCCTGTTTGGCATTTATCAAAGTGGGTTCACAATTGATTTATACATTCGTTTAATTTATTAGTCTTATTATGCACATACGCTACGCCTCCCTAACGGATCAGCCCAAATGGGATGATTTTATAACATCCCATGCCCAGGGCACGTTTTATCATAAGTATGCCTGGAAACAGATCATGGAAGAGGTATTCGGGCATCACACCTATTATATCCTGTGTGCGTCACCGGACCAGGTCCTCGGGGTGCTCCCCTTGATCCATCTAAAGAGCCGGCTTTTCGGGAATATACTCTGTTCCATGCCCTTCCTCAATTTCGGCGGTCTGGTTGCTGACAATCCTGAAACAGAGCGGTGCCTGCTGGACGAAGCAGAAAAGCTGTCCCGCAAGCTGGGTGTGGATTACACGGAACTGCGCCATATGCGGGAAATACATCAGAGCCTACCTCAAAAGACACACAAAGTGAGCATGACGATTAACCTGGACAACGATCCGGAGGTGCTTTGGAATAATTTTTCTTCGAAGCACCGCAACGAGCTGCGTAAATCGTTCAAAAGCGGCCTGGACTTTCGTACGGGTAAAATGGAATTAATGGATGATTTCTATCACATATTATCCGAAGGCTGGCGTGACCTGGGCACGCCGATATACAACCGGTATTTCTTCGATAAGATCGTCCAGGAACTGGAGGAGTACATCGAAATAACCGGGGTCTATCACGAGAATAAACCCATCGCGGTCGCGTTTAACGGACTGTTTAAAGATACTGTAGAGGGCATGTGGACCTATGCCTTACCCCGTTACCGCCATCTGCGCAGTAACTATTTTTTATACTGGAAGATGATCGAGCGTGCCTGTGAGGCCGGATTTAACATCTATCACCTGGGCCGGTCGTCCAAAGATTCCGGTAACCTGCATTTTAAAAACAAATGGAAAGCTTTTCCGCAGCAATTATACTGGGACTATATTTTACACAAAAAAACCGAATTACCGTCACTTGACGTGGACAATCCAAAATACAAAATGTTGATCAAGACCTGGCAAACCATGCCGGTTAGGCTGACCCAAATCATCGGCCCACCTATTGCACGGTCCATTCCCTGATCCCTGATTATTAAAATCTTACTTCCAGCCTGCTTTAAATAATATGTTTAATCATCTTGCCCCATCCGGAACACCCATCTCCCTCGCTGATCTGACGAGGTGGTTTTGGAATCTTTTGAAACAGGAAAATTCCGTAGATACTTTTAAAAATGGGTTAAAGCGCAGGTTCGGAATGAAGCATTGCTTTACATTCAGTACCGGCCGTACCGGAATGGCTTTTCTGCTGAAAGCACTCTATGAACTGGATGATAAAAAACGAAATGAAGTGATCATTCCATCCTATACGTGTTATTCGGTTCCGGCGTCCGTGGAATATGCGGGTCTGAAGGTCCGAATACTGGATATTGACACAAATACGCTGGATTATAATTATAGCGAAATGGAAAAAGCCGGTTTTGAAAATGTGCTGGCAATTGTTTCCTCTAATTTATACGGTATACCAAATAAACTGGACAGGATGGAAGAAATTGCCAGGAAGAACGATATATTTATGATCGATGATGCCGCCCAGTCCATGGGAGCTATGTTAGCGGGCCGCTATGCCGGCACTTTTGGTGATGCCGGTTTGTTCAGCCTGGATAAGGGAAAAAATATTACCAGCCTGGAAGGCGGGATCATTGTTACCAATTCGGATACGATTGCTGAAAAATTGAAGGAATATGCCGATCAGTTTCCAACGCCGACGTTCATTCAAAACTGTGTTTACATATTAAAGGTCGTGTTCTATTCCATTTTCCTTCATCCACTGCTGTACTGGATTCCCAACCGGTTACCGTTTCTGCATTTAGGAAAAACAAGATATGAGGCGCAGATGCCTCTTTTTTCATTTAATAACCTGCATGCCGCTCTGGCCGGTGTGATGCTGAAAAAACTGGATACAATTACAGATACGCGCATCCGGAATGCACACCGTTTAATGGATAAACTGGAAGATCAGAACGAATTTATGGTCCCAAATCCTCCTGAGGGCAGTGAACCGGTATATTTGAGGCTACCGCTGATCATTAATGACGATAAAAGAGATCAACTGATCCGGGCATTGAACCGGGCCGGTATCGGTGCGAGCGGATCCTATCCCCGATCGGTATTCGAGGTGGACGAGGTAAGGCGTATCATGAATGCCGGAATGAGCACGGCTGCATCCGGCATTGCCGTATCGCGGAGCATCGTGACGCTGCCGACCCATCCCTACCTGACCAGGCGCCGTATACACAAAATCCGGAAAGTGTTTGACGAAATATTAAATTGAATATACAACTGATTAACCGCTTCGATGACCTTCTACCCTACCGTGAGCAGTGGAATGCCCTGCTGCAAAAGAATGAAACCAATACGGTTTTTCAACTATTTGAATGGCATCAGGCCTGGTGGAACGTCTTCGGAGACCGTGGTGAACTCTGCACCCTCCTGGTGTTTTCGGATGGCCGGCTCACCGGCATTGCGCCTTTGATGAAAATACATTATGGGATGTTCGGTGAGTTGATTCAATTTGTGGGAGAGGGAAAATCCGACTACTGTGATGTTATCATTCCGGAACAAAAAGCCGATATCATTGTATCCCTTTTTGAGTTTTTATTTTCGAAAAAGCTATCCTGGAATACGCTTCATCTCAATCAGATTCCGGAATATTCCTCAACGACCGCTATCGTTAAAGACATCTGCACACGAATACACCGGAAGTACCTTGAAAAATTATTAATCG
>CAYPHA010000118.1:0-3495 GCA_964410215.1 uncultured Calditrichota bacterium | reverse complement strand
GATTGTCCCGCAATCGTATTAAAGGACGAAAAACACCGGAAGGCAATCCTGAATAAGAGGACACTACGCCGCCGCTATAACTATTTCAAAAAAAACGGACAACTGGAATATATCGAACACTCGGATTCAGGCGATGTTTTAAAACAACTTAATTCCTTTTTCAACCAACATATTAACAGAGTCAATCTCAAGCAGGATAACAGTCTGTTCAGGGAGCAGGAAAACCGGCGGTTTTATGTTGAACTGGTTAAACACCTGTTTGAAAAGAACTGGATACATTTTTCACAACTGAATTTCAACAATATTCCACTGGCTTATCATTTTGGGTTTATTTACAATCAAAAAATGATCTGGTATAAACCGTCGTTCAATAGTAAGTATCGTAAACATTCCCCGGGTCAGGTTATGCTTAAATATCTGATTGAATAAGCCTCAGGAAAAAAATTGCATGAATTTGATTTTACCGTGGGCAGTGAAACGTTTAAAAACCGGTTTGCCAATATAGTGCGTAAGAATGTGCAGTTGGAGATATATAATACATGGTACACGTATGTGTATAGCCTCCTGAAACAAATGATTGTACATCTTTTAAAACAAAGAGGCAAATATAAAAGAGCGTAATATGACCGTCAGTGTCATTATAAGCACCTATAACCGGGCCGTCATGCTGAAGCAGGCCATTGACAGTGTTTTAAACCAGAGTTATAAAGATTTCGAACTGATCGTTGTCGATGACGGATCGACGGATGAAACGCCGCAGGTTATTAATAAATATGGTGAAAAGATTCGCTATATTTGGCAAAAAAATTCCGGGTTGAATGCAGGCCGTAACAAAGCATTAAAAGCAGCATCAGGCAAGTATATTGCACTTCTTGATGATGACGACCTTTGGAAACCGTATAAACTGGAACTTCAGGTTGGATTGATGGACTTGCATCCCGAAGTCCCCTATGCTTTCAGCGAATTCAACATTTTTAATAGCTCCGGCATTGTGCACAAGTACGGTTTACAAACCTGGTTTAAGTCAGAGCAGATTTGGACTGATATTTATAAGAAAAAGGTTGTTTACCGCAAGACAGGTTTGAAGATCAAAGATCTTGATGGTGATTTTGAGATTTATTTTGGTTCCATATACAAGGACCTATTATTGACACCATTTGTACTTCCCAGTACTTGCCTCATTCGGCGCTCAGCCATACCTGAGGAAGTTCGTTTCATAGAGGAGGAACCTTATGGCGATTGGGATTTTTTTGCGCGTCTGACAAGGGAACATCCTGTAATGTATATAGATCATCCAACGACGCTGAATAGAAGCCATAAAGAGATCAAGCGTATCACTCAGGCCCCTCCGATTATACACTGTGAACGGCGCCTGGCGCTGATCCGCAGAGTTTGGAAAGCAGACCCGGAATTTTATAAAAAACACAGGAAGAGTGTGGATCAGATAGAAGGTAATCTACTCCTTGAGCAGGCAAGATATGCCCTTGAGGAATCCCGTAAAACAAAGGCTCTGTCCACACTGAAAGAATATAAAAAGCTAAGATCTGGTAATATTACCCTCATATATGTCACGCTGTATATAATGGCCAGAATTCCGGGAATGGTTAACCTGTTTACCCTTTTGTTATATATACGCAGACGGTTGCTTGGGAAAATAAGATAATTATGATCGAACGGATTACCAGCGTACGGGATATGCAAAAGCTCCGGGATGACTGGGATTTACTTACCAGTTCTTTTCAGAACCCCCTGATATCATTTGACTGGTTCATCAGCTGTGCAGAACATTTATATCCGGAGAATCATCTGAACGTAGTTACATATAAAGATAATGGCAAAATCAAAGCCATCGCCCCGCTCGCTGCTGTTCGTAGAAACCTGCTTAAATCGTATGAAATCATGGGATCGTCCCATTTATACGAGCCGGCAGGATTTATTTATGCAGATGAAACATCCCTGCAGGAGCTTGTCAAAGGAATCGTATCATTGAAAGCGCCGTTGGTATTAAACCGGATCCATGATACCCGGCTATCCGGTCAAATTCGTCAGCAGATGAACAATAAGGGTATCTATTTCAGGGAAATAAATACCGTTTCGCACTGGATTGATACCGGACTTCCGCATGATTCGATTCTTGACCGCATGACATCCCGCAGGAAATATGATTTACGCAGGGCAAAAAAGCGTGCAGATCGGCACGGTCAATTACATACTGAATTTATAATCCCGGGAGAAGACGAAGTGGCGTCGCTGCTCAAGGAAGCGTATGCTATCGAATCACGATCATGGAAGAGCCGCAATCACAGCGCCCTCGTTCAAAAACCGCGGCTGGGAGCCTTTTTCAACGCCCTGTTTAAACGTGTCAGCGGCAGTAAACAGGCTTTTATTTCCTTTCTCTCGGTCGATGGGAAACGTATTGCCATGTTGATGGGTTGGCTTTACCGGAAAGTTTTATGGATATTAAAGATTGGGTATGATGAAAAGTGGTCGCACTGTTCGCCCGGCATTCTGTTGATGCATGATTCGATAGAATATGCCATAGAACATAATTTGGAACGATATGAATTTCTGGGTTCGGCGGAAAAATGGCAACACATGTGGCCGGTCCGGACAAGGGAATATCAATCGTTCATTTTTTATCCTGCAACACTGACCAGCCCGGCTCATCTGGCAGCCAATGCTTTTTTATCTCTGAAATCAAAGCTCATGAACCATTAAATCAATCTGACATGAAAAATTTTCTACATTCTACGATATTTTTCGTAAAAACACTTGTTGCCTATGGTCTTCATTATTCGGGGATGCTGCACCTGATTTTACATTACAAGCTGCACCGGAAAGCTGTTGTGTTAATGTATCACAGGGTGCTTACTGATCAGGAAAGGACAAATACTTTTTCACATGAAGCAATCATTGTAAATAGTAAAACGTTTGAAAAGCAGCTTAATTATTTGCGGAACCACTTTCATGTCATCGATGGAGCGGAATTTAAAAAGAAACTGAATGAAAAAATACCATTTCAAAGTAAGTCCTGCCTGATCACCTTCGATGACGGCTGGCTTGATAATTATAAAAACGCCTACCCGTTGCAGAAAAAAAACAATCTGCCGGCCATCATTTTTTTATCGACGGCGTTTATCGGAACGGATAAGACTTTCTGGCAGGAAGAGCTTCGTTTTCAGCTTACGCAAATTCTTCATAAAATTAATAATGGTGAACTGGAACAAGCTTTTCTGACAACAATACTGGAGAAATATAATATACAAAATAGCACCAATCCTGATCTTCAACCCAAGAAATGGATCGATGATTTGCATGTAAGCCTTAAATTGCATAATGAGGGTACCCGAAATTCTCTCCTTAGTGAATTGCACTTGTTGGCAGATAAAGATACGATGCCGGAGCATTCAGATCGGTTTTTAAATTGGGATCAGGTCGCTGAAATGTCGGCAAACAACATCCGGTTTGAAGCCCATGGCGCGAACCATAAAATTC
>CAYPHA010000117.1:1156-9411 GCA_964410215.1 uncultured Calditrichota bacterium | reverse complement strand
ATCCGGTGGCTACCCGAACCGGCTGCGTTCGATTTTTAGCAACCTGCTTATTTCTTCGTAAAATACTTTACATTGGGTACGTTTAAAAAATCACTGTCCTGGGTCCAGACAGTTGCATTATAATACATTGCTGTTGAATAAATAATGCTGTCAGCCATTGGAAGTTTCAATTTAAGACTGGTATCAGCTGCCGCCAATGCAATTTGGGAATTAACTTCCACTACGAATGCCTGTTGCATTAATGCAATTGCCTGCATCGCATGATTTTCGTCTTTTTCATTCAGAACCTTTTTAAAAACTTCATAAATATTGACTGTCGAGACGATCAATTCATGTGTATTCTCAATAGCAGCAGCATAATTACCGGCATTTACAGAATCGGCAAAGTATTCGAGCCATCCGGATGAATCGACAAGGTTCATAAACGGTCTTTATCCCTGATTATTTCGGTATCAATACCTTTTAGAAATCCCCGCATATCTTTTATGTCCTTGACAGGTATAAATTCCAGACGATCAAGGTAGTGGATAATTTGAAGCTTTTGTCCAGGTTTAATTTTCAACTTTTCCCGAACTTTTTTTGGAATGACAATCTGATATTTTGGTGAAACAGTAACCGTATACATATAAAACTCACGACTTTATTTTACAAAAAATATATCGATATAAATTTCGTATGTCAAATACATTACAGTTGTCTATCTCATTTGAATAATCATATCTGTGTCAGCTTCTTAATAGTTTATATTTTATTGTATCACGTCCTTCGACGTAAAGAAATAGTCCCCGGATTCCAGTTTGAAAACGCGATAGTTATCCTGTTGACGCAGAAACGTGATATGCCCGGATTGAAAATTTTTGTTTCCTCCCTCTTTTATATCACTGCCCGGCATATACACTGTAGCCGTACTGTTTGGCGGAACGGCTATTTCCCACTCAAACCGCTCCCCTTCCTTTTTCCAGTTGCTGACAATGGTGCCGTAAGGTGAACGATAGTTGCATTCCACCCAATCGACGCTGTTAACGATCCCCGGACGAAGTATCACGTTCTTGAATCCCGGCGACTCCGGATCCCACTGAATACCGGCCAGTCCCCGGTAAAACCATCCCCCGATATACGGAAAGCAGGAATGAATCTGTGAAAAATTGCCGTTCCATTGTTCCGGGCAGGTGGTCGCCCCGATTTCCAGAAAATAGCCCCATCCCGGGTAGGTGGTCTTGTTGACAAACGTGTCCACCAGGTCATTACGGTCGGCTTCGATCAGGTAATCCACGACCTTTTGCGTCCCGATCATGCCTGAATTCAGGTGGCCTTTATCACTCACCAGCAGTTCCTCCACATAGTTATCAAATACCGTCGTTTTGAGTTTGTCAGGGGTTACGCCGGTCATTAACGGTAGAATCAGGTAGGGCTGCTCCCCATTCGCGTAAGTTCCGGTTTCCGCATTGTAATAGGTGGCATGGATTTTTTCCCGGGAGAATGCGCGTTCTTCCCGGAACCGTTCCGCATCCCCGGTTTTTCCGAGTAGTGTTGCCACCTGCTCCATGATATCCAGCATATAGAGGCGATAACAATCGTTAAACAGGCGACGCGATGTATCATCCACCCAGTCCGCTTTATCCATGCCCCGGCCCGGCGGTACCCAATCCCCCAGGTTGTTCCACTTGTTGGAAAACAAATCCTGGAGAAGACCGTCCTTACAATTATCTGCAAGAAAATCGATATAGCGTTTCATGTAGGGATAGCCCTGTTCAAGCAGACGTTTGTCATTATAAAAAAGGTAGGTTTTCCAGGGAACGACGATGCTCATGGCCGACCAGGCGGGGCCGCCTCCGGTCAGATTGGGCGCGGGTGCCGTGTACATTACAAAACCGTCTTCCCGCTGTTCATCCCACCAGTTTTGCGACCATTTGGTATACATTGCCGGCGCGTAAAAATTGAAACATCCAAGGTCCATAATTGTCTGCCCGTCGCCGTAACCCAGCCGCTCACGGTGGGGGCAGTCCACCGTTTGCCCTGCCAGATTAAGGCAACGGTAGGTCCACACCACCATCTCGTTGATACGGTTATACAGATCATTCGAACAGAGGAACGATCCCACCTCCTCCAGGTTACCTTCCACGGGTATGGCGCGCATATCCGCTTTTTCCGGTAGATAGGACAGGTTTTCGATAATGGCATAGCGGAAGCCATGGTAGTTGAACTTATTACGAAATTCCTCCTTCGCTGCACCCGCTGAAATAAACTTATCATACTGACCTAAAACCGAAAAACCGTCCCTCATTAAATGTTTATGCCCTATAAAATCAGTTCCCCTGGCATCTTTATCCGCGTAATAAAGGGTGATTTTCTCACCGGCTTCAAGATTCCGGAACGTCATCTGCATGAAGCCGGTCAGATTGGTACCAAAATCAACGAGTATCCTGCTGGTATCCAGGGATTCAACGGTTACCGGTGCAATGGGATCAAGCTCCCTGTTTCCCGTGCAATACTGGGCGGTGCAGGGGACATCGGGTATATCCATTTCCACGGTGCTTACCCAGTCGGCCGTTGACGCGTTTACGCGGTTCCAGTCCGGTTTATCCTTCCGCGCATCCAGCAACTCGCCGCCAAAATCACCCCAGCGCCAGCTGCCCAATTGTGTTCTGGAGCTGGAATGGGTTAACCATGTTGAATCGGTTACGACCGATATGCGCTTTTCCTCATTATTCATAACAAGCTGGGCGCGCACCACCGGGCTGTGGTGAACAACACCGGGATACTTTGGAGAATACCACCCCTGCCCCATCCAGATGCCGATGCAATTCTCCCCTTCTCTCATGTAAGGTGTCACGTCACATGCCTGGTAGTACGATCGTTTTTCATAATTGGAAACGGCGGGCGCCAGAACCTCATCGCCAACTTTTTCACCATTCATATATAATTCAAAATAGCCCAGCGATGCCACATACACCGTCGCCTGATCGGGAACGTCATCAACCGTAAACTGCTGCCGGTACCACGGTGACGTATCTTCTTTTGACGTACTGATCCATTTTGCCGTCCAGTCTTCCGGCCGGAGCATTCCCATGGACCACCATGCCGGTTCGCTCCACCGGGAGGGTGAGCCATCCTTATTCCAGGTCATCACCTTCCAGTAACAGCGCATGTGTGCTTTCAGCGGTTTGCCGTCGTATGGGACCTGTATGGATTGACCGGATAGGACCTTTCCCGAATCCCACAGGTCGGCATCTCCGGCCAGAAGTGCATCGCGAGAAGAGGCCACCATAATGCGGTAAGCCGTCTGTTTTTCACCACGTTCTGCCGGTGCGGCCATTTGCCAGCTCAGGCGGGGTTGTAGAATATCGATTCCGGGAGGATTGTTTCGATATTCACATTGCAGATTTTGAGGGGTCATTTTTGAAGCGTCCTCTTGCTGTTGGCATGTCATTACAACAATGATTAAAACTGATAGTATAAACAGAATTCGGAATGCAAAAGCATACCATTTACAGTGCAGTTTTCTCATATTCATTCTTTTTATCCTTCATTAATTTTTTAAGATTCCGGAGAGCATCCGAATAAGCGGGATCATCCATTCGGTTGATCATCTCGTTTGGATCCTTATTCAAATCATAGAGTTCCCATTTAATTTTTTTGAACATAAAACGCGAAGAATAATCTTGAAAGTGTAATGAAGAAACTATGGTTTTAATGTACTGGTTTTGAAGGTCAGTTCAAAATAATGTGTGGACTTTCGGGGGGTAAATATAAAACTACAGTCTGTTTTATTTTGCGGATTCGTATCTTTCATGATCACTCCCGGTGACAGCACCTGCGGCCGTCACCGGGGGATACCGTAAAAATGATACTATTCTTCGCGTTCTACAAATTCACCCAGGGTTTTTGTAAAAATATAGATAGCCAGAACAGCAATAACGGAGTGGGCGGCCAGGGTATACATGATGTACTGGGGCTGGCCTATTTCCTGAAAAATGCCCATAAGCCAGGTATAGATACCGCTCAACATTGCCCCTATAAACGTGGCCAGAAAACTGGCTCCCATGTATAAACCGGCTTTTTCTTTCGGTGCGATCCACATGATATATTCCTGAATACGCGGTGAAGAGATCATTTCACCGATAGCGAATAAAAAGATACCCAGAAATACAAGGGTGTTCAGGGACGTAACCGACAGACCGAGAACCACAAAACCCAGAGCCGCGACGATGAGACCGAAAAGAAATGACGGTATAGCGGCACGTTTTTCAAAGGTCCGGGATATCAGCAACTGAAAGATGATAATGATATAACCGGTATGGGAAATAGCTTCCGCGTTGATCTTCCAGACACCGCCATCCTGGCTGGATACGATGTTGGTTATGCCCGCACCGATCACGGATTTCACCGACTGGTACAGGGCCGCGGTATTCATATAATCATTAATATAAACCGCCAGGATATTGAAAAAGGCCCAGAAGGGCAGCCAGAAAAATACACCCAGCATGAAAATAAAGATGGCAAATTTCACATCGGAAAAAGCGTCGATGATATCCTGAAATTTCTGTTTAAGCGTCACACCTTCAATTTCCCGTTTGGGTTCCTTGTAAAAGAAAATCGTGACCAGTAACATAAGGCCAATGGTGGCAGCCGATGTGTAAAATACGTAGTCCCACGAGATGGCCCGCAATTTCCCCATCACGATGGGGCCGAATGACGCACCCACATTGACCATCATATAGAAGAATCCGAAGCCCATTGTTTTATTGGTGGAATCGGTTGTCGCCCGTACCGTGGCGGAAATCAGCGGTTTGAAAATTCCGGCGGCAAAACCGATACTGAGCATACTCAGGGCAATTCCCGAGAACGTCTCGGTTACAATCAGCAGCAAAATCGACGGCAGATAGGCGAGGTAGGAAATAATCAGCACTTTTTTGAAACCGTACTTATCGGCAAAGGTACCGGAGAAGAGCGGTATCAGATAGGAAAAAGCCAGGAAAATACTCTGAATGATCCCCAGATCCCCTTTGGAATAACCTAACTGCTGAAGGTAAATACCGAATCCCATGTAGATACCGTAGTAAGCGAAACGTTCCAGAACTTCAATAAAATTTGCAACCCAGAAAACAGGTGGGAATGCCGTTCGTTTGCTCATGTTGACCTCTCAGTTTTATATGACAAATAAATTATTACCGTCAATCATCCCGATTTATTCCAGATGGGTTTATTCCGTTGAATCTGAACCACTCTGTGATGTTTGGTCTGTAAGATAAAAAAAGCTCCCTTATATATCCAATACAAAGGAGCTCTGGAAAGAAATACTTTATTTTCGTGACAGCATGGTTTATTCCTGCTGCTCACTATCCACTCAGTTGCCGCTGAACACCCAGTCCACACCATTATTATTCACATTGGCACCTGCATGGCAGTTGGCACACATACCGCCTCCGGCTGTGGCGTTATCGCCCTGTGTCATGACCGTCGTAAGGTCCGTCGACGTCATAAACCATTCCCAGCCGTTACCATCCGGATTAAAATCACCACCCCGTTTAACCATCATGGTCAGTGCGCCTGTGAGGTTGCCGTCGTCATCGCGTAATTCTTTGACAATCATGGTACCTTTAGGATAGTTTCCGTCGCTCGGTGATTCGTTATCCTTGATGTACACATTCCGCGTCAACGTATCTTCCACGCCATGCGCTGTCATCAATAACGGATCCTGTCCGTCTTCCGAGGCAACCAGTGTCCAGGATGTGTAGTCACTGAAGTCCTCCGGCTCAGCCACGAATTCCGTTACTTCATCATCCGAGTCGGTTGAGCTGTCACAGCCTATGAAAACCGCTAATCCCAGAATGATAGTTAGAAAAAGACTGAATCGAAATAAATGCATAAATCCCCCAAGATAAGTGTGAAATAAGACAATAAATTAAGAAGAACCTACAATTTCAGTACCCTGGTAATAACAAACCCAAGGCGTAAATTGTCCATAGCCGTAATTCTGTCGGAACCGGCAAGATATTGGCCGGGATTCATCACGGCGTTATTGCCTGCAAATATTTTAAAGAAATGGCCGCCGGTTTCGAGCTCGATACCAAAATGGAATGAATTATACCTTCCCCTGTAACCCGTGACCGTCGTATTCCCCTCGAACAGCAGACTCACCATCGTCCCCAGATAATACTGGACATACGTGCCGGCCGTAAACGAATATTTAGTATCCTCACAATAAATATTACTGTTATACAAATAGGACGGGACAAAGCCGATTCCCAGTTTTTTGGCAATCAATGTATTAAAAATTAACTGCCCGTAATATTGAAAATTTTTGGTATCCATGGTCTCCCGCCCCGGTGCGAGCGCTTCAATAATCTGCGTATTCCAGGCCACACCACCGTTTACGGCAAGTGCCGCGGGAAAAAGGTCATGGTTGAATTCATAGAAGCGGTATTTCATCTGTAAATCAATATTATCCTGAACGCTGCTCCTGCCCAGGACCACAAACATGTTATCGGCGATACCGTATCCCAGGGCCATGCGAATATTTGCCGGACCGTCGATCCCCAGGAAGGCTTTCTCGGTCGACATGGGTGGAACGAAGCGGTGTGAAATCTCGTATTCAAATTCACTTTTACGCAATGTCGTTGTCGTTGCAAAATTAATGGCCTGCAGAGCATGTAATAATTCGATTTTCTGCTGTGCCGGCTCGGCCCGTTTCCAGCGCACATTGGCATTCTGTGCCTGAAGAGCGGTACTGAACAGTACACTAATGAAAAAAACTAATAAAACGTGTTTCAATGTTCCTCCATATCCCTTGCTATTTATTTACCTGCTTTACAAAAAAATCCAGTTCGAGACGCATTACTTCGTCAATTTTGTAGAACATGATCGAAGGAATGTCAATTTTATAATCCGACAATTTGACTTCAAACGCTGCCTGTACCTGAATTATATCATCATTTTTTATAAGCACGGCTTCCATCGATTTCTTCTTCTCCACACCGTGGATAAACATGGTACCTTCGGCACGGACATTATACTTATCATTTGAGACCGTATCTACATGGACAATCTTACCTTTAAAGTGTGTAAACGGATACGTTTCGGTTTCCAGGTAATTTTCCCGCATATGCCGGTTACGCAGCCCGATACCCGTATCCAGCGTATTCAGATCGACTTCAAAATAGAGATCGGATTTTGCTGTCAGGTCCTTACCTTCCCAGAAAAGGTAACCGTCGATTTTATCCGTAACGCCTTCAAAGTCCTCAATTAATGCATCAGAAATAAACTTTACAAGATTATCCCTGTCTTTTGACACATGGTATTCACCTGCATGTAAGATTGAAATTCCTGAGCTTACAATCAGTATAAAAATGAATTGTCTCAGATATTTTTTAGTCATTTTTTGCTCCCTCATCGATCCAGTTCTCAACCAGATCGATCAATTCCTGATCAAGTGATCCGGCCGGCGGCATAATCGTTTCCCCGCCGATGCCTTTTATCCGGTCCAGCAGATAACTGCCGGCGCTGTTACCCGGATCGACCCTGATTTTTCCGGTACTGCCGGAAGGTACATCGACCAGGTTTGCATAGGCATTCCCTGCCGAAAGGTCAAGGTTACCGTTCGCGGAAGATCCGCTGTGACAATCCACACAATATGCATTGAAAACGCGGGTCTGAATGGTTGAGAGTGTAGCCTGCAGTGCTTCCGTTTCCTCATCTTCACATGATGTCGTGATGTTGTCTTCACATGATGTTACGATCATGATAAAAAATAGAAATAGCAGCCAGTTCTTTTTCATTAAGGTCTCCATAAACAGTGATGAATGATTACACATTGAATGATGTCTCGCTCAGATACAGGTAAATATAGAAATCGTTATCACAGGACAATCACAACTATTTCACAATAGTATAAATTTCATCCCATGTTCGATTCAGCCCTGTATCCGTAACGTATATATGTATGTTAAAACAGAGTAATTCACATGTAAGGTTTACGATAAGACGCATTCATTCTGAAAATTATTCCCGCCTTCATCGGGTAATACAGCTCTTGTCTTTGATAAAACTGCCGAGTAAATTGTACGATATATAATGTGATGGGAATGTATGATCATGCGCATGATATCCATATCAGTACTCTCCTGCCTGTTATCGCTAATATCCTGTGACAACAGAGAAGTCGATCTGATACCGGCCGATACCCTTATCGAAAACGGGGAATATGACCGGGCAATCATGTTTTTGCAGGATGCAATGCAAAACACCTACAGTGA
>CAYPHA010000117.1:0-1146 GCA_964410215.1 uncultured Calditrichota bacterium | reverse complement strand
ACACGACACAATACGAACGTATACGTCATCGTATTTTTCTTGCCCGCAAGGGGAAGTTTTTTATTGATCTGGAAACAGTCATGAACTCCCGAAATTACACCACGTCAGAACATGTCCTTGAAAAGCTATCCCGGGAATTGGAAAGCATGCCGGAAGATAGTGCCCGGCGCTATTATTTCGACTTTTATCAGTACAAAGCCCGGATTGACAGCATCCAATCCGGAGAGGATGCCTGGGCTGTGAGTCTGAAAAAAGCACTGCATTATCCAACGGATGATCATATCAGGATCAGAGACATTTACGGGATGCTGGTATCGTATCATGCGGGGAAGGATGAGCTACGCAAGGCACTGGAAATGATGGACAAGATGCTGCGAACCATGCGTATGCCGGAACTCGACGCGCGTCTAAAGCGTTCATTCTACCTGTACCTCGACGGTAAATTTGAATCTGCTCTTCAAATTCTGAAGAACATACCCGATGAGGAAAAGGATCGTTACTGGAAACAACTGGAATCGTTTTTAGTCGTATATCATAATCAACTAAAACCTGAAGACCGTTTTAAACTTTGGTAGGTGAATATGCAGAATGGAACCGTAAAAATGTGGGACACTTCCAAGGGATTTGGTTTTATCGTCACGGAAGATGAGGACGAACTGTTCGTCAATGCCAACGACCTGCATGCTTCAGTGGTACAAAAGCGTCTGGCAGAGGGCCAGAAGGTCCGTTTCGATGTGCGCAGCGATTTTAAAGGTGACCGTGCCGTAAATGTCCGGATTGTGCGTTAGAAGGTCTTGACTTCAACAGGCAATGTCCTTATATTTTGTGACTTTTATTGCGGGATCGTCTAGCGGCAAGACGCCTGGTTCTGGCCCAGGTAACCGGGGTTCGAATCCCTGTCCCGCAGCTTTTATTTGCGCCCGTAGCTCAATTGGATAGAGCGTTTGGCTACGGACCAAAAGGTTGGGGGTTCGAATCCTCCCGGGCGTACCATATTAAGTTCCAAATCCCAAGTACCAAATTCCAAAGACTTTCCATTTCCAGGAGCTTTTTTTATTGGGATTTGTTGTTTGGGATTTGGGATTTTCATTTTGGCGCGTTCGTCTAGGGGTCTAGGACGCCGGTCTCTCACGCCGGTAACAGGGG
>CAYPHA010000116.1:0-9576 GCA_964410215.1 uncultured Calditrichota bacterium | reverse complement strand
TGCAGTCCTCGAAAATCGGACTGCAGAAGTCTGCGATGCGCCTGGTAATCAAATACGGCGGTGAAAATCTGAATCTGAAAGAATCGCTGGATGCGGTGATCGCGCTTTATGAATCGGCGGGTTTTTTTATTACCGGTAGATATTTGTCCAAACCCTTCCTATATTACGTCCATAGTAATCGATATAATTTGAAATCAGAATAATTATCAAGTGACCTTCGGTCAGGTAGAACCCTAATTCGCCGGGATATGTTATGTTTGGCGCCATGAAATTTGTGGATATTCCTGAGGTCTTTCGTTCCACGGAGACCGGCCGGATTTTCGAGCATTGCACAGATTGTAACCGTAACCTGATCGAAGGCGACCTCGATTACGTCATAGAGAAGGCTATCAGGCGTTTTCCGGAGTATCATGCGACGGATACCATTTTTGAATATGCCATCTGCCTGCAATGCCATCAGAAGATACGCAAGAGCTTCTCGGAAGAATCAATTCAAAAGGTGGAAGGCTTTTTTACAGAACATGTGGATATTTTTAAACGCATGCGTACTTTGGTGGAAAGTCATTCCCTGGATGTGAACGACTGGCTGGCACGGTGCATGGTTAAGGACACACCCATCGGAGAATTAAAGGAATACCAGATATTCGGTCATTTCAAGGGTGATAAGCTGGTCCTTTCCTATCTGCCGGGTATGCTGAGCATCGAAAGCCTGGAAGAACTGTCTGAACTCCTTTCTGAAAAAACGAAGGATGAACTGAACGGCTATATGGAACGGTTTACCGGCCTGCCTCCGGAATTCAAAGAACTCTTTACCCCACGCCCGGCCTTTGTTATTTAATTATAACAGGATACTAAAATTTCCTTGATTAACCAGCGGGAAATTGATAATATTCATACATAACGATCACACTTTCACTCTCTTTACCGCTTTGATGGCGGCCAACAGTATTATTTTTTGTGAGCAATGATATGCAGATTATGATCGCATTGCTCGTCTGTTTTGCCTGTTCCGGTCCTATGGTTGCCGAAACCCTGCACCCGCGTTTCGAGCAGTATACCATCGTCGATGGTCTTCCCGGGAACGATGTCGGTTACATCTTTCAGGACAGCCGGGGATTTATATGGATATGCACACGGAACGGATTGGCCCGCTACGATGGATATTCATTCAAGCATTTCAAACATGATCCGGAAAATCCCAAAACCATCAGTCATAACAATGTCGCACCGGTGAATGAAGATATCCATGGAAATCTGTGGATCGGGACCCATGGGGAAGGACTGTGCCGGTATGATTATGAGCGGGAAACATTCCGGACATTCCGTCATGATCCATCCGACCCGAACAGTATCTGCGGCAACTATGCGCAGCACATTTTTACCGACAGCCAGGGAGGAATATGGTTCAGTACCTATTCGGGTACGTCAAGACTGCTTCCGGAACAGATGAATGGGGATAGTAGTTCCTGGAAAATCTTTAACTATCCCTATTTCAAAAACAAGCCCAACGACGCTACGAACTTTATTGCCGAAGCGTTCTATGAGCATCCTTCCGGAACCATCTGGATCGGCACCCGTGATAACCGGCTACTGAAATTTGATTACAAGTCCAATCATTTCGAAAAATTACTGCACATGGACATCCGAAGCATCAATCATCATCCGGCCGATTCAGCGCATTATATTACGCTTTACGCATCTGAGGGCATTTACAGATATAATGTCCTGAATAATACGTTAACACGCTCTGAGAGGCCATTGAATACGTTTATTACCAATAAAGGCATTGACTGGTTTACCCGGCATTGTGTCAAAAATGATGGTACGGTATGGACTGCATCGCTGCAACATGGATTGGTACGGACAGGACCAGACGGGAACTGTACACGGTATAGCCTGGATACGGATGATGCGTTTTCCCTGAAGAATGACAAAATACTCAGACTCTTTGAAGACAAGCAGGGGATTCTCTGGATCGGCACCTTCGGCGGCGGTGTCTATAAGCTGGTCAGGGAAAAACAGAATTTTGCCTTTTTCCCTGTCGAAATAAACCGTCAACCGGTTACCATATACAGCTTCCTGGAGGACTGCCGGTATGACGGCCGTGTTGTATGGCTGGGCTCCCGTTCCCGCGGACTGATAAAATGGAATCGCAGATCCGGTAGCCTGACCCATTTCCCCGGTAAATTTAAGTGGGCGATAACGGCTTTGTACCAGGATGAACAACACCCGGAGAAACTGCTGGTCGGTTCCCTGGGGCAAGGTGTCTATATCTTTAACACGAATAATGAACAATTCTATCGCTGTGACTTCTCCAGGGTCCTGCGTGAAAGAAAATTGTACGAGGAATTCGGCCATGTGTCCGACTTTACAACCGCGATCATACCGCGAAATAATGGTGGTGTATGGATAGCAACCTTATTTGGCCTGATCACCTGTGATCCCGGATTGAAATCCTATCAGCATGACCTGCCACAAAGCCGACCGCAAAATATTTACCGTCAATATGCCGTCTCTTGTATCTATGATGACCACAGCGATTCCAGCCTCTGGGTGGGGACACGCTACGACGGGCTTAAAAAAATTGACATCGAAGCCAAAACACGTTTGGAATACCGGCACGATCCCCTGGATCCAACCAGCATTGATAATAATTATATTGGGGCTGTTTATAAGGATAAAAATGGTTATTTATGGGTTGGAACACAGAGAGGATTGAACCGCTACAACAAGGATCTGCATACATTTACCCGGTTTCGTGACAAGGCAAACCATCTTTCGGTCGAAATCTTCGGGATCCTCGGCGATGAAACCGGTCATTTATGGATCAACACGAAAAGCGGGCTTTACCGGTTCCAGCCGGATACAAAGGAATTGCGGCGCTATGACAGCCGTGATGGCCTGGAAATGAGTGTGTTCAGCCGCTTCGCTTTTTATAAGGATAATAAAGGGCAGATATTTCTTGGAGGAAGCGGCGGTTTTGTCATCTTTCACCCGGACCATATTCAGAAAAATACCTACGTGCCACCGGTTCGAATTACGAATTTTACGGTCAATAATAAAACCGTGCATCCCGGCCCTGATGCGCCTTTGCAAAAATCCATTGTGTTATCGGAACCGATAACCCTTTCTCCCGGTCAGTCCGTCTTCTCGTTCGAGTTCGCCGCCCTGGATTATACCACCCCTTCCAGAAACAGATATGCCTACATGCTGGAAGGTGTAAATAAAGACTGGGTTTATACCGACGCCTCACGCCGCTTTGCAGGCTACACACATCTCGATCCCGGTGCATATACTTTTCGCGTCAAAGGATCCAACAACGACGGCATCTGGAATGAAGAAGGCGTAAAAGTAAACATCACCATCCTTCCACCTTGGTACAAATCTACACTCGCCTATATTTTTTATTTTGTATTTTTTATTATTTTATTATATGCGTTACGTCGCTATGACCTCCGCCGCCAGCGCCTCAAACAGCAACTGACCCTGGAACACGAACACGCGGAAAAGCTGAAAGAGGTGGACCGGATGAAATCCCGCTTTTTTGCCAATATCTCCCATGAGTTCCGATCACCGATTACGCTGATAGCAACACCGATCGCGCAGATGATCAGGGATGAGTTCAGTGGTAATCTAAAAGAGGGATACCGACTTATTCAAAGAAATGCGAAGAAGTTATTGTGGCTGGTTAATCAGGTGTTGTCTTTGTCAAAATTGGAGGCGGGGCAGTTGAAACTGAAGGTGATGAAAGGGGATATCGTATCTTTTGTTGACCGTATTTTCAATGCGTTCCTGTCGCTGGCCGAACTACGGCGCATCGATTTCCGCTTTAAAAACGATGTGGGTACTCTGGAGATGTATTTCGATGAGGAAAAGCTGGAGATGGTGTTGAACAACCTGCTGGCCAATGCCTTTAAATATACCCCGGAGGGAGGGAGGATAGTCGTTACACTCCAAGCACCAAATCTCAAGCACCAAATCCCAAATAAATCTCAGATTCCTATTTCCAAATTCTTAATTCTTAATTCAAATTTCATAGCCATCTCCATCCTAAACACCGGGCCCGGAATCCCATACGATGAACAACCACGCATTTTCGATCGTTTCTACCAGGGACAAAACGCTTCCCAGGCCGGGGGAACAGGCATCGGCCTGTCCCTGGCCAAAGACCTGACCGATCTACACCATGGTTCTATCAGCGTTGAAAGTATTCCGGATAAACAGACCATTTTCACACTTATACTTCCTGCGGACGACGGGGTCTACCGGGATGATGAAAAGGTCTCCCCTGAAAACCTGCCAGAGGTACCGGAAGATCGTATAAATAGGGATGTCTGGGATGAAGAGGTTGAGGGAAAAAAGAAAGAAGAAAAAGGAAAAAAGAGTTGTGTTCTGGTTGTAGAAGATAACAAGGAGATGCGGCGGTATCTGCGTAAGAATCTGGAAACAGACTATCAGGTGTTGGAAGCGGAGGATGGCCTGCAAGGTTATGAAAAAGCTCTGGAGGAATTGCCGGAGTTGATCATCAGTGATGTGATGATGCCGGAGATGGATGGCATAACCTTATGTGAAAAACTGAAAAACGACCCCAACACGGGTCACATACCGGTGATCCTTCTTACGGCCCGGGCGGGTCATGAAGACAAGCTGACCGCACTGAAAACGGGTGCCGACGACTATATACCCAAACCGTTCGAACTGGAAGAACTGATTACCCGCTCTGATAATCTGATCCGTCAGCGCAGGGCGTTGAGGGAGCGATTCCGGAAAGAAGCCCTGTTCGGTTTGGGCGGTGTGGTCACCTCGCCGGGAGATCAGGAAACCGTGGAGAACATTCAGAACATTATCGAGCAGAACCTGGACAATCCCGATTACGGCAATGCTGATTTTGCACGGGATCTGGGTATGAGCCGGGCACAGCTGCATCGCAGACTGAATGCATTGTGCGGATTGCCGCCTCATGAATTTATCCGCTTGTGCCGTTTAAAGAAAGCGGCCGCTCTGCTGCAGGCGAAAGCCGGTAGTGTGACATACATCGCTTATGAAGTAGGATTTAAGAATATATCTCATTTTTCGCGTCTTTTTGAAAAACAATTCGGAATCAGACCCAGCAATTTCTCCTGAGCGCTACTGCCATCCTGCATTTTGAGACAAATGAGCTACATTTTGAGACGTTTGTGTTAGACAAGGCTGTTTCTGTGATGTAATCTGTAGAAGGAGCTACTAAAAAACTCGAAATGCGAAATCCGAATATCGAAACAAATCGTAAATCTCAATTTTAAAAACAAGATCGCACAGATATTTCTTCCGTTTTGAAATTCGAGTTTTGATATTGTTTCGGATTTTCCGCTTACGGATGTTGCGGAAAGAGAAACTGAAGCTGAAATCTACTGATTCTTTTAAAATGAGACAAATGAGCTACATTTTGAGACGTTTGTGTTAGACAATGCTATTTCTGCTATGTAATCTTTAAATGTGGATAATAAAAAATAAAAATAAAAAGTACAAAATAGTGTTACGGATTTTTCCGCTTGGGAGAGGGCATGTGTAATTAATACATAAAGGGCCAGGTCATGAAAAACAAAAATCTTACCATTGCCATTTCTTTTCTGCTGCTCAGCTTCTTTCTGATCGAAACCGTATCCGCCCAGTTCGAACGCAGCGTATCCCGCCATGAAGTTGCGCTATCCAAAATCCAGTCCACATCAGGTCATACCACGAATTATTTTGATGATGCCGGGATGGATTCCCTCATCGAGGATATCATGACCAGATATCATATCGCGGGCGGGGCCTATTGTGTATTGAAGGACGGCGAAATCGTCTGGAAACAAAATAAGGGTTACGCTAATATTGAAAAAAACAGACTGGTTTCGGATTCAACGCTTTTCACAATGGCTTCTATATCGAAAACATTTACAGCAACGGCCTTAATGCAGCTTTGGGAAGAGGGACTGTTTGAACTGGATGATGACATAAATCACTATCTGCCAGAAGATCTGCAGGTGCATCATTATTATTATCCGGAGGAAAGCATAACCTTTAGAATGTTATTAACACATACCTCCGGATTAAAAGACAATTGGGGATTATTAGATCAGGTTGAATCTGAAGGTGATCCAAAAATGGCTTTGGATTCATTTCTGATTCAATATTTCAACACGGGTGGAGAATTTTATAGTAAAAATAATTTTTATAATATGAAACCCGGAGTTGAATTTCAATACTGTAATGTGGCATTCGGGCTGATCGGATATTTAGTAGAGGCTATAACCGGGATAGCGTTTGATCAATATTGTGAGACCTATCTTTTTGTTCCTTTGGGAATAACAAATTCAGCATGGTTTCTAAGCCAAATCGATCCTGCTGACATGGCGATGCCCTATAAATGGGAAGGCCAAAGCTACTCTCCATACGGGCATATCAGTGATCCGATATATCCCTGCGGTTTTTTGAAAACGAGTCTGACACAGTTAGCACACTTTCTGAGTCTGTATATGATAAATACGGAAACGTTACTCGATAGCACCACAATGAATATGATGGTAAAGGACCATCTCGAATTGGTGGAACATCCAGACGGAGATACATATCGTGGTCAAGGATTATGCTGGTATGAGCAGCTCTGGGGAAATGAATGGGTATGGGGACATACAGGGGGGTGGTATGGAGTAGCAAATGCAATGTTTTACAACAAAGATGAGAATTATGGGTTTATCGATTTGACCAATACGGGCTTTCATGATACATCAACAGAGGGATTTTTCATAATTTCAGAATACCTAGCAGAATTTGCCGGGCTTTGGGGTAAAATCTACGCATTTCGACCCGCGCTGGATAAATATTTCATACCCGAAAACACGGATTCTCTTCTGTTTCAAACACGTTTTGTTAACAGGGAGGAGCATCTTTTTACAGCACAAATTCATGTGACAAGCCTGGACAGTACGGTAACGGATTCCTTTGCCCTGTTTGATGATGGTATACATAATGATGGAGCCAATGGCGATGGTATCTGGGCTGCCTCGGTGCCGCCTTTGACCAAAGAAAACGAAATCATCGTTTCCGTGAGTACAAGGGATCAGCAGAACGGTGACTATTTTAAATCGGATGAACTTACCCGTTTTACCTCCATCGGTCCGGTGGTTTTATGCGATACCACCCATGTGGAAGGCACCTATACCGATCGCTACCGCGCCCAGTATTTAAAACTGAGATTGCGTAATGAGGGGATGTCGAAACCGGCCACCAACCTCAAGGTACAGCTGAGTACGGATGACCCGCGGGTCCTGGAGGTAGCCGACCCTGTGTCTGTCGGCGATCTCGCCCCAGGGGAGGAAAAACTGAGCTACCTTACCGGATTCAAGTACATCGAAGGCTACGGTCCGGACAGCACGAAAAACAATCCGATCCGTTTTGCCTGCATCGTTTCCAGCAGCGGCTATCCCTTCTGGACCGATTCTCTGGATTACGTTACTCCAATCGAAGAAGCAGGAAAGCAGCCGCTGCCTCTGAGCTTCCGGCTGGAGCAGAATTATCCCAATCCTTTTAATCCAAAAACAACTATCGAATACCAAATACCGAAAACCTGCCAGGTAGATTTGAATATATACAACACGCTCGGGCAGAAAGTCGCCACGCTGGTTTCCCAAAAACAGACTGCAGGTAATTATGAGATTGAATGGAATGCGTCCGGTTTTGCAAGTGGCGTTTATTATTACCATTTACAGGCTGGAGATTATAGGGAAGTGAAAAAAATGATAATTTTGAAGTGACTGATAGACTTAATGGTTCATTGATAATTCCACAACATTTATATAAATGGGAGGATTTATGAAAACCTCAATTATTGTATTAGTAATGTTATTCAACTTATCATTTTTGTATGCCCAGAATAGCGCACCAGAAGTTACCAACGTGACGTTCAGCCAGCGCACGGATGGCAGTTTTATCGTCGATGTTTATTATGATTTGAATGACGCGGACGGCGACACCACGTCGGTGCTGATTCTTGCATCGTCCGATTCCGGATCGAGTTGGAATTTCATTTGCGACAGCCTAAGCGGTGATTTAGGGTGCGATATATTAAGTGGAAATGGCAAACATATTGAATGGGACTTCGGTTCCGAGCACGCGGATACCTATGTCGACCAATTCCGGGTAAAGATATATGCTGATGACAGAAATAATGAGAAAGGAAAAGTAAGCGACATAGACGGGAATATCTATATAACCACCAAAATCGGCGATCAATGGTGGATGACGGAGAACCTGAAAGTGACGCGTTACCAGAACGGAGATTCTATCCCTATTGTTACTGATAATGAGCAATGGCCTAATTTAACCACCGGCGCATACTGCAACTATAATAATGATTCAACCAATGTAGCCACTTACGGCAGGTTGTACAACTGGTATGCGGTGGCTGACACCCGCAGCATAGCGCCCGAAGGCTGGCATGTGCCGACGCTTGAAGAATGGCAAATACCGGTAAATTATTTAGGTGGTGATTCGTTAACAGGCGGAAAAATGAAAAGCACGGGTACTATTGAAGGCGGCGACGGTTTATGGTATTCACCAAACGTAGGAGCAACAAATGCGAGCGGTTTTTTCGCGTTGCCCGGCGGTTGCCGCTGCGACGGCCGCAGTGGTGCGTTCAACTATGTAGGTTACGACGCCTACTTTTGGTCTTCGGCCGAGTACGATAGTGGCAGCGCCTGGATCCGCCACCTGGGCTGCAGCCGTTCAGTCTTACGCCGCTTCGTCAACGATAAGCGGCTCGGTTTCTCGGTTCGCTGTATTCGGGATTAGACTATTTGGCAATTAGACTATTTGTATTTCCCCGCGAAACAGGGTCGAAATTTTTTAAAATCAGACATTGATAAAAAGATGTAAAAAGATGGAGAAAATCATGAATAACAAAATAAAATTAGTTGTAATATTTGTGGCAATCTCTTGCTTAATAACCATTTCCAGCGCCGATATCGGCATTGGTATTTCCGAAGTCGGAACAATAAGCTCCATTACAGGCATTGAAGAAAATCATGCAACGCTTAGCGGGTATTGCCTGCATCAGAACTACCCCAACCCCTTCAACCCATCAACAACCATCGAATTCACACTACCCAAATCAGAATTCACTACCCTGAAAATCTACAATTTACTCGGCAAAGAAGTCGCCAATCTGGTTTCAGCGAAACTGCAGCAGGGAAACCATACTTATAATTTCGACGGAAGTAATCTAGCCAGCGGCGTCTATTACTACCAGTTGGTCGCAGGGGAGTACAGGGAAGTCAGGAAAATGCTGCTCGTCAAGTAAGCTATACATTATTTACTTTTTAGAATACGCTTTGCACAGATTATAGAACCTGCCTTCAACAGGACATGTTTTCATATCAGCACGGATGTTGCGGAAAACGAAACAGAAAACTGATCACCTACTGATTCTTTTAAAATGAGACATTTGCGGCATACTTTGGTACGAATGGGTTAGACAAACTCATTTATAGGAGTTATGCTCTATTAAAAATATTGACCAAAAAGAAAGGGGCTATCATGAAAAATACAAACACACTT
>CAYPHA010000115.1:0-9610 GCA_964410215.1 uncultured Calditrichota bacterium | reverse complement strand
CCATATTCGGCACGGCGAAACGAATATTCGTTTCCGGGTTGAAGGGATTCGGGTAGGCCGGCAACAGGGCATAGTCGCTGATCAGCGCGGTGTTGACTATGCTGATACCAGCTGCATTGGGTAAGACTTCTACGGTATTGTGCCAGGTGACAACGCCTTTGAGATCACGGTCGCCGAGACGGTAATAATAAGTCCGGCCGTTCAATACACTGATATCGGTGAAGGCGTATTCCGTGCGTTCGCTGGTGGTACCCTGTCCGTCGAGTTCTGCCAGCAGCTCAAAATGTTCGTTATCCGTGCTGCGTTCCAGCAGAAAGGCTTCGTTGTTTTTTTCCGATTCGGTGGCCCATTTCAATGTGACCCGTTGATCTCCGGCATGTGCGGTGAAAGAAGATAAATCCACCGGCAGCGACTGATCACCGCTGCCACCGGCAGTCCAGCGGGAAAACGTTGTAAGTCCGGTCAGGCTGATGGTGTTATCGGTTGTGTTCAAGATTCCGCCCTGAACAACCCAGGTGTCCCCATTGTCTTCAGATTTGTATAACCGTAAATTCGATTCGTTCAGTCCGTTGAGCTCATTGTCATTATAGTGGAAAACCATGTCCGCGCTGGAAAATTCGATCCATTGCGGTGTGATATCATAATAGCGCAGGATGCTTTCGTTGCCTCCTCCGGTTTGGGCGGTATGACCGCGGACGATAGTTGTATTGCCGGTACCGCCGTCCATGGTCAGATGTATTCCAAGTCCGGCGATATCTTCATCCACCGTTCCGGGGAAATTCCTTGTTGTCTGGATAGTCCCGGATGTACCGAATACACGACCGGCATCTTCGATCAGCATGCCGGACGGGCCGAGTTCGATGGTCTGGCCGTTCAGATCAAGATCGGTTTCCAGAACCAGATTATTTCCCACAGAAAGTCCTGCACCGAGGGTCAATGAAGCCGAAGATCCCAGAATCAGTGTATTTACTCCCTGAGCGGAGGATACGGTGGGGTCGCTTCCACCTGTGTAAGCGTAGATACCGACGTTGTCTGAGAAACCGGGTGAACTGCCTCGGCTCCAGTTGGTCGCAGCGGACCACGAATTATCGGTGGTGTTGAGCCAGGTGTTGAAAGCGGGTGAAGTAACCCAGTCGGTTGCCGGATCCATATTGGTCAGTGTGCCGTCATTTGAGTTGCCGGAATAGTCCTGCAGTATTGTCCCTGAAACATTGTCAAAAGTATAGTAAGCAAGCAGACCGGCTTCATTCCCGGTAAGGATCCTGCACATATTCTCACGGATTTCCTGTGGAGTCCGGGTAATATCCCAGACTCTGAGTTCATCCATGCTGCCCACCATCAGGCGGCTTCCCGGATCTCCCGGCGAATCGCCGATCCGGGCATCCTGGGTGGATGAAACAACGGATGTGGACCGGGGATCGGAAAGAACCTGTGCACCATTGACGTACAACACAACCTCGCTGCCGTCGTAGGTGACGGCGACGTGCTGCCAGGTGTCCAGGGTCAATACTCCCGGGGCTGTTGAGGATGCCCAGTTGTACCCTCCGGCATAGGACATGGTAAAATCCAGGTCTCCCGTGGCAGCACCATAGCGGAATACATAGCCTTCACTGGCGGCGCCTCCCCAGTAATCGTTTCCGATAATTGTATTCTGATAGGATGCAGATTTGAAGTTCGTTGGGAATATCCAGGCTTCAATACTGATATTGGTTCCGGAAACATTCAATCCGCTGCCACAGGCCACATAGTCATCCGAACCGTCCAGGGCCAGACCGTTTTTTGGTCCGGACATGGCGGGGGAAGTGATCCATTCGTTACCGGTCATATTGGTCAGGGTGCCGTTCAGGCTCCCCTCTGAATCCGTGGCGGTTGTGGTTCCGTCTGTTTCGTTCATTTTGTAACAGGCGAACAGCCCGGTTTCACCACCGGATAATTCGCGATACATATTCTGACGGATTTCAGTTTGTGTACGGGCGGTGTTCCAGATCCTGACCTCATCGATGTAACCGTCGAACAATCTCGACGCGGCATTTGCTCCGCCGATATTGATCTCTGAATACCCGGTGGAAATGATACCGGTGAGCGGATCGGAGTCTTCCAGTATGCCGTTAACATAAATCCGGAGCGTGCTCCCGTCGTAGGTTCCTGCAATATGATACCAGGTATTGGCAGCCATGTTCGTTACAGCATCGCACTTAGCCGAGCCATCGCTGGTGATAATGATGAGTTGGGCGCGGTCGTTTTCCTGCATGTGGGAGGGGTCGTCATCTCCGATTCGTATGAGAGCAGAGGCATCATCGTGCCCGGCGACATTTGAAATATAGTTGTCCGGAACCTGTGGATTGAAGGACTGTGCGTATACCCAGGCCTCAATGGTTATGGCGGTAAAGCCATTCAGCGACCCTGATATGCTGATACGGTCATTGTCGCCGTCAAACTCCAGACAGTTGTTCTGAGCGACAAGTGCTGACACAAATAAAAATGCAGACAGGAAAGCGGTTAATAACAAAAGTTTCATAATTCCTCCCGTAGGATCTCAGTAAAAATATAAAGAGACAATAGAATCCAGTATCATCATTTTTCGTACCATTTGGTATTTTTCTTTACTTTTAAAATAAAAATACCTGCCAGGTTTCCAGGACCCGGCAGGTTTAGGCTTGCCAACAGAAATTTATCTTACCATCGTAATCTTCAGCGTCTGCACAAACTGCTATGAATAGAAATGCATCAGATACACCCCGCTGGGCTGTGGGATGCTTTGATCGCTGCATCCATTCCATTTCATGGTAAATGCACCGCCGGAAAGCGGGCCGTCGTACAGCCCCGCGACTTTCTTTTCTGTCCCGGCAGATTGAAAATGTTCAATTGTATCTTTTTAAATGTGTTATTTGTATTATAGATGCGGTTCCATGTAATTGACATGGTTCAAAAACATATTCCGTTATCTTCAGGACGGTTTTCGAGAGTTATCAGTCAAGTGAATAGTTCACCCAATTTAATAGCTTTATCCGAAAGCTGCTCGGGATTCATATACCACCAGATCCAAACATGTGTATCCAGCAGATACTTCATTTCACTGGATTCCTATACCTGCATCGTCTTATTTTTTTGCAAACGCATTAACATTAGCGATAATCGTATGTTTTATCTCCTCCCAGTCCACAGGTTCAATTGTTTGAGGATTGGCTTCCAACTCAGCGTCTTCGAAATAGGTAAGGCTTTTGACAACATAGAATGTGTTTACAGTGGGAAACTTCTTTTCAAAAAGGTCAAACATTTGCTTTAATGAATATATTCTCAGTAAATAGAAAATGTCATAAAAATCTCTTTTTGAGCCACGGCCGGCAATAGCGGATAATTTCATCGGAATGATATCCTCGATGGATAACAACCTGATGTTATTCATCCTCTGTATGGGATTGATCAGAGGATAGGCATATTTAATCAAATCCACTTTTATCACATTATGTGAATTCTCAGGATAGGTTATATTAAAATTCAATGTGTTGTTTGATTCAGTTACATCAGAAATGGAAAAACGTGCATCAAGTTTTATAAATAGGCTCTGCGTATTAAAATCCCTTGTTGTAAACAAATCGATATCAAACGATATTCGATGTCCGAGGTGCAGCGCCAAGGCAGTCCCGCCTACCAGGAAGAAATCCTGTAATTCAGGAATTTGCATCATTTTCTTTAGTAATTCCAGAGTTCCCGGATTGAGCGCTCTGTATTGCAGCATCTAAAATTCTCTTTTTTAATATTAAAAAGTATATGACAGAAATTTAACGTGCGTTTATCCAGGTACCTGATTCTGACGACTTCTTCTTTGATTTTTTTCAAGCCGTAATACTTCTTTAACTCCTGCCAGTCTTTCCAATTACCGCGCGTTAAAACACGCTCGATGACAAAACGGGCGTGCTTTTCATAATCAATGCTATCGTAATCCGTATCCCAGAAAAGTGCTGTGCTGAGTTCAGGTTTCATAACTATTATCCCCGGAGGCCTGATGACACCGTTAATTTACTTATTTTATAATGCAATCGAAAGGATTGTTTTTCTTTATTGCAGAGGCCAATCCGGGCGAAATACATGCTTTTCCGTAACGGTACCTGACCGTTTTATACTTTATCATACGCTTTAATAAGATTATAGTCGCTACTAATCGACGTTTATTATCCTTTTACCAAATCAAAGAAAATTTCTTTACAATTCCATAAAATTAATTAAATTTATGGAATAACTATCCAGAGATTTCTATATTTACATGGATTAAGCTTTTTGCTTTGAAATTAAGTTGCTTAAATTAAAAGTACGCGGAATCATACGCATCTTCACAGCAATGATCCAATCCTTAGATTATTTATAGTCCCAGAAGGGTAGGTAAAACAACCCTGTTGCAGGATTTTTATCAAGATCAGCATTAAAAGTGAAATCAGATTCCGGTGACAATATCAGAACTCAAGCGGTATTAAACTCAAGGGACTTTAAACGGATTGACGAATATGTGGCCGGGTATGATCTTCTTGCGATAGATGAAGCGCAGCAAATCAAAGATATTGGTATGGGATTAAAAATCCTGGTTGACAACCATCCGGACCTGTTTATTATCGCTACCGGATCATCCTCATTCGATTTAGCCCAGAAAACAGGAGAACCGCTCACCGGCAGAAAACGGACCATCATGCTTTACCCGTTTTCCCAGCAGGAATTGCTTACTGTGTATAACAAGCATGAACTCAAAGAAAATTTAGAAGAATTCCTTATCTTCGGTAGCTATCCTGAAGTCATTACCGTCAACAGTAAAGCCGAAAAGAAAGAAATTTTAACCGAACTGGTGAATTCTTATCTACTCAAGGATATGCTTGCCCGGGAAAATATAAAGGGTACTCAACAAATATTAGATCTTCTCCGGTTACTTGCATTCCAGGTTGGCAGTGAAGTATCCTTCAATGAATTGGCGACTCAAATTAAAATGGATGTAAAGACAGTGATTAAATACATTGATCTTTTATAAAAAGGTTTTGTCATCAGGCGGCTTGGAGCGTTTTCCAGGAATTTGAGGAATGAAATTTCAAAAAAATTTAAGTATTATTTCCTTGATAATGGGATCAGAAACGGAATAATCCTTCAGTTTAATGAGATCCAATACCGGGATGACATCGGCAGCTTATTCGAAATGCGAAACAATATCGAAACCATAAAATTCTAAAGAGTCATGCGTTTTAATATTGTAGCGCAGAATTGTTTTGAAGATTTGGATTTGGAATGTGTTTCGTATTTAGAAATACGGATTTCGAATTTAACATGACATGTTTAAAGCTACCACAAACACTCAACATGTTCATAGTCATATAACAATTTATCTTTGCTGATAATGACGGCGTTTTCTATTTTTGCTGACGCCACAATTGTAAGTCTTCCGACTGGGTACGATAGTGGAATAATCCAAGAGTAGCCATTGCAACGAAGGCCGGCGCATCGTTAACATTTATTCAAGTGATGGCACCCGAAGAGAAGTACATTCCCAGGCCATTAGAGAAGGCCGGCTTCATTAATTGCATCATTCAAGAGTAAAGAGAGGCCTAAATAGTTTGCCCACTTTTGCAAATATGTTCGATCAAGAGACTCTGCCTGGACTTTGATTACTCCAAGTATATCTAGCCATTGTCTTTCAGATACTCTATCGCTCATATCATACCAACGCAGCTTGTTTAATATTATATCTTCAGGGGAAGCAAAAAAATAGTCAGAGCTTTCATCTTCATCAATTAGTCTATCTACGAGTTTTCTGTCTAGCGCCGATGAATTATATGGATCCTGATTATGTATGAAAACATCAATCTTAATCATTGTGTTTAAATGAATGAGATTAAAAGATGACTTTCTAGTTATTGCCTCATGAATGGCATCCTCATCAATGTAATACGCCTCGGAAAGAAGAAAAACCAACTCAGGAATGTGGGTCTTAGAAATATCCGCAACTAAATCAACATCCATGGTTGCCCGTGCAATTCCATAGAGAGAACTGGCTAGAGAACCACTTATATAGTAAGATATGTTAAGTTGGGCAAATGTGCTTACGATAGTTTTGATGGCATCAAGTATATCTGGACTTTTCATTTTCTGCTTAAATATTTTGCAAATCGGTTAGCTAAGTCTTGTCCATATTGATAACGAATGAATAATATATTGATTTGCTGTTCATTGAGATCTGGATTTTTTCTACGTATCGCTCTTCTGGATAAATTGAAGGTTGTTTGAGAAAGGGAACGAACTTGCGCAAATTTAACCGATGCATTTGCTTTCCTAATTAAGGAAATTAATATTTCTTCAGTTTTAAGATCGGTATCTCGAGATTGCGTCCGCATACGTCTCCTATTCCAATAATCTATAGAAAAATAATTAAAATAAAATGAGATGCAAAATTATCTGTCCAGCCAGCGTTTAAAGCTGGCGGCTTTATCTTTGCCGACTATAATTTCTTCTGCATGGGCCGGTTTGGTGCTGATTACTAATTTGCCCAGGAAATAGGAATGAATTTTTTGGATCGCATTAATATTAATGATTATTTGCCGGTTTACCTTAAAAAATATATCCGGATCTAATTGTTCTTTTAGTTTTTCCAGGGAAAAGTTAACCGGATATTGCCGCTGCTCAAAGGTGACGGCTAAGGTTATTTTCTGCACACTGTGAAAGTAAGCGATTTGTTCAACAGGTAACTGAAAAAAATCTTCTTTTGATTGAATAAGGAACCGTTTGCGGTACTCAGGTTCAGCACGCATAATTGTGGAAGCGATTTCATTATAATCAATTTCAGTATTTTTATGACGGATAAATTTCTTGCTGTAATGCTCGTATTTTTCGAATGCTGTCTGCAAATCGCCAATGTCAATTGGTTTTAATAAATAATCGAGGCTGTTCACTTTGAAAGCCTGAATGGCATATTCATCGTACGCGGTAGTAAAAATGATCATGCTTTCTATGGTAACCTGCTTCAGAATATCGAAACTGATACCATCGGATAACTGGATGTCCATTAAAACTACTTCAGGATGCGGATTATGTTTAAACCAGTCCACTGATGATTTTACACTGTTCAGGCAGCCGACAACTTCAATTTCGTAATCAAGTTCTGCCGCCATCTCCTTCAGCATGCGCTGAGCGGGTATTTCATCTTCTATAATCAGAACTTTTATATCATTCATTTTTATTCATCCAGTAACGGTACGGTAACGATAAACTCCGTATCGTTCTTTTCAATCTTCAATCCATCCTTATTAAGCAACTCATAGCGGGCTTTAATGTTCGATAATCCCGTATTTGTGGAATCAAATGATTGCTTCGGGTTCAGGTTGTTTTTCACAATTAATGTGTTTTTGTCGGGTGTTGCTATGGCGATATGCAAGGGATTTTCTTCGTTCATCACATTATGCTTGATAGCATTCTCTACTAAAATCTGTAATGTTAAAGGCGACAATTTCTGCAACAGAGATTCATTCTTGACGTCAATGGATACTTTCAACACACTGCCAACTCTTACCTGGTTCAGGTAGATAAAGGACCGTATAAAATCAAGTTCATTGCTTAATGAGATAAGGTCATGATTTTTACTTTGCAGCACATATCGATATACCTGTGATAGTTTTCGGGTAAAGGTTTCGGCGGTATCCGGATCATGTTTAATTTCAGATATTAACACATTAAGACTATTGAAAAGAAAATGGGGATTCACCTGGTTCTGCAGCGCTTTATAATCGGCTTTCAATTTTTCCCGTTCAAGTTTTTCAACTTCCAGTAATGTCGTTTTCCATTGTTTAATAAAGTTAACCGATTGAGAAATTCCAATAAATGCGGTAAGGAACAGGACTGAGATAATGAAGATAAAAAATAAAAATTGTGGATATTGCAGGACGCCATCTTTAAGAAAATACCAGATCAGATAAAGCACACCAATGGTTAATGCAGACCAAACCAGCATAAAAACAGTTTGCACCAGCATACGTTTCCTGGGGAAATAAAACCAGGGCAGTTTTTTATTCAGGTAGCGGTCGAAATACAAATTACCTTCACTGTTCAGGTTGAAGAATAAAACGTACATAATTAAAAATATCCATACATGAGGGAGTGAAAAAATCGCGCCTTCCACCTTTGCAAATTTTATCAATAGTAATGGGATTGCAAGTGCGCCCAGCGAAACAAGAATTATTCTGCCTGTAATTTTTATCAACGAAGATTTCATATTGATTACAATATATAAATTATCAAAATAGAAGGCTCTACTGGAAAGTTTGTGGGTAATTTAATAAAATGCCCGCATGAAAGACACACAATTATATGAACAGCTTTTAAGTTTAGAACCTCCATGGAAGGTATCTGAGGTGCATATCGATGACAATCTGGAGGAAATTCATGTAAAGATTACCTACAATTCTACTAAGGCTCATTGCCCGGAATGCGGTAAGCTTTGCAGTCTATATGATCATCGTGAACAACGACGCTGGCGTCATCTTGACACCTGCCAAATGAAAACGATATTGATTTGCAGGGTTCCGCGCCTGGACTGTCCGGAGCATGGTAAGCGTACCTTACCTGTACCCTGGTCCAGACCACATAGTCGTTTTACTTTACTTTTTGAGAGATTAGCGATTGATCTGTTGCGTAATTTCAAGAAACAATATCGCGTCTCAGACCAGTTGCGGATCAGTTTTGACCAGTTGAATCGCATCATGCAACAGGCTGTAGAGCGCGGACTTGAACGACGCGACACGGATGAGTTCATCGAGCATATTGGCATTGATGAGAAAAGCTATGCCGCCAAGCATCAATATAGTACGGTTTTGGTTGATCTGGATCGTGGACGTGTACTTGATCTTGCTCAGAACCGGACGGAACAGGCTGCGCAACAACTTATTAGAGATAGTCTGACAAAGAAACAGCGCCAGAAGGTTAAGGCGATCAGCATGGATATGTGGAAAGCATATATCTCAGCCGCTCAGAAGCTGTTACCGGATGCAGATATTGTTCACGATCACTTTCATTTGCTTAAGTATTTAAATCAATCCATAGATCAGACACGTCGTCAGGAAATGAAAACATTAGACAATGAACGAAAAGCGCATCTGAAAAATACGCGCTATATTTTCCTGTCTAATCCCTTACGCATGAAGGATAGCTATAAACTTAAGATTATTGATCTGCAGTTTTTAAATCTGGACACAGCGAAAGCCTGGCAGATTAAGGAAAACTTTAAACTTGTCTTTCAATGTGATTACATAAATGATGCAAAAAACGTTCTGACGGTTTGGATTAAAGAAGCCTTACGATCTAATTTAAATCCGGTAATTAAAGTAGCAAACATGTTTCTAAAGCACTCACACAATATTCTGAATTACGTGAAACATAGGATTACTAACTCAGTAGTTGAAGCAATCAACAGCTTGATACAAGAAATTAAATACGTCGCCAAAGGCTTTAGAAAATATGAAAACTACAGGATATCGGTTCTCTTTCATTTGGGTAAATTAGATCTTTACCCATAAGAAACCCAGTAGAGCCGATATTTTTATAATGCTCCCATTTTCCATTACGAAGATAAGCGCATCCCCAGCCA
>CAYPHA010000114.1:0-9837 GCA_964410215.1 uncultured Calditrichota bacterium | reverse complement strand
GCCGGGATACTCAAGGGCAATCCGTTCCATGTAACGATCCCGGTGCACTTTAGCCAGTATGGAAGCAGCGGCAATGGACAATGACCTGCCGTCCCCTTTAATAACAGCCCTTCCGGACAATGTTTTGCCGGAAGAGCGGTAGAGCATGGCCGGAAACTGATTGCCATCGACCAGAAGATAATCCGGCTCCTGATCCAGGCTATCCACTGCCCGGTTCATGGCCAGAAAGGTGGCCTGTACGATATTCAGGCGGTCAATTTCCGCTCCGCTGGCCTCTCCGATGCCAAAATCAGACGCATATCTTTTGATCTGCGCCTCCAGTTTCAAACGCTTGCCGGCAGAAAGCTTTTTTGAGTCATTCACTTCCGGCACTTCGGTTCCAGGTGGGAACACGACAGCCGCAGCGACAACGGGACCGGCCAGAGGCCCCCTGCCCGCTTCATCTATGCCGCAAAGACGCAGGATTCCGCTTTCCCGGAAAGGAAGGTCATAATCCAGCATGTTTTTCATATCGGGTTGAAATTTAGGCCAGAGGACGCAAATAAACAACACTGATTGACAGGAAACTTAATCGGGACGCCAGTTTATGGGATAGACTTCCCTGCCGTCACTTACAAAACAGAGCGCACCCAACCTGTCTGTGCGCAGGCAGGGGATTCCGCGTCGCAGTATGCGATGGATCGTTCCGGGGGAAGGATGTCTGAATTTATTACGTTCCCCAACAGAAACGACGGCAAAGCCGGGATTTACCTGTTTCAGAAAAGGAAGGGAAGAAGAGGTTTTACTGCCATGGTGCCCCACTTTCAGAATATCTGCATCCAGCAATTTTCCGAAACCAGAGAGCATCGGCTCAGCATCTGCCTCCACATCTCCGGTGAACAGCATGCGCGTTTCGCCATGTTGAATGAGAAGGACCACGGAACTGTTGTTTACCTCTCCCCCGGAACGGGTTTGCGCCCGTGTATAAGCCCCGGTCGGATGCAGTATATACAGCCGCATCCCGGGTATGCCGTTCAACCGTTCCCCCCGTGATACTACCCGGACCGGCACGGAATGCGTCGCGGCCAGGTCCAGCATCTCTTTATACAGGTTCGATTGCATGGGATAGGCGCTGAGAACCAGGGTATCCACGGTTATTTTCCCGAGGATGCTGAGGATCCCGCCGATATGATCACTGTGTCCATGTGTTCCGACGAGATATTGTATTCGATTGATCCCCTTTTTTCTGAGAAAAGGTACGACCACCTGTTCACCTTTATCTACGTAATAATTGCGTTCACCGGCATCGATCACGACGGTCCGCTTGCCGGGACACTGCAGAACAGCCGCATCCCCCTGCCCCACATCCAGGTACCAGACTTTCAGCCGTGCCGCTTCCCCATACAGGCTGTAGAGAGCCGGCCGCATGATCAGCAGCCCCAGCAAAACATACAGAAAGTAGCGGGCATGCCTTGAACGAAGGTTAAAAACCAGGATAATCGACACACCCAGTAAAAGCAGTACAGGCAGCGAGATCCCGGGCAGATACACCACCAGTCCGGGTATCTTTGCAACGGACCCGACCCCTGTCGTGATAAGAGAAATCAGGAACGAGATCAATTCGGAAAAACCCTCTGCAGGAAGACCGGGGAGGAAGGAGAACAGAAGGAATATAAACGCACAGCAGACCAGGCAGCCGATTAAAGGTATAATCAGCAGATTCAGAAAAATCCCTGAAAAGGGAATATAACCGTAATAATACCATGTAAGCGGAAGCGTACCGAGAGTGGCCGCAAGCGATACAATAAAAGCATTTCGCGTGCCCGCGGCTATCCTTCCGGGTATATTGGACAGTTTGCCGCAGACCGGAAAAAGTTGGTTCAGCCGGGGATAGCCATACAGGATACTACCCACTGCCGCGAATGAAAACTGGAATCCGGGCGATAATAGCTGCTGTGGTGTAAAACCGACAATTATCAAACCGGCTCCAGCCAGAATATTGATTGGTTTTACATTACGCTGGCTCAACTGTGCGGCAAAATACAACCCTGCCATCAGGACCGAACGGACAACGGAAATTTTGAAGTCCACCAGAATCACATAAAACAGCAATCCCGACATCACTCCTGCCATTCGCAGACTATGACCGCATCGTATCAGTGAAAAAAACACATGCAGCAGGATGATGATGAAACCGACATGCAAACCGGAAATAGCCAGAACATGCACCACACCAGTCAGTTGAAAAGCACGGACAAGGTCTCTGTCCAGGTCACTTTTTATACCGAGGATCAAAGCCTTGAGCAGGTCCCGGTCCGGTGCTTCGAAAAAGGAATCGATCCTGCCGGTTACCTGATGCCGGACCGCTTCAAAGATACCGCCGGATGAAAACGTAACCTTTTCTTTCCTTTCCACCTCAACCCGCAGCGTGTCGCGGATATAATAATGCATGTGAATACCGTTCATATTAACATAACGACGGTAATTAAATGCGCCCGGGTTGCCCGGAACCGACGGAATTTCAGGGCTGTCCGAAATCCTGACACGATCACCGGGTTCTAACCTTCCGGACAATTTTCCCTGGTACAGGATAAGCCTTCCGCAGACCGCTTTATTGCCATCAACCGTGCCTAAAGAATCGCATTCAAGCAGGTATCGGTTCCGGCCATCGGATTTCAAGACCGCGTCCGTAATGATACCGGAAACCGAACGAATGGCCCTTGTATTGATACCGGCAAGGTGGTTCACAGGGAAAAGAGCCAGAGAACTGCTGACACGCCCGGCACCGAGGGTAAAAACCAGCATTGCAACAACAATCAGAAACCCGCTTTCCGCGCGGTTAAAGTAAAATACCGCGGTCAGGAAAAGGATGCACAGCAGCCATGCATAGTGAACCGGTTTGACTATGCCCAGCACGGCCCATCCCGCTCCAATGCCAGCCATCATTACCATCAGAATAAATGCGGCTGGATAAGAATGGTAGTTCTGAATTCCTTTTCCATACAATTGTTTTAGCGCTATAAAAAAGGACTCCCCCATGCTCATCGTCCCAATGTTTGAGAGATCGTCTTCTATAAATAAGGAAGCGTGAAAAGAAGGGATTCCACAGAAAGATACGGAAAAAGTTACAGCGGAATAACCAGGCCGTCACGACCTATGGTGATATCCCCGTGAAAATGTTTTTGAATAGCAGGTTTTAAATAGGGTGTATCGTTATCCGGATAGATATGGGTAACCACCAGATGTTTCACAGACGCCTCCCCGGCAAGCCGGCCTGTACCGGATGGTGTCATGTGGCCTTTGATTTCGGCCCCGTCGGGATGGGAACATTCTACCAGGGCACAGTCGGCACCTGCGGCAAAGCCGGCCAGTCCCGGAGAATATTCACAATCGCTGCTGTAGAAGAATTCTTTATCTCCGGAAAAACGTATTGCAATACTGTCTCCGGAGTGACCGTTATGCATACAGGTAATCCGGCAGCCTGACCAGGTCAGCTTTTCCGTGGTAAGATCCACGATACGTGGTTCACTTTTTTTGAGCCAATCCCCCTGTATACCGGCATGATGCCCATACCATGCGGACAGACTGGCTGGTCCGGCCAGGAAAAGGGAGCCGGCGGACAGGAAGTGCCTGCGCATCAGAATGGCGAACACATCGCTGCAATGATCCAGATGGAAATGCGAAAGCAGCAGACCGTCCAGCAGATCCACGTCCACGCCCCTATCAATCAGCCGATGCATGATTCCCGGCCCGGCATCGATCAGCAGGTAACGGCCTTCTTTTTCAAGCAGGTAACCAGCCTGGTTACGCGCTGCCGGAGAGAGTATTGTTCCGGAACCGAGGATATGTATGCGCATGAAGATCGCAATCCTGTAATTTTACTTTTCTTTTAACATTATTATGCTTATTTTATTGAAGTTATGCAGCAATATCCTTCCCGTAAAACTAATCATCAGGAGAGTAAAATGAAATATTTGTTTTCTTTTTTTGTAATCTCCTTCACCGGCTTTCTGATTTTTTCCTGTGGCAGTGACCCTGTAGCCGACGGTGACCGTGCTTATTCCGAGGGGAGTTACGGCCCGGCTTTAAATTATTACATGCAGGCGAAGAAAGAACAGCCCGAGAACTCCCTGATCGATAAAAAAATCGCACTCACTTATATGAAACGCGGCCATAAACTGTTTCAACGCACGAAGAATATCGATTCCTTTTCAGGTAATTTCGAAAAAGGTGAACGCTTCATCCCGGATGATATTACGCCGGAATTTGAAGCACATTACAGTGATATGCTTTTCCACTTTGCCAATGCCTATTATACCACGAAACCCTTAAATGAAATTCAGAAAGAGCAGTATTTCACCAAGACTCTGGACAATCTGGAAAAAGCACTGGCTTATGACGAGAACAACACGGCTGCAGACTCCCTGCTTGCCTCCATCAAACAACAGAATTTTCAACGGATGTTTGACAAAGGAGTTGACTTCTTAAAACAGGCCAGGAAAGAGCGGACAAACGAAGAGCTGTACATGACCGCCGAGCGGTATCTGAACCGTGCCGTATTTTTTAATCCCGAAAGTGAAGAAGCTGCAAAACAGTTGAAAGATATCAGAGAAAAAACAATTCGTATCCTCGACACAGACCAGGTTTTCCCCTTTGCCATTGCCGGCATTAAAAGAAGTGGCAACTATCTTCTATTCGATATTACCGGTCTGAATAACAGCGGCGATGCTCTTGAATTTGATCCTGAAAAGCTGACGCTGCAGGACGTTGAAGGAAACACCCATGTTATCGATCCTGAAGAGACGGCTAAATATGAATCCGGATTGACAGAAAAAGTATCTTTAAATGCAAGAGAACGTGTAGAAGGGATTGCGGCTTTCGCTATTGATCGATCGGTAAAATCAGATTATCTCAATTACCAGATTGACGAATACCTGGCCAGTAAGAAATATCTGCCATAGTCAGGTTACCTGCCTCCTGCCATGGCTGTATGAAAAGGTACAGACAGCGCCGGTTAACGGTATTTCAGGATACCCGTTTTCTTGTCCAGCTGAACATCAGGCAGGAGTGCGAGAACGGCCATTAATGCGGAGGCCCATTGTTTCTCCTTCGTATAACCGAGGGCCTGACTGTGCGATAATTCGCGATTATAAACCAATTCGTTATAAACCGCTTCAAAGGAATCTTTAGAAACGAGTGTGAATGTTTGCGGATCTTTTTTATCTGCCATATGAATATCGTCACGGACTAGTTTTATAAAATACAGGTGATCCCCGGGCTGAGAAAAAACCATGTAATGACCTGCTGAATTCTGTGACTGGTACTTGATGTGTTTCTGAATCGCGGTCCATGTGTGATTGTTGAACATTTTTATTCTCCTGTTAGTATCAGATACTCTGTTAGTCGGATATTTCTAACAAAAATTAAATAAATTCATTTAATTATAGCTGTAACTGACCTGCATCTGCCATATTTTTTTTGCACGTCAGCATTTCATTTAGCATATTTCGGATGGTTTGAATAATTTTCTGCATAAAGGAGAGTAAGGCAGTGAAGAAAGAAAAAATTCAGATTGAAATTGATATTCCCAGCAAATCCATTAATGTCCGTCACGCAACATGTCCTAATGGTCATTCATTGATCGATGAATCCGTAAAAATACATGGGAATCCTTCCATAAAAGTAAAAGCGTCCTGTAAAGGGAAGAGTGGCTATCTTTATCTGGACCCGGTTTACGGCAGCTTTGACAATATTGAAAAAGATATCACGCTGCGCGAAGGGGATGTCTCCGAACTGTTTTGTCCCGAATGCGGCGTCAGCCTGCTGGACCCTGATGATACCTGTTCCCTCTGTTCCTCCCCTATGTTCATTTTCCAACTGCAACACGGTAGTTTTGTAGAGGGGTGTACAAAGAAAGGCTGCATGTTTCACAAACTGAAACTGGTCAGCGGAGAACAGCAGATGGGACGGTTGTTTGATGACAGTACGCTGGAGTCATTCCTCTGAGAGTGGTTCCGGAGGCAGTTTCCTGAAATCGACATTGCCGCCACTGATGATGACACCGATGCGCTTCCCTGCAAAATGACCGGAATGGTTTAGAACAGCCGCGACGGGAACGGCTGATGACGGCTCTATAATCATCTTCATACGCTGCCAGACCAGGTACATCGTACGCAGGATGTCCGTTTCCGGTACAGTAAAAATCTCATCCACATATTTCTGAATTACGGCAAATGTATGTTCTCCCAGAGATGTTCTCAGTCCGTCCGCTATGGTATCCGGAGATTGGACCGGTATTATGTGTCCCGCCCGCAATGAACGGAAGGCATCGTCAGCCTGTTCGGGTTCACCCGCGTAAACGGAAACATGTTTCAGGGTCTCTTTTACGGCGATCGACGTCCCGCTCAGCAAACCGCCTCCCCCTACCGGTACAATGACAGCATCAAGCTCCGGAATGGATTCCACAAGCTCCATTGCGGCCGTCCCCTGGCCGGCGATGATTCCCGGATGATCATAGGGTGGCACAAAACGGGCACCCGTTTCCGCTATAAGGTTTTCCAGGGTTTTCCGCCGGCTGTCAAGGCTGGATGTACAGAAAATAATCTCAGCACCATATTCACGGACCGCTTTTATTTTAACCGCACTGCTGTTTTCCGGCATGACAACGAAAGCTTTGATCCCCCGGACAGTTGCCGCATAAGCCAGCGCTGCAGCATGGTTTCCGGATGAATGGGTCGCAACACCGCGACGGACTTCTGATTCAGACAGAGAGAGAACAACATTTGCAGCACCGCGGATTTTAAAGGCCCCCGTTTTCTGCAGATTCTCACATTTAAAAAAAAGCTGCGCACTGGAAAGCCGGTCAAGTGTGTTACAGGTTAAGACAGGGGTGCGGTGTATGTATGGGCGGATACGGTGAGCTGCCTCGCAAACAGCCCCGATATTGGGAATTTCCATATCAACTGTTAAAACGCAGGGTGTGATAGACCAGCACGTATTTACGCTTCTTCAAAACTATCCGTTGCCTCGTTGACCGTATCATATATCTGTATAACACCAATCAGCTTCGTAATCGAGAAAAGGCTTTTTACTTTGTCACTGAGCCCCGTCAGCCGAAGATCACCGCCGGCTTTACGCACTTTTAAAAGGTTGCGCATAATTGCACCGATACCGAGACTGGCAAGCCAGCTCACCTGCTTGAGATCGAGCACGATATTTACAATACCTTTTTCAACGATTTCGTTGATTTTTTCGTGCAACTGATTTGTTTCCGTCTGACTGACCAGTTTACCTTTAATCGATAGGACAAGAACACTCCCGTTCTTTTTCTCCACTAAATGCATACTGTTGACTCCTGTGGATTATTAAGCCGATGGCAAGACTATGTTTTTCCGGATTTGTTTAAGGAATAATATAGGGCCCGAATTTTATAAATGTCAACTTGAAAACGCAAATTGAACATTACGGCACGTGTTTATATCTGATAAAAAAAGTGATAACGGTCATTGATGTAAATTTTTCTCTTTGTTTATAATAAAGATCTGGAATAAATATTTATTTCAAATTGTTTTTCCGACCTGACTTCACGCAATAACAAATTTATATTTCCATTAAAAAGGAGCTCATGATGATTGACTTTGAAGCGTTTTTGAAAACGGTGACCGAAATGGCGTTGCTTTATACACCGAAGATCGTTACCGCCATTATCGTACTGGTTATTGGACTTTGGATTATTAAATGGATCGGTAACGTGTTCGACCGTTTTTCGACACGTACCGGAATGGATGAATCTCTGAAGCGTTTTCTCAACAGCCTGATCCGGTTAGGGTTAAAGATCGTACTGATTGTAAGCGTGGCAGCCATGCTCGGCATTGCAACAACCTCTTTCGTTGCCATTCTCGGTGCGGCCGGCCTTGCTATCGGTCTTTCCCTGCAGGGCAGCCTTTCGAATCTTGCCGGCGGTGTACTCATTTTACTGTTCAAACCTTTCAAAGTCGGTGATTTTATTGACGCACAGGGATTTATGGGAACGGTTAATGCCATCGAGATATTCAACACCGTCTTGAAGACACCGGATAACAAAACGATTATTTTGCCGAATGGATCGCTTTCCAATGGAGCCATTACCAACTTCTCCAGCGAAGCCACCCGCCGTGTTGATTTTGTATTCGGCATCGGCTATCAGGATGACATCGCGAAAGCCAAATCCGTACTTCAGAACCTGGTCGACGCGGATGACCGCATCCTGAAAGATCCTGCTCCGCAGATCGTACTTTCGGAGCTGGCAAACAGTTCAGTAAATTTTACGGTTCGGGCCTGGTGTGAAAGCGGTAACTACTGGGGTATCTATTTTGACATGCAGGAAAAAGTCAAACTTGCCTTCGATAAAGAAAATATATCCATACCGTTTCCCCAAACCGATGTTCATCTTTATAAAGCAGCGGGCGCATAAGCCAATACTGAAGTCTAAAAAAGGAGATATTTATGCAAAAACTCACGTTATCCGTTATACTGCTGACGCTTGCCACAGGATGGCTATTCGCGCAAGAGGCCGAAGAAAAGCCTGCTTACGGTTGGCATGAAGAACTGGTCGGCAATCTGAATTTCACCCAGAACAGTTTTGACAACTGGTCGCAGGGCGGTGAGAATTCCTGGTCCTGGGCAACGGAAATCAGGGGCAAACTTGTAAATAACCAGGAAAAATTTAACTGGTCCAATTCCGGAAAATTTGCCTATGGAAAAACCAGGGCAGGCTCTCAGGATGCACGCAAAGCAGCGGATGAGATTAAACTGGAAAGTGTCTTTACCTATAAACTTGGTGTCTATGTCAATCCCTATGTTTCCGTAACGGGACACACACAGTTTGGCGAAGGTCTGAATTACATCGACGATACCACCACGGTGGAAGTTTCCAACTTCCTCGATCCGGCTTATATCACGGAAAGTATCGGCGTGGGGTATGAACCCTTAGCCAACTTTAAAACCCGTATCGGTGCTGCAATGAAACAGACCTTCACGGATAAGCATAGCGTTCCTTACGCTGATGATCCGTCAACAGACAAAATCGAGAAAACACGAAACGAATATGGTGTCGAATCCGTTACCGACTTCAGTCAGAAATTAAATAAAATTGTTCTTTTTACCACCAAGCTTGAATTATTCTCCAACGTCGAACGGTTTGATGAGATAGATGTTAACTGGGACAACCTGATCACTGCGAAGGTCTCGGAATATATCAATGTCAGTTTCAATTTCAAACTTTTTTATGACAAGGACATTTCGACAAAAAGACAGCTTCAGCAGACACTTGCGGTCGGTTTATCCTATAGTTTTCTTGAGTAAACCAATGGGCGCTTTAACGGCGCCCTTTTCCATCAAACCGGAGTCATTTTAATGATTGCAAGCAATCTTCCGATCATTACAAATAAATCTGAGAAAGTGAATATCTTCTGGTTCCGGCGTGATTTGCGCCTGGATGACAACGCCGGGCTTTTTCATGCACTGAACGGTCCGCACCCGGTTATTCCTTTATTCATATTTGACCAATCCATACTAAGCGCGCTGGACGATAAGCATGACCGCCGTGTCATGTTTATACATAAATCATTACGTGTCATACATGACCAGCTAAAAAAACATGGTTCCGGCCTTTTCGTCCTGCACGGCAATGTGGAAAAGATATGGGAGATACTGGTCAGCCGGCTGCAGATTGCAAACGTATACGTCAATCATGACTACGAGCCCTATGCAGTCGGGCGGGATGACAAAATCAGAAATCTGCTGGGCCGTTCCGATATCCGGTTCCATACCTATAAAGATCAGGTAATATTTGAAAAGGATGATATCCTGAAAGCGGAT
>CAYPHA010000113.1:0-10294 GCA_964410215.1 uncultured Calditrichota bacterium | reverse complement strand
ACAACCAACTGGAAGAATTACTGCCCGCCAACTGGTCAAATTAATCCCGTTGCAACACGTACTTCACCGGATGGATACTCATCTCTAGTATTTTCGGTTTATTGGCATTTCCCATCTGTTGTATGGTCACCCGGCAATCCTGGTGAAAATAGACGGGGTCCGGGATATGGTACCGGTAAAACGCGTATACGCCATGCTCCGGTACTGAGAACAGTGAGCCAAAATACCGGCTGGCATATGCGCCCTGCCCCCATCCACTCCCGATATAATCCTCCGTTCCGGTTCCCACCAGCGTGGGATGTTCCATATCGCCGTCCAGGTATAGTTTCACCTCCCCTTCTCCAAACCAGGTCGTGCCGTATTTCGGATCGCCAATGACGCCGATGTTCGCACCGATAAAGCGACCGGTTCCTTCGACTTTTGGGAGGATTTCATAATCGACTCCGACATCCGTCTTCAGATCCCGGTTCCACCAGGTGTGAAAATACAGGGCATTGTCCGGCAATTTATCCATGATAAGATAATTGATATCATACCACAGCCAGAGCTCCGACGATGATTCATTCGTTACCGTAATATAAGCGGATTTCCGGAAAGGCATGGGTATGGTAAAATTGAACGAGCGGGCTTCGGGGCTGGAAAACAATGCATTATCATAACGTGCAATCAAGCCATGCGCAATGCCAAAAAAATCACCGATCGGTGCTGAAACCGCCGGATTTACAGTACCGTCCCAGTACATATCGATACGAACGGCCCGTCGCTGCTCGGCATTTTTTCCCAGGGTGCCACTCAGCCACATCCGGTTGATGATCCCCGCGCCCCTGACATCGAGAATCACCTTCGTTTCACCCGGTGTGATGACATAGAAAGCATTCCCTTTGGCACCTTCATTTGTCAGACCGCCTTTTCCTTTGGCGCCATCCGGATTTTCAGGGCTGACCCAGCGGGTGTGCACCGATTTGGATGGTGCTGTAAACAGTTCAGTTTCGGAGAAACCGGAATAATCCCCCTCATCGGAACAGGAAATAATCAGACCACAGGAAAATAAAAACAGCAGAATAACCGGAGAGCTTTTCATGGACACCTCTCTTTTCATTGATACCCGGTTTGTCCTTCGATTTGGACAGGGATTTGCGGAATGTAAGCGCAACGTTACCGTTTTGACAGAATCGTTTTTTCGTAATTTTGGACCTCGTCCAGCCAGTACAGGCCATCCGGCACATCATGTTTAAAGCAGTAATAATCCCAGACCGCGCCGAACGGCATGGTCTTCATTTCTTCCATCAATGCCAGCCGGGATGTGTAATCCCCTTCCTCTTCATATTTCTGAAGCTGCTCTCGCGGCTCCAGCAGGGCAAATAAAAGGGCTTTAATCATACTGCGCATACCGATAACCCAGGCGGCAACCCTATTCACACTGGCATCGAAAAAATCCAGACCGATATGTACCCGCTTCAGGAAATCACCCCGGACCAGTTCCCGGGCGATATCATAGATATCATCGGTCAGCAGAACGATATGATCACTGTCCCAGCGCACACCACGACTGACGTGCAGCAGAATCTCATCGATAAAATTCAGAACGGAAGAAATTTTGTCCGCAATCGTTTCGGTGGGATGAAAATGACCGGAATCGAGACAGAGCAATTTGTTATTCCTGAGGGCATACCCCAGATAGAATTCATGAGAGCCGACCACATAGCTTTCCGAACCAATGCCAAAAAGTTTCGATTCCACGGAATCAAGGTTCCGGGCCGGATTGATTTTTTCCGCGAATATCGTATCGAGGGCTTCTTCAAGAATGAGCCGCGGGGTTTTACGGTCCGCCGGTAAGTCTTTATAGCCATCCGGAATCCAGAAATTGGTTACACAGGGCGTGCCCAGTTCCCGGCCGAATGCTTCTCCGATTTTCCGGCAGGCTATACCATGGTTAATCCAGAAATTCCGGACGGTCTTATCACGACTGGACAGGGTAAATCCGCTGTCTGCCATGGGATGGGCAAAAAATGTGGGATTAAAATCGATCCCCAGCTTATGTTCCCGGGCCCAATCCATCCAGTTTCGGAAATGTTCCGGCAGCAGCGCGTCCCGGTCAACCCGTTTCCCACCGGTTTCCGCGTACATGGCGTGCAGATTAACACGGTGTGTCCCGGGAATCATGCTCAGCGCTTTTTCAAGATCGGCTCTGAGCTCACCGGCGTTTCGGGCTTTTCCTGGAAAGTTTCCCGTAGCCTGGATGCCGCCGCCGGAAGCACTGTCCACATTTTCAAATCCACCGACATCATCACCCTGCCAGCATTGCATCGATATGGGCACTTCTTTCAGCATATCCAGAACGTTTTCAGTATTCACACCCATTTCACCATAGCGGTCACGGGCCATCTCGTATATCTTTTCGATATCTGCAATGGTTCGTTTCATAGAAAGGTCGACTCCTTTTTCCTTTAAACGGTTTCCTTTTTTTTCAGCCAGAACGGCGCTGTCAGGAACCAGAGAACCGTACCGGCCAGCATCAGTGTTTTATTGTCGTCAAACGAAATAAAACCGCCGAATACGAGCATCGATGGAATTACCGTGAATGCCAGTCCGCAAAACGACAGGATTATCAATAACGTTCTCATAATACATATCCCTGATTTGTTGCACGTTTCTGTATCAGCCGGCTGCCCAAGATATACAACAGGCTTGCAATGAACCAGCCGGGAAGGCCGAGGAAGAAAATTTCCACGCCCGCCGTCTGATTCAATAGGATACTTAATAAGAGTGTAATGATCCAGGCGGCAGCCGCTGCCGGATTGAATACTTTACCATAGCGTTCCGCATAGAATCCCGTTAGGCCAAATCTGGGCAAAACATGTACATCCATGAAGATAACCGCTCCCATGGGCATAAGCACGAGTCCGTACAATGCCACAAATTCAAGCAGTTTCATGACCAGGGCCGGGAACAGCGCCGCCATTGTCGTGATACCACCGACAACCATGGTGACCCGCCATGTTTTCCACCGGGGCCGGATAGCCTGCAGGGCGAGGCCTGCCCGGTAAATCGTTGGATTGGCCGTCGTCCAGCCGGCGATGATGACGCAGATGGCGCCGGCAAGACCGGCCGCCCGGTAGGCTACGGGACCGGGGGCGAACTCGGTACTGAAACCGGATTCAATCAGGAACAGCGAATAAAGGATACCGGAAGCGATCCAGGCAATGTAGTGTCCCACATACATTCCCGTTGCCGAAGACAGCCCGTAATACCATTTGCGCGCATAGCGCAGTATGGACATGTCAGCCATACCGATGTGCATGGCCATATTGACAAACCAGGCGAAAAAGAGGACATGCCAGAAAGTGAATGTACTCTGGCCTTCCAGCGGTGTCCCCGTCCATATTTTCTCACCGGCAACCGTCCAGAAATCCGAAACCGAGGTGACGCCCAATTCCGGGAGTACGGCAACAGCCGCCGCTATAAAGACAAGGATCATCCAGGGGGCGGCGATATTGGCAAAGCGTGAGATCTGGTTGTAGCCGAACATGGCAACAAACGTTGTGACGGCGCCGACCAGGATGACAGTGATGATCCATCCAATGGTTCCGGGCAGCCAGTCGTGAAGAGTCGGCATACTTATATTGAAAGGAATACCGACCGCGGTTGCCGAAACGGCAATCATGGCGCCGGCCAGAAAACAGAACATCAGGGCATTGACTGCGTTATACACCATGGTCAGCCGCGCACCGGCAATTTTTTCAAGCATATAGTAAAGGGTAATCCGGTATTTGACCGCAATCGGAGCGCACATAAAGGCCCAGCTCAGCACGGCCAGAAAGTTTCCGAGCAGCAGCCCGAGAATCAGATCGCCGGCTCCGACACCGTGGGCGACAAAAAGCGGTCCAATGACGAATTCCGTACCGGCCGTGTGTTCCCCGGCATACATACCGATAAAGCTGCCCCAGCCTTTCCACTCTTTTTCAGGAACCGGTTCCCGTTCGAATTCAACCACCGAGTCCAGGTTTTTCATAATACGCCCTTGTGCCATTAGCTTCCTTTCTTTATTATATCACGCATTTGAATTAATCGTTCGGGTTTAACACCGGGTGCAACAGAGCAGGCACTGCTTAGAATAAAGCCTGCGCACGGTTTTCCGTAGAACCTCACGGCTGAATCCGTCAGCTCCAGTGAACTGTTATTTGCCCTCAGCACGCTAAATCGATTACCAAATACGTTTTATTTTATATAAATCGAATACTTTATCTCCTCCCAAAATTGGAAGGTTATCTTCTATCGACTGTGCGATAATTAACCTATCGAAAGGATCTCTATGATTAAACGGCAATTTTTCAATTCGGAGGACATGGGGAAGTTTAATATCTAATATTTCGATGTTATTTCCATGGACATGCTCGGAAACAAATTCATCAAGCGGCTTTTCCAATGATATTTTTTCCAGACTCGATTTGATGGCAAGTTCCCAAATGCTGGCCATACTGAGGAATATGCCATTTTCACTGTCAAGATAAATGTCCTGTGCATTTTTACTGAGCCTTGGGTCGTCAGTGATTATCCATAGCAGGGAATGCGTATCGAGTAAGTATTTCACTGAATATATTCCTGAAAATCATCCAGTGGCGCATCAAAATCTTTACTAATTCTGATTTTACCTTTTGCACTGCCCAGTTTACGTTTTGACTTATTCTCCTGAATCAAAACCATTTTCACCAAAGGCTTATTACCTTTTGCTATGACTACTTCCTCCCCATTGACAACTTTTTTAATCAGTTTGGAAAGGTTGGTCTTTGCTTCATGGATATTTACTTGATACATGTTGAATACCTATTAGTCATTTTTTTAGCTAATTTAGCAATTTCCAAAGCTTAAGCAAGAAAATACAACTCAATCCTACGGTTTGATGATAATAGCGAAGGCAAATAACGTCAGGCAGCATTCAATTCAATACATTTGAGGCTATCAAAATTTCCCGCATGTAAAAACATTGGGATAATAAAGAAAAGACTAAATATATTTTGCATTGAATATTTCATCATACCTCTCTGCCAGGCTAACGGCACGCTTAACCTGCGAGCGGAATTGGGCAATAAACCTTTACAAATACCACTTAACTTTATGTTTTTCGGTATATTCATAAATGCTATGAGCCCGCTCGTCAGTGTTTAAGCGAATTTTTGAGCCATTAAATCTCATGGAATTGGCTGAAATATTGGACTTTGGTTCAGTAAATCAGCATCCTCTGTTAATTGTATTAAACTTGAACCATCTACATTTATAAGAAAGATATTATTATTTGCCGTAAATACAATTTTAGAACCATCTGGTGAAAATTGTGCTGAATAGACACGTATATTATCCACTAAGTGTGTCACATTGCTTCCATCTACATTTATTAGATATACTCCATATGTTGAATGAAATATTATTTTATTACCATCCGGTGAAAACTTTGGCTCTTTTGTAACATAATTAAAATTTTCAGTTAAATTTATCTTACTCGTATCCGCTATATTCATCAGAATCAAATCGGTGACACTTTGATTGCGAGACTCATATACTACTTTCAATCCATCCGGAGAAAATTCTGGATGATAATTTTCAGTGGAGTCGCTAGTTAAATGTTTAAAATTACTACCATCTATTCCTATTAATCCAATATCCCATCTATTCACATCCATTTGATAGATGATTTGATTTCCATCAGGTGAGACCCGGAAATAATACTCATGATACGAAGTATTTGTTAAGTTTGATGGATTTGTTCCATCTGCATTCATTTTGAAAATATCAAAATTGCCATCTCTCTGGGATAAAAAGACTATTTGTGAGCCATCCGGGGTGAATTGAGGTAATGCATCATTTGCAAAAGAATAACTTAATCGTTTACGATGATTACCATTTATATCCATTACGCTTATCTCTCTTCCCGAATCATATAATATCTGAAATCCATCAGGTGAAAAATAAGGATTGGTGTCATCCTTCCAACTGTAGGTTAACCGAATACGATTTTCTCCATCAACATCTACCACATATAGCTCCATATTTTTTTTGGAATTCTCATCAAAAGCATGATACACGATTTTTTGATATGAACTGCCACATGTAATTGGGCTTGAAATTGAATCCCCCGTCGTGGTGTTGATGATCAGTTGATAATAGCGGCGTTCTTGCTCCCCAATTCCAGATATGGTAAATTCGGCAATTGTTGGTTGATAGGATGTATATACCTTTATAGCATTATCCATAAATTCTGTTGATGATTAAAATAGGTAAATAAAAACGCACTGTGCTTATTTCCTCATATTTATAAAGCTCAAACGGCCTGGCCTGCAGATGAACATGCAGAAAGCCAAAAGTGGAATCGGTTGTGATATACAGCCCAATTTATTCAATAACCGTAAAAACTTGTTTTACAATTTTTGGATGAAGAATTTCATTTGAATGAAAGGGAATGACAATTCTAGTTTTATCCTTGAGATAAATTCTATGGCTTCCTTTTGATCGAAGTAGTACAAAACCTGCTTTTAGCAAAAGGTTTTCTGCTTCGGAAGCCTTTAAACGAGGTAATTTAGGCAACATTTACCTCGACGGAAGTCGTGAAATATTCTTTGCTAAGGTATGATTCGCGCTCATCAGTACTTAATGTCTCAAGATAGAGGTCGATTGCCTCTTTGATGTTGTCCATAACTTCTTCGAATGTATCACCTTGTGATTGGCAGCCCTCAAGATCGGGACAATAGGCATAATAACCGTTATCATCTTTTTCGATGATAACGCCAACTTTATATGTCATAAAAACACCTTTTATTTTTTTAAGAAAATTATGGAATTTAAACTGAATGATCAAACAAAATATTCATTCATTTGAAGTGCTATATAACGGTTTGTGCTCAACCGCCCGCCTCAGGAGGGTCGGCTGCGGCGTATTGTTAAGCATCATCCTTTGATTTTAATGGTTTTAAATGGCCCAGCAACCAATCAAATCCATAGTAAAACAAAACAAACACCCCCAAATCTATCATTAATTTACTAGCGCTAAAAGGATCACCAATTGGACTATATTGGAAGTCGAGCAGTAAAAATGCAACTTTGGAGCCGGCATAAGCCAGGACGACCGTTAAGAAACCTCTCATTGTAGATCACCTTAATTAAATTCGATTCAATTGTCGTTTGCCTAACGGCGAACGCCTAGTGGCGGGCCACAAATTTTCCCGCGACCACAACTTTATTCGGCGCACATGCTTGGCACACCTTTATATAAACGCAATAATTACAGTAACTTATATCTATTGTTGTACAAAACGTATTTCTAGATGATATCCCAAAGCTTGGGCATATTTTTTTAATGTGGAAATCGACGGTGAATGTTTACCACTGGTAAGGGACGACTCCAGTCTGGTTATGGCTGGTGTTTTAGTTCCCATTCGTTTTGCTATTTCTGCCTGCGTTAGTCCTAATTCTTTGCGGGCTTTCAATATCGTACGCAATAAGGTGTATTCAGGCTCAAGAGAATCATATTCTTTTTTTACTGCTTCTCTATTTAAAGCTTTTTGCTTCAATTCTTTATGATCCATGTTTTTTCACCTCATTTAATCGTGAAAAAGCTATTTTTAACTCCTTATTCGGTATTTTCTGAGTCTTTTTAACAAAAACGTGTAACATATATATTTTATTTTTCATCATGGTACAATAAAAAACTCTGGCAATACCTTCTTTACTTTTAATCCTGAGTTCAAACAATCCATCCTTTATAGCTTTTGTGTGTGGTCATCCAAGATTGGGACCAAATTCAGTCATAAGATCAGTCAACCTCAAATATCGTGCTAGTATGCCATCCGGAAGAGCAAGTATATCAACCTCAATGCCCTGGCTATAGTATTCGATTGTCCAACTCATAGCATAAATATAACAAATATGTTAACTTAATGGCAAATGATTTTGTTCCAACAAGTGTGCCTGACATTTCGCGGATAAGCTGCGCTGACACGCACCGCATTAATCCAAAGCCAAAAAGCGGACGTGTAACAGCATCCTCTAAATACGCGTGTTGGACGAAGCCGCTGACGCGGAGAATGATTATCCTTCCTATTAATCTTAGCACACCTTTAAATTTCCCATTCCATATTAAATTGTACCTGTTAATTTACCATAAATCAGCTACTTATTTGGAGGTACAATTTAATGAACCATTCCGCACAAACAAAATTTGACACCTATTACCGGCAACACTGCAAACATCTTGAACGGAAAGGCTTACGCCCCAAAACCATTGAGGCTTATGCAAGGGGGATTCGGCGCATTGCCGCGTATTTTAATCATCGGCTTGATGATTTAACCTATGATGAATTACTGGACTTTTTCCATCAGCTTAAACAAAACGCTTCCTGGAGTACCGTCAAACTCGATTTATACGGCTTAAAATTCTTCTATACCCATGTACTACAAAAGGAATGGCATAATATCCCCGTTATCAGGTCGCCGAAGGTAAAACGGATTCCTGATATTCTATCCATCGATGAAGTAAACCAACTTGTCGGAGCGACACGTAAGCTAAGCTACCGTGTGTTTTTCTTTACCATTTACAGCATGGGGCTGCGCCTTAGCGAGGGTCTCCAGCTGCAGGTCGGTGACATCGACGATAAAACCCAAAGAGTGCATATTCGTGATTCAAAAGGCAATAAGGACCGCCTCGTGCCCCTGCCTGTTAATACGCTTCATCTGCTCAGACGATTCTGGCTGGTACATAAACACCCGGTATTAATCTTTCCTAATCGTAAACGCGGTCTTAAAAACGCCCACCTGACGGAATCCCATTTAGAACGCAGCGGGGTGCAAAGCGCCATGAAAAAGGTAGTGACCGAACTTAATTTCAAAAAGAATATTTCCTGTCATTCACTGCGCCACAGTTATGCCACACATCTTTTGGAGGCAGGTGTTGATATTCTGGAACTGCAAAAAATATTAGGCCATGTCAGTATTCTGACCACTGCAAAATATACCCATTTAACCACTCATACTTCGCAAAGGGCCGAGCGGACGATTAATCAGATTATGGATTCCTTTCAGATAACCTGGGGGAATGTACGATGATTCGCCTGGCTGATATTATCAAAGAAAACGAACAACCGTTCATGGAAAAATACGGCCGCTTACTTCTGCCGGGTCATTTAAATGCTATGAACGCCATTAAAACTTGTCGCAGCAAACTAAGCCTTAAAATGCTTGTGGAGTGCAGTGATGCCCGCTGTGGGTATAAAAAACTTTTGCTGCATTCATGTGGTAACAGGCATTGCCCGCATTGTCAAAATCACGCAACACAGGCCTGGATTGATAAACAAATGCAAAAACTGCTGCCCACAACTTATTTTCTGATCACCTTTACCTTGCCCTCGCAGCTAAGACAAATCACCTGGTATTATCAACGAATAATTTATTCCTTCTTCTTCAAATGTGCCTGGGAGACGATTAAAACTTTCGCTTACAATGACAAAAAACTAGGCGGAAGAGCCGGCGCTATCGCCGTAATGCACACCCATTCCAGAGAACTAAACGTTCACCCACATATCCATATCGTGATGCCCGCCGCTACGATTAATGAAAAACAGGGACTGTGGGCAAATAAAACCGGAAAATATCTGTTTAACGAAAAAGCGCTGGCCAAAGTATTCCGCGCTAAAATGCTGCAGGCTTTTAACGATAATAATCTCAGCATCCCCGCTCAATATCCTGAAGACTGGATTGCCCATTGTAAAGAGGTGGGGAAAGGGCATAAAGCACTGCTTTATTTGGGGCAATACCTCTATCGCGGCGTCATCAGTGAAAAAAACATTGTATCATCTAAAAACGGTCAGGTTACGTTCAAATATAAAAACAATAAAACCAATACCTGGAATTTTAAAACCATGCCGGCGGTCGATTTTATCTGGCTCATTATCCGCCAGGTGCTGCCAAAAGGATTCAGAAGGGCCAGAAATTTCGGATTCCTCCACCCCAACTGCAAACGGCTGATAAGATTAATTCAATACGTGTATCGCATAACTCCTGCTTTTGGGGAGGCCATAAAAAAACAGCCTAAGAAGATTACCTGTCCCTGTTGTGGGGCGCAAATGAAGATTGTACAGGTTGCTCTGCCCTCCGGATTCCGGCTGCCCATTCCCAAAACAGCTTAAACTGGCCTGGCAGGGGCAACACTGCTCTTTGAAAAACCTGGTGACTGTTGTTAATAAAGAATAAAGGGAGTGGTACGCCCAAAATCATGAGAAGATTAGCAGTATGGATATGTTATGAAGCA
>CAYPHA010000112.1:0-10438 GCA_964410215.1 uncultured Calditrichota bacterium | reverse complement strand
TACAGCACCGGGTGATCGGTAAGCTGTCAAAAGGCTATAAACAGCGTGTCGGGCTGGCACAATCGCTGCTCAACAATCCGAAGATCGTAATTCTGGACGAACCGACGGTTGGACTGGATCCAAAACAGATCATCGAAATCCGTGAATTGATCAAGAATCTTCGTGGCGACCACACTGTGATTCTGTCTTCTCATATTTTGCCGGAGATCGAGCAAACCTGCGAACGGGTTGTCATCATTAACGAAGGACGTGTGGTTGCAGAGGACACGGTCGAAAATCTTACCAACCGTCTGAAAGGTGGTGAACGTACTCTGCTTCTCCTGGAAGGTGAAGAAAAGAAAATCATGGATACCTTGACGGGAATAGAACTCGTGAAATCGGTACAACTGGAAAAGAATACCGATAATCAGTTCAGAGTGACGATCGAAAGTGATGCCGATATCCGCAAACAGGTAGCAAAAACGGCCATTGACAGCGGATTCGGTCTGCTGGAACTTTCCTCTGATAAGTTCACACTTGAGGATATCTTCCTGCATCTGACCACAAAAGAAGAGGAGGTGGCCTGATATGAGAGCTACATTCGCCGTTTTCAACAAAGAATTCAGAACGTTCTTTTATTCACCGATAGCCTATGTGATCATTGCACTGTTTACTGCCCTGACCGGTGTTTTCTTTTACCTGTACGTATCAGATTTTGTAACGCGTGCTTTTATGGCGACCATGCAGGCGCAGCAATACCGCATGGCACCTCCCACGTTCAATGTGAACCTGCAGCTGATTCGTCCCTATTTCTGGAATATAGCATTGATTTCACTATTTACGCTGCCTGCCATTACCATGCGTTTGTATTCGGAAGAAAAACGGCAGGGAACAGTAGAATTGCTCTATACCTCACCGATAACACCGTTGCAGATCATTTTAGGGAAATTCCTGGCCGGTCTGGCCTTTTATGGCGTGCTTCTGGTACCGACCATGCTTTTTCAGGCCATCCTTTTTGCCTATGGAAATCCTGAATTCTGGCCGGTTTTTTCCGGTTACATCGGATTGATTTTAATGGGCGCGGCTTTTATCTCGGCGGGACTCTTTATATCCACGACAACGGAAAACCAGATCATCGCCGCGATTGGTGGTTTCGGATTATCGCTTCTGTTGTGGGTGATCGGCTGGGGGGCAAATTTTGCTGGCGAAACACTCGGTACTGTTCTGCGCTATATCTCCATTATCACGCATTTTGAGGATTTCGCGCAGGGTATCATCGATACCAGTCATCTGGCTTATTATATCCTGTTCTGTTTTGTCGGACTCTATTTTTCTCTGAAAATTATTGAATCCGTAAAATGGCGCGCATAAGGGCATTATAATCGTTAGACAGGAGATGGAAACATGAATAATGTAACGCGAATTTCAGGTATTGCCGGACTTGTGCTCGTTTTGGCTGCATTGATCTGGTATACCATTAACAATATATGGGGAACCATACACTGGATATTTCTGGTAGCCGGCCTCGGCGGCATAGCCTATTATATCGTAATGTATTACAGAACACGGGACCGTATTCTCTCTGTAAGGTCCGTTAAATACGGTTCGAACGTACTGGTTCAGGTGCTGATCACCGTTGCCATTGTCGCTATGCTTGCGTATGTGACGACCAGTCAGCACTACAGGAAGGATCTTACGTCCAACAACTTCTGGAGCCTGTCCGACCAAACGACAAAAATTCTGGAGAACCTGGAAAAACCGGTTGAGATCAAGGCTTTTTTCAAGACCAGCGATCAGAGTTCGGCCAAAGATCAGCTCGATGAATACAGTTACACCTCTTCGAACCTTACTTATGACCTGATCGATCCGGATGAAGAACCGCAGATTACCGAGCAATATGGGGTTTCCCAGTATAATACACTGGTTATTGAAAGCGGTATCAAAAGGGAATTGGTTACGGAAATATCGGAGTCGAATATCACGAATGCCATTATTAAAGTGACCAGAGAGCAGGATAAAGTTATATATTTTCTCAGCGGTCACGGTGAGCGATCCATAAAGGACGATACGCCGCAGGGCTATAAGAAGGCGGCAGATGCGATAAAAAATGAAAACCACCTCGTGCGCGAACTGAATCTGGTACGCAGTGGATCGGTACCCGACAGTTGCAGCGTTCTGGTCATCGTGCGTCCTTCCACATCATTCTTTCCGGGAGAATTGGATTCCATCGCCACTTACCTGGATAACGGCGGCAAACTGATGGCCCTGCTGGATCCCAAACGTCCGGATGATGTTGCGGACTTTTTTACGAACTACAACGTTACGGTAGGAAACGATATAGTAATTGATGCCAGTGGTGTCGGCCGCTTGTTCGGTGCCGGCCCTGCGATGCCGCTGGTCAGTCAATACGACGGCGATCACGAGATAACCAAAGGTTTCTCTGTGATGACCTTTTTTGACCAGGCCGCATCCGTGACACCAATGGCGGAGAAGGAAGGATTTACAGTAACCGAGCTGCTTCAAACATCGTCCAACAGCTGGGCGGAAACAGACTGGTCCTCGGGACGCGTTGCCTTTGATCAGGACATGGACAGGCAGGGGCCGGTTACGATAGGTGTTGTGGTTGAAAAAAGCCTGGCGAAAGGTAAGACCGCATTAGCCGTTTTCGGTGATTCTGATTTTGCCATGAACGGGCATATAGAAAACCAGGGGAACAGTGACCTGTTCCTGAACACGATTAATTACCTGGCGGAAGAGGAGGATATGATATCCATCCGCCCGAAAGAGGTTGATGATCGCCGTCTGACTCTGACACAGGCTGATGTTTCAACACTGTTTTACCTGGTTGTCATCGCCATCCCGATTCTGGTGGTGATTATGGGCGTTGTGATATTCGTAAGGCGTAATAAAGCCTGATAATCTGTATTGTCTGAAGATCACGCAGGCTGCTGAGCCTGCGCATGATAGAATATGAAGAGAAATGAAACAATAAGGATGAGGTTTGTTCGATGCGTAAAACAGTTGTACTGTTTCTAATCGCTATTGCTCTGGGAGCATATGTTTATATTTATGAAATAAAAGGTGGCCGGGAACGGGAGAAAGCGCAAGAGTACGCTGAAAAAGTATTCCATATCAAACGGGACAGTGTCACTGCGATCAAGATTTCCGGCGCCTCGGAGGTTTTTGAATTTGTCAAAAAATCAGACGGATGGGAAATCACGGAACCTGTTAAAACCGATGCCGATGAATCACCAATAAATACGTTGCTCTCCACCGTGGAGAATCTGAAAAAAGAACGGACTATTGCTGTCCCTGATCAACAGCTCGCTGAATTCGGGTTGGGAAGCAGGGGCCGGATACTGGAACTGACCATGAATGACGGCAGAACCGAACGTATTACGATCGGTGATGAAACCAATATCGGTTCCAATGTATACAGTTCACGAATTGATACCCTTGTTTATATTGTGCCCTCCTCGATCAGGAGAAATATCTCTAAAAACCTGTTTGAATGGCGCAATAAAAAGGCGATTAAGCTGGATAAGAACAGAGTCCGGGAGTTGAAGCTGTACAATACTTACGGCAGTTTCACCTTTGAAAAAGAGGGTGGAGACTGGACTATTACCGCACCCATAAAAGCAAAAGCGGATAATTCAAAGATAAACGCCATTCTGGATAAGCTGGATAATGGCCGTATAAAAAAAGTGGTGTCCGAGGATGCCGCTCGTCTGCCCCAATATAAACTGAACCGCCCGGAAACCCGGGTCGATTTGTTTGTTGGCACGGAGCGCGCGCAACAGGGAATCTCATTTTCCCAACTGACAGACAATGAAGCCTATGGAAAAGATGATGCACGTCCGCACATTTTTACCATTGATTCTGTCTTCCTTAAACCATTCAAACAAACGCTTTTTAATTTCAGGGATAAAAGTATTGTGGATTTTCAGGATACCGGTGTGGACCGTATAAATCTCCTGTTTGAAGATACCCTGATGACGTTTACCAAGGACACGACCGATAGCTGGATGCTTGTTTCAGGTGAGAATGTCAAAAACTGGAAAATCGATGCCGTTGTGCGCGATTATAAGAATCTGAAGGCAAAGCGCTTTGTTGAAGAGGATCCGCGCTATCTGATGCCTTACGGATTAACCAATCCAAGGGGAAGAGTGGAGATCTTTTCGGGAAATGATAAGTTGTCAGAGCTCGATGTGGGTAAATCGCGGGGAGAACGCGTTTATGTCAGGAACCCGCGGGTCGGTTCGGTTGTAGAAATTGATGAATCTGATTTGGATAAGATTTTTCCCTCTAAAAGTGAATTGGTCGAAACAAATAATGCCGTGGTAAACTGATGTTCCGATTTTCTGATCCGTTATACTTAGTGTTACTTTTATTCCTGCCGCTGCTGGTGCTCTGGTATCTGCGGGCACATGTGCGTGGTTCCGGTAAGCTGAAATATTCAGATATCAGCCTGATAAAGGGAATAGAACATAGCCTGAAACAGCGGTTGCGGCATCTTTTGTTTGTTATGAAACTGGCGGCTTTTGCCCTGTTAATCATTGCGCTGGCCCGACCGCAATCGACAAGCAAAGAGGAGGAAATCTCGACCGAAGGGGTCGATATTGTGCTGGCACTGGATGTGTCATCCAGTATGCTTGCCGAGGATTTTAAGCCCAATAACCGCCTGGAAGCAGCAAAAGTGGTCGCCCGGGAATTTATCGAGGGAAGAAAAAACGATCGGATGGGTATGGTTGTGTTTGCAGGAGAGAGTTTTACCCAGTGCCCGCTGACACTCGATTATGGTGTGCTCTTAACCCTGCTCGACCAGGTCAAAGTCGCGGATAAATCCTGGGATGGAACTGCCATTGGGATGGGTATCGTAAATGCCGTAAACCGTTTGCGTGACAGTAAGGCGAAAAGTAAAATCGTCATTCTGCTTACCGATGGTGTCAACAATCGTGGCCAGGTGGATCCTGTTACAGCCGCCAGAATTGCCGAGAGTTTTGATGTAAAAATCTATACTATTGGTGCCGGCACCCGTGGAACGGCCATGTATCCGGTGGATGATCCTGTCTTTGGACGACGCTATGTTCCGATGGATGTCCAGATAGATGAGGCCGTATTGCAGGAAATGGCAGAAATTACTGACGGGCGTTATTTTCGCGCGACCGATGAGCAAAAATTACGGGATATATATGCCGAAATCAGTGATATGGAACAAACCAAAATTGAAGTAACCGAGTATACGAAATATGAGGAATTATTTATAAATTACGCCGGCGCCGGCTTCCTGCTTTTAATGCTGGAACTGGTTCTGGCTCAAACGTTTTTTAGAAAAATTCCATAATACATTTGTCTATGCAGATATTGAAATTCGCACATCCGATTCTGTTACATGCCCTTTGGGGCGTACCGGTACTGGTCGCTTTTTTTGTCTTTACCTATAAACGGAAAGAGGCACTTATGAAGCGTTTCGGGCATCTGGAAATCCTTAAAAAAATGATGCCCGGCTACCAGAGAACCAGAGTCATTTGGAAGGCAATCCTGTTTATTGCAGCTTATGTCTTCCTGGTCATAGCACTTGCCAATCCTCAGATCGGCACACGGCTGGAAGAGGTGAAAAGGGAAGGCGTGGATATAATGGTTGCCATGGATGTCTCTTTAAGTATGAAGGCAGAAGACATTGCACCCAATCGACTCGAAAAAGCGAAACATGAAGTACTGCAGCTAATCGATATACTGGAAGGTGACCGTATCGGATTGGTTGCCTTTGCCGGTATTGCCCATGTACAGTGCCCGCTGACACTCGACTATGCGGCCGCGAAGCTCTTTCTGCGCATGATGGATACGGATCTCATTCCGCAGCCCGGTACAGCTATCGGAGAAGCCATTGAAACAGCCATAAAAGGCTTCAATTCCAGGGAACGCAAATATAAAGTCCTTATCCTGATTACGGATGGTGAAGATCATGAAAGCGATCCGCTGGAAGCGGCCGAAAAAGCGGCACAGGAAGGGATCATTATTTATACGATCGGACTCGGCTCCACACAGGGCGTACCGATTCCGGTTTATGACCGCTATGGAAATCAATCCGGTTTTAAAAAGGACCGGGATGGAAATGTGGTTACGACTACCCTCGATGTAAATACGCTGCAAAAAATTGCATATACGACCAACGGTAAATACTATATCTCAACGGCCGGTGAAGCAGAGCTCGAGGACATTTATGATGAAATTAGTCAGATGGAGAAAAAAGAACTGACATCCCGACAGTTTGCGCAATATGAAGACCGTTTTCAGATTTTTATCGCCATTGCACTGGTGATATTTATATTTGAAACCATAATACCGGTACGTAGAAGATTACGATAAAACGAGTCGAATTAAAATGACCATACATTTAAAAATAATCCTTATTATTGTAATACTGCTGGCGGCCGTTACGCTTCAGGCACAGGGTTTACGCAGCAAAGTAAACCAGGGCAATGCATACTATGAGGCAGGATCCTTTGAAGATGCGCTCAATAAATACCAGGATGCTTTGCTTGATGATCCGGTAAACGAAAAAATCCTGTTTAACCAGGGTGATGCGCTCTATAAAATGGGTAAATACGAAGAAGCTGTTGAAGCGTACCAGAAAGTGCTTGGCAGTGAAGATATTCGGTTTACTGCACAAACCTATCACAATATCGGTAACGCTTTATTTCAACAGGATAAACTCCAGGAAAGCATAGAAGCCTATAAAAAATCACTCGAATTGTACCCGGATGATTATGACACCAAATATAATCTGGAACTTGCCCGTGCTAAATTAAAAGAAAATGCACAGAAGCAGCCCCAGGAACAACAGGATCAGCAGCAAGAGCAGCAACAACAACAGCAGCAGGGGCAACAGGAACAGCAGGATCAGGAACAGAACGAAGAACAGCAGAATGAAAATAACCAGGATCAGGAACAGGAACAACAACCGCAGCAACAGCAGGAACAACAGGAGCAACAAGGTTCAGACGAAGAACGGGAACAGGAAGAACAAAAAGCAGAAGCCCGGCAGCAGGAAGGACAGATGGATCGTGAGGAGGCTGAACGGATTCTGAATGCGCTTCAGGATGAGGAAATGGAAGCACAGGAAAAGAAACCACCGGTGCGTGGTGGTCGGAAACCGGTCGGGAAGGATTGGTAAGAATGAAACAGTGGTTGTATGGTCTGACCATATTTCTGTTTCTTTGCAACAGTCTGTTTGGTGAAGACCTGTCTTTTCGTGCTTATGTCTCTGCAAATGCGGTTTCACTTGACGGCCAGTTCCAGTACTCGGTCGAAGTCTCGGGATCAACAACCAATCTGCCGCCCGTTGATTATCCGGAATTTGCAGATTTTTACGTCCTGTCCGGACCGAATGCATCAACCAATGTGCAATGGATAAACGGTAATTTAACCTCAAAAAAAACATTCTCCTTTGTGCTGAAGCCGCGCAGAAAAGGTCAAATAGATATTGCACCGGCTGTTATTAACATAAAAAATAAACAATATAAGACTGATCCCATTACGATTACGGTCACAGACGCGGCGAACAAGCCTGCACAGCGGAAGCAGGCTTCACCACCGAAGACGACCGATGCGGATATTTCGGGCGAAAACCTGTACCTGAAGGCTGTTGTTTCCGACAGGAATATCGTACTCGGCGAACAGGTCCTTATTGAATATAAACTATACTTTAAAGTTAATGTCCGCGGTTATGATTTTGAAAAGTTACCTTCTAATGCCGGTTTCTGGGCGGAAGAAATCGAATTGCCCGCGCAACCGGCCATAGAAAATGAGATTGTCAATGGTGTGAATTATAATGTGGCGGTTCTGAAAAAATATGCCTTGTTCCCTACACAAACCGGTAAGCTGACCATAGAGCCGATGCATGTAAAACTGGAGGCACTTGTACGGTCGAATCGACGCCGCAGTATCTTCGATAGTTTTTTTGATGATCCGTTTGGCAATACAGTGCAGAAAAAAGTATCGAGTAAACCGGTAACTTTGACTGTCAATGCCTTACCGGCTGCAGGTAAACCAGCTGATTTTAACGGAGCCGTTGGACGCTATAACCTGAGTGTCGAAACCGATAAACAGGAAGCTGGTGTTAACGAGGCTATTTCCCTGAATATACGCATTAACGGCAGTGGAAATATCAAGATTCTGGAATTGCCGGAGCCGCTCATTCCGCCGGATATCGAACGCTATGAACCGAAAATATCCTCGAACGTTAACACGAAGGGGAATGTTATTCGCGGTTCAAAACAATCTGAACATATCCTGATACCAAGACTACCCGGGACATATACCATCAAACCGCTTCATTTTTCTTACTTCGATCCGGTGGCCAGACAATACAAAACATTGAAGAGCGAACCAGCCACTCTGAAAATCACGGGTGAAACTGCGAAGGTGAGCGGGCCCCAGATTCAATACAGCCGTCAGGAGGTCGAACTCCTGGGCGAAGACATCCGCTTTATTAAAGAACAGACTGATTTTGAAAAAATCGGATACCGCCCTTATCTGTCCGGTATCTTCTGGCTGGTAATGATATCCGGCCTCGTTTTGTTTTCTGCATTTCTGGTTTATAATGATTATTCAGCACGCATCTCGGGTGATGTACGTCTTTCCCGAAGCAAAAGAGCCTCCAGGCTGGCATCAAAAACGCTTAAACATGCTAAAACAGCCATGACAAAAGACAATTCTGCGGAATTCTACAGAGCTATCAGCCTGGCTGTAAGAGGTTTCGTTCAGGATAAACTGAATCTCGAACTCAGTGACTTCAGTGCCGGGCGTGCCCGGCAGCTTCTCGGAGCAAAAGGTATCGACACCGGCGTAATAGATAACTATGTGGAACTTCTTGATGAAAGCGATATGCGTCAATATGCCAATATTCCTTCCTCTGCGGAGGACTTGAACAAGCTCTATGAACGGGCTAAAAAACTGTTAATTCAACTCGAGAAATACCTTTGAAAACACGTTTTATTATAATTCTGGCTTTGATCGGCTTCTCTCAGGCACAGTCAGATGAATGGCAGTATTATTTCAGGCAGGGGAATCAGCATTATCAGGAAGGCGATTATGAAGAGGCTGTTGCATCTTACCGTAAAATACTCGATTACGGATATGAGAGCGGCGCGTTGTATTATAATCTTGGTAATGCGTATTTTAAGCTGGATGAGATGGGCCTGGCCCGCCTGGCGTATGAGCGGGCAAAGAAATTTCTCAAAGGTGATGAAGCCCTTGAACAAAATCTGAAAATGGTGGAACTCCGGCTCGTCGACCAGATTAATCCGCCGCCAAAGTTACTGCTTTCCGTATGGTGGAATGCGATTCTGAACCTGTTCAATATTCGTATTTTGACATTCATTGTACTGTTCCTGATGTGGGTGCTCCTTATTGCGGGGGCCTTCAGATTGTACAGGATTCGAAGAGGACGCAGAGATTCGCTCAAACCACTTTTCATAGTCGTTTTACTGTTATTTGTTTTTTTTAGCATACTTTATATTCAGAAAATATATATTTTGGAGACGGAACAGTTTGGTGTTATTTTAACCGATAAAGTTACATTAAGGGCCGAACCGACAGCTTCCGGTACAGAGCTTTTTGTGATTCATGAAGGCAGTAAAGTAGAGATTAAACGCGTCGTAAACGAGTGGCTGGAAGTGCAACTGGTTGACGGTAAAACCGGCTGGTTGTTGCGCTCCACTCTTGAGATTATCTGAGCGTGCAGACCGTTTAGGACGTTTGAAAGATTGAGGCAGATATGAAAATTGCAGTATTCGTGTTAATGATGATGCTGATTATTGGATGCGGGGCGGGTAAAAAAACACTTGATACATCGGGTGCCGGCGAAAAAGAACAGTCAGAAGGATATGATGAGTCATTTGATCCGCTCACCCTGGACGATGATGATATTACTATTCAGAAAAAATCGGACAACGCAGCGATCGAAGAGCAGGTGACTTCTGACTCTGTTCAGCCAGACCAAGCGGAACAAACCGGGAAACGTGAGATTGACGGCTGGCGTGTTCAGATTCTTGCCACTAAGAATATTGAGAATGCCACTCTTGTTCACCAGGAAGCCTCTGATCAGTTCGCTCTTTCCGATCTGAACGTATACCTCATTTTTGAGGCGCCGTTATATAAGGTACGCATCGGGGATGCGGCCACACGTAATGAAGCGGAAACGATTCGTGAACTCGCCAGAGACTACGGTTACGTGGAGGCTTTCGCCGTGCGAAGCAAGGTACTCTTTGAACAAAACTTAGAAAGAGAGCAGAATTAATAAATCTTTCTTTACAACAATGCCTGGATCCAATAACTTTCCACCATGTATTCCTACAGAAATGACCTACGCGAAACGCTGAAACTGGCCTTTCCCGTATCTATCGGACAACTGGGACATATCCTCCTTGGTCTTGTAGACAGCCTTATGGTTGGA
>CAYPHA010000111.1:0-10949 GCA_964410215.1 uncultured Calditrichota bacterium | reverse complement strand
CCCTCCCTTATGCATAAGGGAGGGGGAAAGAGGGGGTGGGTTATTTAATTTTTATGGTAAATTCCACCCCTACCCCCACCCAGCCCGATGAACGCATCGCTTCCCTCGATATACTAAGAGGTTTCGCGGTTCTGGGCATCCTGGTAATGAATATCCAGAATTTTTCGATGATTTCCGCGGCCTATCTCAATCCAATGGCTTACGGGGATCTGACCGGCATCAATAAGCTGGTCTGGATGCTGAGCCACCTGTTTGCGGATCTGAAATTCATGGGCCTGTTTTCCATTCTGTTCGGAGCGGGCCTCATCCTTTTTACGGAACGCCTGGAAACAAAGGGTCGGAAACCGGGTGGTGTATATTTCCGACGCATGTTCTGGCTCCTGATTATTGGTGCCATCCACGGGTACCTGTTCTGGAGCGGGGATATCCTTTTTTCCTATGCAGTATGTGGTTTTCTGCTGTTCTTTTTCCGGAAAATGAAAGCCCGTTCGCTGATGATTCTGGGCGTTTTGGTACTTGGGGCCGGTTCGTTGCTTTATCTGTTATCAGGACTTTCTTTGCCCTTCTGGCCGGAGCAGTCTGTTCAGCAGACGCTTCTCTCCTGGAAACCGGAGCCGTCCTTCTACGAGCGGGAAATCGCATTACTGACCGGTTCATTTGCAGAGCAGCTGCAATTCCGGATTCCGGAAACGATAAAATTTCAGACATTCCTCTTCTTCTTCTTTATCGGCTGGCGGGCAGGGGGCATGATGCTGATCGGTATGGCTCTGTATAAATGGCGGATTCTCACGGCGGAGCGCTCACCGGCGTTCTACACGCGTTTGATGGCAGGCGGTTTTTTACTGGGGCTGGCTGTTATCGGGACCGGTATACAGCAGAATTTTGCTGCAAACTGGTCACTGGAGTTTTCCATGTTTCTGGGTATGCAGTATAATTACTGGGGCAGCCTGGCAATGGTAGCGGGATACATCGGACTGCTCATGTTATTTTCCAAATCCGGAACCCGGTCGGGGCTTAAAAACGCACTGGCGGCCACCGGAAGGATGGCCTTCACGAATTACCTGATGCAGACGGTGATCTGCACCTGGATTTTTTATGGTCACGGGCTTGGACTATTCGGCCGGGTGGAACGCTGGGGACAGATTCTGATCGTCTTCGCCATCTGGGGTATCCAACTTGTTCTTTCACCGCTGTGGTTACGGTATTTCCGTTACGGACCGGTGGAATGGCTGTGGCGATCGCTGACCTATGTTAAGTTGCAGTCGATGGTATATGGCCGAAAATGAACGATAAACCAGCGAAATAGACGCAGGAAGCTCAGAGACATTTTTCTGATATCTTGTGATGAAAATCATTTCACTTTTATCGATATTTTCGTTTATTAGTGGTAGATTTAGACGATTTATCAATGTTTACAGTCGGTTTCACAGTATAAAAGCTCCCTCCTTTTTGACAAGACATAAAAAGAGTTTTTAAATAAATGATAAAAACCTGACATCATGCCATAAGCAGGAGGTGTCTATGTCGTGCTCCCTTTTTCATCCCTTTATAAAAAAATTCACGTTTTCTTTCCTCTGTTTAATTGTGCTGGTTTGCGCAGATCATCTGCAGGCACAGCTGAATGGAACCTATACCATCGGACCGGCTGCCGGCGATTATGCGACGTTTACGGAAGCCATGGCCGACCTGAATGCCCAGGGTGTCAGCGGGCCGGTCACCTTTGAAGCCGAAGACGGCGTGTACAATGAACAGTTTGAAATTGGTCCGGTTTCCGGAACGAGCGCGGAGAATACGGTAACGATCCGTTCGGCCTCCGGTGACTCTTCGACTGTAACAGTGTATTATGAAGCGACGGGTACGGAAGATAATTATGTCGCTAAAATCAATGCTACAGCCTTTCTTACCCTTGAGCATCTAACCCTCTGGTCCGGCGGCGCTTCCTACAGCCGTGTGCTGCATCTGGATGGTCAGATTTCTGAGTTCACGATGCAACACTGTGCCGTCATCGGTGTACCGGATATGAGCGGTGACTCCCGATCTTTGATGTACGCGTTTAATGCACAGATGGATGCGGTGATTATTCAGATGAACCGGTTTGAAGACGGTGCTTACGGAATGGATTTTGATCTGGATACGGATGGTACGAATCTTGTTATCCGTGATAACTATTTTCTGAATAATTTTGGTGCCGTCTCGCTTGATGGCCAGCAAGGCGCTGCTATTACGAATAACCGGGTTGAGAATGCCTACCGGCGTGGTTTTGAGCTGACCAACTGCGACGGTGAAATGTTCATCACCGGTAATCACATCGATGTGCGGGAAACCTACGGCATAAACATGAGCAGCTGCTACGGCGGATCGCCGCCCATGTATGAACCCGCCCTTATCGCCAACAATTTCATAACGGTTCAGGGAACAGGTAACTGCAACGGCATCCGGTTGTATAATTGTACCTACCAGGATATCTTTTATAACAGCGTGTCCGTGTGGAGCACGGATGCGACGAACACAGCCGCCCTGTATCTGAGTGGCGGCGGCAATGTCACCGTTCAGAATAATAACCTGGCCTGTGAAAATGATGGTTATGGTTACTACGTGAATACGTCCTCGACCATTGTCCTGTCTGACTACAATAACCTCTATTCTCCGGGAAATAATCTGGCCTATTGGGAGGAAAATGTGCCTGATATCGATTCACTTCGCACGGTCAGCGGCATGGAAACCCATTCACTTTCTGTTTATCCCCATTATCAGTCGGAAACGGATTTACATATATCGTCGCCATGGCTCGATGGAAAAGGTACCACTCTGGCGGCGGTTTCCACGGATATCGACGGGGAAACACGCAGCGATCCGGATATCGGGGCCGATGAATTTACCCCTGCAGCAGGAACGGAAATACCGCTTGCCGGTAACTATACCATCGGCCTGAATCCGTATCAGACCTTCCGGGATGCGGTTGATGATTTATTGCTCAAGGGTGTATCCGGCCCGGTTGTATTCGAAGCGGTGAATGGAACGTACAATGAACAACTGGAGATCCTGGCGGTGCCCGGTGTCAGTGAAGCGAACACGGTTACCTTTCGCAGCCAGGGAGGCGATGCCGGATATGTGACGCTGTATCACGGGGCGGAGAGCAGCGATGATAATTATGTCATTCGGCTCAAAGGCGCTGACTTCATAAGGATTGAAGATATGACACTGCAGGCAAGCAGTTCTCCGTCGGCGAATTACGGCAGAGTGCTTCAACTAAAAGGCGGTGTGCATAATGTGTTAGTGTCCGGATGCCAGCTCCTTGGGTCCCCGGTGTTAAACAATGCTGATCTTAATTTATCTGTGATATATGCCGGTAGCAGCAATGGCTCCAACCGCCGTTTTGAAAGAAATACGATCCATGACGGTTCCTACGGTCTGTATATGAGTGGATTCCATTTCAATACACCATCCGAAGGACCGGTCTGTTCTGAAAATACGTTTATGGATCAGTATAGGGCGATGTATCTGTTGGATCAGCTCAGCCCGGAAATATCCTCCAACAGGATACGGGCCTCCCGTAACGGCGCAATACACCTGGAACGCTGTGACGCGGAGCTTGCCGTGACGGGAAATGAAATCGATGCAGTGGACGGATCTGCTTTGACCATCCAGAGCTGTGATGGTGGCCTTCCACCGCTGATGCGTCCGGGACTGATCGCCAATAACTTTATTCATGTCGGCAGTGAAAACACCGCTGAAGGGATTCGTCTGAATAATGCGACTTATCAGGATATCTATTATAATTCGGTTCATGTCACCAGCACACACAGCACGCTGGGTCGCGCCTTTACGATTTCTTCCGGCAGTGATATATCGGTTTTAAACAATATTTTTGTGAATTCTGGCGGTGGGTATGCGTCGTATATATCGACACCGGCGGCCGATGTAACAAGCGATTACAACGATTACTATACGAGCGGAACGGTATTGGCTTATTTAAACGGAGATCTGGCCACACTCAGTGACCTGCAGAATGAAAGTGGTCAGGAAGCCCACTCTATATCTGCCGATCCGGGTTTCCTTTCCGATACCGATCTGCATGCAACCGCCGCCGGTCCGGATTCGGCGGCAACACCGTTGCAGGAGGTCACGACCGATATCGATGGGGATACCCGTGACGCGTCGTTTCCGGACATGGGTGCGGATGAGTATGGTGCAACGGCTGCCGGGGCCCTGTTCAGCGAAATACCGGCCGGAATCGACGGCGCTGCCTGGGGCAGCACGGCGTGGGGTGATTATAATAAAGATGGCGAACTGGATCTGCTGGTCACCGGATCGACCGCCGGCACGCCGATGGTACATCTATATGAGAACGACCAGGGCGTATTTTACACGATTGAGCATTCTATCGAAGCGCTGGCCTCGGGTTGTGCCGGCTGGGTTGATTTCAGTGGTGATAACTATCTGGATATTCTGGTCAGTGGAAGCGATGCAGAAGGAGAACCGCAAACACAGTTATACCGGAATAACCAGGCCGGCGGTTTTACGGCGATCGATGCGGGAATAGTCGGTCTGACAAACAGCTCCGTTGATTGGGGAGACTATGACAATGACGGGGATCCGGACCTGCTGATTACCGGCAATGAGAGCGGGCTGCTCGGCAATGTTACCCGTATTTACCGGAATGAAGGCAATAGCGTGTTTTCAGAGATAAATGCCGGGCTTCCCGGTGTACCGAACGGTGTGGCGCACTGGGCTGATTTTAATTCGGATGGTAATCTCGATGTGTTCCTGTTCGGTGAGGGTGCTTTCCTGATCTATCAGAATCAGGGCGATGATATTTTCTATAACCTGAATATCGGATTCCCAGGTATGGCCTTTCCGGCCGCCGCCTGCGCCGATTATGACAATGACGGTGATCCGGATATCGTTGTCTCCGGATCGGAGGGCGGCAATGTTTATGCAACCAAACTGTACCGGAACGATGGCAATAATAATTTCAGCGAACGCGAGCTGGCTGGTCTACCGGGTGTGGCTTCCGGCGATCTGAAATGGGGTGATTATGATAACGACGGGTATCCGGATCTTTTCATGATCGGAGCGACGGACAGTACTATCGAAGCATTTCTTTATCGGAATAACCAAAACAACACCTTCTCAAGGGTGGATATGTCGTTCACCGGGGCCATGGATGGATCCGTTTCCTGGGGTGATTACAACAACGACGAAAAACTGGATCTGGTCTACAGCGGACGTGATCCGGACCTTGTAAGTATTTCCAAAATATATATAAATAATGCAGAGAGCGGTAATAATGCGCCTTCCATTCCGGACGGAATCACGCAGTCCATATCTTCCGATTTCGCCGTGCTGGAATGGAATCCCTCAACGGATAATGAAACACCGCAGGATGGCCTGACCTATAATATACGCATGGGTACGGCCAGCGGCGCCACGGATGTCGCGACACCCATGTCCACCGATGGTTATCTGTTTCTTCCGGCGGACGGAAATCGCGGCAGTAAAACCCGCATCTATGCCGAAAATCTGACGCCAAACACGACGTACTTCTGGAGCGTCCAGGCCGTCGATAAGGGTTTCCGGACCTCCGCTTTCAGCACGGAACGATCGTTTCAGACCGAACCGGCTGCAGAGGGTCCGTTTATTGAACATGGCGCGGATTTCGCAGGGATTACCGGCGGTGACCTGATCTGGGCTAAGTTTTTTGTCACCAATCACGAACAGATCATTCAATCCGGCTGGATGGGCAATATAACCGGTGAACAAACGACGCTCTTTGATAAAGTGGACGGACTCTATCAGGTATATGATGCCGGTCTGCAGGACCTGGACCAGAGTGCCATCGATGTCGGCGACTTCGATAATGACGGCGATCTGGACATCATTCATATTGGAAAGCAGTTTGGGGGTACACCCTTCACCATCCTGTATGAAACGGAAAGTGACTGGCCGAACAGCCTCGGTGCCCATTTTACCCCGGTTGCTACCCAGTTGCCGGATGTGTATGACGGCGATGTAGCCTTCGGCGACTATGATAATGACGGGGATCTGGATATCCTGATCACCGGTAAAACATCTACAGACAGCATCATATCCGCTGTGTATGAAAAGGGCAGGCCGGATATACTGGGCCGGGAATATGACCGGGCGTCCATCCAGTTGCCCGGTGTGTTCAACAGTGCGGTTACCTGGATCGATTATGACGTGGACGGGGATCATGATATCCTGCTGTCCGGTGAAGGGGATGACGGGGAGCCATTCACGGCGCTTTACAAGAACGATAACGGAGTTTTTACACAGGCGGATGATGAGTTCATGGATTTGAAAAACGGATCCATAACCTGGGCCGATTACAATACCGATGGTTATCCTGACATCTTGCTTTGTGGTGAGGACACAGACGGCGTACCCCGAACACTGATCTATACAAACAGCACCGGCCAGTTCAGCGAAAGCGGGATCAGCCTGATTGGTATTCATTCCGGTAACGCCACGTTTGTCGATTACGATGCGGACGGCGATTATGATATCGCCATGAGCGGTATCGACGCGGCAGGTGAATATGTCACCCGGTTTTATAACGGAGGGGGCGACGGCACGTTTGGCATCAATAATCAGACCGGCGTCATCGATGTCGGAGGCGGTGCCATTTCCTGGGGTAATGCCGATGCCGACGAAAAAATCGATGTGGCGTTGACCGGATTTGATGGAAACGAACGTGTTATGAAGATCTACCATAATAATATGGTTAACGAAAATACGCATCCGCAGCCGCCATCCGGGCAGACGGCGACGGTGATTTCCGACGATGAAATCCTGTTCACCTGGCAGCCGGGATCGGATAATGAGACACCACAGGCCGGTCTGACTTATAATCTGAGAATCGGCACGGAAGCCGGCGGAAATGATATCATGGCTGTTTCCACGGATAACATAAGACGTTGTGCGTCGCGCCATGGTAATGTCGGTCATAATCTCTCCTGGAGGATTAAGGGACTGGATCAGAATGACCAGTACTACTGGAGTGTGCAAACGGTGGATAACGGTTTTCTCGCTTCCGAATTTATCGGCGGGATTATCTATATGTCCTCTGTATTCACGGTGGAACCTGCTTTTGACGGGGGATTGCCTTTGACCGACGGCACGCTGCACTGGGTGGATTTCAATACGGACCGCCGGCTGGATATTTTTATGACCGGCCGGACCCGGGATGATGTCTGGATCCGGAAGATCATGCGTAATAACGGCGACGGCAGTTTTGAAGAAATACCCTATACCGGACAGATGTTGATACCGGGACCGCAAGGTGGCGATGTGGATTTCGGCGACCTGGAAGGCGATGGCGATATTGACTTCGTGATTACCGGCAGAATCGAAGGTGACCGGCAGACACGGGTTTACCGGAACGAAGGGGGATTCGAATTTATACATCAGACCAACCTGGGCGGTCTGGCATTGAGTTCCGTGAAACTGGGTGATATGGATAATAACGGTATGCTCGATATTTTGCTGGCTGGTGAAGGCAGTGATCAGAACTGGCAAATCGATGAACGCTTTTATTATTATAAAAATCATGGTGACCTTATTTTTACGAGGGAATTCGACAAAGATGGTTTCAGCAAAAGCAGCATTGATATCGGTGATTATGATGGCGACAGCGACAATGATATTTTACTGATGGGGTATTATTATGACCATGGTTCGGAACGAAGAACACGAATTCTAAGTCAGTTCCGCACCCTGGGAAAATTCCAGAATATTCATGCCGGATTTCCGGGCATGTCACTCGGCCAGTGCAACTGGATCGATATCGATAATGATGCGGATCTGGATGTCCTTTTCAGCGGCCGTGTTTACGATGGATCGACCGGGACTTTTTTTGCCAAGAACATCAGTGAATCATTTCCTGTTGAACCCAGGCTCTCCCCGAGTTACCGGAACAGCGTGGCCGATTTCGGCGATTATGATAACGATGGCGATATGGATATGCTCATCTGCGGTATAACGAGTGATGACGAGGCCGAATATTGCCTTTGGCAAAACGATGAGGGAGAGTTTGAACGCACCGGTTTTGCCCTGAATGGCGTATTCGGCGGTGCTGCGGCTTTCGGCGATTACGATGATGACGGGGACCTGGATATCGTAGTTTCCGGTTATCATAAGGATGTACAGGAAAACCGCTATCCCTTCTGTTACCTGTATAAGAACAATACCGGAACGCCGAATGAAAAGCCGTCCGTCCCGTCGAATCTGCTGAGCCAGGTGGGAACACAATCCGTTGAATTGAGCTGGAGTCCGTCGGAAGATGATAATAATCCGGCGCATACCCTTACTTATAATCTTAAAGTAGGTACCTATCCCGGAAGGGATGATATTATGCCCTCCAACGCGCATCCGGACGGTACGCAGTTGATTGCGAAAAGCGGCAATGTGCGTCATGCCACACGCTGGATTCTGATTGGACTTAAACCGGGTACCTATTACTGGACGGTTCAGGCGGTAGATCATAGTTATCAGGCCAGTGCATTTGCAACAACGGACAGCTTTACGATTTCGGAACTGTCTTTCTATCCCGAAATTACGAATGTAATGGATGTGCCGCATGACCAGGGTGGAAACGTGCAGATCCACTGGCTGGCCACCCAATGGGATACGCATCCGGATACGATCAAACACTACAGCATCTGGCGCGCCCTTCCGGAAGATCAACAATCGGATGACGTATTGACGGGTGACCATAAAACATTACCGATGAATATTGACTTTTCGGATAAGACACAGAGCACCGGTGCTCTTTACTGGGAATGGCTGGCCGATCAGCCGGCACGGCAGCTGGCCCATTATGCTTATACAGCCGAAACGCTCTACGATTCCACATCACGGACGGATGGTCATCATCATTTTATGGTCGTTGCCCATCATGCCAACTCGATCTGGACCTATCCCTCCAATATGGTAACCGGTTATTCCATCGACAATCTGTCTCCGGAGCCGCCGCAAAACGTAACCGGACGCCAGGATGGGGCAAGGGTGGTCCTTTCCTGGGCGAAAAACACGGAATCCGATCTGCGGCAATACCTGATCTACCGCTCGGAATCACCCGGCCTGCATCCGGATACGGACAGTCTCTATGCCGTTGTGAATGATACGCTTTTCATTGACAGTAATCCGGTCAGTGGTGTGGAGAATTACTACATCGTCTGTGCCCAGGATATCCATGATAATATCAGTGATCCAGGTGGGGAGGTATCCATCCTGGTTACAGGTATAACGATGAACGGGGGCGAAGTTCCGGATAAATTCTTCCTGTACCAGAATTATCCCAATCCGTTCAATCCCTATTCGACCATCGCCTTCGACCTGCCGGAGCATGGCGAGGTGACCCTGAAGATATACAATCTGCTGGGAGAAAACGTGGCCACCCTGGTCGACCGCTCTTTAGCGGCCGGAAAATATAAATTCCGTTGGGAGCCGCAGGGACTGTCCAGCGGTGTTTATGTGTACGTCATTCAGGCCAATAACTTCCGCTCGAAACGCAAAATGGTGCTGGTGAAATAGTATGGCTGCTTTAATGGGTCCATTATGAGCAATGGGCTCATTTGGTTTTGACGGGTGCTTTAGAAGTCATAATTAAAAAGCTCGATGGACTTTTGAAATCGATAGGCGACCAGCTTTTTTGTTTCAGGCGTATAATAATCCCGGTAACCTTTTCGCGCGGTTTTATTGATATGGGGAATTGCAGGCGCATCCATACCGATCTGTTCGCAGATGATTTTCCAGTCACGGTCGATCGTTTCCACCTTGCCGACATAATCCACGATAATCTTATCATTTTCGGTAATCCAGTCAAATAGATTACCATGCCGTTCATTGATCATGTAACGGCCCAGGTCCGATTGAATAAATTCGGAGAAGCCGGACATACGTTTCACACGTTCGGCCCGACGCCGGTGGGGCGGCAACTGCGGTGCTTTCTGCAACCACCAGTGATAAGAGGAGACCATCAGATCCCAGGGATTCCGGACAAAGGTAAACGTGAAATAGCGTTCCCAGAGGTCCTTTCCCAGCAGGAATTTAATTTCATAGGCCTTCGCATGTTTACCTATTTTAGGCGATTTTTGCTCAGCCGGTCCGGATACGGCATTGAGCGCATTCGTCACACTGCTGCCGGCGGTTTTGGGAATGTGCACAAATATGCACTGATGGATATGATTGATACGGTTATTATGGTATTTGATCCGTCTGCGGTAGCCGAGGGCGCCTTTTAAAGCCAGGCGCAGTTGCGGAAATCTTTCTTTGTGAAAAATCATCATCTTAGTGCTCTGACTATTCAAATTCAGGTATTAAATTAAATAAGTTTCAAAATTCTGCAAGAATTATCAAAATTTAACGCGATGAAGGATCCTCAGGATTGGATGTCTCATTCAACTCTCGCGTTTCCAGTTGTTCAATACTGCCACACATGCGCCTGTAACGAAGATAACCAAACAGAATCAAAGCGAGGGCAATGGGAAGCAACAGAAAGCCAAAAGACGATAGATAGATATCGCTTCCAAAAAATTTAATAAGGGTTACACCCGAAACAAAAAGCATGATTGCGGTACGAAGGTAGGCAAGAAGCGTACGTTCATTGGCCAGAATGGTCCGGTTTTTTGCCAGTGTGTTCAATAAGGCAGCGGGTTTTTGATCATTCATGATGTTTAAACCTTTGAGTGTTACGGTTTAGATCCGGAATAGAATCCGCTTAAAATAAGAGATGCACACACATGTTACAAGAGACCCATTGAAAGACTGTAAAATTTTTTATATCTATCCGTAGCAGTTAAAATGCCAACCGCACACCATATTTTGTATTTTTTACTTTTTATTTTGTATTAAAAAAGGTCAGCCGACACCCGTCAACTGACCTTCCAGGTACCCCCGCAAGGACTCGAACCTTGAACCAATCCCGG
>CAYPHA010000110.1:0-10964 GCA_964410215.1 uncultured Calditrichota bacterium | reverse complement strand
ATAGCATATATCCCTACCGTGAAGCTACCCGGCATTCTATAACTTTTGCCTGGAGGTTCGGGGCAGGATATTATGATTATATTGGAGAGACAGTATTTAATAAAACAGAGGAGTTTCTATTAGGGCAGGAACTTGCTACTTCGGTCGATTTTCGTAAACCGTGGGGGGATCTCAGGGCCGGTGTAGTCGGGTTCCACCATTTTCATGATTTCCGTTCAAACCGGATAGATTTATACGCAAGTTTAAACCTCAGGATTTCAGAAGGATTTTCTCTAAACCTCAGGAGTAATTTTGATATTATTAATGATCAGTTTGCTATTCCAAAAGGTGATCTGTCTCTCGAAGAGATATTGCTTGAACAACGCAGGAGAGCAACTTCCTACAGCTTCAGTGCAAGTTTTGGATTATCCTATACATTTGGTTCAGTGATAACCGGTGTTTACAATCCGCGGCTTAATATGTGACCCGCGGTTTGCGGACAAATAGTGCTTATATATTAGGTTTTTTAAATTGGGATTCGTCGAACGGTTGATGACCCTGGCACCATGACCGGGTGCACATACAGATTTTAGAGGAGATAATAAATGAAAATAAGAATTATTTTGGGCTTAACATTGCTAATATTTTGCCTTCCTTTAGAATTAATCTCCGATGACCTTAAAACTCGGATAATCGTTCTTACGGATATTGAAAACGAACCGGATGACGCAATGTCCCTGGTGCGTTTTTTAACCTATGCTAATGAGTTTGAAGTGGAAGGACTGATCGCGACCACATCCTGCTGGCAACGAGATAAAATAGCTGACTGGCGGATTCGAGAGATTGTCAACGCTTATGGCAAAGTGCGGAATAATCTTGAAAAACACGCTCCGGGATATCCCGCAGAGAAACAATTATTAAACCTGATCAAACGTGGCTACCCGGATTTTGGTATGAACGCAATTGGCGCTGATAAAGATTCTGAAGGCTCCGACTGGATCATCAAAGTTGTGGATCGAGCTGACCCCAGACCGGTTTGGTTGACAATTTGGGGTGGAGCAAATTGCCTGGCCCAGGCGCTATATAAAATAAAAAATACGCGGTCGGAACATGAATTAAAAACGTTTGTGGATAAAATCCGTGTATATACTATATCGGACCAGGATGACAGTGGACCCTGGATGCGCGAAACATTTCCAGATTTGTTTTATATTGTTAGCCCCGGATATGAAGAAAATGGGGCCGGTGGTTACCATTATGCTACCTGGGTCGGAATATCAGGTGATAAATTTCATGGGAGGTTTCGTGGTCCCGATTTTTCATTGGTATCAAATGAGACTCTTGATATCAATGTCAGAAAGAACCACGGACCATTGGGTGAGCAATATCCATGGGTTAAATATCTTATGGAAGGCGATACGCCTTCTTTCCTGTTTCTGATTCCAAACGGCCTGAGTAATCCGGAACATCCTGATTATGGGAGTTGGGGTGGCCGATATGAACTATATACACCCAGGAAACAAAAGTGGCATTATCAACAGGAAACCAGACCCATCTGGTCCGATGCGGTTGATGAAGTTCTGGCACAGGATGGATTTCATTATACCAGCAACCATGCCGCGATCTGGCGTTGGCGAGAAGCATACCAGCATGACTTCTTTGCGCGCATGGACTGGTGTGTTAAATCATTTGAAGAAGCAAACCACCCTCCGTTACCAAGATTGGATCATTCTGCCGAAATCGAGATTAAAAGCGGCAATACGGTTCAGTTAAGTGCCAAGGGAACTTCTGATCCGGATAATGATCCAGTAACATATCATTGGATGTATTATCGTGAACCCGGAAGTTTCCCGGGGGAAATCGATATAAAAGATAAAAATAATGCGCAGGCATCTTTTGTCGCACCGCAAGTAGCAGAGCCGAAAACCCTGCATATCATATTGCAGGTAAGGGATACAGGAAAACCGGAACTGACAAGATATAAAAGAATTATTGTTACCATCTTACCATAAAATAATGACACCAAAACTAATGCAAACTATGAAACCAATGCTGATTGCTGCTTGTGCTCTGCTATTATTCCAAACCATTGTGCCGGCTTCTGATACAGAAGTATTTTCTGTGGGTTTGCAGAAACAACTGCTGGTGGATGATTTTGTCATCGCTGAAAAACTAAATGTTACCAGAGAACTGGGCCGGCCTGAAAAAGTCGGTATCGTCCTGCAGCCAACCCTGCCCACGGATTTTGATACTGTAAAACAGCTACCCGACGGATCTGTAATACAAAAAGTATATTATGAATTCGGCCGGCGTCTTTCTGTCGTCTGGAATGAAAACAGACAGCTGTTCCAGATGCTCTACCGGGCAAGCGGAGAGGGACGAACCGCTTATGCAGAATCCGTGGACGGTATACATTGGATAAAGCCGCTTATTTCTGAAGATGGAAAAAGCAACCTGATCACATACAGGGGCAAAACCCAGGGCGCGTTTTACGAAGCTTCCATGATGATTGATCCGAACGTGCCCTGGGGACATGCCGAAAAATACAAGTCCGCCTTCAATCCGGGTAATGTTCGATGCGCCATCGCCCATTCGGTGGACGGTATCAACTGGAAGGGATATAATGATGGAAATTCGGTCACCGGGAGAGCCGCCGATACGTTTAACCAGATCCTTTGGGACCCGGTCGGGAACCGTTATATGTTAATTACACGTACGGACCTTGGGGATATCGGCGGACTACAGGAATCACGGGCATCCCGTATCATGGTTCATGAAAAGAACAATGATCTTAATACGTATCCCACTGCCTGGAGAACGCTGGCAAACGTCAACGTCGATGATCCCGAAGCAAAGGTAACAAAAAACGGCGTTCCTGTGTTTCAGATGGAGTCTATGAATATCTGGATTTATGAAAATATCTACTTCGGTCTGATGCATGTGCTGACTGCCGGAGAACTGACCGGAAGTGAAGGGCGTGTTGCGGTAGCCGATCCGGATAAACGTCCGGATGCTGATGTGATTGATTATTACATCGGGACCAGCCGAAACGGCCATGATTTTGACAGGAGCTGGATCTATGCACGTCAGCCATTTATCCCGCGCGGACCAGATAGCAGTTTCGATAAAGCCATGCTGCAGCCCTCTTCTGAAATCATCACTCGTGGAGACGAGCATCTCATCTACTACACTGGTCAGTATGCCCAGCATCATGCTCCCGAGGCTGCCCAGAAAGAGAGTGGCCAGATCGGTCTGGCCAGACTGCCGCTGGACCGATTCATTTGTCAGCGGGCCGGCGAAAAAGAAGGTACGATTGTCACTAAAGCATTGATACTGGAAGGCAATAAACTGGAAATAAACGTGGATGCCAGCGCCGGTTGGATAAAGGTCGAAGTCCTGGATGCGAAAGGCAACCCGATTCCCCGGTATTCGGGAAAGGCCGCGAAGAAATACAAAGCGGTAGACGAATTGCGACTCAGGCCGGGATGGGGGACGAATCGTGACCTGTCGCATCTGAAAGGGAAACCGATACGGTTGAAATTTTATTTGCACAATGCAAAAGTATATGCATTTCACATAAAGACGTGACATAGAGTATCACCGGATCCGAAAGGGCGGTTATTAATGAAGTTTGAAACAATCTCACTTATTCTGTTCACTATGATAGTGCTTCTCACCTGTTCTTTCTGTGAAGACAATGCATCGAATTCAGATGCCGATACCGCAGATGATAATAAAATCGAGGTTGTGGGGGTACCGGTGATTTATGAAACGGATATGACGCTTGATGTGGATGATGTCGGTGCCCTGGCTGTGCTGCATGGCCTGCAGACGGAAGGAGAGGTGACCATTCTGGGCGTCTGTTACAATGAAGTACACCCTTTGGCCCGTTTCGCTATTGATGCCATAAATACCTGGTACAAGCGCGGCAACATTCCCATAGGTCTGTACTACGGGGATTTGGATGATCCGGATGGCTCTGATTACTACACGTATGACAACGGTAATGACCTGGATAATATGCCTTTTGATTTGACTGATAATAGGGTAGCCAGTGCCAAAAATGTGTACAAGGATATCCTGGCAAGTCAGCCCGACAGCTCTGTTGTTGTTATAAGTGTTGGTTTCCTTAACAATTTATATGATCTGTTATTGGATCCGGAAGGTTTCGCCCTTGTGGAAAGTAAAGTGAAATTATTGGCCGTCATGGGTGGATTGCACAATGATGGCTTTAATTTCGTACGTCATGGTCTTGTGGGTCAGACGCAGTATGTCATAGAAAACTGGCCCGGAACCCTTGTAACCACCCATGTAGGTGGAGATATGATCACGGGTGAAACGCTGACGGCCAGTACGCCGGAAAACAATCCCGTACGCAGGGCTTATGAACTGGAATGGGGCGTGGGACCGAACAGAGGACGTTCCAGTTGGGATCAGGTGACCACGCTATACGCCGTATTCGGCACCCGGTACTACACGGAAGACTGGGATGGCGGAGGCAGCTTGTCCAATGGATACACCTGGCGCTTTAGTGAAGGTTACAGAGGGTATGCCGAACCGAAAAATAACAGCCAGATAGAACAGGAAATAGAACGCCTGATGACCCTGGCGCCATAGAAAAACGAAGTTTGTCGGAAGGGAGAGAATGAAACGTTTCATTTTATTTATTTTGCTGATGTTAGCTTTGATTCAGTGCGAGTTTTTAGATCCGGAGGTAACCTTTTACCAGCCCGTGATACCCGCAACTGTTACGGATTTTGAATTACTTCCTCCAATTCAATTTGGAAATGATGCATACAGGATTGGTGGCGCCAGGTTTCGTGTAGATGGTGAAGCCGGCATGATTTATAATGTCCGATATAAGGTTTTTGGCAGGGTATGGTTTTGTAGCGATGGAAAAAGAGAAGCATTTGACATAGCCACTGATATGATATTAATCGCAGATACATTGCATACATCTTCTGAACATGTTCAAATTGGAGTAGGTATCGAATATCTGACAGCGCCAATCGACATTGATGGCCTTCAACCTGATCAGCAACAATATGCCGGAACAGTAGGAATAAGTATCTATTACAAAAATGATGATGGTAACAGGCAAATAAGCAGAAGTGAGTCGTATGATAAATTCAACATGTATTGCCAATAACAATAAAAATGAGATTTCAGAGTAGTGAATTCCAGATATCTGTACATCGGTTTATTTTTATTATTGCCATGGATTCTTATTGCGCAAAGTATATGCATTAATGAATTAATGTCTTCTAATGAAACATTCTTAGCTGATGAAGATGGCGATTTTCCAGATTGGATTGAACTATATAATAATAGTAATTCTATAATCAATCTTGAAGGTTATGGGATATCTGATGAGAGCCTAGTTTTAAAGAAATGGGTAATCCCTGAAATTAATTTGCTGCCAAACGCGCATCTTTTACTCTTTTCGTCGGGTAAGGATCGATCAAATATTATTAGTCACTGGGAAACCGTAATAAGAGAAGGCGATCATTGGAAATACCAGATTGGAAATGCATCCATTCCGGCAAACTGGATTGATCTTTCATATGATGACACGGGCTGGAGTGAAGGCCCGAGTGGTTTTGGATATGGAGATAATGATGATGCAACCGTCATAGGAGAAAAGGTTTCCATATATATTAGAAAGAAATTCGAGATAGAAGATACTGCTGGTGTTGTGGATGCCGTTCTGCATGTAGACTATGATGATGCTTTTGTAGCCTACCTTAATGGCCGGGAAATAGCCCGGGCCAATATTGGGATTTCAGGGACTCCTGTATCCTATGATCAGTTTGCAAACGGTGATCATGAAGCTCAAATGTATAGTGGTGGCAGTCCTGATAGATTCGATATCGCAGATGCAAAATCCTATTTAAAAAACGGTGAGAACATATTAGCTGTTCAGGGATTTAACAAAGAAACTTCCAGTGATATGAGTCTGATACCTTTTCTGTCATTGGGATTATCATATATACCACAGGATGCCGTTGTTTCCCCTCCTGCTCTAGGTTTAAAGCCTTCTTCGTATCATACAAATTTTAAAATAAATAAAGATGGTGAGGGTTTATATCTTACGTCTCAGAATGGACAAATCATTGATTCAATCTTGACAGGCGGTATTCCAAAAGATATTTCATTTGGCAGAAAACCTGATGGCGGACCAGACTGGGTTTTATTTAGTAAACCAACTCCGGGAGCTGTCAATGATAGCAGTGTGTACCTATCAAAAAATGAAAAACCGGAATTTTCTCACACAAGGGGATTTTACAGCGAAACTTTTTACTTAACACTTACTTCAGATCCTGTCTATTCACAAATTCGATACAGATTGTTCTAAACCATCCAGGAGTATTGGCATTCTGTACACGGGTCCCATCGAAATATCAAAAATGACAACAATAAGGGCTGTTGCCTATAGTGATTCGACCTCAGTTTCGGATGTACGTACGCATTCCTTTATTTTTCCTGTAAATGTGCTGACCCAGGATAACAGTGATGTCCCTGAAGAACAGCATAGCCAGGATCATGTGTACTGGACCGAAGCATTTGATATGAGTGATATAACCCAGTCTGAAGAAGAAGTAATAGACGCCCTGCTTGATATGCCAACAATTTTTATATCCGCGCCCTGGGATTCGATTTTTGGGATTGCCGGTATTCATCGTGGGCAAAATTTGGAAGAGTTCGGAGGCGATCCGCATGATCCTGACTGGAGAGAGCTGGTTGAGTGTTCTGCAGAAATGATTTATCCGGAAAATTATAAAAAAGGCCGGTTTAAAAACTGGCAGGAGAACTGCGGGATTAAAATACAGGGAGGCGCTTCGCGCTGGGATAATGGCACATTTGACCACAAACAGTCTTTTACTCTGGAGTTTAAGGACAAATATGGTGCCGGCAGGCTTAAAAACCAGATCCTGGCTACGGCACCGTTTAACGCGGAATCCGTTCCTTCAGAATTTGACAAAGTAGTTCTCAGAACCGGTTATAACCGGGATTTCGGATCGGAGTGGGACCGTGCTAATTATGCATACACCCGTGACCAATTTGCACGAGATCTGCAGATTATGATGAGTGGTTGGGGCAACCATGGTACCTATGTGCATCTATATATAAATGGTAAATATTGGGGAATAACTAATCCCTGTGAGCGTATGGATGATAATGCACTTTCTACATATTTCGGCGGAGATAATGAAGATTATTTTTATGGAAAAGGAAAGGGCGGAATACGATTTGGGAATGGCGATCGATACAACTATTTAAATAATACGGATTGGACGAACAGACAGTATAGTGAGATAGAAGAATACCTCGTTGTGGATCCATATATTGACAATGTTATACTTCATAGTTATGGGAATATCGGCGATGGCGCACAATATTATTTTGGCGGCCGCACCAATCCGCCCGGACCTGTCTATTTTACCTGTTGGGATATGGAGGACAGTTTTGATGGCGGGGCACGAAGAAGCGGCCCGCCGGTTGCCATTGAAAATTTACAATACATTTATAGTGGTGATAAATTCATTGCTTACTATCAAATGAAGAACAATATCGATTTTAAAATGAAATTTGCAGACAGGATTTACAAACATTGTTTTAATAATGGAATACTTACAGATGATCGTGTTACGGCCATATGGGACTCGAGTTGTAATGTCATTTCAAAGTCGATGATTTGTGAAATTGCCCGCTGGGGAGATGAACGGGGAGCGCTTTATGATTATGACCACTGGAAAGATGAATGCAGGGATGTCCGGGATGACTTGATTGGCAGAGCTGAAAAATATGTGACAGAGGTGAAAAAAATAGGAATGTATCCCTATATAGATCCGCCGGTTTTTAAAATCGGGAGCAAACTAATAACAACACCCATATATAATAGCCCTGAAGGATCTTCTCTGATAATTACATATTTGTATCCACAGACTGGAACCATTTTCTACACTACAGATGGTACTGATCCAAGAACATGGGACCTGACCGGTAATGTTTCTGCAACCGCCATAGAAGTATCGGGTATTGAAACAACAATTTCCATACCACAGACTATAACCGTAAAAGCCCGGGTTAAAGATGGAGATAGTTGGAGCCCACTTCACGAAATAAAAATTATTCCCTCATATACTTCGCCTATTGTAATAAATGAAATAAACTATGATTCAGCCCCAGGCTCCGACACTGAAGATTGGGTGGAAATTTATAATAATAGTGAAACTGATATTGTTTTAGACGACTGGAAATTAAAAGATTCTGATGATGAGAATATTTTCGAATTCAGCCAGAATACTGTTTTAAAACAAGATTCATTTTTAGTTGTCTGTCGTGATACTGCAGATTTTAAAAAAATATTTCGACGTGTTGATAATTTTACAGGCAACCTTGATTTTAAGTTTGGGAATGAAGGTGACATTGTACGACTATTTGACAATAAAAACACGCTCATAGATATGGTGGTTTATGATGAGGAAGCCCCCTGGCCCCTTTCACCTGCCGGAAATGGCCCGACCCTGGAACTAGTGAATCCGGATTATGATAATGCGCTTCCTGAAAGCTGGAAAGCGTCAATAGATTTCGGTACTCCGGGGCGAATTAATAGTGTGTTTTCATTGACAGCTATCGATCAGAAAGCAGTTACACAACAGATTCCAAATGTATTCAAACTTTCACAAAACTATCCAAATCCCTTTAATCCGACAACCTTAATCAGCTATCAGTTGCCTGCAGCCAGCGAAGTAGAATTGAGCGTTTATAATTTAATAGGGCAAAAAGTAGCAACACTTGTTTCAGACCGACAAAATGCCGGATTGCATCAGCTGGAGTGGATTGCTGCAGGATTGGCTAGTGGCATTTATTACTATCAGTTAAAAGCAGGAACATTTCAGCAAGTTAAAAAGATGATTTTGCTAAAATAGTATTTTGGTTCAAAAAACGATTAAAGGTATAAGGACTGAATTCCCGAATTAGGATAAATTGTATGCATAAATTTAATTCAATTTTACTAATATTGTTCTTTTATTTACTCATAGATTCATGTAGTCATGGTACTAACTCATCTGGTGATGATGAATTTATGGGATATTTAGATAGGGTCAGTTTCAGTGAAGTTTATCTTGATACGGTGGACTACTCAAAAACCTGGATGGAACTGTACAATCCGAGCGAGATGGATATAAGCGTTAATGGGGGAAGATACTCACACATGAAATGCATCAACTGTCTCCCCAGCTTCACTGTGCCTTCAAAAAGCTATCTCGTAGTTTGTGCAAACGATTCTGTCTTTAATTCAAATTATGGTGAAATAGATAATATTTTTGAAATATCAATTATAGGTTCCTTACCAAAGCCCGGTGGATTCTTCGGTATCTATACGGAGCAGGATACCTTTAAATTATGGGATGCAATACGTTTTGGATCCCTTTGTACTTCGAATACAGATGAAATGTTTGAGGGCAGTGAACTTGTACCATTTCTTGCAGGTGACAGTTCCTGTTCACTAACGGTTACAGGTAAAAACACTGAAATTAATTTGTACAAATTTATGAGAGTAGAACCAACACCTGGATATTAAAGGTGTACATTTTTTTGACATATTTCAACTGGGCCAACTAAACAAATGCCTAAGGGCGTTCTGGAGGAAATATGAAATATATTTTTTTATTAGCTTTATTATGCCATATAAATTCTGTTCTGGCTCAAACACAATTTAGTGAGCAGAAGGTTATAATATCCTATGAAACGTCTACTCATGGGGCAAGCGATGTTTTCACTGCCGGTCTGGACGGTGACGGCGATATGGATGTAATATCAGCTTCTAAAGAAGACGGCAAAATTGCCTGGTATGCCAATGACGGCGCAGGCGGTTTTGGGCATCAGCGGATTATCATGCGATCTGAAATCTATGTATTCTCAATCTATGCCAGTGACCTGGACGGCGATGGTGATATGGATGTGTTGTCTGCCTCATGGGAGGGCCGGATCGCCTGGTATGAAAACGACGGTACAGGAAACTTTGGACCTCAACAGATTATCAGCAGTTCCATAGAGAATGGTCAATCGGTCTATGCCTGTGATCTGGACAATGACGGGGATATGGATGTACTTTCTGCTTCAGGTGGTCTTGTTAGTAAAATTGCCTGGTATGAAAATGACGGCTCGGGCAACTTTGGTGACCAAAAAGTAATCAGTACTTTGGTAGAAGATGCAAAATCTGTTTATGCATGTGATCTTGATGGGGATAGTGATATGGATGTGTTGTCTGCTTCATGGGGGAGCGGGATCGCATGGTATAAAAATAATGGGTCCTCCAGTTTTGGAGCCCAACAGGTCATTAGCGACTCAGTAGCTGGGGTAGAATCAGTCTATGCCTGTGATCTGGACAACGACGGCGATATGGATGTATTGTCTGCTTCTTCTTCACATACAACCCCAGAAGGTGACCATAGAATTGCCTGGTATGAAAATAATGGCTCGGGCAGCTTTGGTGACCAAAAAGTGATCAGTACTTTGGTAGAAGGAGCAAGTTCTGTTTATGCCAGTGACCTGGACGGTGATGGTGATATGGATGTGCTTTCAGCTTCCTGGGAAGGTGATCCTAAGATTGCATGGTATGAAAATGATGGTTCAGGCAGCTTTGGTGACCAAATAGTGATCAGTACTTTGGTAGAAGGAGTATATTCTGTTTATGCTTCGGACCTTGACGGAGATGGTGATATGGATGTATTATCCGCCTCAATTTGGGACAGCAAGATTGCCTGGTACGAAAATGACGGCGCTGGTCATTTTGGTGAACAGCAGCAAATCAGCACCTCTGCAGAAGGAGCTCAATCGGTCTATGCCTCTGATCTTGACGGCGACGGTGATATGGATGTGCTGTCCGCTTCGGCAAATGACAACAAGATTGCCTGGTATGTGAATGACGGCGCAGGCAGCTTTGGTGCCCAGCAGATCATCACCGCCGGAGCAAA
>CAYPHA010000109.1:0-11323 GCA_964410215.1 uncultured Calditrichota bacterium | reverse complement strand
AATGATGGAAAAATCCTTCAATACGCTTTGCAGGAAAGGTAATTGCACTTCCAGCGCATGTTCGCCCCGTCCTGTACGAGAAAAATCGTGACCTTTGCCGGATCTGAACATTCTGGCATCCGCTGAGGACAGCCGGTCAGCGAAATCATGATCTACCCGGACGATACCCAGAGGTGTTTCATATCCGTCACCATCATAAATGGAGGCACCCGAAAACGCTTCCACATGCGAAGGTGAAATAACAACCACTCTCTCAATATCACGGTTCCTGAGCAGTGCATAGGCGTGAGCCGCCACGGTTCCGGAATAGACATAACCGGCATGGGGTGCAACGATAGCCACCGGTGATTTCTTTAAATCGGGCACCATGGCCTCCTGCAACATCTGTTCAATCATCGCGGACAGTCTGTCCGGGTTATCCGGATAAAAACTTCCGGCAACGGCTTCGTGGCGAATTTTTTCCTTGCCAGCTGCCTGGCAACCGCTGAAAAAAGACATAAGCAGCACCCCGGCTAAACAAATATTCATAATTTCAACATGATAGATTTTCATAACAGCACCACATTATACGTGTATATTAATCCCATACACCTGCAATGGAATAACCGCAATGCGTACAGGTTCCCTTATCCAGGTGTAATTCATGGACCGTGAATCCGGTCCGTTTGATGACAATATTTTTGCAGTCGGGACAATACGTGTTTTCGGCCGGATGTCCCGGAATATTTCCGATATATGCATACTGCAGACCTTCGGCATCGGCGATCTGTTTGGCCCGTTCCAGAGTTTCCAACGGAGTAGGGGGCAGGTTCTTTAACAGGTACTGCGGATGAAAACGGGTAAAATGCACGGGCACTTCACTACCCAGATTGGATTTAATCCATTTACAGAGCCCCTTAATTTCGTGTTCACTGTCATTTAATGTGGGCACCACCAGGTAGACAATTTCTGTCCATACATTCATTTCCCGGATGGTCACGAGGGCATCGAGAACAGGTTTGAGCTCACCATTCACAATATCACGGTAATACTGTTCGGAAAAAGCCTTAAGGTCGACCTTGATAGCATCGACCGATTTACACAGACGCTTCAGAGGATCTTTTTGAATATACCCCCCGGTAATAACCACACTGCGTATATCCGCGTCAATCCCGGCAAGCGCGGTGTCTTCCATGTACTCATAAAAGATAATTGGTTCACTGTATGTATAAGCGATCGAAATACAACTGTGCTTCTGCGCCATATCCGCAACCTGTTTTGGAGGCATATACATACTCCGGATCTGTTCCGGCCTTACCTGGGAAATCTGCCAGTTCTGACAGAATTTACAATTTACATTGCATCCGGCTGTGGCGATCGAGAAGGAAAGGCTTCCCGGAAAAAAGTGGAAAAGGGGTTTTTTCTCAATCGGATCGACATGATAGGTGCATGGACGTGCATAAACCAGGGAATAATAAATCCCTTCACGGTTTTCCCGCACGCCGCAATAGCCACGTTCCCGGTCATCTATTACACATTCCCTGGGACAGAGCAGGCAGCGAATTTTTTTATGGGGAAGTTTTTCATAGTACCGCGCTTCAATAATGAACTTGCGCCAGGCTTCCGGAAAAACAGAATTATCCATAGCTGAAAATGCCAGGGCCGGGCAACCGGCTGCCAGTCCGCCGCACAGTGCTCTTCGTAAAAAAGTACGCCGGTTGAGGTCTTTGTTCAGATCCTCTGACAAGGGTATATCTTCTAAAAGATCATACATGTGGTTTCTGCTTTTGATATCTTTTTTCATAAATATATGGTCAATCAGGTTTTAATAATACTGATTTCATCCGGATTACTATGGCCGAGCTTGTGTTCGGGATTAGCGGCCGTACGAATATAGGAAGGTTCACGCCCTGCAGACCGCAAAGTTTTTAATCCCTCTTCTGCACGTTTCTTCTCGATGATCTGCCAACCGGCATAATCCATAGCTACCGGATCCTCGGAAACGATAATTCCGCCATAAGGCCAGCGCCATTGCGGCATGAATGACGGTCCCCCTTCATACTGCGCCCAGATGGCGTCGGCTATGTGCAGCTTTACTTTTCTGCGTATGGAAGGATAGCAGAATACATCCGCAATGTAAGGATCGCCGACATCGAGGTGAAATTTATGAGGATTATGGATCGCTCCAAATAGATTTTTCATCGCCATGGTCATACCGGCAATGCCATGGTCCTTCATCAGGGGGATGTTGATAATACTGTCGCAATGGCGGGTCAGGGTTTTGCAGACCAGGCTTGCAGCTTTGCCAAATGACTCAAAGTGGTCTTCAAAACCGGCAGCATCGTTGCCGAAACAGAGAACATTGCTGTTTTTGTATGTGATACGGTATCCGGCATCTTCAAGATCCGAATTAAACCGGTCCCAGATAATCAGTTTGCGGATGCCGGCCTGTTGGAGACGTTCCGTAATGGCATTGACAAGGGCATGGTGCGTGGATCCTTCTCCCGACAAACAATTAATCTTTAAACCAACCGTTTCGCCGGGTGAGAATTTTTTCAGCCAGACGCCGACCGGGTCATCCGTATTAAAGCAGCGGCACATGGCGCTGTCAAGAAGCGCGGCAACCCTCTGTTCTTCAGGCGCACCCGCTGCGTTAAAGAGATCCTTATCTCCTGAAATGACGACCCGCGAGGTAGGGCTGTTTTCCTTATATGCATTACAGGATATGGTATTTGCCGGTAGCAGCAGGAAACCGGCGCTCAGACCTGCACTTGTCTTTAAAAATTCTCGACGAAACATGTCCTGATTCCGGAAGATTTAATAATAATAAAATAACAGAGAGCAGGCCTCTTTGCAACTATATACTGCCCGGGTTGAAACCAGTTCCGGGATGGGCTAATACTGGTCGAGTATGTTCCTGATCTTTTCAGCCAGGGCGCCGGGCGAGTAAGGTTTTTGCAGAAAATTAATACCTTTTTCAAGGTGCCCGTTACGCACGATATGGTTTTCAGGATAGCCGGAAGTGAACAAAACCTGGACATCGGGATAATAGGTTCTGAATTTTTCTGCCAGTTCATGACCATTCATTTCCGGCATGATAAGATCGCTGACCATAAGATCAATATCCGGATGTTTCCGTTCTTCCAGAATTCGCAGTGCATCGCGGCCATTTACAGCAACAATAATGGCATACCCGAAGTTCTCAAGGGCAGACAGGGCAAATTCACGTACCGCTTTATCGTCTTCAACCAGCAGAATCGTTTCATGCCCCTTCAATTTTTTATGTTTTTGAGGTGAAACACCCTCGGTGCAATTAGATTCAAAGCAGGCCGGCCAGTAGATGTTGAACGTTGTCCCGTTGCCGGGTTCGCTGTAAACTGTAATATGTCCATTATTTTGCTTAATAATACCGTAAACGGTGGCGAGACCGAGTCCGGTCCCTTTTGCCCGCTCCTTTGTCGTAAAAAAGGGCTCAAAGATTTTATCTTTCACTTCACTGCTTATCCCGATACCGTTATCACTGACCACGAGGACAACATGGGGCCCGTATTTACTGTATACATTTTTTGACAGATAGGTTTCATCAAGATATTTAAAGCGGGTTTCGACACTGATTTTTTTCTCCGATGCGCAATCCGTCTGTTGATTGATAGCATCCCGCGCATTGATGATGAGATTTATCAATATTTGTTCAATTTGTCCCGGATCGGCTTTCACCAGCGGAATTGTATCGTCCAGCTCAAATGCAATGGAAATATCTTCTCCGATTAACCGGTACAGCATTTTATCGAGGTTGATGATAACCTTATTCAAATTGATTACCCTGGGTGTAAAAACCTGTTTCCGGCTGAAAGCGAGTAATTGCCGTGTCAGTGACTCCGCGCGTTGACCTGCTGACTGGATGGCTTCAACGTCTTTAAAGGAAGGGCTGTTTTCTTCCATCTTGAGTAATGCTATTTCTGAATACCCGTTGATAACCGTAAGCAAATTATTGAAGTCATGCGCAATACCGCCGGCAAGGGTGCCGACTGCTTCCATTTTTTGTGCCTGACTGAGTTGTTCCTGGAGTCTTTTGTTTTCTTCCTCCGCTTTTTTTCGGTATGTAATATCAAGATGGGTGCCGGCCATTCTCAATACCTTGCCGTCCGGATTGCGTTCAACGATTCGACCACGATCAAGAATCCAGACCCATTCACCTGATTTATTCTTCATTCGATGCTCGGTTTCGTAAAACGCGGTTTTACCATCCAGATGTGTCTGTAATGTATCCATGACCATATCATAATCTTCGGGATGGACCAGGGATTTCCAGGCTGAAAAATCAGAACCGATATCGTCAGTATGATATCCGAGCATCGTACACCAGCGTTCACTGTGTGTCAGTTCATTTGTACGCAGGTCCCAGTCCCACATTCCCAGATCGGCTCCTTTCAACGCGAGTTCCAGGCGCTCCGCACTTTCTTTGATGGCTTCGCTGGCCTTTTTTTCAGTCGTAATATCGCGCAGGTGTTCGATAACCAGTTCGATTTCGTTTTGTTCATTTAGAATCGGGTAGCTTCGCACATCAAACCAAACGTCACTATCCGGGAGATACTTCTGGATCTGCGCCGGTTTTTTTGTTTGGTAGGTTTCCGATGTTGCGCACAATCCACAGGGCTTTTTCTGGCCGATCAGTTCATAACATTTTTTACCCCGGGCTTCCTCTGCCGTTACATTCAGTAATTTATACCCGGCTTCGTTATAACGGATGATTTTATGATCTCTGTCCTGTATTCCCAAAATATCGGGAATGCTGTTGAAAATAGCCTCCAGGAGTCGGGAGGTCTGCTCCAGTTGATTTGTAATCTGTTTCTGTTGTTTTTCTGCGCCGGTAATATCTCTTATAAAGCAGAGAATATAAAGCGAATCATTCAGATGGATATGGTGCGCAGATATGATGCCGATATGCGTTTCGCCGGATTTAACCTTAAAGGATGCCCGCAGATTGTTACAGCTATGGTTTTCTTTCAGGGTGCGTAACAGGTGTATGCGCTTTGCCGGCGATGACCAGAGTTTCAGGTCTTTGGATGTCCTGCCCAGAATATCTTTTCTGGTATAACCGGTAAGGACGAGGAATGCCTCATTTATGTCGACGATGGTACCGGTCTTGTGTTCAATCAGGATGGTTGCTTCAGGGCTGTTATTCAGTCCGGATAGAAAGGCGGTTTCCATTGAGTGAGCCGATTGCTTTGAATCCAGGAGGGTTTGTTCCAGTTCGCTGATTCTGGCCTCTGCTGCATGAAGTCGTTTTAGAAGATCCGACTCCTGTACATGGGTTTTTTTAGGTAATGAGCCCATAATGAGATTGCTCACGCCTCATATTTATTCATATTTTCGGTAACATATTGTCTAAAATTAGAATTTTATGATAAAGTTTGTGAAAAAAGAAACACCCCTATGAGAATCTAATCAATGTTATAACTCTTCGAAACCTTTTTTTTCGAGAATAGACTATCCGCCATAAAATGAATAATTTTTGTATTTCATGCGTTAGAGAACTAAAATAGGGAACAAGTGCTATGAAAAATATCATGCGGGGAGTCATCGTCATTGCCCTGGCAGTTGGTTTTGCCGGCATGACGCTCATACATGCCCAAAAAGGTGTTGTTTCAACATTAGAAAAGGAGAAAGACGTGTCTGCTGATTCAGAAACCATTACGCTCGGAGCCGGGTGCTTTTGGTGCGTGGAAGCCATATTCGAAAACCTGATAGGAGTTGAAAGCGTCGTTTCCGGTTATTCCGGCGGTGATATGGAAAATCCGTCCTACGAGGAAGTCTGTTCCGGTTCAACCGGGCATGCCGAAGTCGTGCAGGTTCATTATAATCCTGAGATAATCAGCCTTGGAGAGATTCTGGACGTGTTCTGGCGAACGCATGATCCCACAACGCTCAATCGTCAGGGAGCCGATGTCGGTACCCAGTACCGCTCAGCTATTTTTTATCATGATGATCAGCAGAAAGCGATAGCGGAAAAATCCCGTGAAGAAATGGATAAAAGCGATGTCTGGGAGAATCCTGTCGTAACGGAAATTACTCCTTTCCGTTCGTTTTATAAAGCTGAACAATATCATCAGAATTATTATGAAGAGAATCCAAATCAGGGGTATTGCCGGTTTGTTATTAATCCCAAATTGCAGAAATTCAAAAAAGAGTTCAAAGATAAGCTGAAAAAATAATGGATGAGTCAACAAATACGTGTAGGAATCAGCAGTTGTCTGCTTTGTCTGCCGGGCATGAAAGTACGTTTCGACAGAAGGCTTAAGCTCAGTCTGATCTCACATGGTATCAACCATCATTTACGCCGCTATCCGGTACAGTGGATGACGGAACAGATTTACCTCAATCCCTATCCGAATGAACTCATGCTCCGCAACTTCGTCTGATATCCGTCTTCCACACTCCCAATTCCTACTTCTTACTTCCCCATTCCTCATAACGAATACCCAACTCATGAAACAAGAACACAAACTTATGTGTGGCTTCTTCTATCTGTTCGGGTAACGGCGTGCTGCCACCATGCCCTGTTGTGCTGCTTGTCCGGAGAAGTATGGGATTATCCGAAGTCGTAGCCGCCTGCAGACGTGCAATCATCTTACGTGAGTGCATGGGATCCACGCGCGGATCATTTTCACCGGTCATGAACAGGATGGAAGGATAGTCGACGCCTGCTTTGACATTGTGATAAGGAGAATACGCATAAAGTGCCGCAAAGTGCGCGGGATCTTTTACCGTTCCGTATTCAGGCACATTGAATAAACCATTCGGAGTAAGTTCGGAACGGATCATGTCATACAAACCGACGGTTGAGACCGTCGCCCTGAAAAGATCCGGATGCTGGGTAATCATGGCGCCCATCAGAAGACCGCCATTGGAGCCACCGTTGATAGCAAGCTTTTCTACTGAGGTATAACCGGCATCGACCATATATTTCATGGCTGCTGCAAAATCGTCAAAAACGTTTTGCTTCCTGGTGAGTCTGCCTTCATCATGCCAGTGTTCCCCGAATTCTCCGCCGCCGCGAATGTTAGCTACCGCATAAATACCTCCCTGCTCAATCCAGATCCTGTTTAAGGGGCGGAATCGCGGCGTCCTGTTGATACCAAAACCGCCATATCCGTATAGGAGTACAGGATTATTGCCATCCCGTTTCATACCCTTCCGGTACATGATATTAATGGGAATCTCGGTGCCGTCCTTCGATTGTGTAAACGTTCTGATAACCTCTGTGTCGGAAAAATCTACGGGTGATACGGTATAAAGTGGTGTACGTATTGTTTTGTTTTCAACAGGGTTGTACAGATACCAGGATGGTGGCTTCACATAGGATGATATAAGGAATAGAAGGGTGTTTTGCTCATAGAGTGTCAGTTCATTGACGCTGGAAACAGGAGCAATCCCGGGATCGTTTACAGGATTACCTTTCCTGTCAAAGGCTTTGATTACCGATGGACCACCAGTCTGATAAGTAAGATAGATATGTGCCGGTGTAACAACCCATTTGGGTTTATGATAAAAATCCGTTATGATGCTGTTACCGGTTTCTGCGATCAGGCATGGAGCCTTTTTGATCGAGGGTTTTTTCAAGTCGGTAACGAGTAGTTTCCCATTAGGCGCATCTTTTCGGGAAATCATGAAAAGCCGGCTGCCGGGACCGATCTGTGCTTCAACGATTTTATCCTCGTATGATGTTATCTGTTTCCAGCCGTTGGACCTGTTACCGATATAGTGTTTAAATTTACCGCTGTCACCGTATTGCATCGTAATAAGGACGAGACCGGTGATCGGATCGACTTCCATACGGATTTCTGCAATACGGGGGAAATCCTTACCGAAGATATAGCGGTCTTCAGATATCGGCGTTCCCATTTTATGAAACCAGACCTGCTGATAAAAATTCATATCTTCCGGATCCCGTTCTCCGGGATAAGGATACCGGGTATAATAAAATCCGGATCCGTCCTTTAACCATGCCAGGTCACCGCCGGCCGTGCCACCGTTTACCCGGGGAATAACGATATCAACCTGTTTCCCTGTCCGGGTTTCATAAAGATGCAGGTCACCTTCCTCTGAGCCTCCGGTGGACAGGGAAACAGCGACGATCTCACCATCGGGAGAGGGGACATACCAGTCAATGGAAACGGCACCGCTTGAGTCGATCCGGTTTGGATCCACAATCACTGTCTCGCGTGCAGATGCCGATACCGAGGGCATGAAGACGAGTCTGGGTTGATTCAAAGGAGGTTGTACTTTTTTTGCATAAAGCCTTCCTTCCTTCCAGGTCATGCTGTAATATCGGTTGCTGGTGGCACTTCGGATTTCGCTGACGCGGTTCCGGATGGGATCGATGTCGGGGAGTCTGTTCAAACAGGCGCGGGCATACTGGTTCTGCGCATCACTCCATTCACGTACTTCAGGATCATTCCAGTCTTCCAACCAGCGGTAAGGATCGGCAACATCGGTACCGTGATGCGTTTGAATCACGTTTTCAATTCGGGCAACAGGTGGCTTCTCACTCTGCACACAGGACCAGATGATTAAAACAAGTGACAGGTTCAGGACCATGATGAAAAGCCTCTTGATAGAAACGTTTTTCATATTTTCCTCCATTGTTGTGCTTTGCTCTTCTTTCGAATTAAATGTGCAGGAATGAATCGTCAGCACGCCCCACCACGCCGTTAACCAGATGATAGATGGCAAATAATTCAAAAGCAAAGGGTATATAACCCAGGTAACCAAGTACAGGCATTTCGAAAATGTGCCAGAAACCAACCAGCGGAACATTATAAATCCATTTAGGATACGCGTAGATATTCCAGAATTCCCAGAAAAAACCGCAAATAAGACAACCAGCCGCCAGTGAAAGTGCCGGTTTCCAATTGGATTGAACCATATCAAGGATCAGGGACCGGTTGCCCAGACGATGGTTGATGGGATCGATGATACAAAAGAGAGCGACCCATAAGAATCCATAGAAATAGGTGGGCAGGGATAAAAGTAAAATCAGTAGAACAACGCCGACAGCAATGTATATTGGATAACCGGGTAACAGGGAAGTTCCCGGTGTTTTTGCCGTTTTTTTCTTGAACCAGCTGAAAGTACTGATCAGTTCCGCGGTTCCAAATACAGCCGGGATCACGGTCGAAAAGGCCAGTGTGGCAAGGACCGCGTATTGCAGGTCTGTAAAATATTCACGTCCGATATAGAACCAGTTTTGTGTGCGTTGGTTGAATAATTCAAACAGCCACCAGACCGGGGCCGAGAGGAAAAATAACAGAATGTAGCGGCGCAGATTGCGTGAGATCATGGAACTTCCTGTTCTCATGTAAACGAGGCCGTCAATGGTCAGCGCATATCCCAGCCATAAGGGGAAAAAGAGTATATGGGTGCGTAAACCGGGCAGGAGCCAGTTCAGGGGCCAGAAAACAATAATGAGTACGACGCCAACCCACAACTGCAGGGGTAGCGCATTCGCCTGTAATTTCATTTTTTTAACGACATCCAACTGCTTTTCATTCTGGCCAGCGTCTTGCCGTCTGCTTCCCGATAGAGTGCATGATGAAAACACACGGTGTCATGGTCATTTTGCTGACGGCTGCCGGCCTGAATGCGGTCTCCGAATCTGCTTTCCGCTTTAAATGATATCTCAAAATGCCTGAGTTGAAAGCGGGTTCTTATTTCTTCCGGAACGGATTCCAGACCCCATTCGATATAGTTGACATTATTGACATGTTGATTCATATCAAGATCGCTGACACGGACGTTAAAATGACGGGTATTATCAGCATGTTCCACATCGGGAAGCGTATCGAACGCATCATCGATGGCCCTTCCCGGGGTATTGTCATGGAGACTACGGATGTAATCAGGCATGCTTACAGGCCGGCGACTGGTCAGATTGATGAGCATCCAGGAGCTGGTTGCAGTGCCAAATTCGTTTCCATCTGAATCATGAAGCCTGAAATCGCGAACGGCGTAGAGTTTATGGACGGCCGAAGGCCAGGTCTCCACGGTGATATGCTGCTGCCAGCGGGGGTAGCTGTTCATTTGCACATGCAGGCGGGATAAAACCCAGGTGAGGTTTTCTTTATATAGCCTGTCAACAGAAACATTCAGCGCCTGCGCATGGTTCCCGGCTGCTTCCTGCAGATAATTACAGATCGTCTGAATCGTTACCTGTGCCCGGGGCCCGACCTCATACGCACGGATGCGAAAACGTTCCTTCCATGTACTGTTTTTTGAGGATACATGCAATGGATTATTCCTTTAGATCGATCATATAACAGAACAGAAACTAAACATGAACAGGTATGTAAATCAATCCCGATCCAAAAAATAGTCAAGTCCCAATTTATGTGTAAATTCTCTTTGTGTGGCTAATTTGGCTGGAGCGCCTGTTCCCGATTCTTGGGACCAGACGGGTATCGGAAGCCAGGTTAGCCGGCGCCGGCCATATATTTGATTCTATCAAGTTGTCAATCACAATCAATAAGGGTAATACAACGAGAATGTTGAAAATTATTAACATCATAATGTCTTGATATTTTCCCATATATTCATATATTGTAATTGTATTACAAGGTTTTTTATCAAAGCCTTTGTCCTTTATCTGAGAAATCTGAAACGTTAAATATAAAGCCAACCTGTAATCTAATGATAGACCTCGTGAGGATTCTATGAAATCTGTTCTGTATTCCTGTCTCTTCGCCGCCTTATTATGTCTGAACATCCATGCCCAGAACGGCAGACAACAAATCGCGGTACTCAATCTTGAAGCCTTAGGCGTCAGCGAATCGGAAAGCATCACCCTCTCCGACCGTCTGCGCAGCGAGCTGGTCCAGAGCGGCGCTTTCAGGGTCATCGAACGCAATGAAATGGAAACGATCCTGGAAGAACAGGGCTTCCAGCAGACCGGCTGTACTACAGATGAATGTGCCGTGGAAATCGGCAAACTTCTTAACATTAACCAGATCTGTGCCGGCAGCGTAGGCAAGGTGGGTTCCCTGTATACGATTAGCCTACGACTAATTGACGTACAATCCGGTGAATTATTGCTAACTGTTGATGAAGACTGTCAGTGTCCTGTGGAGACCGTCTTGACCACTTCCATGAAGAATATCGCCGAAAAACTGGTGGGAAGCCGAGATGATATCGTTGAGCCGGGCAACGGCGACATCTACCTCAAATCCACTCCCTCAGCGGCATCCATCTTTGTGGATGGCAAGGATATCCGTCAGAATACCCCGGCAACCCTCCGCAACCTGTCTTCCGGTGAGCATGTGGTCAAGGTGGTTAAGGGCGATTATGT
>CAYPHA010000108.1:0-11406 GCA_964410215.1 uncultured Calditrichota bacterium | reverse complement strand
GAACGACAATTTTTAATAAATCCTGTTTTTTTAATGATTTTGTGAATTAATCAGGTTAGAAAATTGACTACATATCAGGAAAAATCATCCAACCCGGCAAATTTAGCGTCATAATCCCTGCGGCTGCCGAGAATAACCTGGTGTGCTTCTTCCTTATTATACGTGTGCGTAATTTCGCAATTATGTTTCCTCGTACCGGGTATATCTTTATAGGTCAGAAAATAATGGCGCAGGCGTTCGATCAGCGTTGCCGGCACATCTTTAATGTCATGCCATTCGCTGTAAACCATATCTCCCTTGAGATAGGCGACAATTTTGTCATCGGCTTCATTATTGTCAATCATGCGGAAACCGCCGATGACAACCGCTGGTACAATGATATTGTTGCTGCTGATGGCACGTTCGGTAAGCACGCAAATATCAAGCGGATCCTTGTCACCGATGATGTTTTCCCGGCCGGTTTTCTCTTTACTGAAGGCAGCGGTATTATCGCCACAATATGTTTTCGGAATCAAACCGTAAAGCATCGGCGGCATGGATGAAAATTTCTGGGGGCGATCTATTTTCAAAATACCCGTTTTTTTATCTAATTCATATTTTACCGTATCCGTCGGCAGCATTTCAATGTACGCATTGACGATTTCGGGGGCATCCTGCCCGACATCCACGCCGTGCCAGGGGTGGGCCGGAAAAATAAGACCCATCAGGTTCCAGACCGGTTCCCGTCTTCCTTTCATAGAATCTCCTGCATAAATAAACGTTTTACCAAAATCCTTTTCATTTGCCCGATAATTTATGAAAATATTTTGATTTAACAAGAAGGATTGCTTGAAATATATTTGTATAAATAGATAAATTAAAAATTTACTGCGAATTGAAAACACAGGAAACGCCGGATGATTTATAACGTTCTGATTGCACTTGTAATTACGCTTTCTGCAGCTGTCTATCAACGTTCGACAGGTCCGACGTACCCCCTCAGCGGGAATTTCCGCATCGCCGGAAGTGAATGCACTTATTCGTTGCCCCGCAGTCAGGGTGAAGAAGGAGATAAGCGTATCGCACTGGAGATTGACGCAGATACACTGTCATTATCTCTTGTATACCGGCGGTATAAAACCGATGAGGACTGGATCCGGTTACCGATGAAGTATGACAGTGGTGTATATTATGCGGATCTTCCGCAGCAGCCGCCGGCAGGAAAACTCGAATATTTTATCGTATACAGGGAACATGGTAACCGAACGATTATTCCGGGGGAAGAGACCGTTGTAATACGATTCAGGGGGGCTGTGCCGGCAGGTTTTCTGTTACCCCATATTTTTTTCATGTTTTTTGCCATGTTTCTGTCAAATCTTTCCGGACTTGAAGCGTTAACGAAGCGAAGACGCCTTTTGCACCTGGTCATGCTGACAACGGTATTCCTGTTTATTGGAGGGATGATTCTCGGTCCGGTCGTTCAGAAATATGCATTCGGGGCATTCTGGACGGGTATACCCTGGGGATATGATCTGACGGATAACAAGACCCTGTTTGCCATGATCGGCTGGATTGCAGCCCTCGTTCAGGTGGTTCGGGGAAGCACCCGGTCCCGTTGGTGGGTGATAGGTGCAGCGATTCTGCTGCTGCTTGTCTATTCCATACCACACAGCATGCTGGGTTCCGAACTGGATTACACGACCATGGAAGTTGTGACCGGCGATTAGCCTCCGGAAGGTGTCCCGGAATTAATTCTGATCGAAGTTAATGATACGTGTCCCGCCGGCGTAGTCTTTGGTATCATACGAACGGATATTCTGGATTTTCTGAACAATTTCACTGATACGGGTTGCCGCCCGTTGAATGGAATCCAGATAATTATCCAGTTTTTCAGCATTATCTTTTATCATGGGCAGCAGTTGTACTTTGTTCATCAGGACCGTGAGTGGCTGATTCAGCTCATGTGCAGTGGCGCCTGCCATTTCCAGCAGTACGTTCAGACGCTCTTCTTCCAGCTGAAGTTTCTGCTGATCGATAATTTTCTGGTTGGCTTCCATGACTTTTTCGCGCAGTTTCTGCCGTTCTATGGCATACTCGATGGCACGGATGAGCAAGCCTCCCTCAACTTTTCCTTTGACCAGGTAGTCCTGGGCACCTTTCTGTACGGTTTCGATGGCGGTGCGGTGATCTTCCAGCCCGGTAAGGACGATAATCGGAATTTTCGGCTGCGCGGAAAAGACAGTTTCGAATGTATCCAGACCATGGCTGTCCGGTAATGATAAGTCAAGTAAAATCACATCGATATCATTATCGTTCAAATAATCAATCGCTGGCTGCATGGCGTCGAAATGTTTCAGAAAGAAACGATCGTTCCCGGATTCAAAGAGCATCTCTTTGATCAAACGGGCGTCGCCCGGATTGTCTTCGACGAGCAAAAGATTAAATAAAGTTATGTTTTCTGTCTGCATTTGAATTTTCCTTACCGTTTTTCATGATGGGATCTGTGATTGTTTTTCTCATGTCAGGTCAGCCAGAATGAAGCGATGGATTGTATCATGGGTATATATTGATCATAGGCTCCCGGTTTGGTTACATAACAATTTGCCTTCAGCCGGTAGGCGGCGTGAATATCCTGTTCCGCACTGGAAGAAGACATGACGATAACCGGAAGTGTTATAAAGTGCGGATTGGAACGGATTGCTTTCAATACCTCTTTACCGTTTTTTCGGGGAAGATTCCAGTCCAGAAAAACAAGGTCGGGTTTAACCTGTTTGTTGCCGGTGCTGCAGCTACGCAGATACGCCAGGGCCTCTTCTCCGTCGCAGGCAAGATGTAAAACGCTCCGGATATGGCTTTCCTGAAGCGCTTCCCTGGCGAGGCGCACATCCCCCGGGTTGTCTTCGACGATCAAAATATGAAGCGGCGCATTATGCATTGTCTGCGTTCTCCTTGGTCACTTCAGGGAAGGTGAAAAAAAATGTCGATCCCTCATTCTGTTCGGAATCGACCCATATCGTTCCCCCGTGCCGCTCCACTATTTTTTTACAGATAGCCAGTCCGATACCTGTTCCGGGATACTGCCGGCGGGTATGCAGACGCTGAAAGATCTGAAAAATCCGTTCCTTATAAGACGGATCCATACCGATCCCGTTGTCTTTTACGGAAAACTGCCAGAATGAACGTTTCTTTCGAACCGAGATTTCGATACGGGGCGGCTTGTCGCCGTGAAATTTAATGGCATTGGCGATCAGGTTTTGAAACAACTGTATCAGTTGGATTTCATCGGCCATAATCTGTGGAAATTCATCGCAACTGATCTGTGCACCGTTATCTTCAATAGCCATCTGCAGGTTTTTCAGGGCCCGTTTGACGACCGTATTGACATTTGTCGGTTCCGGCGGCTTGCCTTTTGTCCCGACACGTGAGTAAGCGAGAAGGTCATTGATCAATTGCTGCATACGCTGGGCACCATCGATGGCATAATTAATAAAATCATCAGCATCGTGGTCCAGTTTCCCCTGGTAGCGTCGGGACAGTAAACTCATGTAACTGGTGATCATACGCAGGGGTTCCTGCAGGTCGTGGGATGCCACATACGCAAACTGTTCCAGTTCCCGGTTGCTGTTTTCCAGTGCTTCAGTACGCTCACGCAGTTCCGCTTCCGCTTTTTTCCGCTCCGTGATGTCGCGGACGATACCTGTAAAAAATGTTTTATCCCCGATAGAGGCCGCGCTTATTGAAAGATCGATGGGTATGATGGTCCCGTCCTTACGTTTGGCGACCAGTTCTCTGCGCTTTCCCATTATTTTTCCGGTACCGCTGCTGAGATAATTACCGATATAGGTGTCATGTTCCATAGAGAAAGGGGCAGGCATGAGCCGGATTATGCTGCTGTTTATTATTTCTTCAGCCGGATATCCAAAAATTTTCTCGGCAGCTGTATTATAAGTTTGCACGATACCCTTATCATTGATTATAATTATGCCATCAACGGTTGTACTTAAAATAGCCTTGTTTCTGGCTATACTCTCTTCCAGTGCATTGCGTACTTCACGGAGTCGGGCTTCTGCCGATTTCCTCCGTTTGGTTTCAGTAAGAAGCCGTTCGGTATCGTGTTCGCTTTGTGTTACCGGCATCATGTCGTACCTTGTTGTTTCGATTAGTATCTAAATTCGGCATAACCGGCAAGGCCTTTAGATAATGCTGCAGAAACGGTTTCAATTCGACTAGAAGGGAATAACGCATTTTAATTAGCCGTTTATCAGATTAACCAGTCAAATCATAATTTATATAGATCTGTATTATGACCAAGTCCAATGATAAGAAAATAAGCTATCCCGGGATAAGCCGGATCGATTCCAAGCATACACATGGATGGTATGTCCGTGTTTATGCCAACGGAGGCGTTCTCAAGTCAAAATTATTCAGTGACCGTATTTTCGGTGGAAAAAAACAGGCATTGGATAATGCGAAAAAATTCCGGGATCACTATCAGATGGTAGCTGCACTGCATAAGTCGAAAACACACAGTTCCCGCAGGAAACCCTTTTATAAAGTCCCGCCGAAAAACAATACCAGTGGTGTGGTCGGGGTGAATGAAGTAAAAACAAGAATGCAGGGCAGGGATGTGCACTATTTTCAGGCAACCTGGAGTGAAGAGGGAAAAGCCAAATCCAAAAAGTTTTATATCACTTCAAAACGCACACGGGAAGAAGCCTATAAACTGGCTGTCGATTTGAGGAAATCGAAAGAGGAGATGCTGCAATCCGTGTGGACGGATAATTCCGATAAGGAAGATAACAGTTAAATACCGTTGTAAAGGGCTTCAAGCAATGCCCTTGCGTTTTCCTCATTGTCCTGTTCAACATAAAGGTCCACACCAATCGATAAAGAAGTTGTTGATGTGCCAAGAATACCAACATCCGGTGAACTCAGCACACAACCGATAGATTCCCTGTCTAAAATTTCTTTAGCCTGCTCGGCAAAAGCACGGTTAGGAAAGTTCTTAATAAAAATTAAATGCGACATGTTCCGGGATACCTTTGTTTTGGTTTTATTGATATAGGATAATAACGCACAATCGTATAAATTAGATTCCTTAAATTCAGATGTCAATTAAATAATTGTTACCGGGAGTTTTTATGAAACCGATTAACATTGCTGCAAAAACAGCACTTGAAACCAGCCTCAAACTGAAAAGTACGGAACGCTTCTTAATCATAACAGACGACAATAAACGTTCCATCGGAGAGGCATTTTACGAGGTGGGCAGAACAATGACAGGCGATATTCTGATGGTCGTTATGCCGCCGGCGGAAATTAACGGTCAGGAACCCCCCGGCACGGTTGCCGACCTTATGGCGGCCTGTGATGTCGTCGTCTGCCCCACGACCAAATCCCTGACGCATACGGATGCCCGCAGGAACGCCTGTAAAAAGGGCACCCGGGTGGGAACAATGCCGGGTATCACGGAAGATTGTATGATACGGACGCTGAAAGCCGATTACAGCAAAATCGCGGAGCGAACCTATAAAGTTTCCGAAATCCTGGATAAGGGTAAAATCGCCCGGATTACAACCCCTCTTGGCACAGACCTGGAAATGTCCATTGAAGGGATTGTGCCGATTTCATCCACAGGACTTATCGATCAGCCCGGTAAAGGGGGGAACCTGCCCAGTGGTGAATCATTTCTGATGCCTGTGGAAGGCAGCAGTAACGGCGTCGCTTACATCGACGGTTCGCTGGCCGGAATCGGAAAAATCACTGATCTGCCGGTCAAAGTGACCATCAGGGACGGCTATGCCGTCGACTTTCAGGGAGGGGAGCAGGCCAGCCTGTTGCAGCAGCAGCTTGAGCCGCTGGGCAAAGAGGCCCGGAATATCGCTGAACTTGGTATCGGTACCAATCACGAGGCCCGCATTACCGGCATGATCCTTGAAGACGAAAAAGTCATGGGAACCGTTCATATCGCATTTGGCAACAATATCAGCATGGGTGGAACTGTTTCCGTCGGTATTCATATCGACGGTGTTATTCAGAACCCTACGGTCTATATCGATTCATTTAAACTACTGGATAATGGAAAGCTTACAATAGAGTGAAATCATGAAAAAAGAAGCCCCCTTAGAGCCGGTCTCCGGACATCTGGAAGTCTTTGACAAAGGTTTTGGTTTTCTGAGAAATATTAAAAATAATTTCAGGGTTGACAATGAGGATGTCTTTGTTCCCGCTTCTCTGATCCGTCAGTACCGGCTGAAAGAAGGTGTTTTCATACAGGGAAAGAGTGGCGGCGCCTCATCACAGTCCCGGAACAGAAAGCTTACAGAAATAAGTACCATTAATTACATCGCCCCCAATGATTACACCCGCACCGCTCCGCTAAAACGTCAGACCAGCATCAACCCGGATGAGCGATTGAACATGCGAACAGGCACGGATGACCGGATGGGTGGCATCCTGGATCTGATTGCACCGATAGGGAAAGGTCAGAGAGGACTTATTATCGCGCCACCGAAAACGGGTAAGACGACCATCCTCAAGCACATCGGGAAGGCCATATTGCAGAATCATCCGGATACCTGTGTGTTTTTTCTGCTCGTTGATGAACGACCTGAAGAGGTTACCGATTTCCGACGGGCATTACCCCGCGCCGAAGTGCTGGCATCATCCGCCGATGAAAGCGTAAGCAGCCACCTCCGGCTAACCCGTCTGACAATGAATGTAGCCATGCGGAATGCCGAACTGGGTATGGATATTGTAGTCCTGATTGATTCTCTAACACGGATGGCCCGTGCTTTTAACAAGGCTACCGACAGTTACAGCAAAACACTGACCGGTGGCCTCGGGGCTAATGCGCTGGAGTTGCCCCGGCAGTTCTTCGGCGCCGCACGGAATCTTGAAAACGGCGGATCACTGACCGTTATTGCGACCATTCTCGTCGAGACAGGCAGCCGGATGGATGATATTATTTTCCAGGAATTCAAGGGAACGGGTAATATGGATATTGTCCTGTGTAAGAAGTGTGCTGAGCGGCGGATCTGGCCCGCCCTCAACCTTCACCAGTCCGGAACCCGTAAGGAAGACCTGCTGCTCGATGATGAGGAATACCGGAAAATTACCCGGTTACGGCGCGGCCTGGCCGGTACCGATGAAGTTGCAGCCATGACACACCTGCTTGATTACATTACATCTGAGTGACAGGCATGCCGGAACTTTCTCTGATTCTTGCATTGATGTCTGTTTTGGTCGCCTATTTTCTGAAAGGATTTTCCGGGTTTGGTCCGGCTCTGGTGCTGATTCCCGCATTGTCGCTGCTTATTAATCCCGGCAGCGCTATCTCGGCGGCAGCCCTTCTGGATATACTGGCAGGTTTATTGCTGTTTTTTACGGTATATAAGAAGATAGACTGGAAATTTGTATTACCGGTAACGTTATTGCTTTTTGCCGGTGCCTATCCGGGAGCCTATCTTTTAAAGCATATTTCCACCGCTCTGCTGAAAATTACGATTGGTCTTGGTTTGCTGTTATTTATCGCTTTGCTGTTGCTTGGTAATCGTGATAACAATCGCGGCACCGGTGGAAAATACGAATGGATGAAATATCCGATTGCCCTGTTTTCAGGATTTACGGGAGGGCTGATCGGTATTACAGGTCCGGTTCTGATCATCTATTTGAAGCTGCGTCACGGGAAGACATACTTTCGGACACAGCTCATCGCCATTTTCTTTTTTGGTGCGGTATGGCGTTTTTTTCTTTACCGGATGAACGCGATTCCAATGGACATTCCCACAAACCAGTTCATTTTTATGGCACTTTTTTTGGTTATTGGTTTATATTACGGGCACAGGAGGCAGATGCATATCAATGAAAAAAATTTTAACCGGGTTGTGGCCCTTGTGTTGATTCTGCCTGCGCTGAATCTTCTGATTAATGGACTGAATCAGGTAATCTGACGATTACATGCGGGAAAACGTGTATTTAACAAAAATATAACATTCTTCTAACACGACTTATTGATATTGATTATTTACATCTATAGATAAAAGGGGTGTATAAAGTGGCAAAAGAAAAAATATTTGTCGTTGATGATGAAGAAGATATTCTGGATCTTGTCGATTATTATTTGAATAAAGAAGGTTTCCAGACAAAACGGTTTACGAGTGGTGAAGATATCTTACAAGCCTTGAAAAAACAGGTTCCCGACCTGATATTGCTGGATTTAATGCTGCCCGGTGTTGACGGTCTGGAAGTATGCCGCATGCTGAAACGTGATTCTGATTATTCGGATATACCTGTTATTATGATAACGGCGAAGGGAGATGAAGCGGATATCGTATCCGGCCTGGAGCTCGGCGCGGATGACTATATCGTCAAACCCTTCAGCGGCAAGGTGCTGCTTGCCCGGATAAAGGCTGTTTTGCGCCGCAATGAAAGCAAATTAAATAACGAAGATGACATTATACAAATTCACAATCTGCTGATACATCCCGGCCGCCATGAAGTGATGATCGATAATAATCCGGTCAGCCTGACCTTTTCCGAATTCCGTCTGCTCCAGTTTCTGGCAAGGCGCCCCGGATGGGTATTTACACGGTACCAGATCGTGGATGCCCTGCGCGGTGAAGATTATCCGGTGACCGAGCGTGCCGTAGATGTACAGGTTGTCGGCCTCCGGAAAAAACTCGGGCAAAGTGGTAAATATATTGAGACCGTTCGGGGGGTCGGCTATCGGTTCAGGGAATAACGATGAGTAAAAGACGCCTCCTCTGGCAAATCTTTCCAACCTTCCTTATCATTATTGTTTTTGCATTGACAACCACGACGTGGTATGCGATCGACCTTGTACGCAATTTCTATTTTGAACAGACCAACCAGGATATGGAAATTCGTACACGACTCCTTATTCATAACATTATCCCGGATTTGAATGAAAAGAACTATCATAAAATTAATGAATATGTCGGTTTAATAGGCCGGGAAATTGATACACGTATTACCATTATTTTGCCGGACGGCAGGGTTATTGCCGATTCAGATGAAGATTACAGGGTCATGGACAACCACATAAACCGGCCGGAAATCCGGCAGGCCCTGGAAAATGAAGTGGGGTCTTCCATACGCCACAGTGCGACGATCGAACGTGATCTGATTTACTTTGCCAGCACGTTGAAACAGGACGGTAAGCTGATCGCCCTGGTGCGGGTGTCTAAAAAGCTGCGCACACTCGAAGAAACAATTGGTTCTATCCAGCGCAAATTCACTATTTCAGGCGTCGTCGTTTTGTTCATTACCATTATCATGAGCCTTTATGTCTCCAGACGAATCAGCAGGCCTCTGGAAGAAATGACCACGGGTGTTGAACGGTTTGCCATGGGCGACTTCAATCTGCGTCTTCCTGTTCCGCCATCACTGGAATTGAGTAAACTGGCCAATGCCCTCAATCAAATGGGAAAACAGCTCGATGAAAAAATCCGAACGATCGTGCATCAGAAAAACGAGCAGCTGGCTGTCCTGGAAAGTATGGAAGAGGGCGTGCTTGCCATCGATCAGGAAGAACGCGTCATAACCTATAATAAGGCAGCGGCCGATATGCTGCGTCTCAAGGATAAACAGGTACAGGGTAAGGATGTGCGGCAGGTGGTTGGCCATTCACAGCTCCAGAAGATCATTTCAAATACCATCCAAAGCGGCACCTTGCAGGAAGCTGAAATTGTTATTCGCCATAAAACGGAAAAAAATATCCAGGTTCACGGAACGGTCCTGAAGGATTCCGAAAGCCAGACGATCGGGGCGGTCATCGTGCTGAATGATGTGACGCAGCTGCGCAGGCTGGAAAACGGACGAAGGGAATTTGTTGCCAATGTCTCCCACGAAATCCGCACACCGCTGACGTCGATCAAGGGATTTGTCGAGGCATTGCAGGAAGGAGCTATTAAAAATAAAGAGGAAACCGGACGGTTCCTGGAGATCATCAACCGTCAGACAAACCGCCTTAACACTATTATCGAAGACCTGCTGACGCTTTCGCGGCTGGAAACGGAAGGTGAACGGGACGAGATCATGTTTGAAGAGACGAATCTTCTTGATGTGATCGAGAATGCCGTGCATACCTGTCAGCCGGGCGCAGAACGTAAGCGGATCAAAATTCACATCACGCTTTCAGCCGGAAAGTTCATACGAATAAATGCAGCCTTACTGGAAGAAGCGCTCATTAACCTGGTGGATAACGCGATCAAGTACAGCCCGGAAGAGAGTAAAATCCAGATCGGTTGCAAAGATCGGGAAAAAGAAGTGGTCATACAGGTAAAAGATGAAGGATCGGGCATTGCACCGGAACATCTTCCACGTATTTTTGAACGCTTTTACCGGGTGGATAAAGCACGCAGCCGGAAAATAGGCGGTACAGGCCTGGGTCTTGCTATCGTGAAACATATTGCCCTTGTTCACGGTGGCAGGGTGGAAGTGAAGAGTACACTCGGCAAAGGTAGTAAGTTCCGCATTTACCTTCCCGTATGAAACGTTTTACAGCGGCCATCAAGGTTGTGACCGGACAACGGAATAGGCAGCCAGCGCCCTTTCCCGTGCCTTGGCATGGTCGACGACCGGTTTCGGGTAGTCTGTTGACTCATATTCCGGTACCCACTTCCTTGTATATGCATAATCGGGATCAAACTTCTCCTGCTGTCTGGCCGGACTGAATATCCGGAAATAGGGCGCCGCATCGCAACCACAACCCGCCGCCCACTGCCAGTTCCCGTTGTTCGCCGCCAGATCGTAATCCAGCAGTTTTTTGGCAAAATAACGTTCTCCCTTACGCCAGTCGATCAGCAGGTGCTTTGTTAAAAAACCTGCCGTAATCATACGGACCCGGTTATGCATGAATCCTGTCCGGTTCAATTCACGCATCCCGGCATCGACAATCGGATAACCGGTTTGCCCTTCACACCAGGCCCGGAATTCATCCGGGTTATTACGCCATTTAATCGCCTCGTATTGTTGTTTAAAAGGCCTGGTCGCTACATAGGGAAAGTGGTATAAAATCATCATGAAAAAGTCACGCCAGATCAGCTCCCCAAGCCAGGTTTCATTCAATTCAAGCGCAATCCGGACCAGTTTGCGGATACTGACCGTCCCGAAACGTAAATGAACACTGAGCCGGGATGTCGCATTGAGCGCCGGATAATCCCGTTTTTCATGATAATATCGGATACGTTCAGTGTCCGGTTCGGGATCCGGTACATCCAGTTCCGTGGTTCGAAATCCGATTGATTCAAGTGTGGGCAATGCCTGGTGGGTTGTTTTGAAAAACCGGTCCATCTTTTCCACGGAAGCAAAAGGTGCCAGGACTTCCGCGGTAAGATTATCCTGCCAGCGACGCCGGTAAGGTGTATATACGGTGTACGGCGTACCATCCGCTTTCAGGATATC
>CAYPHA010000107.1:0-11900 GCA_964410215.1 uncultured Calditrichota bacterium | reverse complement strand
AACCGCATTGAACTCGTAACCCGGCTCGTCAACTATTATTCCCGGCTTGGAAAATGGCGGGAAATTATTCGTGAAGCACAATCACTTGTAAGATTGCAGGACAATTTCAGGGAAAAAGATGACCTGATCTATCACCTGGCCCTGGCTTATGAAAATATTCAGGATTTCGATAATGCTGCATATTATTATCAACAGATTGCAGACGAATTTGCCTCATCGGCATTCTACCTTAAATCAAAGAACCGGCTGGAATATATCACAGACTATAAGATCGTTGACCAGGATAAAGCTCTGGCCCGCATAACCGAATTATTCGGCCAGTCCCTTAAAGGCGGTGATAAAAAACTGCTTCAGTATGAATTGGGCAAAATCTATTATTCAGAACTGAAAGAATATCAGAGGGCCGCAGAATCCTTCAGAGATTTATTACCCGGTCTTTCCGGGCGACAGGGGGATGTGCATCTGTATTATGGGAAAACGTACCTTAAGCTTGCCTACAGGGAGGCCGGGCAGGATGAGGCGGATCGACCGCTCCTGATAAAGGCAAAAGAACAGATGACCAAAGCGGTTGAAAATCTGGCCACATGTTCAGCTCCGGATGAGGCCTCCTGGAGACTTGTGCAAACCAGTGTGATGCTGGATACCATCCCTCTCGCAAAAGAAAAAACATACATTGAAAAATTGATAACCACTTATCCTGAGAGTGCGTATCTTGAAGATTGGTACTCGGAACTGGCTTTCAGTCTGGCCTATGATACGACTTATACAACTGCATCTGAGAGCTATTTCAGCGAACTGGAAAAGCGCTTTACGAATTCACCGCGGTACCCGACCTACCTGTTCGGGTATGGAAAATTAATCCAGTACAAATCGCCGGAAAAAGCTATCAATCTGTTCAAAAAAATTGCTTCGGAATACCCGTTTGCTAGTGAGGCGGCACAGGCCATGTATGAAGTTGCCCGCTATTACGAGGCAAAGGGGCTGAACAGGGACACGAATCAACTTTATGAAACGCTGATCAATTATTATTATTATTCCGATCTTGCCCGGAAGGCGCAACAGCAACTCCGACGGGTTAAACTGCGCGCCGGTTTATATGAAGAAGCCATCGCTTCCATCAGGGGAACCATGCAGACCTTTCTGCTGACCGATCCGGTCCTTGGTCCGGAATTTATTCTCCCCGAACAGTATGATGATGTATTCTTTCTCGCCAGGGCACTGGATGCGGTTGGGGAAACCGATGAAGCCAGGCACTATTACAACCTGTATCTGAGAACCAGCATCAACGGTCGTTTTATCGACCAGACCCGTCTTGCCCTTGGGGAATATTACTACGAAAGTGATCAGTATCAGGCCGCTCTCGATCATTTCCGGCAGATATCGGATAAGGACAGCGCACTGTATATCAAGGCCCTGGACTACGTTGCCTCCATCTACTTCGATCAAAATAATTATTCTGCTGCGGCCGGGCAATATCAGAAGATACGGACACTGACAACCGGGAAATCCGCTGCTGCTGAAGCATTTGCCCGGCAGATTACCTGTGAGATCCGGGAAGGGAAATTATCCCTGAGTGAAACGCACATTAAGGAATTCAAAAGAAATTTTAAAAATACGGATAATTATCTGGCGAAGTTTACTATCGAACTGGGCGAATATTTTCGTAACAGCAAACAATTTGATAAGGCTGTGAATTACTTTAACACGGTTAAAAAGAAATATTCAAAAACCGCTTATGCCGATGATGCAGACTACCTGCAGGCACTTACGGACATCACTCTCAACAAGACAGAGGACGCTTTAAAAGTATTAAGCCGATTCCCTTCTGACTATCCCGATAGTGACCGGTTGCCGGCTGTATATAATACATTGGGAACCATTTATTTCCGTTCGGAAAAATATGATGCCTGTATATCAACATTTAAAAAAGCCCTGGAATTAACAGACGATTCCGGAATGAAGCAACAGATCATGTCAAACCTGATAAAGGCCTATACGATGACCGGGTTCTGGGATGCCGCACAGGGACTTTCCAGAACCTATGTCGAAAATTACCCCTTTGCCGATGATGTGATCGATAAGAAAATTATTATTGCGCAGGCGTTTATTAACCTCAACCAGTTTCAGAATGGCGTCGAATATTTAAAGAAGATCAAGATAGAGGCCGATAGTGAAAGGGAACCGGAAATACAGTTCTATATCGGTGAAGCTCTGCTTAAAGCCGGGCAATATGAAAATGCGATTGCAGAATTTGTAAAAATTCCGTTACTTTCCAAGAAAACAAAGCTCCAGTGGGAAGCCAGTGCCCTGTATTATGCGGGACAGGCCTATGAAAAGCTGGGCAGAATAAAGGATGCAATCCGTATGTATCAGGAAATCGTAAACAGACCGGGTATCGACCTGATACTGAAAAAAGATGCGTCTAAACGAATAAAACAAATTGAAGGTTGATTAACTTAGACAGGAGTCGATATGCGCTCATTATCATATTTTTTAATGACCTTCCTGATATTTGCAATTTTGTACAATTGTGCCGGTTCCAAAAAAAGTACACAATACGGTATGCCTTTTCAAAATGATGAATTGCAGAACCAGGTTGAAGAACTTCAGGAAAAGATCGAAAAAAATCCGAATAACCTGGAGTATCGCCGTCAATTAGCGACACTTTTTCATGAAAACGGCCGGGCCAATGATGCACTCAGAGTCCTTGAAGACGGTTTCGCTATTGATCCCAACGATGCGGAATCAAAATACCTCTATGCCGAAATTGCCATGAGCACCGGAGCCAGAAAAAAAGCCTTTCAGGCTTATAAAGATGTGTTACAGAGCCTGGATGGTGAAGACTACCTGGACAGGATTGCACCAAAATTTACAGATGCTTTTAAGGTGACAAAGGTTGTTGGTAGCGCGGCGGATGAAGCCTTCGGACAGTTCTCCCAATCCGGCGAACGCATTGTTTTTCAGACGAATCGGAATGGCAACTGGGATATATACGAATATGTTTTCAGCACCGATACAACCAATCAGCTGACTTTCTCTGAAAGTCATGAAGAAAATCCGGTGCTTTCTCCTGACGGCAGCAAACTCGTTTATACTTCGACACAAGAGGATCACCGTGATGTGGACTATGACCAGAAACTGAGGGATATATTCCTTTATGATTTAGAAAATGGCCGGGAAAGAAATCTGACGACAAATGGCTCAAACGATTGGCGGCCGCGTTTTTCTGAAGATGGTAAATACATTGCATTCGTTTCCGAACGAAGTGATTTGAGAGAAGTACCCTTTTATCAGAGATTGGGCGATATCTACCTGATGGAGGCGGATGGTCGCTTTCAGATGCAGCTGACGAAAAACGAGGTGAATGACGGCGGACCCTCTATTGCTCCGGGCAGCACAGAAGAAAAAGGTACAATATATTTTGATTCCAATGAAAATGGGAAATATGAGATTTACAAGATCGATATTCGCGGTGAAGATCGGCGTCGCATTACGTTCAATCCGGATTATAATGATGTGGCACCCGATGTTTCACCAAGTGGAGATAAAATCGTCTTTTTCTCGGACCGTGATGGGAATTATGAAATTTATATGATGAATAATGACGGATCTGCTCCGCAACGATTAACAGCGAATCCGGCGGATGACCTCAACCCGGTGTTCTCGCCCGACGGAACCAAAGTTCTGTTCCATTCCAACCGGAATGGAAATTATGATATTTTTCTGCTGGATCTGACCCAACAGAATGCCTCACCGGCACTTTATGAAGTTGTTTCTAAAATAGATGCCGCACTGGCTGCAATGTAAATCTGCCAGAAAATCCCGGTGCCCGCGTACCGGGATTTTTTATTGTTTCAATACGCCCGCTATCGTATTTTTACCCCAGTCACAATCCGTCCGGGAAAATGCATGAATTTAGCACAACTCATCGACTTTTTATCCTCTGATAGCGATTTTCAAAAACATTTAAATAAATGGATGACCTTTCCGGAAACCGGTGCCGTGTACCATCCTTTCCCGGATAGCGTGGATGACCGCCTGATTCAGGCACTCCGGCAAAAAGGAATACGGGAACTTTACAGCCATCAGGCCGAAGCCTATGAAAAGATATCCGCCGGTAAACATGTTGTTATCGTAACGCCTACGGCTTCCGGAAAAACATTATGCTATAACCTTCCCATATTTCAGTCGCTCCTTACAAACAATGAAAATCGTGCCCTGTATCTGTTCCCGACCAAGGCACTCTCCCAGGACCAGGTAAAAGAAGCCCAGGACCTTGTCAACAGCCTCAAAGCAGATATCAAAACGTTTACTTTCGACGGTGATACACCTGCGGATATTCGTCGAACCATCCGGTCCGCCGGTCATATCGTGGTAACCAACCCGGATATGCTGCACCAGGGAATTCTGCCTCACCATACGCTCTGGATCAAACTTTTTGAAAATCTCAGGTATATCGTTATCGATGAACTTCATGCATACCGTGGCGTTTTCGGCAGCCATCTGTCTAATCTCATTCGCAGGCTGAAACGTATTTGTGCATTTTACGGGAGCAAACCACAGTTTATCTGTTCCAGTGCGACGATAGCTAACCCCAGAGAACTCGCAGAAGAAATCACAGGTGAAACGATTAACCTGGTGGATAACAACGGGGCTCCCCGTGGTGAAAAGCATTTTCTGTTTTATAATCCGCCTGTCGTTAATCTTGAGTTGGGTCTCCGGCGTTCCGTTATTTCCGAAGTGCGTAATGTTGTGCGCAAATTGTTACCCACCGGTGCCCAGATAATTGTGTTTGCACGCAGCCGGCTGCGCGTGGAACTTTTGCTTACCTATCTGCGTGAAGTTGCCAAAAACCTTAAAATTGATCCTATGAAAATTCGGGGGTATCGCGGCGGTTACCTGCCGCGCGAACGGCGGGAAATCGAACGCGGACTTAAATCCGGAGGTATACAGGTGGTTGTCAGTACCAATGCGCTGGAACTGGGAATTGATATCGGAAACCTCGATGTGGCCATCCTCGCCGGCTATCCGGGGTCGATTTCGAGTACCTGGCAGCAATCCGGAAGAGCAGGGCGCCGTCAACATGTTTCACTGGCCATACTGGTTGCATCCAGCGCCCCCCTCGATCAGTATATTGTTGAACATCCGGATTATTTTTTCGGGAAAAATCCGGAGACTGCGCTGATTGACAAAGATAATCTGCCGATTCTGATGAGTCATCTGAAATGCGGGGCTTTTGAACTGCCTTTTACGGAAGATGAACAATTTGCACAGGACATTACCGGTCATCTCCTTCAATTCCTGGCTGAAGAGCGGGTTCTGAGAAAAACAGATAATAAATATTTCTGGATGAGTGATATTTATCCGGCCGATGAAATAAGTTTACGAAATGCGGGACCGGAAAATGTTGTTATCATCAACACGGCAGACGGGAACAGCGTGATTGGTGAAATTGATTTGTTTTCCGCCGCAGAACTTGTACATAAAGATGCCATATATATTCACAACAGCATTCAATATCACGTTGATGAGCTGGACTGGGATGAAAAAAAAGCCTATGTGCATCAGGTCAATGTGGATCATTATACCGATGCGATTACTAAAACCGATCTGAAAGTGTTGGATATATTGGAGGAAAGCGCGTCACCGGACCGGGAATATAGAAAATATTTCGGGGAAGTGGCCGTTGCCAGGGTTACAACCGGTTTTAAAAAAATAAAATTTCATACCCATGAGAATATCGGTATGGGTAAAATCTATTTACCGGAACTCGAATTACAGACCACCGCTCTCTGGTGGGAATTTCCGGATGAACTTTTCGTCGATCCCTATTTTCAGGAATCGGTTATTGGTGAAGGACTGAAGGGTATTGCCTACACCATGGGCAACCTGATTCCCGTTTATATCATGTGCGATACGTCTGACATTTCCGTTGTGCCCATGGTCCGGGCCCCGTTCAGTAAAATGCCGACGATCTATGTTTATGACAAGTACCAGGGCGGAATCGGCCTGACGAAAAAGCTGTTCCAGATGGACCGCGTTGCTCTGAGCGCCGTGCGACAGCATGTTCGTTCGTGTCCCTGCAGTAAAGGCTGTCCATCCTGCATCGGACCTTCCCTCGAATCCGGTTTGTTCGGCAAAGAGAGTGCACTGAAAATTCTGGACCTTCTGCAACTGGATGATTGATGGACCTCTCAAAAAAACTTCAGTACTATAAATCCGCACAGAACCCGCCAGGGATACAAACGGATCATGTCCTGTCGCCATCCCTTAAAGCCCTTCAGGAACACTTCAACGGGGAAATTATGCATCCTGAGGCGCCTTATTTGAAAATTTCCAGGCCCGTGGAACTACCATCCGGAACGGGCGGAGCACTGAAGCTGGACTTCCTCAGCAGAAGCTTACTGGATACGTCCATCGATCCTGAAACGTGTGTATTTTTTGATCTGGAAACAACCGGACTGGCCGGTGGTGCCGGAACTTTTGCCTTTTTAATCGGCTTTTTATATATCAGGGATGGTAAAGCCGTCGTTGACCAGTATTTTCTGCCTGATTATGGCCGCGAGTACCATCTGTTCAAGCATCTGTCCGTTTTTTTGGACGGTTTTCATGTCCTTGTATCCTATAACGGAAAAACCTATGATCTGCCCTTGCTTAAAAACCGTCTCTTGCTGAACAGGATTGAAAGCGATTTGCATACAAAAAAGCACCTCGACCTGCTTCATATTGTGAGACGAATCTGGGGAGGCAGTATACCGTCCTGTGATTTACAGTCTATCGAAAAGAAGTTAAACCTTGTAGAACGGGTCAATGATATTCCGGGAGCTTTCATTCCGCAGGCCTATTTTGATTTTATTAATACAGGAATCATTCATGATATTATCCGGCTTATTGAACACAATTATTACGATTTGACATCACTGCTGCAACTTGTTTATATTTCGAGCACCATCAATAATCATCATGACCCTTTAAATGACGACCGATACGCCTTGATAAATCTGGCGAAATTAGCCTACCAGGAGAAGAATGAATCCTATCTGGACAGGATTATTGCGGAACTCCGCGATTCGGAAGGTATGGTACCACCGGCCGTCCTTTTCTGGAAGAGTATGCTGTTGAAAGTGCAACGCCGTTGGGAACAGGCTATTACTATCTGGGAAGAGCTGACCCGGCATTCTTCATATACGTTTCGTGTCCTGGAAGAACTGGCTAAATATCATGAACACGTTGCGGGCGATTACGAGCAGGCTCTTGTATATACCGGACGGGCCATACAGCAGATCCGGACATTAATCTCACTCCACTCTGGATCGGAATACCAGGAGACGCTGAACGCTTTCCTGTACCGTAAAAATCGTCTCAGTCAAAAAAACAGTGTACCATCAAAATAACCTTGACAGTTTGTCGATGAAAAACTATATTTTTTAATCGGCTATCAACTCGCCTGAAACTTCCAAATGATTTCGTACGGTTTAATCCGGCAGAACATTTCGTCGACCTGATGGTGTTCTGCTAAGGGAGGAATAATGAAGTATCGTAACCTTGGTGAAATGTTTTTCTCTAAAAGGGTGGATTATCCTGATCTCGTTGCCTACAAATATAAAAGGGGCAGTGCCTGGATCGGAGTAGCTTTCAAAGATGCCGTAACTATGGCGGAGCACTATGCAAGCGGACTGGCATCGCTGGGCATAAAAAGGGGAGACCGCGTGGCGATCATATCCCATAACAGAATGCAGTGGGCCCTGATCGATTATGCCTGTGCCGCCCTGGGTTGCGTTCTGGTTCCCATTTATCCCTCACTCCTGAAAGAACAGGTCCTGTATATCCTCAATGACTCCCAGTCAAAGGTCGTTTTTGCCATGGACAATATCCAGTCGCAAAAAGTCGATGCCGTTAAGGATAAACTAAAGGAAGCAGGTCATTTTATTATCATTGATGAAGAACTGTCTGATGTCAACAAACCCTGGATCGGGCTCAGTGAATTGGCCGAAAAGGGAAAGAACTTTCTTGATGAAAATCCCAAATATGTGGAAGAATCCATTGGAAACGTGGATATCGATGATATGCATACCATTATCTATACCTCTGGAACGACGGGAGAACCGAAAGGAGCCATTCTGACCCATCGAAACTTTCTTTCCAATATCGATGGGGTTTCAAATATCATCGATTTTCGAACAGATGATGTCTTTCTGTCATTTCTGCCACTCAGCCACATTTTTGAGCGCATGGCCGGTCATTATCTCCCGACATATTTCGGGGCAATGATTGCCTACGCGGAGAGCATCGATACCGTAGCTGAAAATATGGGAGAGATCAAACCGACGTTAATGGTTTCCGTACCACGGCTCTATGAAAAAATGTATGGAAGGGTTCTCGAAAGCGTGGAAGCCGGATCACCCGTTAAACAGAAGATTTTTAACTGGTCGTTGAAAATGGGCAGAGAATATGTTCATAAACGAATGCGTCATGAATCCATTTCCGGTCTTCTGCAGTTTAAAAAGAATATCGCTTATAAACTGGTGTTCAGTAAACTGAATGAAAGAGTGGGAGGAAAATTACGTTATTTCGTTAGTGGTGGTGCGCCCCTTTCACCGGAAATTGCAGAATTCTTCGGAGCTGCCGGGCTGCAGATCCTCGAAGGATACGGCCTGACGGAAACATCGCCGGTTATAGCAGTAAACCGACCCGAAAAATTTAAATTCGGTACCGTTGGACCGTTACTGGACAATGTGGAAGTGAAGATTGCTGATGATGGTGAAATTCTTTCCCGCGGGGATCACATCATGAAAGGATATTATAACAAAGAAGCTGAAACACGGGAAGCTATCGATGAGGAGGGATGGTTCCATACCGGTGATATCGGACATCTTGATGATGAAGGACTTCTGAAAATAACGGATCGGAAGAAGAATATTATCGTTACATCCGGTGGTAAGAATATTGCACCCCAGCCCATCGAAAACAGTTTGATTACAAATAAATATATTGAGCAGGCAGTCGTCATTGGTGATAAACGCCGCTTCTGCACAGCAATCATAGTGCCGGGCAAGGAACAGGTCGAGGAATGGGCAACAAAGCAAAATATTCCCTATACCAGTTATGAAGAGCTGCTAAAAAATGATGAAATCAAGGCGATGTTCCGTTCAGTTATCGATCGGCTGACCGCTAATCTTGCCAGTTACGAGACAATAAAAGATTTTTATCTCGCATCTGAACTTTTCTCTATAGAAACGGGAGATCTCACGCCTTCCCTCAAAGTAAAACGTAAAGTGGTTGAGGAAAAATATAAAAACGAAATTGAAAAAATGTATGATGTGTGAAGGGAGCAAAGCTCCCTTTTTTAAATATGAAGCACGCTGATGGTATTTCTTGTTGTTGTTTCTATTCTCTGGGCTCTCTCGTTCGGATTGATTAAAACCTATCTTTCTGCAGTCGATGCCTATTTGGTATCGCTCGTGAGGATGCTTTTGTCTTTTATTATTTTTTTACCATTACTAAAACCAAATCGGATTTCACGAAATCTACAATTAAAACTGATAAGTACCGGTGCTGTTCAGTATGGCTTAATGTATATTTTCTATATCCATTCTTTTGCTTACCTGAAGGCCTACCAGGTTGCTCTGTTTACGATATATACCCCTGTTTACGTCAGCCTCATTAACGATGTACTGGAGAAAAAAATACATGTCCGGTTTCTGCTGACGGCCGTTATATCGGTAATTGGCACGGCGGTTATCCTCCATCGTGGTCTGGATGACAGTAATTATTTGTTTGGTTTTTTTTTAGTGCAGTTTTCCAACCTTTCTTTCGCTTTCGGCCAAATTTATTATAGGAAACTTATTGCCACTAGCAGGGATATTTCACAGGCGGGCATTTTTGGATTTCTTTATGCCGGTGCCCTCCTGATAACAGGTCTGTCTTCCACCCTGTTTACCGACTGGACTGCGGTGCATTTAGATATAATGGGAGTTTTTACATTGTTTTACCTGGGGATCGTCGCTTCGGGAATCTGCTTTTTTCTATGGAATTTTGGCGCCACAAGGACGAATCCGGGAACTTTAGCGGCGATGAATAATTTAAAAATACCTTTAGCTGTCGTCGCTTCCATGTTGGTCTTTGGAGAGTCCGGCAGCCTTTGGCGGCTGATCCTTGGGAGCGGAATCATTCTCGTGGCGATTGTCCTGAGTGAACGATTAAAACACGTTACCAGATAAATCGTTCCATTTAGTGGTATTAATAATACGTATATTAAAACTACATATCAAATTTAGGAGGAAGGCATGCTGTTAGCACTAAACAAACTTTTAAACCACAATCCGTTACACCTAAAGTTAAGGTCATCCGGATGGCTCTTCATCGCGTTTATTCTTTATACAGGTCTGACTCTTCAGGCTGAAAATATCTTTACGGCTGAAGATCTGATGCGTCTCAGGGAAGTCAGTGAGGTTTCCATAAGCCCGGACGGTAAAAGGATCGCCTATACGGTTAACGTTCCGCGGAAGGCCGATGACAACCCCGGCAGCGCCTACAGGGAGTTGAATATTATCAGCACCGAAACCGGAGAAATCCAACCGTATATCACTGGCAAGGAACGCATACGTTCGATATCCTGGAGTCCGGATGGCTCTCAGATCAGCTTTCTGAGTAATCGGCACACGAATACGGTAACCCAGGTCTGGGCCATACCGGCAGAGGGGGGAGAGGCGCGTCAGATCACCGACTTCCCAACCAGCGTGAAGGATTACCGCTGGCATCCTGCGGGGGAAAAACTGGCCTTTATTGCCGAAACCCCGGCGACAGAAAGAGAAAAGAAATTGAAAACAAAGGGATATGACTTCGTTTTTTATGAGGAAGACTGGAAACACCAGAATATTTATCTTATTGATTTCGATAAGAACGGAATGACAAAGGAACCCGTTCAGATTACGGAAGAGAAGACCGTTTGGGAGTTTGAATTTTCACCTGATGGTGAAAAGGTTGTCGCTAAAATCAGTCCGATGAACCTGGTTGATCATAAATACATGTTTACGGATGTTTATGAAATTGATCTCTCTGATAAAACCGTTTCATTACTGGTAGATGTTCCGGGAAAACTGGGAAATGTTCAGTACAGTCCGGATGCTACTCATATAGCGTATACTGCTGCTAAAGAGAGAAAAGACCATGCTGTGAGTCAGGTTTATGTAAAATCCCTGTCCGGCGGCGAACCGGAAAATCTGACGGTGGAGGGATTCCGGGGGCACGTGGAATGGGTGTCGTGGCTGGATAAGAATACTGTTATTTACAGATCCGGAGAAGGTACAGCCACAACCCTCAGTAAAATCGCTATTGATGCGAAAACGGGAGACAAGCGTACTATCATCGTATCTTCCGAAAGGAATGCCGGCTGTGTGTTCGAAAATCCCAGCATAAGCGAGAATGGCAAATACATGGCCTTCAAGGGAAGTTCTCCTGACCATCCCGATGAGGTCTTTTTTCGCAGTGGCAATACCGTGAAAAGGCTCACGAACGTCAACCCCTGGCTGGATGAAAAGACACTTGGAGCGCAGGAGCTCCTGTCGTATCCAGCCCGCGATGGTGCTACCATAGAAGGAATTCTCATTAGACCGGCAGGCTATGAAGAAGGGCGTGAATTTCCTCTTGTGGTTATTGTCCATGGCGGTCCGGAATCACACTACTCGAACGGATGGATGAGTGCTTATTCCAGTCCGGGACAGGTCTTTGCAAACGATGGCTACCTCGTGTTTTATCCCAATTACCGCTCCAGCACCGGGTATGGCCTTGATTATGCCATGACGGGTTATAATGACGCTGCCGGAACAGAATTTGACGATATTGCCGACGGTATTGACTATCTTGTTGCTTCCGGTATGGCAGATAAAGAACGGGTCGGA
>CAYPHA010000106.1:0-11988 GCA_964410215.1 uncultured Calditrichota bacterium | reverse complement strand
ATGAGGCCGGATATCACAGCATCAGATTCGATGGTACAAAACTGTCTTCCGGAATCTACTTCTACAGTTTACAGGTAAATTCATTTCACACTTTGGGTAAAATTTTACTGGTAAAATGAGTTAACGCGTATTATAATAATGATTATCAAACCCGGAGATAACATGAAACGCACCATTTGTCTATTACTTTCTCTGAGCCTTTTCCTTTACACGCTCGTTACGCCCTGTGCGTCTCTGCAAGCCCAGGATGTTCAGAAACTGACCATTGCGGTCCTGCCCCTGAGTACCAAGGGCGGTGTGACAGAGAATGAAGCCGGTACCTTGTCCGACCGCCTGCGCTCGGAACTGGTCAATCTCGGCAAATTTTCCGTCGTCGAACGGGGACAGATGAACGCCATCCTCGAGGAACAGGGATTTTCCCAGTCCGGTTGCGTCGGCTCGGAATGCGCCATCGAAGCCGGCAAGCTCCTGGGTGTACGCCTGATGGTCACCGGCGATGTCGGTAAGATCGGCAATGTGCTGACCATCGATGTGCGCATGTTCGATGTGACCACGGGAAAAATCGTGCGTGCCATCCAGGAGGATTATTCCGGAGATGTGTCGGGATTGCTGGGCGTGATGAAAACGATCGCCCATAAACTGGCCGGTGTAAAGGAAGAGAAGAAAAAAAGTGGTGGATTTCCCTGGTTATGGGTAACTTTGGCGGCGGTGGTGATTGGTGGCGGTACAGCCGCCCTGCTCATGGGCGGTGGTGATGGTGACGGCGACGAAGACGGCACGAATCTCCCGGCACCGGCCTGGCCTCCCGGCAGCTCCGGCAATTAAATTCCGGTTTCCATGCCCGTGTACCCTATTTCAAACTAAAGCAGAGAAACGGACGAATGCTTCTGGAACTTCAAAAGTCAATCCTCTATGGACCGGTGAATTCCCGCAGGCTCGGGAGATCACTGGGCATCAACCTGATGCCGCAACAATATAAGCTTTGCTCGTTTAACTGTGTCTATTGCCAGTACGGCTGGACACGTCAATGGAAACGGTATGCCCGCCCTTTTATGCAGGATCTGCCTGCTTTTGAAACAGTTGTTTCAGAAGTCGAAAAAGCATTAAAGAGTGACATGGCATTCGATTATCTAACCTTTTCCGGAAACGGGGAACCAACGCTTTATCCACAATTCCCGCAGCTTGTTGAACGAATAAGGGAACTGTTGGACAAACACAGGCCTTCCCTTAAGCTTGCCCTGCTTTCCAATGCCTCCGGATTATGTGATGACGCTGTTTTGAACAGCATTTCCCTGATCGACCTGCCGGTCCTCAAACTGGATGCCGGTACAAAAACGACCTTTCATGCCATCAATCACCCGGCCCCCGGTATTGAATTTGACGAGATCGTCCGGAGGATGCGGGATCTGTCGTTCTTTTATGTTCAGACCGCCTTGTTTAACGGTAATCCCACAAACATGACACCGGAGGAACTATCTGTCTATTTCACTGTTGTAAAGGATATTGCCCCGGCCAAAGTTCATATATATTCTATTGAGCGAAATTATCCGCACGACGGTATTTTCGTCGTCCCTGGTGACGATCTTGAACGGATCGCAGAGGAAGGAAGCCAGCGGACCGGCATCGCGTTCATTGCTTTTTACAGGTCATAAAGCGGCGGCGTTTCAGGGAACCCGTACGCTGAAAATCTCGGTCTCCTCCACAGCGATCGCATCTATTTTCCCCAGCATTGCCGGTATAAAAATCGAATGACTTCGATGAAAAGCCTGTGTTTGGTGTTTTTCATCGAACTGCCAGGTAAAAGCCACACGGCCTTTTAAAATCAATACTATTTCAGGCCCGCCGGATTGTCCGAATAGATGGGACTCTTCCTTTTTGAGGGATATCCGGCGGATTTCGAACTCTGGTGCAGGCGTTTCATAAATGCTCTCATCTAACCGTGTATCGGTCTCAATCAGTGCAGGCAAGCCTGTTTCATAAGTCAGGATCTCGGTAAGGGTTTTCACATCTTTAAATTTCGGCGTCAATCCGGCGCGTACGACATTATCTGAGTTAGCCATACATTCGATGATTTCTCCTTCCAGATAAGCGTGTGGAATACCGGCATTGATGAACACACCCTGTCCGGGTTGCAGCTCAACCAGATTCAACAGAAGCACGGAGAGTAAACCGATGTCATAGGGATAACGTTGATTACAGTAGGTGAAAAGTTCTTCCCGTTTTCCCCATTGCTCTTTGTTGTTTTGCATGGCGGCAAAAACGTCATCGATAACCGACTGGAATAACACCGGGTCCTGTTCAGCCCGGTGCATTATCTGTGTAAAAACCTTACGAACCACTTCACGCTTTGTGGATTCAGGTTCCTCTGAAGATGCCTGTAACTCCTTGAATACCTCCGGATCTATTATTTTCTGTAATGATGCATATCGAACAAGAACCTCCGCAATTTCAGCGACCGGACGGAATCCCATCAGCGCCGAAAGCCGGTTCAGGGCGATGGCAATCTCCGGTTTATGATTGTCATCGGGATAGTTAACCGGATCCTGGGCGTGCAATTGGACGGCCTGTTCCTTATTGGGATGCGCCTGTATGGAAAGCGGTTCGGCAATGGAAAGCACCTTGAACAGGAACGGAAGTTTATTCCCAAATCGACTGCTGACCCGGTTTCCCAGCATTTCACCGGGATATTCCCCGATCAACTGATGGAGCGCCTTCTCCCCACCATGCCATGAAACCATGGAAGACGCTTTCGGATGCGCGCCCATCCACAACTCGGCATAGGGCTTCCCCGGCTCCGCTTTCATCCCCAGAAACTGCGGAATAAACGCTTCCTCATCCCTTGTTCCCCACGCATAAGCCTGAATACTGTTTTTCATCACTAATGGCTTAAGTTCTATTTTGTTCACTACAAACGCTCCCATCGTTTAAATCCAAAATCCAATTCTGACTTCCTGCTTCCTGCTTCCTACTTCTTAATTCAAATCTTACACATCTTCATATTTTGTATTTTGTATTTTGTATTTTTTACTTTTTATTTTTTACTTTTTATTTTTTATTCTATACTCACAATACTTTTCTAAAACACATTCCGGGCATCTCGGTTTGCGGGCCTGGCATACCCGCCGTCCGTGCCAGATCAGCCAGTGATGCGCCTGCGACCACTTTTCCTCCGGGATGTTTTCCATGAGCTGCTCCTCCGTTTTCAGCACATCCCGTGCCTGAGCTAGCCCGATACGGTTGCTGACGCGGAACACGTGCGTATCCACGGCAATTGCAGGCATTTCTCTGGCAATGCTGAGCACCACATTGGCGGTCTTTCGGCCGACACCCGGCAGGCGCATCAGTTCTTCACGGGTATGAGGGATATCACCATCGTATTCCTCAGCCAGAATTTTGCTGGCGGCAATAACATTCTTAGCCTTTGTATGGTACAATCCAACGGTTTTGATGTATTGTTCCAGCTCGTCCGGGGTCAGTGCAGCAATATCCTTTGCCTCCGGATGGTCTTCAAACAATTTTTTAGTCACGATATTAACCTGTACATCCGTGCTCTGCGCTGCGAGCATGGTGGAAATGAGCAGCTGATAGGGTGTACCATAATCGAGTGCGGTTTTGGTGCCGCCATAGGTTTCTTCCAACAGCTCCAGGATTTTTTTTACACCTTTATTCGACGGCCTTCCCATGACATTAATAATCTCCCTGTAACGACTCCGACAAATAAACGACTATTCAAAATAAAATGCAACCATTGCTGCAAAATTTGACTGTTTATTCGTTCATACCTACATTGTTTTTTCATTTACTCCCCATCCTTAAGGAACCTTCAATGAAGCGACGAACATTTATCAGGAACAGCGGTCTGGCTGCTTCCACATTTTTTATTCCCGGCCTGTTTAACGCCGGCTGCACAGGACCGAAGAAGCAGCCCAATATCCTCTTTCTCTTTACGGATGACCAGAGTTTCAACACCATAAACGCCCTCAATAATCCGGAAGTGAAGACACCTAATATGGATCGCCTGGTTCGACAGGGACTTTCCTTTACCCGGGCCTATATCATGGGTGGTACCAGCGGCGCCGTCTGCATGCCCAGCCGGGCCATGCTGCTGACCGGTAAATCCCTGTTTCACCTTTCTAACCAGGGTGCGGCTATTCCTGATGACCATGTCATGTTTCCCGAATTATTTCGTAACCGGGGTTATCAGACCTTCGGGACCGGTAAATGGCATAACGGGCGCGATGCTTATGCCCGCTGCTTCACCGATGGCGGCAAAATCATGTTCGACGGCATGAGTGACCATCTGAAAGTGCCTGTTTATGATTTTGATCCCTCCGGCGATTATCATCCAGATCATATGTATCATGGTGAAGCCTTTTCCAGTGAAATGTTCTCGGATGAAGCGATTCGCTTTCTGCAAAACCAGAAAAAGGATAACCCTTTTCTGGCTTATATTTCCTACACGGCGCCGCATGATCCCCGGATGGCCCCTGCGGAATTCAGTGACATGTATCCGCCGGAGAGCATTACGGTTCCCTCCAATTTCAGGCCGGCCCATCCGTTCGATAACGGGGAATTATATATCCGCGATGAAAACCTGGCGCCTTTTCCGCGTACACCGGAAATCGTGCAGGAACATATCGCCGACTATTATGCTATGATTACCCACCTGGATTATCATATCGGTCGGGTGCTGGACACCCTGGAAAAAACCGGTCAGTATGAAAACACTATCATTATTTTTGCCGGCGATAATGGCCTGGCCGTCGGACAGCATGGTTTAATGGGGAAACAAAGCCTTTATGATCATAGTGTCCGTATACCGCTGATCATCAGCGGTCCGGGAATCCCGGCAGGCGAAACAAGCAATGCACTGGTATACCTGAATGACATTTTCCCGACACTTTGCAACCTGGCTGATTCGCCGGTCCCGGAAAGCGTTGAGAGTAAGAGCTTCTACCATGTTCTGGAAAATCCGGCGGAAGAACACCGGGATGCGCTTTTTCTGGCTTATACCAAACTGCACCGGGGAGTCCGTACCAAAGAGGACTGGAAGCTGATTAAGTATAACGTCAGGGGAAAAGAGACCACGCAGCTCTTTAACCTTCAGACAGACCCGTGGGAACTGGAAAACCTGGCTGGAGATCCGGTTTATGCAGAAAAAAAAGAAACCCTTACGGCCCTGTTGAAAAAAAAGATGGACTACTACGATGATTTTTGCGACCTGGACAAACCAAACTGGGGATTACCGGAGGAAAAATCCGAGATCAGCACGGTTGAGCACCTGGCTGTCGGAAAAGCTTGTATTCTTAAAAATTCGGCAAAGATTGGCTACTCGACCAAAGGTATTGGCATACTGACAGACGGTATCCGGGGCCCGGAAGATTTCAGAACCGGTCACTGGGCGGGTATCGAAGGCGAAAACCTCGATGTGGTGGTCGACCTGGGGAAACCAACCACGGTTTCCGAAATCCGTATCGGCTTCATGTCCGACCAGGGCGCCTGGATCTTTTTACCGGAAACCATAGAATTCTCTGTTTCTTCAGACGGTTCGGACTTCAAAAAAATAAAATCATTCTCAAGTGAATTAAAGCAACATCAGATAAAACAGATCAAGGATTTTACTGCAGAGGGATTGTCATTAAATTCCCGTTTTATCCGGATAGTTGCTGAAAATATCGAAACCTGTCCGCGCTGGCACCCCGGATACGGCCATAAAAGCTGGATTTTTTGTGATGAAATCATCATCCTATAGGAGCCCCAAAATGAAACCCTCCACTATTTTGTATTTTTTATTTTGTATTTTGTATTTCTTCCCGGCTTTGGCACAAGACACATATACCCCCGACTGGCAATCCCTGGCCAGGCACGAAGAAGCCCCCGAATGGTTCCTGGATGCAAAGCTCGGCATCTATTTTCACTGGGGTGTCTATTCCGTTCCTGCTTACAACTCGGAATGGTATCCCCGGAATATGCACCGCAGGGAATCCCCCTCTTATAAACATCATGTCGAAACCTACGGTGAACCCTCTGAGTTCGGTTACCATGATTTTGTACCGATGTTCAAAGCCGAACAGTTTGATGCCGACGAATGGGCAGAATTATTCCAGAAAGCCGGTGCCCGCTTTGCCGGACCGGTTGCCGAGCATCATGACGGATTTTCCATGTGGGACAGTGAGGTCAATCCCTGGAATGCAAAAGACATGGGTCCGAAACGGGATATTACCGGTGAAATGTCCAAAGCGCTCCGGGAACGGGGCATGAAGTTTATTACCTCCTTTCATCACGCCTTCAACCATCAGTGGCACATCGGTAACTATACAACCGGCTATTATCCCAAGGTGGAAGGCTGGCCGACCGCCTCCGATGATCCGGAACTCCGGATCTTATATGGTAATCTTTCCCGTAAAGAATTCCTGAAACGCTGGAAAGGTAAATTATTTGAAGTCATCGATAAGTACCAGCCGGACCTGATCTGGTTCGACTTCGTTCTGGGCGATATCGAAGAGGACGTGCGCCGCGAATTCCTTGCCTATTATTTCAACCAGGCATTGCGCCGGAATCAGGAAGTGGTGGTGACTTTTAAGCAGGACGACCTGCCCCGGTCCGTCGGCGTGGAAGATTTTGAAAAAGGCCGCCTGGATCACCTGACCGACTATCCCTGGCTGACCGATGACACCATCAGCTGGGGCAGCTGGTCTTACACGGACAATCTGGAAATAAAAACCACCGAGACGGTGGTACATACCCTCATCGACATTGTAAGTAAAAATGGTGTATTATTGCTGAATGTATCCCCGAAAGCCGATGGCACCATCCCTGATGTTCAAAAAAACCTTCTTCTGGAAATGGGATCGTGGCTCGAAACCAACGGTGAAGCCATCTATGAAACGCGTCCCTGGCTCGTTTACGGGGAAGGCCCGACCGGAATGGGAAAAAGCGGCGCCTTTGTCGGCAGGGTTGACTACACCTCTAAAGATATCCGGTTTACGCGTTCCAAAGACGGTAAAACCGTATATGCCATCGTCTTTGGAATGCCGGATTCCATGGTGACCATCGAATCGTTTCTGGTCAATCAATCGGATAAAGCTCGTATTGAGATTCTCGGTCATAAGGGGCCTGTACCGTTTATAGTAAATGCCGACGGGCAACCGGTACTGGACCTGACCGGTATTGAAGATTTGCCAACACAACCGGCCTATGCGTTCAAGTTAAGCGGTTTTGGACTGACATACAATCCGGCGGGGCTGTTCGCCTCGCCACAAACGATCCGCCTGACACCGGATAAAGCGACACTAGAGGGCAGACGCTTGCGTGCCAAAGGAGATCCTGGACAACGAAATATCGGTTTTTGGGATAATTCTGAGGAACGTATTCACTGGCTTCTGTACATCGATCAGCCGGGAACATATCAACTGCAGGGCCGGTTCAGTGCTGCCAGTGATACCAGCTACCTGACGGTCTCCATGGAAAAGCAAAGCTACAGCGCTGAAATTCCAAAAACCGATAATTGGTATGATACCAGGGAAATAGGTATGGGACGTCTGACATTCAAAGACAAGGGAATTTACCGTTTGACGTTACAACCCACGTATAATAAAAGCTGGCACCCGGTTGATGTGTTCGGCCTGCGCATGGTTCGTTTACCAAAGTAACAATATTGTTCTATTTATCAGCATTATTGGTTAGTTAATACAAGGATTAAATTTCCCCTGTCTAGCCAACGGGCAGGTGTTTTCTTCAGGGTGTTGCAGATTAATAGATTAGGCACTAAAGTGCAAAAATTTTTGTAAGATTTTCACCTTTACCACCAGCTAAAGCTGGTGGCTATTGAGCGAGACCGACTCCTTTAAAATCAGCTCAATAGCCACTATCTTCAGATAGTGGGCTTAGAATCAAAATAAATAATTAAGGCTTTAGCCAAAAATAATACTATTCTGCAACAGCCTCTTCTAATGGGGTACTAAGCCTTTGTTTTATAATAATATACGAGATAATTAATAGGTTTCATAAATTATCCGGGAATTACAAACATGGTTAAAAACAGAGATTTATTCACTCTAATACTATTACTATTTGGTGCTGTTTCATTGTATTCATCCGATCCGCCTGTTCGTGAGCGGATTTCATTCAATGATAACTGGAAATTCGCCCGCTTTGGCCCGTCACCGACCGAACCGGACACGCGCATCCCGGAATCCGGCAGGCTGGAGGCACTGGATTTTGATGACAGTCAATGGCGCACACTGCATCTGCCGCACGATTGGGGTATCGAGGGCCCGTTCCGCAACGATCTGGAAAACAATACCGGCCTGTTGCCCTGGCGTGGAATCGGCTGGTACCGGAAGCACTTTACTGTTTCGGAAACGGATGAAGGTAAGCGTTTTTATATCGATTTTGACGGTGCCATGGCCAATGCCCGCGTCTGGCTGAATGGACAGCTTATCGGCGAATGGCCCTATGGATATACCTCTTTTCGCTTTGATCTTACGCCCTATATCCGGTTTGGTACGGATAATGTCATAGCCGTGCGTCTGGATACGGAAAAAATGGATTCCCGCTGGTATCCCGGGGCCGGCATCTACCGGAATGTATGGCTGGAGAAAACCAACCCGGTTCACATTTACCATTGGGGTGTATATATCACCACGCCGGAAATCACCGATTCCACTGCCCGTGTCGATACCCGAATTGATGTAAGGAATATGTCGCAGGAAAGCAAAGAAGTAACGGTGAAAACAGTCATCCTGAATCCGGCAGGAAAGGTTGCCGGTGAAAGTTATGCCGCCTCTGCTGTGATACCTTTTGCCGGGAGCTTCCGTTTTCGTCTGGAAACACCGGTTGATGAACCGGAGCGCTGGGATATTGAACATCCCGCCCTTTACCGGGCCGTTACCACGGTTTATCATAACGATATGAAAGTGGATGAACGAACGCATACTTTCGGATTCCGGACCCTTCATTTTGATACCAGCGGATTTTATCTGAATGGCAGGGAAGTGGAAATTAAAGGTGTCTGCAATCATCATGACCTGGGGCCGCTTGGTGCCGCGTTCAATACCCGTGCCGCGGAACGTCAGCTGGAGATTCTGAAAGAAATGGGCTGTAACGCTATCCGTACCAGTCACAATCCGCCGGCGCCGGAACTATTGGACCTCTGCGACCGGATGGGATTCCTGATCCAGGTGGAAGCTTTTGATACCTGGCGCAACGGGAAGAAGAAACAGGACTATAATATTTTGTTTGATACATGGCATGAGGAAGATTTACGGGCGATGATCCGCCGGGACTGGAATCATCCCAGTGTGTTTATGTGGAGCATCGGGAATGAAGTGCCCGATCAGTGGATGAATCCCGGTCTGGCCGAAACGCTGGCCAATATCGTTCGCATGGAGGATCCGACCCGGCCGGTAACGTCCGGTTGTAATGCCGGTGTAGCCGGTTGGAACGGTTACCAAAAGGCGATGGATGTGTTTGGCTACAACTATAACCACTGGAGTTACGAGCAATTCTTTAACGAAGAATCAAACCGGACACTTCCGTTCCACGCCAGCGAGACCAGCTCCTGCCTGAGCTCGAGGGGCGAATACTTCTTTCCGGTCGAACAGGGTAACGCCAGCGAACACCTGGCGGGGAAAGGCATCTACCAGGTCAGTTCTTATGATGTCCTCGCACCCGGTTGGGGGAATACGCCCGATTTTCAGTTCAAACTGCATGAGAAATATCCCCGAATCATGGGCGAATTCGTCTGGACCGGATTTGACTACCTGGGCGAGCCGACGCCTTTTAACAACGATGCGACCAATCTTCTGAATATTCAAGACGAAAAACGTCGTAAGCAGTTGAAGGATTGGCTGGACAGGCTTGGTACACAGGAGATTCCCTCGCGCAGCAGTTACTTCGGAATTATGGATCTATGTGGGTTTAAAAAAGACCGGTTCTATATCTACCAGTCGCAGTGGCGGCCTGACTTACCCATGGCCCATGTTCTGCCCCACTGGAACTGGCTGGAACGGATCGGCGAAGTCACCCCGGTTCATGTTTACACGTCCGGAGACGAAGGCGAGTTGTTTATTAACGGAAAATCGCAGGGACGAAAAAAAATGGGGCCGCTGGAATACCGTTTACGCTGGGATGACGTCATCTACGAGCCCGGCACGGTAAAGGTCATGGTATGGAAAAGCGGGGAAAGATGGGCGGAAGCGGTGAAGCAAACCACTGGAGAGCCAGCTGGTATTCAGCTTGTAGCAGACAGGGAACAGGTATCAGGAGACAGGGATGAATTGATTTTTGTTACCGTCAGAATTGTGGATCAGGATGGTCGTCTGGTGCCCCGGTCGCATAACCTGGTTACTTTTGATGTTGAAGGGCCCGGTGAAATTGTTGCAGTGGGTAACGGTAATCCGGCCAGTCATGAGCCGTTCATCGCTTCCCGGCGGAAGGCGTTTAACGGCCTTTGTCTGGTCATTTTGCGACCTGTTGAAGGACAATCCGGTACAATTAATCTAACGGCGGATTCAGAGGGTCTTACTTCGGATTCTATCGAAATAGTCGTCAAATAGGAAATCGATATCCCCGGATATGATAAATCCTGAACCGTTCACGAAAAAAGATATTTTAACCCATAACTTACAATAAAATGAGGGCTTAATTTCCCCTTAGCAAAGGGGGAAGCAAAAAAGCCTAAAAACGGTATAGATTTGTGCATGTGGATGGAGGGCTTATTTATCACCAGGATAAATCCTGGTGATTGTACAACAGAAGAAATGGAACGATAACATAGTACGATCACCAGCTTTTAAGCTGGTGTAAATGGCCTCACAACATATCCGTAATCCCCCGCCTTACCGCTGGTTGGAGCGAAGCAGAAATCACGATTAATCGGGAATGGGTACATATGATCCCGAGAATCGGTACTATACCTTTTTTATATAGATAAATTTAATCCTTACAAAATATATAAAGTTTATTAGTAAACAATGTTTGATAGCAGTGCATTACCCGGGTTCTTTTCAATCCCTATTGTTCTCTTTAGATCTTTGCAGTATCTTTAGCTCCTCACATATGATTGTAGCTGATTAAAGGAGTATTCCGTGCAGGAAAAAGATACATCTCTCAAACGACCTCATGTCGAATCACTCGATGCTATTCTGGGAAAGGTCTTCCGGGTACTGGATGACGGTTTCATCCGGGTCGTCGACTATATGGGTGATGACCGGGCCATCGTCCAGGCCGCCCGCGTATCGTATGGAGAAGGAACGAAGAAAGTTCATGAAGACCGCGGTCTGATCCGTTATCTGCTCCGTCACCGGCACACCACGCCTTTTGAGATGTGCGAAATCAAGCTGCATGTCCGTGTACCAATGGACGCCTGGCGGCAGTGGATTCGTCACCGTACCGCAAACATCAACGAATACTCCACCCGATATTCCGTGGCCATCGATGCCGCCCAGAGCACGCCCCCCAATGAGTGGCGTATGCAGGCCAAATCCAACCGTCAGGGCAGTGCCGGTTTCTTCAATGATGCGGAAGGAACCTATTTCAGCGAACAGGAACAGGAGCTTCACGCAAAAACACGGGCTGTTTATGAAGAACGCGTGGAAAAGGGTATGGCCCGTGAGCAGGCCCGTAAGGATCTGCCGCTGGCCACGTATACGGAAGCCTACTGGAAAATCGACCTGCACAATTTACTGCATTTCCTGGCCCTGCGCATGGAACCCAGTGCCCAGCTGGAAATCCGCGCCTTTGCCGAGGTCATCGGAAACGAAATCGTCAGCCGCTGGTGCCCGATCACCTGGGAAGCCTTCATGGACTATCGTTTTCATTCAACCGGGCTGTCCGCATTGGAATCCGAATTATTAAAATTAATCGTCCGTGGCGACACGCAAGCGGCTATGGGAAAAGCCGGCTCGTTCGGCTGGCTCAAGTACGACGGGGACCGTCTGAAGCGCAACCGCGAGCGGGCCGAGTTCGAGGAAAAACTGGCGGATT
>CAYPHA010000105.1:0-11994 GCA_964410215.1 uncultured Calditrichota bacterium | reverse complement strand
TTTATATTTATATAGTCATTTTGATCATTTTTAATTATATAAATATTTAACCATTTTTTGGTTAATAAATGTCTAATACCAATTATTAAACCTATGACGCCAATATTTTGATTTTTTTCAATGGCTATAACATCACCAATCTCAGTAGCAATTGTTGAATCATTGTTTACTTCAGCAGTATAAAAATCTGGATTGTCACAACCGATTGCAGTTCCAAGAGGATTGGTAGTTTTACCAAAAGCAAAAATGAAAAATGTCTCAATTTTTTTTACCGAAAAGCCAATAACATCATAAAAAGTAAGTAGAATCCAAAAAGTTAATAAAATGATAAAAATGTGAATTTCATTTGGGTTAACATAATTTGAATAGATCGCAACAAGATAAACAGAAGAAAAAATTACTTTTGATTTACCCAAATTTGTTGAAATATAATATGATGCTTTACATAATTTAATCAGGATATTTACTTCTGAATCTTTTAAAAATATTGATACTAATGAGAATGAAAAAACACCAATGCAATAGTATACTAATAAATTGTAACCCATTAATAGACTTGGGTTCGTGAAACCTATCAAAGCTAAAAATAGTACGATAGAATTGATAATTGCGTCTGCAGGCTTTGTAAAAAAAGGCTCTACTACATAAGTCCCAAGAATTATTAAAAAAGCACCAGCATAATACCAAATATTTTTAATATCACCTGTATCTTTAAATAATTCCGCTGTATCGCCTTCAAATATCAGGAAAAGAAATGTAAGAACTATGAAGTACAATATACCAGTGACTATTCGTTGTTTTTGAGATAGTTTCATAAGTTAAACCTAAACATTTGTTTATTTTGAGAATTTCGCTCTAACATAATACTATTCGGCTTCAAATGGTATATATTTAACTGTATGCGCCATTTGGCAACATATTCAAGTTTTTACAATATAGCCGTATAGTATTACGAATCCTTTGTATAATTATATAAAATCAAACCTTGTTTGGCAAAACAACATCAATATACAGCGTGAAACAGCATACCTAATATGGAAATCTGCGGCTTTTGCCATCATATGTAATATGTGTAATAATTGAATCTGATAAGACAAAAGAAAAATAACAATGGAAAACATAAAACTCCTGGATCAGGTCCGACACACTATCCGCCTCAAACATTACAGTATCCGGACAGAACAAGCTTTCCTTAAATGGATTAAACGATTTATCCTCTTCCTCGATGGCACACTTCGCCTGGAACAGGGCTACGCTATCCTACCGTGCAGGAGACTCTCCGATATAAAGACGTCAACACGACGATGATCTATACCCATTTCCTCAACAGAGGCGGATTCGCCGTAGTCGCCACTGATTAATACTGCATATTTTTATAGAAAATCCATTCAGGCTATGCAGGCTACCTTATAAGCATCATCCTCTGTACCTGCTGCCTGTCACCCATTTGCATCCGCAGATAGTAGATTCCGGATGAAACCGCAGCACCGGTTTGATTCAAACCATCCCATCCGGCTTCAAACGTTCCGGTTGGATACCAGTCGTCCCTGATTTCGGCAATAACATGGCCACTAACATCGTAGACAGCAAGTGTAACCCTGCCGGGCTGAGAAATCTCAAACCGAATGTTCGTAGAGGGATTGAAAGGATTGGGGAAATTTGGGAACAGTTTAAATCCGGATATAGGAGTGGAGCGTTTTCCATTTTTTTCATCCGAAAAACTGCTTCCCTGCTCCAGGGGCAATTCGATAAACCGGGGACGGTAGATATCCGCATTGGAAAAATGATCCCAGAAATCGTACGTATTTACATTATAACTGATCAGCATTGAGCTTGTCTGAGAAAGATGGGGATGTGCTTTTGCATTGTATACAAAAACATCGGGATCAATCTCCACTTCAGGGCAATCGTAAATGAACTGATAAAAATCGAAAGGACCGGTCGGACTTTCACCAAAGCGGACAGCAACTGACGTACTTAACTGAAAAACCAGGAGAAACCGGTCGTCGACCAGAGGTGTAATACTGAATTCCTGCGAAATCGAACTGGTGAGTGATTCGCATTCTGTCATATCATTTCCCCATTCAGAACCGTTCCAGAATTCATAATTATCAAAATTCCGGACATCTTCCGGACGAAATCGGCCGGCCAGTAAATCCTTATTTCCGGGCGAACTTTTGGGGCCATAGATATAAATATACCCGTCCGGCGAAGGAGCTCCCGAAATTTCCGTCATGGGCATGATGGCCTGCCCCATGACAATTTGCCCGCTGTTATCTCCGGGCTCATAAAATAGCGGCGTATCCGTCTGATGATATGATCCAATGCCGTTGCTAAGATCCTTCGAAAACGAGATCAGGCTGACGCCGAGCAGTGCAAACGGCTCCACACTGTTATCAAGGCGCAGTGCATAGACATACACGGAGTCGCCGATCACAATACCATCCATCAGCCAGTACCAGTCCCCCTCCTTTGATTGCGGTGTATCGGGTATAAATACCGCTGCAGGTTCCGTGGCCGTCGAATCCCAGAAAAAACCAATATTTTCCTCAACGGGCTGCGTTCCCTCCAGAATGGCATAGGTATTATTGATCAGTTTTGAATTTATGCGATTATCTTCATCGTCCACGGTTCCAATAAACGTATCACTGAAAAGGAGCAGGGTGTTTTCCGGATCAGGATTTTCCGGAATTTCAACACCGTCAAGCGGAATGGAATAAATACCATCCGCACCGGTCCAGCCCTCCTGCCGGTCAAACAACGCATCCCATTCCGGCGCCGGTTCTGCCTTTAGCTCTTCCTGTAAACCACAACTATCCGGGATTCCAATCGGATGTGGATAAGAGAGTGGTGTGTAGCTTGTGCAAAGCAGATCGGGTGTTGCCTTTGTTACGAGATAAGCAAGGTTGAAACAACCCTCCGTTTCGCCGACCTGTAAAGTGACATCAACGTCAATCTGTATGGGATCTTCATAGGCATAGCCCTGGTCAGAAATCAGGGCAATCCAGCGCATCCCTTCTTCAAATTCTGATGCCGGATAGCAGGCTTCCGCCGAATCGGCCCAGGAATCTGAGAGGGACAAAGTGCCACTGCCAATGGTTCCATCATACGAAGCGGAAATAAATGTCCAGTCCTCAGGAATGAGGATGCATAATAAGCCTTTATGGGCGTTCGGTTCCGGAACGAGATTATCGGATACGGAGATCTCGATTGAAATAATCTCTCCGGGATTTGCCGTTGCCGGCTGATGTATAAAATCGAATTTACAACTCACAATCGCAATGGAAATGCCAGCCATAAGCATTATAATTATTAATCGCATTTATTATCCTATTTCATTTTCAATGTCTGCACCTAAGTTGAACCAATCAGCTATCAATCACCTTTTATTCTGCATTTTGTATTTTGTATTTTGTATTTTGTACTTTTTATTTTTTATTTTCACTGACTCCTTTCCCTGGAAAAAACCACGTCAATCCATCCATCAGATGCCGCCGCCAGTTTCCCCAGGTATGACCTTCGTTATATTCCCGGTAGACGAATTCATAGCCTTTTTCCCGGAGAACATCCCGGAACCTGCGGTTTGCCATCAGAAAATCACGCTCCCCGTCCGGAAGGAAACCCGCGCCGACATCGCGTTCAAAGGTTCCCACCTCGACATACAAACGGACAGGTTTTTTATCGCTGCCTTCATAGAGAGCAATAAGACAATCATTCTGATATGACTGGTAACCGGATTGACTGTACCCCTGTGCAAAAATGTCAGGTCTTTTAAAAGGAATATAGGCTGAAATCAGCCCGCCAAAGGAATCTCCGATAACCAGTCTGGAAGCCGGTTCCGTAATGGTTCTGTAATGGTCATCGATATAGGGAACCAGTTCATCGCAGAAGAACGCCACATAATCATCATTCAATCCATATTCCGTCATGCGGTTCGGCATTTCCGGCTTGAAGCGGTTGGGCGGGGTAACGAAGACAGCGATGACCGGTCCAATCTGTTTTGCGCTTATCATATAGCTAAGAACGTGAGGTGTAACTGCAAATTCTATATAGTCTATCCCATCCTGAAAATATACGACGGGATAGTGTCGATCGGTATCATTATCGTACGCCGGTGGCAGACAGACCAAAACCTGGTGCGGATACCGGAGGATTTCCGAAGTGATCTCATGTTCCCGGCACCCTTCAGTAGTGCCCGTCTTTCCATATTGAAAGGGCTCGAATACGGGATGGCGCTGATAACCCGGCATGGCAATCTCAGACATGGGTCCAAAGCCACTACCGACCTGGTATGGATTCAACGGATCCGGCATGCCGAATGCGGTTTTGGACGGTATCATCCAGTATTCCAGCCGGGCATCATGAGGGAACGTATCCCTGTAAAAGAACAAGTTCGTTCCGGAAATGTGCTGCATCGGAACGGGACCGGACCAGTGCGTCATGTCCCCTGTTAAAAAAACACTGTCATTTGCCGATTCAAAGAGGATAACGACCGTTGTGTCCGACTCGAAGACAGGATAGTCTTTACTATCCTTAAGAGCTGTCATAAAAGAATCAACCATTTCCTGCCTGAGCGTCATATCCTTAATGCCTTTTAATTGCTTTTCCAGGGACAAAAAACCCGAATTGTACTCCGAAATAGTCTGTGAAGATTTCTGGCAACCTATCATCAAGAGTAAACCTCCTGTGAAAAGTAAGACCGAAAGAAAAAAGCTTAATATAATTCCTCTGTGTTTAGTTACTCCCATACGATAACGCCCCTGTAAATAATCCGATCAACCTTTCGTTATCCCCTGCTTTGTCACCTTATACAGGTTATCCTGAAACATCAGATTCGTGAGTTCGGCTTTTGGATCGAACGGGCCGAACTGGGGGTGTGCTGAGATATCACCACCCGGCTGAACCCGAATTCCAAATAATGATTCAAGAATCACGCTGACCCAGCTGCCCCCGCCACTGCAGGCCCAGTCTGTGATATAAGGCATTTCCGACGGCGCTTTCAAGGCACCGCCGGCCTCCGGATCATAGACATCCTCCACAAAATGCCCCTGTCCGAGGGGGCCCTGGTTAAAGCTCTTTGCCAGCCCTTTCATCCACGTATAAGCCAGATCCGTCTGACCAGCCTTAAACAGGGCCTTCAGAGAATGGGCAGGCCAGGCCGGATAGGCACCATTCCACTGGTGGTCCGGACGCACACTGAACATGGCATTGTTGTCACTGGGCGCGAGTGCCCGCATCCACGTTTCAGTCTGAAATTCCTTCTGAAAAAAGGCGATCATCTCATGCTTCTGTTTTTCGGAAAGATCATCACCTATTGTATTCAGAATGGTAAAGAAATCATAGCAATGACGCACATCGACCATGCTGCCATCAGGAAAACGTGTATACCAGTACCCCCTGCCTTCCGCATATAATTTTTTTACCTCCCTGAGCAGTTCACCGGACTGACCTCTGAGCATCTTTCCTTTACCGGTATAACCGGCACGATCCAATATATCGGCCGCTGTGCGCATGTTAAATACATTGGCCGCATTGAGGCTGGCGACTTCATGGATATATGTCGAAACACATTCCAGAAGATTGTCGATTTCACCATAATCCGCCAGACCGCTGGATGACTTGAACGTGTGCCAGCCCGTTGCATACTGTTCAATATAGTCGATCACACGTTTTGAGGCTCCGGTATGTACATCCCTGACATCTTTCTCCAGCCACTCCAAATCACCGGTCCAGCGCACGTAATCATTGATCAGCGTCATCATGTTGAAATCATTGGCCGAATACCAGTATCCGACCGGTCCGCCGGTCAGGTATTCGGTACCGAAATGTTTATGAATATCCAGATGCATCCATGTTTCGATATATTTCTTCATTACTTTCGGATCGAGGAGCGCATGAACAAACGAACTGAGGGCGTAGTCCCAGATAAAGGTCACGGTTTGCCAGTATCTCGGCAGTAATGTCTCATACGCTCTGCCATAAACCGATTCAGGAATATCCCGTTTGAAGTAAACGACGCCCAGTGCACCGAGTGTATAGAGTTTGAGAATGTCCTCTTCTTTTGTATGAAGCTCGGGAAGAGAACCGGAAAACCGGTCATTACCGGGTGTGAAGACCGCTTTCAGTTCATCATTCCAGTATGTTTTTGTCTTTTCCAGTTCTGCAGCCGGCGCCGCAGCAATACGGTCGTACAACGCGAGGGCTTCGGATTTACCGGCTGCAATTGCGATGATGACATGAACCGTCCGCTTTTGTCCGGGTGCCAGTTTCAGGTTATATTCCAACCCTTCCGAAACAATCGCATCGGCCACAGGGACGCCACCCTGAACCTGCACGGCTCTGGAATGCCGGGCTTCATACATGATCGCTTTGCGGTCCTTAATGATCTCAACCCGGTTATCTTTTTCAAAAGGCGGTGAAGGTTCACTCCAGTTTTTCACAGCATGTGTAATGGCACCCTGCAAACCAAAGCGTACGTGAATCTCCCGTTCATGCCCACTCCGGTTTTCAATTTCTAGTGCGAGAATCAGAGCCCTTTCACCGGTCACCAGCGCGGTGGTCGACCTCAGGTATAATTCCTGCCAGGAAGCTTCCCGGATGACGCGGTCCGGATACCAGGTAAAGGTTACGGGCTGCCCGGTCGCCTTGAAATAGCGGTGGTTCAGGAAAAGGTCCGCCGTATGGTTTTCGGACATGGCAAAAGGAGGAAAGTTCAGGTTGAAAATACCGGTGAGATCCAGGGCCGCCTGTACACCACCCAGCGTATTGACGGCTGCAGGCGGACTAAACAGGTCACCGTATTTATGCGTCATGGGCGAACTTTTCAGAAATTCGACATCAGGTATCATGCAGATCAGGCTCCTTACGGTTCAGTTGGCGTTTCTCAGGTTAGTTCAATTTCGACAAGGTGGGGGTAATATTCTTCAAACTCGATATAAGTCAGATAAATAATCTTACCATTTTTTTCTGACAGTTCCGGATGCTCTTTTCCGGCGTAAATCAGAACCGGATAGGGAACCTCTATTTCCCGCTTTGCCTCCACGGTCCAGAGGGTCACCGGATCGCTCCAGGGTCCCCAGGGTGTCGGGGATGTCCGTCCGACAAGATCCCCGGTAAGGGCCAGGGAATGCACGGCCAGGAAACAACCGAGATGGGCATTCCAGGTAACGGACAGTTCATTAGGCATCCCATCAAAAACAGGAATGGCGGCATCGACATCGGAAGACCATACCAGTGGCGGGCCCGTGTAGTATTCGTAGGCGGTGTAATCCTCGATTTTTTCCGGTTTTACCCTGGCCAGGTGACATTGCTGAATATCATCTTCATCCTGAACCACCCCATAACAATAGATCCAGCCATCTGCAGGCAAAACGGTTGATGCGAAATGAGGCTGATCGACCTGCCACCAGATATCACTGTGCTTATGAAAGATTCGCCTGAAATCCCAGGTCCTGCTATCACCTACAGCCAGACCGGACCCGATAATTTCGAATTCCACAGGCAGGATATATTCCGATTTTTCCAGCATGCGTACTTTAATGAAATAAAGGTAGAGTTTTTCTCCCAGTTCCACACCATGCAGGCACCAGATGCGGATTTCATCATGATCTTCGTCCGCCAGAAGTGGAATGAGGTTTTTCAGTTCTCCCTTTTCATCGAGGATATACTCAAATTGGCGCAGTCCATCCCGGCCGGTTGTATCGTGCAGAATGAGTCCGGTATTGTTGATCATCTTGCTGATGGATCCTTTACCGCTCATATCGGCTGCACCGACGGGAACATCACCCAGGTACCAGAGGCTCTTTCCCGGAATACGTTTACCGATCAGGGTATCCCCGAAGAACCATAACGTTCCTTCCTTCAGCGGAATGGAATAGGCACCGTCCTGTCCGACCATGTTGTGTGTATTGTTGACAAATTGGGGGCCCAGATCACGGGCTGCTTTGACTGATAGTATTTTCATAGTATTCCTTTATTACACGAAGCACGCGAAGGAGACACGAAGTACACTGAACTACAAATAATTTCACTTTCTTACATTATCCATCCGTGTAATCCGTTTAATCCGTTCAATCCGTGATCAATATCCGTGTCATCCGCGATCTCTGTGCCATCCGTGATCTACCTGATAATGAGCATCTTCCGCACACTCACAAAATCGTTGACCTGAATTTTATAGTAATACACCCCGCTGACCAGACCATCGCCAGCAATCTGAACCTTGTGAAAACCTGCCTGCTTGTATCCCAGATTTTGCTTACGAACGCGTTGCCCGATGGTGTTAAATATTTCAAGGGTCACGGTTCCTGCGTCTGCTAGCCCGAATTGTATTTTTGTAACCGGGTTAAACGGATTGGGATAATTTTGAAATACAACATACGAATCCGGGATCAATTGGTCAGATTGCATCCGGATCCCGGTGGCGTCTTCGACTGTAATCCGGACCGAATCTTCCGCACCGTCCCGAAAGGGCTCCTGTGCCGTTATATAGAGCCAGCATGTCCCCGAATATCCCGGTGCCGTAAGCGTTACAATTCCCGTCTCCTCGCTAAAATCCCAGAGAAGGGCGCTCGTGTCGGAATCAAAAATAAACTGCAGCTCTGCATCCGGCGTTTCCACGTCTTCCACTATATCCCACATATCCAGTGTGGCGGAGCTGTCATTCTTAAAGGATATCATATCGGGCAGATCGAATACGGGGAGGTCATTGATGGGCTCCACCTCAACCACCAGGGCTGACGTATCACGGAGTCCCTTTGTATCGCTTACGATGACATCCAGCGTATCATAACCAAACCAGTTTTCCGCTCCGCGGAACAAAAGGGTGTCTCCCAAATGGGTAACCTGAATATAATCCGTGCTCTTCACATCAATAACCAGCAATGAGTCGGGATCCTCATCTTCCACGTAGGGGTACAATTCACTGATAGGAAAATAAAGGTCCCCATCTTCATACATATGCAAAACATACTCGATCATAAGCAGCGGAGGCTGGTTGGCGACCACCTGAACGGGATTGTCGAGGCTGGCTTCCGACCAGTTGGGATCGCTGAAATCCAGGGCGGCATTGCTGACAAAATAACCGATATGGTAGGAACCGGTATCGATGCCTGCCGTCATTTCAATAAACAGTTCGACAAAACTCGTATCGATCGATGTCGAATCTTTGGTCAGCGACTGATAGACCTCCCAGTGCATGCCTTCTGCCGGCGGATAATGGTAGCTCAGCGAATCGGTCCAGTAATTCTGTTGGCCATCGGGTTCCCCGTCGGAACTATCCGGATGAAGAAAGGCACAGGTATTCGGACCGATATCACCCGGATCGCCCGGGAAATAATAAACAGAATCGACGGTAAAATCATCCGGGATCAGCACGCCGATGATGGCATAGTGGGGGCTTTTATCCAGTTGCCAGAAAGGATCACCAAACACCTTGACCGTGGCCTGCGTGGTAAAGGAATCACCCGTCATGACTGACTCCGGCTGCAGAATGCGTTCGAAGGTGAAACAGCCGGCCAGTGCCAGGAAAAGGATAAAAGCGATTGACCAGCTAACCAGGGTTTTCTTGTGCATAACAACTCCTACTTCCTATTTTCTACTTCTTACTTAACCACCATCAGCTTCCGTGCCGAAATAAAATTCCCGGCTGTCATTTTATAGAGATACACGCCGGAAGCCAGATCTGCGGCATTGACTTCCAGCTGATGAACGCCCGCCGGCATATACCCCTGATGAAGCATCCGGAGCTGCTTGCCCTGCATGTCGTGCAATGTCAAAATCACATCCGAAGCCTTCGGCAGCGCATACCGAATACGGGTTACCGGATTAAAGGGATTGGGATAGTTTTGAGATAACCGATACTGATCTGGTACTGGCTGCTTATGATCAATAGCTGATGCACCACTCACAGTAATCGAGTTTTCCAGACTAACGTCATAGTATTCTTCTTCATCAAAATCAAGTGCTGCGTTTGTTACAAAGTATCCTATATTAAAATTCCCTTCAGACGAACCAGTAACGAACTGCACTGACAATTCACTGGTAGTAGTCTGTTCTATAGTTCGAATCGAGTCATCAGATTGATAAACCACCCAATGCATACCCATTGGAGGCGGAAATCGGTTATTAAGCTCGGGTTCCCAAAAATTGACATTTCCATCAGGTTCATTGTCTGAACTGTCTGGATGAAGAAAGCTAAAAGTTGTATCACTTGGTTCTAGATCTGAACCGGAAATGCGCACTTCATTGACACTCCAATCCAAAGGTATAAGAAATCCTACTATACCATAATGGTAACCATCATCATAAATTGGATTTGGATCAGTACCTACTTGTAGTGTCACATCGATTGTTGTATTAGTCTCCGCAGTGACAGGTTGATCCACACTAATAATAGAAAAACATGCCACATACATAACAACCATACCGGCAATCAATAACCAGCCCGTGGTTTTTTGAAAATGTCTTAACATAACACCCTCCCCATTTTTAATTTTTACTTCTTAATTCTTACTTCCTACTTCTTAATTTCTCCCTACTGCACCATCACCAGCTTCCTTGTCAGCGTATGCACACCATCCGTAAGCCGGTAGAAATACACGCCGCTGGACAGGTCTCTGCCATTTAGCAGATAATGATGCTGCCCGGCCGACTGCGCGCCTTCGTAGAGCACCCGAATGGTTTTTCCGCTGATATCATGAAGCGTCAGCTGTATCTGGGAACGTTTTTCCAGCTCATAGCGGATCCGTGTTTCCGGATTAAACGGATTAGGATAATTCTGATAAAGTGAAAATGCTCCGGGTATGGTGTTTTTGGACGGTTCAATCGCCGTGGCACTGACCGTAACCGTGTGACCCGGCGAATAGGAATACTGCCATTCGAAATCCCAGTCCAGGGTAGCCATGGAAGTGAAATAGGCCATATCGTAGGTCCCTTCCCTCTGCCCGACCGTGAATTCAATGAATACGTTCACGAATCCCGTATCGATCTGCGTGGAGTCCTCTTCGACCGCCTGATAGACCTCCCACCACATGTCATCCGGGGGCGGATAATGATATTCCAGCGAATCGGTCCAGTAGTCCACCTTGCCCCCCGGTGCATTATCGGGGTCGGCCGGATCGAGATATTCCATTACACGGCCCTCCACATCACTGGTATCGGTGCCCGTCTTGACCGGTTCATACCTTACGGAAGTAACGGTCCAGTCATCCGGCATCATTATGCCGAGAATACCATACTGTCCGTCATTGATCAGCCCCCAGTCCGGATCGGCCTCGGTCCGCACCAGTAATTGCACGGTGATCTGATCACCCGGTTTTACCGCGGCCGGTTGCTGTACATCCAGAATCGTAAAACAGCCGAACAATAAAAGGATAAAAGCGAAAAACATTGCGAAAACATTTTGTGTCATCCTGTGTATATTCATTGCACATTCTCCATGAAACTGGTTAGGATCGGAAGACTTTTTACGGATTCTTACAGAAAATACTCTTAATTTCACCGGGATCAAAATGCAAAATCAGTTTTTGTTTATTTTTCACAACCTTTTCCGTGACTCTTCCGGCCAGATTGACGGAATGGATTTCCCTGTCCAGAAAAAACGGCGTGCTTATCTCCGCTTTCTGTGCCTTTCTGTTGTCCATATTGAGCAAATAGATACAGATCCCTTCGTTTTCAGGCAATACCTCCATGGTTAAAAGGACAATCGAAGGATTATCCGTCTGCCAGAATGATTCCATGGCCGGTTCTTTTCGATACCAGGTATGCCGGACAGGACAGGGAGTACACACTTCCCATCCGAATCGAGCGGCATCCGTCTGTCCCGCAGATGCCGGCATGACTCTGAAACTGAAAGTGTAATCAATACTGCCTTTATTTTCCTCCCGGCGGTTCCAGTCTTCCGGAAAATTATTAACGACGTTCGCCAGAAGGGCATGCGGTCCGGCCCCGTTGTTTGATTCCAGCCGCAACACCCGGGCATCTTTGGATGCCCAC
>CAYPHA010000104.1:0-12184 GCA_964410215.1 uncultured Calditrichota bacterium | reverse complement strand
TCTCATTTTTTGCCGAACGGCAATAGGTCATCAACGGTATAAGGCCGATGATGAGGATGATTTTTAAAATCCTCTGCGACCTGCTGCTTTTTTCTTTGATCCTTGTACTTTGCATCTTCTTTACACCCCCCTACCCCCCCTGATAGGGGGGAATTCAGTTCATCGCCCGGAATCTTTTTTCTTTTATCTTTTATCTTTTTTCTTTATGACATCCCCCCAACCCCCTTTGCCAAGGGGGAGTTCAGTCCCTGCTTCCTGTTTCCTTGCACCTTGATCCTTGTACCTTGCACCTTTTTCATAACGCTGAATAGTAATAATAATCGATATTATCAAAAAATTTCCGGCCTTCGATCGTTGTTAATACGGCAAACACGATGGAACCGGCCAGCAAACCAATAACGCTGTATTCGAACGAAAGCACCCGGCTGAAAACCAGGCCGCACGTCATATTGACCAGAACCGCCCAGACAATGGCATTCATGGGAAAGACCGGGCGGTGCAGGCTGAAGAAAAACATGGCATTATACAGACCGATAGCCAGAAACAAATATCCGATGGCGGCCATCCAGTAAATTTTCGTTATGACCGGATTGATAAAAAACACCTCTAATTTTGGAACCGATGACGCGTATGGTTTCAACAGCATTAAAAAGTAATAGCAGGAAATAATGGAAATGATACCGATAACAATCAGCAGTATCAGTTTCCGGTGATAGAATTTCAGGAAGTACGTCTTAAAACGGTCCAGGTAATTCAGTGAAGTATATTCCTGGGCCGGAATTAAGTACAGCGAAAAGGTCTGAATAATGAATTCCAGGGTGGCCAGGGTCAGCATAAAAGGCAGAAGGGCCCAGTCCATGCCCAGCTCGAAGACGGTGTTAAACCAGATCACCTTCGGAGGCAGCGGAGATCCGGCGGACCAGGCCAGAATACGATCCGTAAACAGAAACATCGACAGGAGAAAGCCGTAAATAAAATACCGGTATGAGCCGTAAAAAATAACCTCCATATCCACCTTTTTGGACAGGAACATATTGTATTCGAGCCGGGATAAACGAATCTTAAAGTAGATATAGCTGTAAATCGTATTGATCAGGGTAGCCATCAAGAGTCCCAGCCAGTGGGACAGATAGATTCCCATGTCCAGCACATCCATTCCCAGGAATACACACAGAATACCGATGACAAAGGAAGCCCCGATCGGCACCCGTTGTTCCAGTGCATTCAGAATACCGGAGGTGAGCAATAAAAAGCTCAGCAGAATCATATAAACCAGTGAAACGGATATCATCCCGACCGTATAAAACGGGATGATGCTGTTTAAGGCAAAACTGAGTATCGCCACAAGGCCGATGGTAACCGATCCGGCCATCAGGATTGTCGTGACGATCCGATAACCCTGTATCAGGTCATTTTCTTTATAATAACTCAACTGGTGGCCGATGACCTGTAAAAATCCGCCGGTTACGATAAAACTGAGGATGGTGCCGTTTGCGACCACCGTGGCCTGAAGGGTATTGAAATTGATCCATGCCCAGAGCCCATAATCATACAGTATAATGGTGGCGACATTGACGACCAGTGCGAAGGCGATAAACAATCCCAGCGCGTAGTACTTAATAAATCGTAAGCTCTGCCCGGTCAGGGACTGTCCGGAAAAATACTGGCTGGATAATTCTTCGACAGCCGGTTTGCTGTCCGAAAGTTGGGTGTGTATAACGTTCGCCAGTTTGCTCAATGACTGGTGGCCAAACTCTTCCTGTGCATCCACATCCCGCAATCCCATGCTCTCCAGGGTGGCGTATACAGCCCAGCAATTCACCGGCAGGCTTATCTTACTTTTAACCATTTTCAGAAGTTCATGACTTCTGTCTTCATACACATCCGTCTTCTTCATAGATCCTTGAATGGTTTATCATATCCTTCACCGAGCGGATCGTTACCTCATGCTTCAGGGGCCTGCGTTCGCTTTGACTGAGCCTGATATAGGACTCCAGGTATCGCTTTACCGCTTTTTCCTTTGTATAATTTTTAAGAACGCGCTGGCGCCCCTTCTTTCCCATTTTCAATCGCAGCTCGTCGTCCAGTAGCAGCCTTACAACGGCCATGCCCAGGGCCTTATAATCCCGCGGTTTACAGACCAGACCGGAATCCTCGAGCGCCTCACTCACACCGCCGACATCCGTCGCGACCACAGGGCACTCACAACTCATGGATTCTATCACGGTATAGGGGAATCCCTCGGATATCGAGGTCAATATGGATACATCGCCCTCATTGAAGATTTCCGGCGGATTCGTATTCACACCGGCAAATTTAAAATTATCCGTTAATTTTAATTCCGATATCAGCCGGAGGCACTCACTCACATAATGCCGGTCTGCATTCAGACTGCCGTAGACAATATAGCGGATATCCGGGATAACCTCTTTTGCCACCGCACAGGACCGGATCATGGTTTTAATATCTTTCAACGGATACACCCTGGCGGCTGCTACAACCGTCGGCCGGCGCTTCTTCTGCGGATCTTTATTTACCGGTGCGAAACGCTTTGTATCGATGCCATTCGGAATGACCTCAATTTTATCATTGTTCGCTTCAAAATAGATTTCCCATTTCTTGTTAAAATGTGTCACCGGTGAGATCTGGTCGGCGAGATAATAGGTGCTCCGCGTAATGAAGGTGGCCAGGTCCACCAGCAGTTTTTTGGAAAAATAGGAGAACCGGGATAAACTGATATTGATGAGACGTTCACGGATAAACACCCCGTGGTCCGTTACCAGCATCGGATTGCCGTATTCATACCTGGCAACGATGGAAGACAACCCGACAATACCGGCCAGGGTGGTGTGGGTTACATCGTTCTTTGGTATGGGAATCGACAGCGGCAGCAGAAAATGGTAAAGCCAGCGCAGATTGAAAATGAGATTGAAAACAGACGGTTTCTGCATGGGTATATCGAGCCTGATATCCTTCAAGCCATAAATCGTTGCCCTGTCCGTCTTCAGATCACGTGAACGGAACGACCGGGCATATTCCTTTGCACTAAACTGGAGGTACGGTGCATAAAGGGCAAGTAATTTCGTTTTAAACAATTCCCAGACCAGCAGGGAGCTCAAGGTCTCTTTATAGCTGTAACACCTGAAATATTTCCAGAGACCGTAAATTATCTGTCCGTGCAGCCTGACGTCATTAAAGGGATCAAACAGCATTTCCATGAAATCATCGAACAAGGGGAGGAAATATTTTTTTATCGATGCCTCGTTAACGCGGTTTTTTTTTCGGAATTCTGCCGAAAAAGGTGCGTCGGGTGCATAGTATCGCGATGGTTCCAGTGCGCCCCACAGCGGGACGTGAATGAGTTGTTGTACATTATTCCCGACTTTGTAGATCTGATTGACATGGGGACTCCCCGTAATGGCCACGATGGTAAAGTTTATTTCATTTTCAAGTTCGCGGCACAGCATATCAGCCCAGGTGGATACGCCACCGGGATAAAAAGGATAGGTTCCTTCTGTCAGTAACAGTATTGTTGGTTTTGTCTGGATATGTGATTTCAAAGTCAAAATTTATTAATCTGTTATGTTGTCATCCTCACGGTAAGAAGATCACGTCACATGCGGTCAGGTCGCGCTTAACAGGTTTCTGTACTGGTCAAATATCACCTTCCAGGTATGATGGTTCCGGACATGATGGCTAAGTCGTTTCAGTAAACCATGCCATTCTTCCCTGTCTCCCCACAAGGCATCCAGTTCCCGGATAAATTCCCGGTTGGAGGATCCCGGAGCGATAAACAGGCCGAACTCTTCGGTTGCATCTCCCACCTGCCAGCCGACCGGCAACACATTTCTGGACAGGGCTTCGAAAAGAATCAACGGTTGTGATTCGTTTTTGCTGGTGATACAGACGGCATCGAACGCATCGATATAGTCCATCGTGCGGGCATTCCACATCAGTTTCACATTATCGATGCCTGCGGCGGTTTGCATGACCTCTTTCTCGAGCTCATTCTCCCCGGCCCGGCTCAACAGCATGATAAAATTGACCTGGTTTCCGGAATAGAGATTAACGTCTTCTGCAAAGGACAAAAACCGCAGGGGATCTTTCATTTCGGCACAGCGTCCGATCCAGCCTATGGTGAGCTGTCCGTCAGGCGTCATTCCCCGGGATGGCTTTGTAAACCAGTCACCTGATACACCGTTAGGGATATAATGCGAACGGACGGCGCCGAGCGCCTCCTGTTCGGGCATGTTACATCGTGATACACTGATCACATGTTCTGCTCTTGCATATATATCGCCGGCAATGTTTTTGAACAAGTGGCTGTATTTTTGTTTGAATTTTTTTTCCGAAGGCAGTTTATAACCGCATTCCAGCGCCGGTGTGCCCATCTCCACTTCTTTCCAATAGAGCGCATGTTCGGTCAGGACCAGCGGTTTATGTAATTCTTCAGCCAGTAACAAACCGATCAGTCCGGCAAATCCCGTGTTCGTTACATGGATGACGGCGCTCGTTTCATAACTGTGAATTTTTAACTTCCCTTTATCAACAAGGTATTTCTTGATGGTTGAAATACGGTAATCATCATGCGGCGGTACCGGTATTCGTTTAAATTCAACAATATTCGGCAGCATGGGATAAACGGCATACCGGAGGGAAGCGCGCCTGAACTCATCGGTAGACACCTGAATGATCGAGAAGTTAACATCCTTAAAGGCAAGGATGTACTGGAATACCCATTCACTCACCCCGCCAACATACCATGGATACGTGCCTTCGATAATCAAACAGATGTTTTTAACCATCCGGACCCGTTTTCCTTTCCCTGGAATAATTTGACAGTAATGGTGTATATAATTTTTTAGTGATGGTCTGTCATGAAATATATGGACTGTCCTGTCAGGTTAACAAGACACATCTTCCCATGGATGATGTTCACCCTGACAGGAGTGTACACGATAAAATAACGTCAGATCAAACAACAGTTTGTGATGTATGTAATAAAAATACAAAGATTACAGAACGAATGCCATTAAGATTTGAAAGGACTATTTCCTTATTTCATCAGCAACATTCTCCGCGAAGCCGCAAATTCACTGGAATACAACTGGTAAAAGTAGACACCGGAAGCCAGTTTACGATTCGCATCATCCAGACCGTTCCACTCCAGTTCATATTCTCCGGCCGAAACCGGTCCGCTGTATAACGTCCGGACCTTCTGACCCAGATGATTATAGATGTTCAGGGTAATAGTGATGACGTCGTCCTTCAGTTCCGGCACATCAAACCGTATTCTGGTGCTGGGATTGAACGGATTGGGGTAATTCTGCTTCAGACTGAACAATGCGGGGAAGGCCGAAATATCGGCGTCCAGGTAATCCGGAACGGGGATCGCCGAGACGGACGGGTGTTCGGTTCTGACGCCGTTTACATCCACGTCGATCAGTTTATACCAGTAGGTCATGCCATTGGTCAGGTGTTTATCCACGTAGGTATAGCGGGAGTTCTGTGACGTGGAGCCTGCTCCTTTCAACGTCTGGTCATAAGCGTAGGAGCTGATTTCACGGTAATCGGCATCATGGCCGTCACTGCGCATAAGGATAAAGCCGGCATTATCCGTTTCAGAATGGGTTTCCCAGCGCAGAATCACCGTGGCGTTTCCGGCGATGGCCCGGAAGGAAGCCAGTTCCACCGGCAGCGGTGAATCTTCACCCACCTTGCGTCCCGGGGATCCCTCGGGATCGGTCAGCGTCACCGTCGGGCTGTCCTGCGACCAGTTTACGGTTCCCGTGATAGTGGGATGCTGTCCCCAGCTTCCGGTATAGTCGGGAGAGCGGGACTGTGACTGCCCGGCATTCCAGGCATCCAGGGCGACATTGGTACCGACCAGGGTTGGTGTACCTGTAAGAAATTCGGCACTCAGGCTGCCTTCCTCCCAGTTAACGGCAATGTAAAGGTCATTCAGATTACGGATGCCGACGGCCTCAGCGGAGAACACGGCCAGGGCAAAGGTCGAAGCCGTTGCATAAACGAAATTGCCCGGTCCCGGATTGAAGTTGGACACATCGGCGCCGCGGGTAAAGATAATGACGGCCTTACCCGGATCCAGAACCGTTTCCGGGAAGGTAAAGACACTGGCACTGTTGTCTCCCAGCGTCCAGCCGGTCATATCGATGCTACTTCCTGAGGAATTGACGATCTCGATAAATTCATCCTCATCACTGCCACCCACGGTGCCATCCGCGTTAAAATCGACCGGGTTTGAACGCGCGGACACTTCATTAATCGTGATGCCTGACGTATGCGTGGTCACGTCGTCATTCCGTAAATAGCCCTGGGCAAGCAACAGGTTACTCAGCATTAGAATAAGTACGATGTTTCTAAGCATGGTTCTGACCTTTATTATTTTTTTTGATTTTCATATACAGGTATATCTTCGGATTTTTTCACACAATAATAATAATTAATTTATATTTTTGAAAATTTACATTTTGAGTGATCAAAAAACAAGATGGAGTCCACTCCGATAAGTGCTAATTACGGAGTTGTCATCCCGGCCGGAGAGCCGGGATCTATTCTTTCTTTAACTTCTTTTTGCTTGCATTATGATAGCACATATACTATCTTTTGATATGCTTTTAACGCTCGATACAAATGTGCTTTATCAGGTTTTAATGAGCAACACCGGTGCTTCGCATTGGATCTTAAAACAGGTCAGAGAAGGTACGTTTCACATCGCGCTTTCCATACCTGTTTTTCAGGAATATTATGATGTTTTAACCAGAGCACATTCCTTGAATGATTTTGGCCTGCACACTGAAGATGTGGAAAAGTTCTTACGATTCGTAGCCTACGTTGGTAAAACGTATCATATCTTTTTCCTTTTCAGGCCAAACTTGCAAGATGAAAAGGATAATATGCTTGTTGAACTGGCAATTACAAGTCAGAGCGATTATCTGGTTACAAACAACATCAGGGATTTTAAAAAAGCCGAATTGAAATTTGATCAGTTAAATATTATCACACCTGGTGATTTTGTTCAAAAATGGAGAAAACGACATGGCTAAAGCGAGTATATTAACCATAAGAATTCCAGCTGAATTAAAACAGCGGATCGCTAATCTTGCCGAAGAGCAGGGTGTTTCCATCAATCAACTGGCCATGTATATGTTTACCAAGGAAGTCGGCGACCTGGAAGCCAGACAGCATTTATCACAATACTGGAAGACACAAACAAAAGAAAAAATCTATGCAGATTTTGATACGGTTATGTCGAAAGTAATGGAGCGTTCTGTCCCTGACTGGGATAAGATGACGATAGAAAAAAGAAAAGGGGAAAAATAAAAAAGCCAGGGATGGTTGCCCACCTCTGGCATTTTCTTACTTGCACCTTGAACCTTGATCCTTGCACCTTTTTTTGTCATCCCAGCCGAAGACTATTTAAAAATAGAGACTAGAGGCGATCCCTTTCATCTGCTTCTACATCCGGGACCTTGGACAGTACGGATAGAAACTTATCTCGCCTACCTCTCTTTGCACGTTCCTGCAAATAGACTTCCGTATCAAGTGCGGATATTTTTTCTGCCAAGGCTGTGGCAATAAATTGATTAATAGATAACCGTTCTTTCATAGCGAGTTCTTTAACCCGCTTATGAAGTGATTCAGGTAGACGTATACTTAATGTACTCATCGTATTTCCTTCATTTTTAGCAAAAACTCTTTTGGTGACAATACTGTCACTCCCAGCTGCTCACTGGGAAGAAAATCCTTTTTATTATATGTGATTATAAAATCACTTTCCGAATTAAACGCCAATTCCAGTATGAAATCATCCTTTGGATCTTTAAGGAAAGGACGCCACAGGTAAAAAATATCCTGCTTAAGTGCGATCGAACAAATATAGTCCAGAAAATATTGTACATCTTTTTCATTAATTACCAGAGCACCTAAATGATTGAATAATTGTGATTCATATTCCAGGATCAGGGGAACGGATATTACCATATCAAATCGTTTTTTACCGAGTAAAGATAATAATTTAAACGATGCGCCATTTCTGGATCTTAAAGCAGAAATGATGACATTGGTATCAATCACAATTTTAAATCTTTTCACATTGGTATTATATGCAATACCTAGGATCAATGCAATAGTGTTGGTTTGCCGGCTGATATGGTAATAGATTGAAGGTAATTGGAATCTTTGTATGTAGGGACGTGAACGTCCTATTGTCATCACGGCCGGAGAGCCGGGATCTCGTCTTTCTTTAACTTCTTTTTGCTTGCCCAAAAAGAAGCAAAAAGGCTGGGAGGTTCGGCTTGCCGGGGCGCGTTTAATCCCGCACAATTTTGTGCGGGAAGCGGAACGAGCCGCTGAATTTCAAGATTTTCATTAACGGTCTTGTCCCGGTTTAGTGCTTCTTATGTTTAGCTTTGCTAAACTTAGAAGGACTTGACCGGGACGTGGCTTATACTCAAATAGGCCAGCATTTGTAGTAAATGTATTCTTAATTAGCAAATTCTTATGTATTTTCTTATTTTTAAATATATTTAAAACGCTTGATATTAAATAAATCTCTTAGGGAAAAAAGCCGTTGACAATTGAGGATTTAATTGATGCCATTCGAAATGATAAGATAAGAGTAACTGATCATGCATATGAAGAAGCACAGTCTGATCGATTGTCATTTGATGAAATTATAGCGAGTGTCCTAAATGGGAAAACTATAGAACAATATCCAAAAGACAAACCGTTCCCAAGTTGCCTGGTACACGGTTTTAATTATAAAAGGGAACCAATTTACACTGTTTGGGGCTATAATAAAGACAATAAATTTTCAGTTCTTATAACAGTGTATCGACCAGATCCAGCGCGATGGATCAATTGGGAAAGAAGGAGAAAATAGTATGTTACCATTTAATAAATGCCCACTTTGTGGAAGTGAAGTTATTGAAAAGGATGTCGAAAAATTGCTCAGGGGTGGGAACAACACGGCAGTGGTTAAAGTAAAGGCCGAAGTATGTTTACACTGCGGGGAAAGAATGTATTCAAAAGAAATCATTACATTTTTTGAAGAAATTAAATTAAAACTTGAGAAACATGATGTTTCCGATTTCCAGCTTCTGGGTCAATCCTATCAAATTGCCGGTTAACGAAATCCCGCATAATCGGGAACAGGCAAAAATCGTGGCCCTAATTATGAAAAAAGAAAAAGGAAAAAAGAAAAAAACAGCGGTGACTGCCCATCTCGGCATTCTTTTTCTTGCCCCTTGATCCTTGAGCCTTGCACCTTTCTTCGTCCCTCGCTCAAACACTTTATTTTTCTGTTCGAAATTCCGGGTAAGATTCTTAACGGCAATTTCCAGAAATGGCCACCCATAGCACAGCCAAATGCTTCCATCAGGTCATCCCCTGGGATCGTTGTTGTTGGAATGTGGATGTCTCCTCTGTCATCCCGGCCGGAGAGCCGGGAATCTCGGGTCGCTTTGCTCGCCTTAGGTATATTTAAGATTGAGTCCACTCCGATAAGTGCTATTTACGGAGTTGTCATCCCGAACTCGTTTCGGGATCTACTGTTTTTATTGAACTTATAGATGCTGAAATAAATTCAGCATGACACTATCGTGCTTTTCGGAGTGGACTCAAGATTAAAGATGAAAGATGAAAGATGAAAGATTAAAAAAGGCCAGTGTTAGAAAACAAATTCTATTCTAGCGGTGGTATTTTTTCGAGAGCCTCAAGATTCCTGGCTTTTTCCCAATCTGCTATCAAATTATCTTTATAGATACTTGCCCATTCAATGACAAGACTTAGAGCTTTTGGAGGCAAATCACCTGAAATAATCCCCAAATTGTTTATAGCTATAAGTGCTTCATACTCACCATATTGAGCATGGAAATGGGGTGGTTCATGATCATCAAAAAACATCTTTATGACAATTCCATAGAACCTGGAAATTTCAGGCATTTGAAAACTCCTGTTTCAAAGAGGGGAATACATCTTTGGGTTTTTTACCTGTAATTTTGAGATATAAAGCATCCGGACAAAGGTCTATCTCTTCTCCCCACATTAATTCACCAGATGGGCCAATTTCAACGGACTTAAAAAAAGTATAATCTGACCAGGCCGAAAATACGCCTTTTCCGACATAGTGACTTAAATCGACAATGCCCTCGGTTCCATTTGAATATTTTAACCAAAGGCGATAATTTTCTAGTGGTTTTATGTCTACTGGTTTGTTCATGACCTATCCTTAATAAAATTACATCATGTGTTGTACAATATACCAGAAGATGGACGATGAATCAATCGATTGATGTTTTAGGCTAATGCGTCTTCTATCATGATAGTAGATAACGGGAATCTCTTACTTTCAAAGCATCACGTTTTTCGTGGCAATTTGTTAGGTTCTTTTCAACGATGAAAAGAACCAAAAATCGTGGCCCTTGTCATCCCGGCCGGAGAGCCGGAAAACTCGGGCCCACCAATCAACCAACTTATATTCTGAACTTCCAGTTGTCATGCTTTTGTTTCTGATGGAGCACCGCGATGATCGTTATCGTATTATTTTCAACAATATAATAGAGGCTGTAGGGAAATCTTTTTAGCAGGGCTCTTCTAAATTTTTTGTAAACAACTGGATACAATCTTGGATTTCTTTGAATAGAAGAAAATGTAGCATCAATACTAAGAAGAAAACGTTCACCCAGTCCCTTAACCTTATCTTCATACCAGTAAACAGCATCTGAGATATCTTTTTCTGCACAGGATCGAATAACTAATTCATAAGTCATAATTTGCTTTTAATTCGCTTTTTCAAGTCATCCCATTTTACGGTATCAGAAGGATTCATTTTATGGTCATGTAATCGTTTGTCAAGTTCTTTTATGTGTTCATCCGTAACAGGAACATCTTCGTCAGACAATGTAATGCTATCCCAGATGGATTCGACGATCAGAATGCGTTCAGAAACACTAAGTTTTTTTATCTCACTTAACAGATCGTTGTTACTCATAGCAATCTCATTTTTTTCAAAAAATATAAATAATCATGTGTTTTAACACAATGATTTTAACATATATATTTTAATTTCGAAAGGAGTGTAGAGAGAGTAATAGGAGCTCAGAAAATTGTCTGTCATCCCGGCCGGACCTGTCCGCCTCTGGCGGGACAAAAGAACATTATGTTCTTTTCAACGATGAAAAAAACCCGCGCCACAGGCGGGCAGGCCCAAAAAGAAGAAAGAGCTCCATTGACAGAGAAGGTACAAGGGAAGGATAGCAGTAATCAGAGCTCCAGGTTCTAACCATGGAACAAGGAAAGACAAAGCGATGCGATCATCACTACAGTATCATAATTTTTAAATTCTATCGTTGATATGTAGAATACGACTTCCATGAATAATGGCAAGAATCACTACATTTTCATCCAATATCTCGTAAATAACTCTATAATTATATATAAAAACTTCACGAATATTTGGATCACTAAATTCCGGAACAATTCTACCGGCATAAGGAAACGTTTCAAAATTCCTGGTTGAATCGAGGACCTTGGTGACGACCAGACGCGCATAATTTTCCGAATCACGAGCTATATAATCGGCAATACTCTCAAGGTCTTTTGCTGCTTCCAAAGACCATCTTACTTTATGCGCCATTTATCGAATCTTTTTTCAATTTCCTTTTGTGAAATCGTGCCATGAGTATTTGCTGAATCTTTGCTTTTTTTTACTTTTTCAAGTACATAGAGATGATACTGAACGTCTTCAAACGTACAATCGTCAGGTAATTTATTTAAAAGTTGAGAGATCTCCGTTTTTACAGAACTCAAAGTAGTCTCCTTTTAGAAAATGATATATGAAACTATAGGAATTTTTATGATAAGTCAACACAAGAATAGCTCGTAGTGTCATCCCGGCCGGACCTGTCCGCCTCTGGCGGGGAGCCGGGAAACTCGGGTCGCTTTGCTCGCCTTTGGAATTTTTAAGATTGAGTCCACTCCGAAAAGCACGATAGTGTCATGCTGAATTTATTTCAGCATCTATAAGTTCAATAAAAACAGTAGATCCCGAAACGAGTTCGGGATGACAACTCCGTAAATAGCACTTATCGGAGTGGACTCAAGATTAAAGATGAAAGATTAAAGATTAAAATAAAAGCGGAATTGGTTGAACACCGCTGAC
>CAYPHA010000103.1:0-12712 GCA_964410215.1 uncultured Calditrichota bacterium | reverse complement strand
GCGTGCAGTTCCGACATGGAAATACGCTCCGTCAGACCTTTATGAAGAGGAAACATTCCCGAGGCGAATTGCTCGACAAAATTCTGTGGGACCATTTGGGCTTCATCAAATTTTTCCTCGTTATGTAATTCGAATACATTCTGGTCGCCACCAATGCCATAGTGGTCCCGTCCCCATTGAAAAACATATCTGAAGGAGGTCAAGCCCAGCATATCCGATTCACTGATATCGGTGAGACCAAAATTCGGTTCGGCGCCTACGCCTTCCATCAGATCCGGTTTATGATTGCATTCTGTACCGTCGGCATCCGGACCTGTATAATTTAAATCATAAGGTCCGACACCATCGAGACCGAGATCATCGCCGGGATCATCACCGATATCGTATACGCCGTTTCCGTTATGATCCGTTCCATCACGCCAGTCCTGATCCTCATCCGCATCCCAGTGTTCTTTTAAATCACCTGTTGTCAGATTGTAATATGTAAGAAATTTATTAAGATCCTCTATACCTTCTGTCGGACCAACGAGGTGCTGCGCTTCATTATCACGTCTTTCATCCAGCAGTCCGTCTTGATCATTATCAATTCCATCATAAGGCAACCCCGGGCTTTCCAGGTAGGCCAAACCTAAGACACCGGGTTCACGACCACCGCCCTGGGGGATACCGTCGAGATCCCAGGAATAGCACATATTCAGACGTTTATTATAAAAAGCAACGTCATCGGCTCCATCATATTCTTCACCGCCGACCGCATTATCCATATATATTCCGAAATACATTTCGGTCAGATCATATTCAGAAATATTTGCGACTGTAAATTCCCAGAATATGGCATCCGTGGCCGACGGGTTACTCCACTGGAAACCTCTGACCTCATTACGGACACCGATACCGCCCCAGGGAATCCCTTTCTGAATCGTAACATCTGAATTCTTATCACCAATGCGCACACCCGGTCTCGGATAGTATTTTACAATATCTTCCGCTCCCAGGTATTCCTGATCCTGCGCGTCATTTACTACAAAATAGGATTCCTGATCGGCTTTCATCACACCGCGGCCAAAGCGGCCGTTCCACTCTCCCGGCCATTTCGTTTCATCACCCCGGGCCGGCCAGCCTAAAGTGGGCCACGAATCGGGACGGTTACTCATGGCCGGGGTTTCGCTCAATTCATTAAAATATCCGAAAACGGGATACATACCCCACTCGATCGTTCCGGTGGGATCCAGATCCATATGTTCGCGATAACTTGACTGACAATAATACAGTTCCTGCAGGTCCGTCCGCGAGGCAATTTCGTCCGGATCTGTAACCGGAATGGTGTCGTTTTCAAGATAGACCTTTGCTCCGATAAGAATACAGATACCATCGTGCATCTTGCTTCCGCTGTAATTGTTCGGCCATTTGGATACATCATATCCCAGGTCACAACAATCAGAAAGTTCCGTTGTGTTCTGAAAATATAGCAGTACACGGTTACCGGTCATCCAGCCGGCTCGTTCGGCTGCGATATCCCCGGCAGGATCATCCGGTCCCTCATAGAAACGACCCTGGGCGAACAGCCCGGTTGTAAATAGTGTGCATATACCGAAAATAAGATATATTATATGTTTCATAGCTATACCATCATACTTTTTTGGAGGTAACAAACCATCCACCCAGTTACCTATTTACCTAGTTACCCAACTACCATCCAATAAAAGTTAAAACGTAAAACTGAGTGTATAGGCATGCAGATTTCCAAGAACACCAATATCGCGATAAGCGTAATCAATTTTCAAGGCTCTGTTATTCAGATAGTTAAACAGCAATCCAAAACCAAATGTCATTCCATACTCTGTATCAACCATTTCTAAACCTTTGTAACCACTTCGCAGGGAAATGACACCGAATCCAGGCATGGTCAGCGCATATTCACCACCCAGATTTAGATGTTCACTATTATTATTCGGATGTAATGCATCAACGGCGACTGTAAGGCGATGCCTTGAGGTCAGGATTGGGTTAGCGGAGACGCCTATTCTGAAAATCAAAGGTAATTCCCAGTGTTGTGTTTCAAAACGTGCCGGAACATAGGCAAAATTACCCGCCTCATCAGGTTCTTCATCGATGGGACGTTTCAAATCAATACCATCATATTGCAATCTTGAACCATAATTTGAGATGCTCATACCTATCGCCAGGCCATCCGCTTTGCTGTTAGTAGGCGATAAAAAGGATGTTGAAACAATGGCTCCCAGATCGATGGCATAAGCGCTTGCATTTTCATGCCATATCCTGGAGGCAATATTTTTTATACTGGCCCCGAAAGAAAACCATTGCACGAGTCTCTTCCCATAGGAAAGGCTTATGCAATAATCCGATCCATCAAATTTCTCCCCCGTTCCTTCCTGCATCAGCATGGAAGTTACTTCCTCTTCACCATATGCCGTGTATATTAAGCCCAGGGCGAACGTGCCCAATGTCTGGTTAACATAACCAAAGCCCATATAGGAAGAGCTGATATCCGCAATCCAGGGTTGATACATAACCTGGAATTCATGGTTTTCCAGAAAGCCTAAACCGGCCGGATTCCAGTAGATGGCCGATATATCTTTTGCCATACTGACATAAGCATCACCCATGGCAATACCGGCACTGCCGTAACCGAGCTCTAAAAAATTTCCGGCAGTTGTACCGACCCGGTATGGTTCCTGGGCATGAACCGCAGACAGACTGAAACAGAAAAACAATCCCAACAGGGTGAAAGCTGTTCTTTTGTATTTTATCATGATATACTCCTTGATAGTAATATTGAGCATATAGCTGTTAGAATAAATATCCTACACCAATTTTAACTTCCCGAGGCGGTGAATACATATATGGATTCTGAACGGAATCATATATATCGTTATAATTACTGCGAAAAGTCTGAATGTTGATAGGATAGACAATTGCCGTATAAGCCCTTCCCGTTGTAGAATTAACAGACACTTCATTTTTTCTGTCCAACAGATTATAAACAGATAAGAAAAATCGAATTTTATTTGTTTCGCTCAACGGAATATCATAATGTCCTCTTAAATCAACAGTATACGATGAGGGTCGTATGGAATTATTGGGATAAAGTGTCTGTTTCGCCAAAGGACTGACCGATACTGGTGTAAACGTGTACGGTCTGCCGGAATTAAAATAACCTGTCAATGTAATGCTGTAATTTTTCCGCGAATAGTTAATCGTACTATTTGCTGTATGTCTTTGATCCCAGTTCAAGGGGACAAGGTAGGGAACGGGATCCAGACTTTGTCCTTCCCGGGAAAAAGTGGATGTCGGATTATCTGCATTACCGCGTGTGTATTGCAATGTATAATTCAGGTAGAAGGCAAAAGGACCGGTGACATAGTCAAATTTCATTTCAAACCCTTTTGCATTACCATAATCTTTATTGCTGTACACACCATATTTAATCTGGTTGTAGGTTGTGTAAACAATGGCACTTTGCAGATCATATATGTCTTTATAATAAACAGAAAGCTCCAATCCCATCCCGTGCATTAATTCCATCCAGATACCCATTTCGTACTGAACTGTCTTTTCAGCCTTGATCTGGGGATTACCGTGTATAATTCCAAAATCATTGGGAGGAACCATAAATCGGTGATTGCTATACAGTGCATAGAGCGGCGGCATCTGGAAAAAGTGACCGTAGCTGAAATGAAGTACCGCTATGTTCCCTAAAGTATATGATAACCCAAACCTCGGGCTGATCTGTATTTGCGGATCCGCCTCGGGATAAGAAGACATTCTATCCGTATCAAGGACAGGATTTCCGTTTTCATCCAGAATGATATTCCCTTCAGCATCTTTTTCATAGAATTTCAACTGATTGGCCGGATTTCTGCGCTGTGAAGGATAGGTGGTATTCGGGTTGAAATAATCCATCCGCACACCAAGGTTGATGACCATGTCCGTAAATTCCATCTTATCCTGTATATAGGCGGAATACTCATATGGTTTTTTTGTGTAAACATCCATTGATATGGCTGAATCGGGTAACAGCTCAGCCTGGTAGGGATAGAATTCAATCTTATCACGATCAGGATTGTATTCGTAATAATGTGCTAAAGGAGACCCTCTCAGTTCATTTTGAACATAAGTCGGTGCGCTGTGTAAACGATGGGCCGTATACAACATGCCTGTTTTTATAAAGTGTCGCTTATTTAACTGCCAGGCGAGATCATATTTAATATTCAGATTATCCATTGAACGTTCATTATGTCCGTAATCCTGACCGCCGGAAATAAATCCGCCGGCACCCTTCGAATAACCACGATGCACATAGCGCGGATCAAGCGGATCTTCATATAAATAAAATTTATATTCATTGTCCGTATGAGACACCTTGAAATCATGAAAAATATTATTTGAAATCACATGATTGAGTTGAAAAGCATACATTAGCGTTTGATTGTAATGATTGGCTCTTCCGTCTGGTTTATATTTATAGGAATGACCGACTGTCGGCCTCTTGCCATAGTTCCATGTATTCATTAAAGATAATTTCAGATTAGAAGTCAGTCTGAAAGTTAATTTACCCATGAAGGAATAACTCTGGGATGTGTTTATCGGTACGTATTCATTATCGCCCGTATGTTCTGAGTAATACCGGACTCCGTTAATATAAGTATCCCAGGGGGTTGTTTCTTCAAACGTATTCGGTGTGGTGAAATCGGTATAATCATCTACACTGAAACGTCGAATTCCATTTATCCATCCAAGTTCTTTCTGATAACGGAAATTAGTAAAAAAGGTGACTGATTTTTTCCAGATCGGCCCTTCCAGCTGTACCTTGTAGTCCTGATTCCTTGTAAATTCGGTATTGTCCAGACCAATCCATACATCTTTATTTCCGGTGATGTAGTTTGAAAAATGACTGGAAGCGGATCCATGAAATTCGCTGCGCCCGTCTTTGGTCACCACATTGACAATACCGCTCATAGCCCGGCCATATTCGGCATTGAACGTTCCTGTAATCACTTCCAGATCCTGTGCCACTTCCTTTTCAACTTCGACGAGTTTATCCTGGCCCTGATACGCTTCATTGACCTGCATTCCATCAATAAGATAAGAGACCTCGGTAAGCCGTCCTCCGCGGAAATGCCCGTCCACCACGCCGGTCTGCATCTGGATAACCTGACTTATATCTTCAACAGGAAGTGCCTCAATCTGTTCCGATGATACATTTCTAATAGAACTGGTCTGATCTTTCTTTATCGCTACTTTTTCCGCGTATACAACAACCGTTTCCCCTTCCAGAAGCGCCTCATTCATCGGGACAACGATATACGCGGTACGATTTACAGAGACTTTTACATCTGCAACCTGAACATTATTGTACCCGATCATCTGAGACTCAACGACATAACTACCCGGTGATACGTTGATAATGATAAAATCACCATTCAGATCCGATGCCGCACCCAGGCTGGTACCTTCTATAAAAATATTTGCACCAGCTATAGGTTCTCCTGTTGCTTCATCCTCAACGTGCCCCCTGATCTTACCCGTGGTTTGCGCAAGCAAATTGTGATTCAAGAATAAAATAGAAAAGACAATGAAGAACCACAAAATTGTTCTTGGCTTTGAATACTCCATATTGCCTCCAATTGTTAAACTCAGGCTTTTCTAATAAATGAATAAATTTTCCCGTCCGTGTTGCGCAATTATATTGACAAAATTACACAGACGGTTATATATAAATGATTCTAATTCTCGCTAATATACCGTTTATTACAATGTTATAAACAGATTAAAGAAATTATTCACATCTTTTCTGTTTTTATGCACATATTGAATTCTGTATCATTTCTTATTACTTATAATGAGGATTTGGTTGAGGCACCGGCTTTAGCCTGTTTTTCTTCCGTTAAAAGGATTGCCAGATCCTCAAGCAAAGGTTCATTGTAGCGCACTGTATGTTTTTTCTGCAATTTATTTATCATATCATTTCGAATTTCATGAAGTTTTTTATCTCTCAATTCAAACCGGATCATTTTTTCCGTATTTTCGAAGGCACCGGACCATTTCTCCCGGCTATCCGCATGGTACTGCCTCGCCTCCGCTTCACTGATAACAACTTTTGATGCAATTTTTTCTTTAAGGTATTTTGACAGTAATAACCGAAATTCCTTGTTCTCTAATTTATCCATGATGAGTTCATCTTTATCAACACCAAGCGCAAGCGCATCAAGATACAATACATATTGCTGGATATATTTATCTATGAACTGGCTCAGGTCGGCTTCGCTCAGTGAAGACATTGAGTTCAGCTGGTTTGCCTGATTGAATATTGATATGAACCGGGATAAAGAAATGTCGGTATCATTTATTTTCAGAAACGTTTTCTCTAGATCAGACTGCGCATTTTTAGACGGGACAATTCCCTTAAATAAGCCATCTTTAGTGTACGCATCAATCAACAGCGGATAATACTCTGTGTGAATCGCAACCCGATATTTTTCTTTCAGATCATTAATAAATTGATTATTTCTTCGATGTTTAAATAAGACATGGTGTTCCCGTACCAGGCGGGATTTTTCCTGCTCAAAGAGTTTTAATTCTTTATTTTTACTGATTTTATTCAAGACAATAACTGTCCAGACCGGCGATGTGTAAACAGGTTTGCTGATTTCGCCTTCTTTCAATTCGATGAGTTTGGGAAAAACATCTAAATGTAAAACATCGCCATAAGTAATGTCTTTATAGTGTTTGTATTGGGGAAAGAACAAACCTTCCGGTACATTTTTGGGAAGATTCAGCTTATTTCCTGTTTTAAGTTGCGAATAAATGGAATCTGCCATACCGTAGGAATTGGCCAGTACAAGGTCTACATTATACCTAACCTTTTTTTTCTCATAGAATTTTTGCAATTCTTCATCAGGAATCGTCATATTTTCACCGAAACCCGGATGATTGGAGGCAATCAGGCCTATTTTATAATCTTCCAATTTTTTCTGTAGATCTTCATCTTTGTCCATATCATGGTCATAGGCATCCTGCACGAGCAGATAATCGGGCTCCATGATGTCCCTGATAAACGCTTTTAAGATTTCTGCATTAAACTGTTCATGCTTGCCATAATGACCGGTCATCATATACCTGCGCACAAAAACACCCTCTCTCAGGCCCACATCGTCTACCTGCATGACATAGCCATCCTTTATAGGGGCTTTTTTTGTGCACCCGACCCAAAAAAAAGTGGAGAAAAGTATAATCAGGGAAGCTGCGGTAAGAAATTTGTTCATATATTTCCTAAAACCTTGGAAGTAGAAAAAAGGACGGGCGAAAATCCAACCCGTCCTTTTACAGTTCAGTTAGACACGTTCTTGCAGATTATTTCTGGAAAAGCATCTTTTTAACTTTGATACCTGCTTCCGATTTCAGTTTATAGAGATAAACACCGGAGGCAACCAGATTACCTGCTTCGTTTGTTCCATCCCATACCTCGTTATACGTACCGGCGGCAAGGGATTTGTTTACCAGTGTTCTGACCTTCTGGCCCAGAACATTATAAATTTCCATGGTCACGTCACCCGTCGGAACCGTGTAGGTAATATTTGTTGTCGGGTTAAACGGATTCGGATAGTTTTGTGCCAGGTGAAATGCGCCGGGTACATGCTTGGCGTCATCAATGCTGGTCAGTATACTCAAATCGACCGGATGATATACGAGGTCAACCAGCTCATCCGCATTCGCCCTGGTAACCCAGGTATAGCCGACACTGCCGAGATCACCGCTACCACCGCTGACATAGTGGTCTTCATACGTTTCTGTTCCAACCAGCATGTAATCGCTTCCGGGCAGCATGTCACGCTTATACACGACATGAATCATATTATCGATTACATCGTCGTTAATCGACGGTTCATTTTCGTCCACTTCCGGGGTGTTGGTCAGGTTTTTGGGTGCCGTCCAGGATGCCCAGCCTTCGGTAGCGGCTAAAGCCATGATATCACTGTAGTATACCCAGCGTCCGGTATCCGCATCCACCGCTGCTGATCCCATCTCTTCCCATACCACAACGGCTGCCGGTTCACCGGCCTGAGGATCCATATTGACGACAAATTTCAGGTCGGATATGATGCTCTGTGCCCTGTTGTTCCAGTAGGTGAGACCACTGTCGAGAACGCCCTGAGCAAACCATTTGTATTCTTCACCGGCCATCGGGTATTTGCTTTCAGCAATTTTGGTGTGCCCGTCAATGGAGGTTGCCATGGTACCCATGGTGCTGTTCCAGTAGCGGATCTGAGGTTTCGGCTTGCCGGAACCATAGAAAACGGCATTTTCATCGCCGCAGAGATAATAATAGGTGGTATACCAGTTCCAGCCACTCCATTTATCAACACCGTTATTACGGGCATTCCAAGAGTCCTGGCTTAAGGTATCCAGGTAATGATCGAACCAGGCTGCTTCATAAACGGCATGAAGCGTACCGTCGGCATCGTATTCGAGCTGCAGGTCCGTAGACGGTTTTGCTGCGTTGGCGGGAAGGTTTTCACCGGTCGCCTGCATGGTCGTATCGAACAGAAAAATCATCGATCCGTCATCCAGAGCAGCTTCAAAATCATCCGGCCAGAGTTCACCGCCAAAAGAGCCGAACGTAATGTCAATATTACGCCAGGAATGCAGTCCGCCTACAGCGACTGTACCACCGTCTGCAGAAACAGCTAAATCGCTACCCTTCGTAGCATTGGATTTGACCCAACCCGGACAATTTTTTCCGGGAACATCATTGTTGGGATCGGCAAAATACATCTGATAAATTTCGCCGAAATTCGTTCCATCCGTGTTCCAGTAATAAATGTCAGCACCACCCACATTGGTACCGATAACGTGGGCGAAACCGGTTGTTGCATTAACTTCAAAATTAATCGGAAGGGCATACCACGCGTCTGCGTAATAGTTTTTATCCGTCTGCAGACCTTTAGGCACGACCTCGTTGTTTTCAACAAAAGCAACTTGCTGCAGAGGCATCTCACCCCACTGAAAATCATAGGTGCTGACACCATACAAAATGTACATCGGAGCCTCACCATGACCACCGGCGATAAACGCACGGCTGGGTTTAATCATTTTTTCCGGTTCCTGAGCAGGGATGGTATCCTTAACACCTGCGGTCACATTGGCATACATTAACACGTGGCCGGTATCAGATGCCGTGGCAAAGGACTTGTCATAAACCACATGAACAGCACCAGCGGCGTCAACAGCAATCGTCGGGCCCAATGTGTTGTGCTGATAATAGCGCTGTTCGAAGTCATGACCGATCTGATCGACCACAACCGGATCCTGCGCAAACAGGTTGCCTGCGAACAGGGCTACCAATGCAACCATCAACAATAAAGTAACTTTCCTCATATTAAACTCCTGATTAAAGTGTTAAAACTTTTACACCAAAAAAACAAGACAAAAAGATACGTTTTCCGATCCACCTCCTTTCCAGATCATCCACTCTGCGAGACCGAATGTTTTGCCGGTTATAGATCACGTCTGAATTACCGGAAACTTTCAGCGCAACTGCATCATGGACATCATTTTCTTTCTTCACGCCTTATTGTGAACGTTAAATATAAGTGACAACTAATTGAAAATCAAACAACCTTCGAAAGTCTTCATTTATCGGAAAAATATGTGCTAAGTCAAATATAATCAAAACATGCGCCTATGCGATTGAAGCTTTCAAACAATAAGGTTCATTCCTAATATTTAGCCCCTTGACACCAAACTCTTCAATACTTTTATTGAGGAAGCATCAAATTCGGTTTATTTTTATCAAAAAGAAACTAACAAAATATATTAACTAAAACTCCACAATTCAATAAAAAAATAACTTTTATTCCAACCTGATGGAGAAAGAGGGACACTTAAGCATTAATTACATAAAAATCATTTCCGCCGTCGATCATGTTTGGAATAAAATACAAACAATCGGAGACAGATCTCCATGCAGCTAAAACCTGTAAGTCCAGGATAAAAACATACTCCTTCCATAGCCGTCTAAACCCGAACCATGTATCCGGTATGCCTCATTGAATATATTCTGCAGACCAAAATTCAGCAGCAAAGAGCCGGTTCGATAAGACACTCTCAGGTTGAACACATCCCAGCCCGGTGTCCCCGTAGCCGGAATGCGGTGATCATCGATATCACCACCTGCCAGACGGTCCTGCTTCTCCGCATGCAGCCATTCCAGCTCCAGCCAGACGTTCTGCACCGGAAGGTAGCCGATCCCAAGCCGGCTGTTCAGCGGTGGTATGCGACGCATGGGCTCCGAGGCGGACGTATTCTGTCCATATGTGTAAGTCAAACCACCGTACACATTTAAGCCCTTTCGTAAGCGCAGCTCTGCTTCGACCTCCGCCCCCTGGATGTACGCTTTTGCCTGGTTTTCTTTTTTATAAACCCGATCACCCTGGTACGTTTCTGAGCCATTATAACGTGCCTCAACACGTTCCAGCAGATCATACAGGTTCGTCCGGTAAGCAAAAAGAGCCCACGAAAAAAAATCGCTGCGTTTTTTTATACCCGTTTCGAACGTCAGAGAACGTTCCGGTGAAAGGTTACTGTTCGGGACCTCCACACCATAATCAAAGGTTCCGAAAGAACTCAGATCATTGATGTTGGGCGCCCGGAAAGCCGTATTTACCGATAGCAGCCAGCGGTACTGGTCCGTGATACTGTAGATAGATGAGATGTTTCCAACCAGCGCCTGGGGATTGATTTCCATCGAACCGAAAAGGTCATCATTTGCCTCAATTTTGACCACATTGTAACGCCAGCCTGTCCGCATTTGCAGACGATCGAAAGAAAATGTACTTGAATTGTAAACGGCCAGATTCTGCGCCTTGGCACCGTCCGCATAAAGCCCGCGCTTCTTTTCTGTTTGTCCGCTTTCCAGGTCCCGGTCCCTGCGCCGGCTTTCCACCCTATCCCCGTAATATTCGATACCGGAAACCATTTGCCAGCGTGCGGACATCTCAGAGTGAACCTCGCCGGTCACACCCCATGTATCGACATCATCCCGCTCACGGGTTCGTATGGTACCCGCAGTCCGCAATTTCGTCCGTCCCTCCACCGACCGGTGAAACGACGTTGTCAGGATAAACTGGCGCAGCAGCGGGTTCTCCCGGAAAACCTGCAGACGTGCATAGGTAAGGAAACGAATCTGCGGATCAAAGGCATAAATATCATACTTACCGATGGCGACCTGGTCAAAGCGGGGAACATCATCCTGTCGCAGATATTGCATGGCTGTAGTCAGATACGTACGGTCGGTAATTTTGTTTTTCACCTTCAGATTCCAGCCATACTGGTCATAGGCGGAGGGCGCTTCCCTGCCCAGGTCGCCGCCGGCTACCAGGTCTCCGAATTGATTCGCAGAAGCATTTGCGATAAGCGCCATTTTTTCAGTCGAAATAGTGACAGTGGCATTCGCACTTTTTTCCATGTCATCCGACAAATATTTGACACCGGCATTTCCAGACACCTTCAGGCCTTTCGTGGAAAATATAGGATCGGGTGTCAGAATTTGCACAACACCACCAACCGCATCGCTTCCATACAGTACCGACCCGCTGCCACGGATCACTTCAATCTGATTAATAAATGCCGGATCCAGTGTATTCAGATACTGGTTCGGTCCATAGCGGAACGTGGCGTTATTCAGACGGATACCGTCAACCAGGATCAGCGTCTGGTTCCCGGTCAGGCCGCGCACGAAGGGGGAGCCACCGCCGTGATTCGTTTTCTGCATCCACACACCGGTCATCCCGATCATGGCTTCCGGCGTGCTCCTCGGAATGCGCCGTGCCAATTCCTGCTGACTTAATAACCCGACCGCTTCGGGCAGGTTGAAAGCTTCATCCTTATATCGACGGGCTGTTGATACGATTCGCCGGTTCAGCTCCAATACGGATGGTTCCAGTGACAATTTCAGTTCGCTTGTCGCATTCTCTTTTACGTGAAGGAAAAAACTGTGCGCCTGATAACCCACCAGTTCCGCCGTAGCCAGGTATTTGCCCTCTGAAAGTCCCTCGATGGAAAAGGAGCCATCCTCATCCGAACTGGTACCAAGCGGGGTATGTAACACATAGATATTTACACCGGCAAGCGGTTTTCCTGTTTCCATATCTTGAACGATTCCATTTACCGTCTGCGAAAACAGGGTATACGATAGCATAAACAGTGTTATTAGTAGACGGCTTATCCAATTCATTAACAAACTCCTTCCATCGTTGCCTGAATATTAACGTTGCTCACCGGTCCCGGCCCGACCTGATGAACGCATGCATTTTACTGTCATCTTAATGGTAAGCATATGGTGGAACGGAATTTAATTTGTGGAATGATTCCGGGCAAGATATATCACGGAGACACACCGATAAGACACGGAGAATCACAGAGAAAAAATCAGTCTTAAGTCTGTTGGTACGATATCTCTCCTGGTTAGGACATTAAAAAAAATTGAGTAAAAATTATATTCTCCGTGGAACTCTGCGTCTACTCCGTGCCGCTCCGTGTGACTATTTTTACACGGGGATTCACCGAGTAGACGCGGAGAACCGCGGAGAGATTACCAGTATCGAGCTTTTTAATTACATGACCGTCCCATTCATCTAAAATGCGCTGATAACGCCGACCGTGAGAAGATTGGACTCTTTCTTAAGGTTCC
>CAYPHA010000102.1:0-12729 GCA_964410215.1 uncultured Calditrichota bacterium | reverse complement strand
CCCTTCGAGAATCGCATTCTCGACGGAACCAGCATGATTTTTTACGCCCGGGCTCATACACACAAAGCGCACAATGATACCCTGTACTCCATTTTTGAATCTAAAATTGGGAAAGTGGCTATCCGTTTTACCGATAAAAATGATGATGTGGACCTGATTAATAATGAGACGTTGCCCTCTCATTATATAGATGGCACAATTCTGCTTACAGGAATTGCCGGTGTTACCGGCCCCTACAAAGGATGGTTTTCAAGAGATTCACAACGCGTTCCCCTGAAAGCGGAATTGAAGGTTTTCATCGGCTCGGTTAAAGTCGAACTGGAATCCTGGAAAAACTGGCAGGGCTCCGATTTCAGTCCCTGACCAGCCCTTAAAACCATTAACTATGACATCCTTTTGTTAAATCGTAACGTCGCCAGGCTAATGGTTATCACTCCGAATAAAAGCATGGCAAGGGCTTCTTTCCACAAGTATAGCAAGGTTGTTCCTTTCAGGTATATCTCCCTGATCACAAGCATGAAGTATCGCAACGGATTTAAATAGGTAATCATCTGAACCCAGCCGGGCATATTCTCAATCGGGATAAAGAAACCGGATAACAGTAGTGCAAAGACAAGAAAAAACCAGGCTATAAACATTGACTGTTGCTGTGTCCGCGCTACGGTTGACGCGAAGATACCCAATCCAAGGGTACTCAGGCTGAAAATGATACTGAGCAGATAGAGAGACAGCAGATTCCCCTCCATCCATAAATTGAAAATGAGTCCGGCGGCCAGAATCCCCACATTCAGCAGTAAGAAGCTAACGATAAGAAACGGAACGATTTTTCCGATAATCAGCTCACTTTTCGTGATCGGCGTAACCATTAATTGTTCCAGAGTTCCAATTTCCTTCTCACGCACGATACTCATTCCGGTCAGAAATGAAGTAATCATGGCAATCATTACAGCTATGATCCCGGGAACGATATTATTTACGCTTTCCAGATTCTCATTATAACACATTCGTGGCACCATTTCAGTGAGATGCATTTCGCCGAGGCGTTTTTCCAGTAAGCCGGATGCAGACAGAAACTCCTGCTGCAATTTAAATGTAATTTGATTGACATAGGCCAGGGCAATCCCGGCTGAATTACCATCAACGCCATCCAACAGTGCTTGAACGGCCGGTTGTTTACCATTTTTGAGATCCCGTTCAAAATGTGGTGGGATAACAAGGGCTATTTTTATGTACCCGTCATCGATCCATTCAACCGCTTCTGCGGAAGAAGAGGCAATTCCCCTGAACGTGAATGATTCCGTTTTCGTGAAGGCATCGATCATCCGCCTGCTCAGTTGGCTGTGGTCCTTATCCACAAAAGCTATCGTCACGTTTTTGACATCTGTGGTGATGGCGAATCCAAGTAATACAATCTGTATGAAGGGCATGATGAAAATGATCCCGATAAACGCCTTTTCACGTAATATTTGTCTGAATTCTTTCTGTATAAGATATAGAATCCGCTGCATGGTTACTCCAGGTTGGTGCTGAATTTTTTAACGCTTACCGAAATCAGGAAAACCGCAATGCCGATAAGATAGAGAACCTGTCTGAACAGTTCTTCCGGACCGATTCCCTTAAGCATTATTCCCCGGATGATCTCAAGAAAATGAGTGGCGGGTATTATTTTTGACAGGTATTGAAAAAAAACCGGCATACTCGCAACCGGAAAGATAAAGCCGCTAAGCATAATAGTCGGTAAGATCGTTGAAAGCAGCGCAGCCATCATGGCAATACGCTGTGAATTGGTTACCGTGGATATCATCAGTCCGAAGCTGAGACCTGTCAGGATATAGATCAGTAATGTAATGCAGAGAAAAAACAGGGAGCCATGAACAGGGACCTTGAACCAGGTATTTGCGACAAAAAGTATGAGAAGGCTATCAATAAAACCAAGGATTGTATAAGGTACCACCTTACCGATGATGATCTGGTAAGGATGAACCGGACTGACCAGCAGCTGTTCCATTGTTCCGACTTCCTTTTCGCGTACGATGGCGATACTTGTCAGGAGTGCACTGATCAGCAGAAGTAACACCGCAATCAAACCGGGGACAAAGAAATAGGATGATTTCAAATCCGGATTATACAGAAGATGGGGTTCGATACGCATCGGTACAACCATCCCCGTGATATGTTTCATATTATATTGTGCACTGATCTGCGTAAAATAATTATTGATAAAATTAGCGGCATTGGGATCGCTGGCATCGATAAGCAACTGTATTGGTGTGAAAGTCTGACGAACAAGATTTTCCGAAAAGTTATCCGGAATCACGATTATACAGCGCGCCGTCCGTTTATAAAATAGATCTTCAATCCGGCTGTACTGCGGATCAACGGCAGTTATTTTAAAAAAATCGGTTGCGGCAATACGCTCGATAAAAGTGCGGCTTTGAGGAGATTTCGACAGATCGATGATCGCGGTCTCAATCTGTTGCATCTCCATGGTAATGGCATATCCGAATAGAAACAATAAAATAACGGGCATCAGGATAATTATCACCAGTGTTTGGGAATCTCGTAAGATATGCCAAATTTCCTTTTTTATAATGCTGAAAAGAATTGAATTCATTCTTTGCCCCGTTTTACGACGTTCAGGAACACATCCTGCATGGAACGGACTCCGTATTTTTCTTTCAGTTTCTGCGGATTATCCAACTCTACGATACGGCCATCCTTCATAATGGAAAGGCGCTGGCAGTATTCCGCTTCATCCATGTAATGGGTAGTGACAAAAACCGTCTTACCCAGCGCAGATAATTGATAAATGAGCAGCCAGAAGTTTCTCCTTGAGACCGGATCAACACCGCTTGTCGGTTCATCCAGAAAAATAATTTCAGGATCATGGAGCAGAGCCGTACTCAGTGCCATGCGCTGCTTCCATCCTAAGGGAATAGAACGGGTCAGTTGATCCGCTTCTTCGCGAAGTCCCAGATACGTGAGCAGCTCTTCGGTTTTCGTTTTTATCTGCCTGCGTGACAATCCATATATCCCTCCGTAGAATTCAATGTTTTCGCGCACGGTCAGGTCTTCATAAAGGCTGAACCGCTGACTCATATAACCAATATTCAATTTAATCTTCTCAAATTCGGTATAAACGTCGTAGTTGCTTACAAATGCTGCGCCGGAAGTGGGCATTAAAAGCCCGCATAACATACGAATCGTGGTGGTCTTCCCTGCTCCGTTGGCCCCCAGAAACCCGAATATTTCCCCTTTTTTTACGCGGAAAGATACATCATCCACTGCTTTGAAGGAACCAAACTTCCGCGTTAAACCGGAAACCTCCACGGCTACATCTGAGTCAAATATCTGCGTCATTGCGCTCTGTCGTCTCCGCTTAGTATGAAATTTAAAAATACATTTTCAAGGTCAGGTTTAATAGATTCCACCGACTTGTAAGTAATATTTATTTGGGCCATTTTTTCTTTTAAAACGTCCAGACCAATCTGCTTACGGTCAAGGAAATGCAGACCGTTTCCGAAGAGCTGTACATCATTGGCAAAGCTTGTATCCTGAAACGCTTTATACACCTTGTGGGGTTCGCTAGTACGCACCAGATATATGTCAATGCCCAGTGATTCAATGAGCCTGTCGGGTGTATTCAGCGCCAGCATATGCCCCTCATGCATGAGTCCGACCCGATTACACTGGCGCGCTTCATCCATATAGGCCGTTGTCACCAGCAGTGAAATGCCGCCCTCCGAGAGCCGATGCAGAATGTCCCAGAATTCACTTCTGGACACAGGATCCACACCAAATGTAGGCTCGTCCAGCACCATCACGCGCGGCTCGTGCATTAGCATGCAGGATAAGGCAAGCTTCTGCTTCATACCACCCGACAGGTTACCGGCTTTCCGGTTTTTAAAAGAACCGAGATTGGAAAAACGGTACAATTCTTCCATCCTTTGTTCCTGCTCCTTCCGGGATACGTTGAACAGATCACCAAAAAACCGCAGGTTCTGCTGCACCGTCAGGTCCTGATACAAACTGAACCGTTGCGGCATATAACCGATGTGTCTGCGTACGAAGGCAGCGTGACTGGTGATCTCCCGGCCCTGAAAATGCAGTTTCCCGGAATCCGCCTCCAGCAAAGTAACGATACTTCTCAGTATCGTCGTTTTACCGGCACCATCCGGACCAATTAATCCCAGTATCTCGCCGTCATTCAGGTTGAACGAAACATCATCTACAGCCTGGACGGCGCCAAAGGCTTTTTTTAAATTCTGAACTTGAATTGGATACATTTCACTGATCCCTGCTTTTCCGTAAGTCCCGTTAAATTCTGATGTCGACAGGCATTCCGATTTTTAATGCACCGGATGAATTGGGGACGGTCACTTTGACCATATACACAAGCGTTGTACGCGTTTCTTCTGTTAAAATGGTTTTTGGTGTAAATTCGGCCTCGCTGGATATCCAGCGTACGGTTCCTTCGAGCGCGCTGTCAAGACCATCAATTTTGACTTCCACCTTCTGTCCCAGCTTTACACGGGTCAGGTCATTCAGGGGAACATAAATTTTCGCTTCCATGCTGGTCAGATCTGCCACTTCAAAGAGTGGTGTACCCGGTCCGACCTGTTCATGCTCGAAATGAAAACGATTCAGTACAATCCCATCGAGCGGACTGCTTACCCGGCAATCCTCCAATGTCAGGCCGGTGATGCGCAGAGCAGCCTGCAGTTGTTGTTTTTTATATTCCATCCCTTCCAGGTTCCGTTGGTTGGCTTTAACCTGCGCAGACAGCACTTCCACCTGCGTCTTTATTTCATCATGCTGGTATTCCGTGGCAGCACCTTCAGAAAACATATTCTTCGTGCGCTGTAAATTCTGCCTGGCCAGAAGCAACTGTGCATCCACCTGCTGTATACGGGCAGCCAGGGCCTTCCGGCCACTCTCAATCTCCATCATCTGCGCCATCTGCTGATCCCGCTGTGCCTTCAGTTTTTCCGTATCGATGACCGCAAGGAGCTGATCCTTTTTTACAACCATGCCTTCGTCCGCCAGCATCGAATCGATCTCACCACCCACTTCGGCTGATAAACGAATAATATCGGCATCCAGCCTGCCGTAATAGACAAATTGGCTATTGTCGTCAGAACAGCTTAATACCAGAAAGGCCAGGAAAGTGATTAGTTTTTTCATTTCAGTCTCCATTCATTTATGGGGCGTCCACAAATATATTCAATTTCATGACGTTTGAGTTCAACCAATACATTTTGCTGCCGGTATTCGATCTCTGTTTGGGTCAGCTCCAGGTTTGCTTCATTAAAATCACTGCTCGAAACCATACCCTGCTCGGCCCGGTTGGCAAGTATTTTCATACGTTCTTCTGCAACTTTCAGGGCCATGCCCGCCACCAGGCGCTGCTTTTTTAATGTTTCCAGTTCCCGGACGGCCTCTGAATAGCGGTTTTCAACCTGGTCTCCCACCGTCTGTATGCGATAACCCGTCTCCCGGTAAGCGGCTTCCTCTGCTTCCAGAGCGGCTTTATCGGAACCCCAGTTCCAGATATTCCAGTTCACCCCCACACCAATAATGCCGTACGTCATCCATTCATCGCGGATCATATTCAAACCGGGTTTGCCGTAATTTACGGATGCCTGTAGCCGTACCATGGGGAAATAGCGCGATCTGGCCAGTTTTCTCCTGCTCTGGATTAGGTCCCGCTGAATCCGCAGCGCCCTGATGTCCGGAATTGTGTTCATGTTCAGTTCCACAGGTGATTCCACAAAGCGGTAAGCTTCAAAAGGTTCCACATCGATCGCCTGTCCGGCCAGCCTGTCCAGTCTGTCCTGTATATTTTTAATCGACGTTTCAGCGGCCATGACAGACTGGTCATAACGCAAAACAGCAAGCGTCAGAGCCAGTGTATCCAGGGGAATCGCCCTCCCGTTCTTCAGCAATGTGATAACTCTGTCCTTTTGAACCGCCACCCTGCTTCTGGCCGATTGTAATGCCGCAAGATGCAATTCCGCGGATTGTACCTGCCGATACAATCGAATAACCTGAAAGGCGATATCCTTACGGGTTCTCCGGAGTTCATTTTCTGAAAGCGATTGCCGGTGTTCACCGATTTCAATAGAAGCCTCGTTGGCAAAACCTGTAAAAACATCATAATCAAGTGTGATACCCGACTCATAGGTATCATAGACGCCCAACTGAATGCGACGTCCCGGTAGCGGTGGTGCAGCAGGCAAATTAATCTCGGCAACATCTGTAACATGACGATAGGACAGGGACACATTCACACCCGGCAGTGTTTTCAAAAAGCCTGATCTTGCCCGGCCTGTCGCCGCTTCATAATTCTCACCGGCCGCTTTAACCGACGCGTTCCCGGTTAATGCCAGCCCGACCACTTCGCTCAACGGCTGCGCTCCGGCAACCTGCACCAGCATTCCCAGGACCAATAAGCAGAGGTTTCTATACATTCGACACATGTCACTTTTCTCCCGGTAACTGTATTCCGTGAAACAATGTATGTAAGATGGATTCTTTGCGTTCTTCGAGAAACCGCTCCCTGTCAAATGGCTCCGGGTCACTGAATAATCTGGTAATAATAGGTTCTGCAATAAAGAAATATACACAAGCCCCGAGAAGTGTTACAATAAACTGACGCGGATCCACATCGGAACGGATTTCCCCTTTCTCTTTTGCACGGGCAATCAGAACCAATAGTTTCCATGGACCGGATTCCGGTAATTGTTTACTGAATTCAGCGATAACGCTGCTTACCGTGCCGCCGCCCTTCCCAAGCTCATGCGCAATGAACATGGGAATTCGGGGATCTTTTTTTATATGATCAATAAAACGATCAATAAAAATTCTGATCACTTCCTTGAGACTACCCTCTCCACCGAAAATGTCTGTCCAGTTCAACATGAATTTGCTGAAAACCATTTTAAATACATGAGAGTAGAGCCGTTCTTTGTTTCGAAAATAGTAATGGAGAAGAGCCTTATTGATACCCGCTCTGTCGGCAATTTCCTGCATTTTCGCGCCGTCAAACCCTTTTTCGGTAAATACTTCCATAGCAATATTCAGAATATGTTCTTCTTTTTCGCCGAAAACCGGACTATTAACCATTTTGTTTAACCATTTTATTTAACTGTTTGGTTAAATTATACAAAAACCATTTTCATAAGTCAAGAAAAAATTTCACAACGTCACGTTCTTATTGCCTGAAGTGATCTGTTATCTTAATTTTGCTGATATTAATATAACGAAGGCGGAAATATGTCACATCAGATCCATGTCAGCTCCGAAATCGGACAGCTAAAGAAAGTCATCATTCATACACCGGGCAAAGAATTGGAACAGATGACACCTGAAACAGCCATGGAGTTGTTATATGATGATATTCTGCACCTTCCTTCCGCTATTGAACAGCATAACCAGTTGTCCGGTGTGCTGGCTGCTGTTTCAGAAACAATTGAAGTCCATGATGCACTGTCTGAAATTTTAAAGGATAAAAAAATTAAGGAACAGCTGGTTACGGAACTCTGTGGTCAGTTGTTATCCAACTATTCGAGATGTGACCTGATGGATTTAGATCATGATGAACTGGCGCACCGTCTGGTTATCGGGACCGAACTCGTACCGGTTACGCTTACACAATACCTCTCGCAGCATCGTTTTGCCCTGCCGCCGCTTCCGAATCTTTTTTACACGCGGGATTCAGCCACGGTAATCAATGAACAGGTATTTATCGGCAATATGGCAAACCGCATCCGCATTTCCGAAGCGATACTGATGAGTTATATCTTCCATTATCATCAGGACCTGAGTTGCGATCAGTTTCTCGTTGATGCCAGCAGAGAGGAGCTGCCCGGATCGACATTTGAGGGGGGGGATATTCAGATTCTTCGCCATGATTGTGTGCTCATCGGCATGAGCGAACGGACCAACACACAGGGTATCGATTATATCGTGGAACAAATACGTCAGGAAGGAAAGGTTAAACATATATTTGCTGTTATTCTTCCCCGGATACGGGCGACGATTCACCTTGATATGGTTTTTACAATGATCGATTCGGACAAGGCGGTTGTATATCCGCCTTTGATTTTATCCAAAAACGGTGTGGATGTCATTCATATCGATATATCAAAAAGCGGACCGCCGGCGTTCAGCCATCATGATTATTTGTTAAAAGCATTACAGGAAGTCGACATCAGGCTGGACCCCGTCTATTGCGGAGGTGAGGACACCCTTCACCAGGAAAGGGAGCAATGGCAGTCCGGCGCCAATTTCTTCAGTATTGCTCCCGGTAAAGTGATCGGATACGGAATGAACTTTTATACCTTTGAGGCCCTTGCCGATGCAGGTATGGTACGGGTAGAGGCGGACGATGTTATCAGCGGCAGAACGGATCTTTCAAAATATGATAAATATGCTGTCGCCATATCCGGCAGTGAATTAACAAGGGGTGGCGGCGGCTGCCGGTGCATGACAATGCCTGTACTGAGAGAAGAGATGTAAAATAAACATAAGTGACAGGCACCTGAAGATCACGCCCGTCACTTAGCTGTCCTCATTACATGATCGGGGCTATTTTCTTATCTTCTTTTCGTTCCTGAGTCCTGATTTTTTTAATGACCCGTAATAAATCACGGCGGGTTATCTGCCCCACCATACGGTTTTCCTCATCAGCAACAACGAGGCGACGAAAAAAATGTTTCAGGAACATATCGGCAACAACGAAAATGTCCGTATTCTCGCCAATCGTTACCACATGCTCCGTCATGAAATCAGAAACCTTGCCGGAGGGAAGCGTATGATATTCTCCTTTAGTAAGGAGGGTCATACAATCCTTCTCGGAGAGAATACCGCATATCCTGTCCTGATCATCAACAACGACCGCACTGGTTACACCTTTGTCGAGCAGCACATCGATTGCTTTATACACATCCATGTCCTTGTGTAACAATACAAACGTTTTGTCCATAAAATCTTTCACACTGGGTAAATCAGACATCGTTCCTCCCATTTATTCCTTATTATTCATAGTAATTAACCTTGCAGCCGCAACCATTCCACATCTTTTCATAGATATCCATCCGTTCGTCAAACAATCTGCGGGCTTCATCCATATTCGAAAAATGTCTCAGGATGATCTCTGAGCGCATACTGGTTTCCTGCACCATTATTTTCGTCCCCTTTTTCAGGATACGTAGGAAACCGGAAACCAGCGTATCCTCTTCCTTCACGATTGCAGATTCCTCCAGAAGAAAGTTCAGTTGGTCTTCACTTAAAATCGTATATGTTTTCTCTTCAGCGGCATCGGCCTGGTTATCAGATGTTCGTTGCCATTCAGACATACGATCTCCACTGTTTTAACGTGCGTACTAATTCCCATATTGATGAAAACTACGGAATTCGGGTAATTTATTCCATTTTGCATCATAATAACGATCTTTTAAAAAATATACAACTACGGAAGCATCAGTTTTTTATATCGACGCCACCCATAATGGCCATGCCTGTAACGACAAGCGTCTTTTCATTGGGCTCATTATCGGCAAAACGTGCCGTTGACTTATTATCGATACCTCCCAGAATGGAAGAAGCTTTTATATTAACATTCCAGTGTTCGGGAACACGCAGGTCGATTCCTCCCCAGAATGCGAGAACATCCAGAAATATCTTGCTTTCAGCCATATCTGCTTGTCTTAAATCGAGAACGCCGCCCCCCATGATGGCGGTTACTTTACCGCCTTTCAGGAACTTTGTGCCAAAATGGTGTTCACCGCCGCCGAGAATGAAAGACAGGTTAATATAGTCGCTTTCACTCGGCAGTTTTTCCTTACCCCAGAAGCTGTGTTTCAGAATGCCCAGACCGATAATGATGAGAATAATGGGCCATAATTCGGTAAAACCGAATTCGATCAATCCAAAATTATTCAGCTGGAAGAGTGCTCCAAGGACGATAAGAACCCAGCCGGTTCCGGAACGCCCCTGGCCATCCGGCTGCAGAACCTGCCCCACACCTATAAAAATAAGAAGGAACGGCCAGAAGTCCCATAAATTCAATCCCAGGTCAAAGCCTGTGTTATCGAAAAGAATCAACAGACCGATCAGGATTATGGCTACACCGATCAACGTCCTGGGATCGAGCCAGTGGCTTTTTTTAACGGACATGGGGACCTCCTTCGTTTTTTTCCTGTTTACGAAAAAATAACGGATGGGATGCGTTATTATAAAAAAAGTTTTGCACGTACGATATTTTTAAGCTGTTGTGCCGGTTTGAAACCGGGAGTTAGATTAAGCACCTGGTCACAATCCTGCAGCGACCGCGCATGATCCTGGATGTCATTTAAAATCAGGGCCCTGATATAGTACCCGTCGGTTTGAAGATTACTGATTTCAATGGAGAGATTCAGGTCATCAAGGGCTTTCCGGAAATTTCCCTGCACCCTGTATGTTAAACCGCGATTATTGAGCGCACGGAAATTATTCGTATCATTCTCAAAAGCACGGGTAAAGTCATTAATGGATTTCCGGTATTCCGAGAGCACGAAATAAGCCATTCCTCTATGATTATAGACAATTGACCGTGTCACTGAATTTGTACGCATACGAAGAATTCTGGAGTATATTTCAATAGCTGTTTCAAACTGGTTATTACTGTGGGCATTGAGGGCATCCAGCAGCAGCTTTTCGAGGCGGGACTTCGGTTGAATAGGCATGGTCAGGTCGTAAGCCGCTCCATTAAAAACCGGTTCTTCAACCTGATGCAAGATCGATATTTCTTCTGCAGGTCGCACTTTTTCCTGTACTGTTTCCCGTAGTTTCAAACCTTCCTGCTGTATTTGTTTCTGATAATCACGGATTTCCTGAAAGATGACGTCGGAAAGCGTGAGTATGGCATTCAACGAGGCCAGCTTCCGCTTTACAGGATCATTAAACAGGGATACGTTCGCTTTATAGATCAATTCATGTTCGACCTCGGCCCATGCTTCCTGCAGAATACTACGCAGTTGTATTTCGCAGACATTACGACAATGTGGGATGTTTCCGCTGAAGGAGCCATCGGAAGCATCGATCAGCATATGTACGGAATCATAGCCAAACTCACGGAAGGAATGCTTGAGTCCTTTCCTCTCGACTTCCAGAACGGTAAAATTGCGTGTGATAAGATTCTCGACCGAATCCAGATCTTCCAGAAAGGGACAAACGATCCGAAGCCCCATAAGATCATTGATCTGCACTTTTTTCCGACTGGAAGAACTATTCCGCAGAATTTTGTCAAAATATGAATCAAACGCTTTCACACGGTGTTTTATTGTCGCATTGATATGACTGCGGACAATCAGATTTCTAATTTTTCTGCTTACTTTGAGGAGGTGTGATTCGTATTCCGGGAACAATGTTTCATAACTACTGAAAAGTCTTTTCCGTTCCGGTAGTTTTTTTAATTTTTTTGAAACCATTCTTTTTATTTTTAACCGCGCCGCTCTGGCGGCATTTAAAGGGTATTATTCTAAAAAACATTTATACATTAAAATTTATCTCAAATACGGCCTCATTGCAACCATTCCGCAATCTTTACAGGTTGCGCAGCGCAGCATCCGCCATTGCTGCCTGCTCAGCTGCCTTCTGTGTTTTCCTAAGGAATCGAACAGATAAAAAGAAGGCTGCAACCGTCAATCCGGTGAGAAGTCCAATCCAGATGCCCGTTACACCGAAATCCCATGTAAAACCGAGCAGGTAGCCAACCGGCAGGCCGATCACCCAGTAGGCAATGAAACTGATGACCATCGGTATTTTAACATCTTCGATTCCTCTGAGGATCCCCAGACCAACAGCCTGAATGCCGTCCGAAATCTGAAAAACGGCAGCGACAACCAGCAAATTTGCAGCAATCAAAAGGACCTCCCGGTCCCGGATAAACAATGCGGCTAGCTGATGTCTGAACAGGATAAAACTCATCCCGAAAAAGCCCATAATCAGCGTTGCCACGACCAGGGCAACCAATCCGGATTTGCGTAAGTTGTCCTGTTCCCCTCTCCCAAGGGCGGTACCCACCCGAATCGTTCCTGCTGCAGCAATCCCCAGAATAATCATGAAACTAACCGATGCCAGGCTCAGTGCGATCTGATGTGCTGCCAGGGCTTTACTACCCAACCACCCGATCATAATGGCAGAAAATGAAAAAGCTCCGACTTCGAAGAAGTGTTGAAATCCGGTAGGAATACCGATTTTCAGTAGTTTTCCAAGGATTTTTTTATTCAGTTTTTCTTTGAAATCGAATAATCGGAAACGAGCGAAACGCGGAGAGAATACAAGATAGCCCATCATTATAGCAGCAAGGCTGATCCGGGTGAGCAGGGTTGAATAACCGGCTCCGTCCAGCCCGAGTGCCGGGAACCCCAGATTTCCATAGATCAGAACCCAGTTGCCGCCCACGTTAACCACATTGGCCGCGATGGTGGCATACATGGCCGGTTTTGTCAGGGATAAGCCTTCAACAAACTGTTTGGATGAAAGGAAAATCATAAAGGGGATGATTGAAAAACTGATTATTTTACCGTAAGAAACGGCTGATTCAGCAACAGCCCCGGATTGATTAAGAAAGACGATAAGGTCAGACAGAAAAAATGTTAGCGCAAAAAGGATAAACGCGGCTAACGTATTCATTACCATGCCATTTCTGAAAATGCGTTCCGATTGTCGATCATCGTTGCGGCC
>CAYPHA010000101.1:0-12910 GCA_964410215.1 uncultured Calditrichota bacterium | reverse complement strand
GATTTGATTCTGTTCCTTCAACCCTGAATTGGCCATATATATTGAACGGCTGATTGGTTTCAAAAAGCATTTCAATACCTTCGGTAATACGAAGGGAGTCATTTTCGGCGACAGAGATACCTTCCCGGACGATATAACCGTAGGTACTGTCCGAAATAACAGATGGCAGCGGATTCGCAAGCAGAATAAAGGTTTCAACCACGGCAGGTTTGGAAATATCCGTTTCGACACCCCCGTCATAAAAAGCCTGTACGGTGTAAGTATATTGCCTGAATTTTTCTACTTCCGTGTCCAGATAGGTCGTATCCGACTGATTCATAACATTTATTGTCAGGGGTTGCTGATTCGTTGCATTTCCTTCACGGCGATAAATGCGGTACCCGACAAAATCACCGAGTGTTTCATCGAATGATTGCCAGCGCAGGGCAATACCATCGGTTGTAACCTCTGCCGAATAAATCTCGGGCGCCCAGCTCTTCTTTAGAATACTCTGAAACTGTGTCCTCGTTTTGTCAACCGAAAACAAATCAAGCTTGCCATCCCTGTCCAGATCAAGAGGAAGGATTTCATCTGCGGCAATACTCAAGGATATCTCTTTTTCAACCTGTTCAAAAAATCCGAAATTCCGGGTATTATATGACATGTTTTCATATATCTTAACCCGGCCTTCCTGTGTGAGCATGAGGATATCAGGAAGCCCCTCACCGTAAGAACCGAAGCGCTGACCGAAATCCTGAACGATGAGCGACTGAATGGTTCCCACGTCATTCTGCACCAGCGGTGAAATCGATTCCCTTACCAGGGTAGTAAAATCCGAACGGTCCAGTGAGAATACATCAATACGGGCAGCGTCATGTACCACGACTTCCAGCAACCCGTCTTTGTCAAGATCGGCAAGCGCCATCCCTGTATAACCGGAAAATTGATCCAATACAAATCCAGGCATGAAAGAGCCATCTCCATTCCCTTTCAGATACGTCAGGTAGAATGGGCTTAACAGCACCACATCCTGGGTGCCGTTCGCATCCAGGTCGCCGACTTTCATGTCGGTATAGCCGTCCAATCCCGGCAGATCCGGATAATTGATATGCTCCCTGTCAGTCAGCGTATTATCAATGTCCATCACCGTGTAAAGAGAATCATCGAGTACCAGCATGTCGATGTGTGAATCATGATCGGCGTTCAATAAAAGAACCTGGCGAATATTTGAACTGACATACGGTTCGACAGCCACCTGGAAGTTATAGAGCCCGGTGGACTGGTTCAGAATCAGGTAGACCTCCTGATCGTCATACAGAATCAAATCCCGGTCCCCGTCACGGTCAAAATCACCGGCGAGAAGCTGTTCTTCGATTGAAGGCACGATCTGGATCGCTATCGGGAATCCTTCACTTTTAACAAATTCAACCGAGCCGTCCGGTAGAATAGTATAGATCCACAACAGATCATCGGTGTAATGAATCAGATCGAGATTATCATCATCATTAAACCAGCCGGTTACAAAATTGGAGCCGGGCGTTTCCCGGGGTATACTTTCCGGTCGTATTTCAAAATTAAAATCGGGATTCGGGTAAGGAAGAAATGTGCTGTTATAATTGATTGGCGTCAAGGCATTTGCCGCCAGGGAATGATCCCGTATCGTGGCATCCAGTGATATATTCCAGGCTTCACCAGGCAAAGCGGGCACATCCTGAATACGGTTGACCGTCAGTTCAATCCGCTTGGAGTCGGCAGGATTATAGGCGGTATTGAAGAACAGAGACCCGGAATAATTACTTCTTACCGTTATACCCGGTTCCACCGTTTCAAATTCCGGAATTTCGGTGAATTCCAGACGGATGCTGTTCAGGCCCGGTTTTGCCATTTCATTGATATATGGTTGTGAACCGGCCAGATCGAAGCCGTTCTCAAGTATCAAACCGGTCCCCGTGACCGAATACGTCGTCAATCCGTTCGAAGGATTTTCCTGATCCGCCCGGATAACCACATTGGTAATGGTGTTTTGCCGCGGATCCGTATATCCTTTCTCCCAGGTCAGCCCATTGTCATCACTTTCGAACAGAACACCGTCTTCCGTGGATATAACCAGGGAGTTTTGCGATTTACGGTGGTTGAGTGCACCGGCGATATCGGTCGGAGGACTGATGCCTTTAATATGCTGTTCCTGTATAGGTCCGGGCTGATCACCGATCAAAAAACGGCGGTAGATGGTTACCAGGGAGCTGCGTGAATCAAAACCGGTTAGATAAATTCGGGGTTTCAGGTACGTTCCGGCGGTCATGACGATGCCCGGAAACGATTCAGCGCGCAGAACACTCAGATTTTCTTCAACAAAGAAGGTATGAGCCGCTGCCGCATCATTCGCAATCACATAAAGCAGGACTTCACCCGAAGAGCGTTCCACCGTAAACACGTCTGTAATGGCGATAGCCGTTTGCGGAAGTGAGAGCGGCTGCCATGTAAATCCGTCATTTTCTGACCAATAGAGCAGACCATCGTCACCACCAAGCCAGAAGCGCCCGGAGCGTATGTCCATTACAGAGGTCCGGAAATCAGGACCTCCCTGAACAGTGTGCGATTGCCAGGTGATTCCGCTATCGGTCGATCGGACAACCGTACCATTCCGCCCGGCTGCAACGATTAGAAGGCCTGAAGGCCGAGGTACGACTGAAACGGTAAGGAGATCCGATTTTACAGGTGTTTCCAGGACGGACCATGCCGTTTCTCCCGGCCACAGTGCATATACTTTACCTTCATTTCCCGCCGCAATGATAATACCGTCATCAGACGATACCGCCTTGTTGATGGTCATCGTATTTTGCGGTTCAATTACCGAATACCAGCCTGCGCCTGCTGAACCGGACAGGAATACAAGCAGGGAAAAGACGAGAAACAAAGATCTATAATAAAATGAAGGTGTAACCATTAACGTATAGGCACCTCCTGTATGGTAACCAACTTCATCCCCTCCTTTTTATTAAACAGAGGGGAATGATACTCTGACGCTCTTTTTTTTAGTAAAGCCGCATCCTGTTGTCAATAAAACGAAAAAAGAACAGATAGTCAATGAGCAATATCAAAAATGCACATTTTTCCTCTTAACACATTTAAAAAATAATAACCAATAATGGCTGTCAGGTCAAATTATTTAATTCAATAACAGGGATAATTCTTTGACACTGCATACCGGCAGACTGCAGGTAGAATCCCGGCACACAAAAACGGTCACCTGATCCGCATATTGCTCTTTCCCTTCAAACAGGTTTGCCGAGAGCACGTCCGGCCTATGATCCGGTTGCATAAGGACAACGACCTTGTTCGGAAAATACCTGTCGAAGATGGCTTCCAGAAAGATCCCGGCAGACTGCTTTCTTTTTTTCAGTATGAGAATCTCGCCCGGTTTGGTCAGATAATAATCGAGGGCGTGAAGATAACTGGCGTATCCATAAGGATTTCGCGAGAAATCCGGACCATAGGCATGAAAAACAGATTCAACCGTCCTGATTAACGACGAATCCCCTGTCAGCGCATACAACCGTAGATTATTGAGAAGTATTAATCCGGTTCCGGAGGGAATGGACTGGTCATGGTCGTCCCGGAGGCGTTCGATCAGTTGCTCCTGGTCCTGCGATGTAAAAAAGTATCCGTCCTGCTCGTTATCGCGGAACCGCGCATTCACATAGGCCATCAGTTCAGAGGCAAATGACAGATACCCGGCATCGAATACAGCTTCGTACGCATCGAGAAGCCCGCGGATGAGGGCGGCATAATCACTCAGATAAGCATCGTATTTGACAATTTCATTCTTGTAGGTCCGTTTGAGCACGCCATTAACGAACAAGCGGCTCTTAATAAAAGCGACCAATTCAATCAGGATGTTTCGGTACCGCGCCTCTCCCGTCAGTTGTACATAACGCGCCAGGGCGGTCATTGCCAGCCCATTCCAGGAGGTAATGATCTTATCGTCCAGACCGGGGCGCACCCGTTGTTCACGGTTTGCCAGAAGCTCAGCCTTTCCCTTTTCCAGAAGCTCCTCCCCCGCTTTTTCGGAGAGATTGTATCGCTGTGCCACATTTTCCATCGAATCAGAAATATGAAGGATATTGCGTCCTTCAAAGTTACCCGTGTCGGTCACCCCATAGTAACCGCAGCATATTTTTGCCTGGTCTCCATCCAGCAGACTGACAATTTCCTGTTTACTCCACACATAATAGCGGCCTTCTTCCCCTTCGCTGTCGGCATCGAGACTGCTGTAGAACCCACCTTCCGGTGATTTCAATTCATTCACCATAAAGTCCAGTGTGCGCTCTGCAATGTCTTTATAAAAAGGATCACGGGTAACGAGATACGTGTCCAGATACAGTTCGGCAAGCTGGGCATTATCATAAAGCATTTTTTCAAAATGGGGTACCAGCCATTTTTCATCGACCGAATACCGTGCAAATCCGCCGCCCAGCTGATCAAATATGCCACCACGGGCCATTTCCTGCAATGTATGTGTTACCATGTCCAGATAGGTCGTATCGCCTGTATTCCGGTGGTATCGCAGGAACAGTGAAAGCGCCTGGACAGCCGGAAACTTAGGTGCATTCCCGATACCTCCGTGACGGGGTTCATATAATCCGGCGAGTTTCTTTACGGCTGAATCAAAAACCGCCCGGTCAACCGAAAAATCCGGGTCGACATGGGGACGCACCGTCAATTGGGAAAATCCGTTTTCCACTTCCGATAACAGTTGCTCCAGTTTTTGTTTCTCATTGTGATAGAAATTGGACACAATACCGAGGAGGCGGCTGAAACCGGGCCTGCCATAGCGGTCATCAGGCGGGAAATAGGTCCCGCCGAAAAACGGTTTCTTATCCGGTGTAAGGAAAATGGTCATCGGCCAGCCGCCGCTGCCGGTATACATCTGCAGGAATTGCATGTACAACTGATCAACGTCCGGACGTTCTTCCCGGTCGACCTTAATATTGACAAACATTGCATTCATCACTTCCGCAATTTCCTCGCTTTCGAAGGATTCATGCGCCATCACATGGCACCAGTGGCAGGCGGCATAGCCGACACTGAGAAGCACGGGTTTGTTTTCCCTTCTGGCCTTTTCAAAAGCGGCTTCCCCCCAGGGGAACCACGCAACCGGATTATCGGCATGCTGCAGGAGATAAGGGCTCGTTTCATTGATAAGGCTATTGAATTCATGCATTTTTTATCACCATTATAAACGTTTTCTTATAAAGTATACGCAATAAAACCGCAGATAATTTCCCGGCCCCGGAAATTCGGGTTGGATTCTAACTCGATACCCCCTATATTTGGGCTTTACATATATGAAACATTCAGAGGTCCATGTTTTTAATTTTACCCGTACTCATTTTCCTGCTTACACTTTATGCAACCGCCATTTTTCTGCTTTTCAGAGGCCTGAATCGTCTTCCCCTGCAAAAACCGAATGGCGACACACCCTACGTTTCGGTTATCGTTTCCGCGCATAATGAGGAAAAGAATATCCGTTCCTGTCTTAATCACTTGTCGGCACAGGATTATCCGGCAAACCGTATCGAATTTATTATCGTGGATGACCGATCCTCCGACAAAACACTGGACATCATTAATTCGTTCAAGGAAAAAGACAGACGTTTCCGTTCCTTATCGATTGAAGACCGCATCCCGGAATTTGCCCCGAAAAAACGGGCAATCGACGCCGGCATACAGGTTTCCCGCGGTACCATTATTCTTCATACAGATGCGGACGGCCGGCCGGGCCCCGGCTGGGTACGCTATATGTGCAGTTATTTTCAGAATGACGCTGACATGGTGCTGGGATATGCCCCGTATAACATCCCCAGGCAGTCATTTACCGGAAAATTGCTTGCCCTCGAATACTTTTCGCATGCATCCGTCGCCGCCGCAACTACCGGTCTCGGCTATCCGGTAACCTGCGTCGGGACAAACATTGCCTATAAAAAAGCACTTTACAGGGAAATCGGCGGATTCGGCAAATTTAAACCTTTTATTTCCGGTGATGATGATCTGTTTCTTACGATCGTGAGGGGATACAATACATACAAAATCGCTTATGCTCTCTCACCGGAAACCCATGTGTATAACAGCCCGCCGGGAACGTTCATGAAGTTTTTTCATCAGCGTATGCGCTATGCCAGTAAGGGTTTTTATTATCAACCTAAATTAACCGCCATTCTGACCGTATATTTTTTAATGAATGTACTGCTTCTCGGCAGTATACCCCTTGCTTTTACCGGTCTGCTTTCCGGTTTTGCCGTTACAGGAATCACCGGAATTAAGATTCTTATCGAATACCTTTTCATGAAAAAAGCCGGCACCGTATTAGGAGATACACGCAGTCTCCGGTTACTCATTCCTGCATCTCTGATTCATATCCCGTACGTCGTTCTTTTCGGATTGCTCGGCCAGTTTAAATATTTCAAATGGGCTGAAGAACATTCGGAAAGGGCTATTCAGCAATATGCAAATTCCTGACCACTATGTTACTTTCCTCTTGACAGGCACCTCTGTTTTTGTCGTGATCTACATCGTAACCGCCATACGTCTTAAGCGGGCTGTTCACCCGGTTCCTTCCCCTAATGTTGTATTCCCGAAAATTTCCGTACTAATCGCTATGCGGGATGAAGAAGCACGAATCGGACATTGCCTGGCCGCTTTCGAAAAACAATCTTACCCGAAAGAGCACTTCCAGGTACTGATTATCGATGACCAGTCCAGCGACCGTTCCCCTGAAATCGTCGCAGACTATGTAAAACGAAATGCACATTTTAAAATGATGCGGATTGAGGATCAAAAACCGGGTCTGAAGGGAAAAATGAATGCCCTTGCCTGCGCGCTCGGGCAAACCGAATGTGATATAGTACTGATCACCGATGCTGATTGTATTGTACCTCCGGACTGGGTACAACGGTATACCGCTTACTTCGGTCCGGAAAGCGGTTTAGTCGGCGGATTGACGCTTCTTTATCCGATGCCCGGTGAACAGGTGCCTGATCTCCGCTATACCTTCTTCCATAAGCTCCAGGCAGTGGACTGGCTGTTCCTCCAGATTGTATCGGCGAAAACAAGTCATGCCGGCAGGCCGGTAACGGTTCTTGGCAATAATTTCGGATTTCGCAAAGAAGCATATGATGACGTCGGCGGTTTTGAAAATATCGGATTTTCCGTTACGGAAGATTATGCATTGATGAATGCCATCAAGCGCACGGGTCACTGGCAAATACACCACACACTGGATCCTTTAAATACTATTTTCAGCTTTCCGCTCGATACTATACGGGCATTTTTTAATCAACGAAAACGCTGGGTCATCGGTGGTAAAGGTGCTGATTTTCACACGTATTACCTGATGATGCTGACAACCATCACGCATTTCGTTCTGATGGTATCATTATTTACGCCCGGAAATTTTTTGTGGAAGGGAGGCTTGTGGGCTGTTGTACTGATCTCGGACTACCGGATCCTCGCTCCGGAATTAAAGCGGTTAAAATTAAAAACGCTTAAGCGCTACTTTCCCGCATTTGAGGTGTTCTATTTTATTTACACCGTGTTTTTTGCCCTTCTTGCCCTCCTGCCTTCGCGGGTGACCTGGAAGGGACGGACGTATTGATAAGATAAAAGAAAAAAGAAAAAAGAAAAAAGAAAAAATCAGGATGCTGCCTTAATCAAGCAGCTTATCCCGCTCCATATTCCACTTTACCCAGGAACTCTTTGCATCATCAGCCAGGTTGAAATCACTTTTCTGGTAACTGCCATCCGGTTTTATTAGTATCTGCTGTTGCGCCTTTACAATTTCATACCATTCTTCCATGCTGACTTCCCGGGGGCCCTGCACCTCAACCGGTCCCTGGACTTCCGTGGGTTTTCCCACACGCGGGGCCTGCTGCTGTTGCGCACCCAAAGCCGGCGCCGGCGGTGTTACGCCGACGCTGCCTTCATACACACGAACCTGGGTCGTGGAATCAGCATTCGCATCCATCCGGTAGATTGTCCCGCGGACAGCCACAACGGCCGACGGTCCGCGCAGACTCCATTTGTCGGTTCTGTTCGCAAGCTTTTTAATATTGGCCCATAGTTTTCCCAGGGATAATTCCGATTCCACATCTTTTTTGTTGTTCTTAACATCCGCTTTCTGAATGGTATAGATACTCTGTTCATCGATCCGGACTACGCTGCCGTCATTAAACTTGATTTCGCAACGTGACTCGGGTTGTGTTTTCACTTTGTCACCATTGAACAGGTTCATATTGAAGGTGGCTTTCGTCATCCGTTTCTGCCCCTGTTTCAGAACGAGCACATTGCCCATGGGAAAACTGACTTTCGCAACCGATGTACTCTCCATAAATGTGAAAGCGGAAACAACAATGGCCGAAACAAGAATTAAAACCGCCGGAAAGACTACTTTTTTGTTCATTGGAAACTCCTGAATTATTTCACCCGGATCAGATCACCGGTCTGAAAATTAGCGCCCGACTTGACAATAGCCTTGGCCGCTTTTCCATCAGCCACATCGGATGTCACCTGGATTTGTCCGACTTTTTTCTCTTCGGAACCCAGGACCAGTCCCGTATCCGGATCAATCAGTTCCTCGCCCGGACGATAGACCCAGAACGTCATGCCGGCCTGGACACCACCTTTGGAACCCGGTTTCATGAAGAGCGTACCGTCATCATTTGCTTTGATCACCTTACCCTGCCAGGTCACGCTTTCCATGGCTTCGGCAATGATTTCCGTGCTTTTATCCACCGCCTGGCGGGCCGCTTTACCCATGATGGTATTGTCCCAGGTGGATGAATTATGGAAATCGATCCCCTGCAATCCAACCTGGTCAAGACTGGTGGTCGACTCTTCCCCTTCGGCGGTTTTAGCTGCGATAATTTCACCCGTGCTGGTATTTACAAGACGCAGGTCGACAACGGCACGGGCTTTATTTTTGGCCACGCCGAGCCTCATTCCACCCAGCTTTCCAAGGCCGCCTCCGATTTTGTTCTCTTTCGTGCCGAATTCACTGACACTGCCCGTAACCATTAATTCCACGCCCAGTAACTGGCCCACTTTAGCGGCCGATTGCGGGGTTACGGCGCCGCTCATGCCCAGTCCCTGCTCCTGCAGGATCTGGTCCAGCTCCGAACGTTCAATCACGACAAATTTATCGCTTTCAACCAGTGCCGTTATCAGCATATCGGCCAGGCCGCTGCCGATCTGGTGGCCGTAACCGGCCTGATCTTCGAAATTAAACACGGCAACACGTTTTTTAAGTCCTTTCAGATCGTCCGCGTTGAGCGCCCCGATGCTCAACGTAAACAGGGAGATGAGAGCAATAAGTACATATTTCTTCATACCGACCTCCGGGTTAGTTTTGGTCAGGTTCCGATGATTTAATCTTGGCCGTCACCTTGTTCTGGGTAACGCCAATGATATCAAAATTCAGGCCTTCGATGGTTTTAGCCGCCATTTCACTGGCCACCGTCTCCGCTTTTTGTGTGATTTCTATATCGAACAGAGCCGAACCCCCGCCAAAACTGCGCTGATATACTTTTTTTACACCCCGAACGTAATACGGTAAACTGTTCTTCAGGGTATTTAACTGATTGAAATCCGTAATATTAAACACCTGCAGCTGGATCTGCCGGCTGGCAAACTGATTGCTGCGAAATTTTTCCACAATCTGGTTTTTAAGATTTTGAGCTGCCTGTTTGGAACTTTTCTGCAAAGCCTGGGTGCTGCCCGTCAGCTCGTCGATATGGGCAGCCACACCATGCGCCGATGTGGTAGCGATAATCACGGCATCATCCGCTCGGACCACGCGCAGATTCAGGTTGGCATTACAGGATTTCATACCGGAAGATCGCATAACAGAGGGCTGGGTAACCGTGGTTGCCGCTGTTCCAAAGATCAGGATCTCCGCTCCGCTTCGTTTAGCAATATCTGCGGCGGCCTGGGCATCACCCATAAGTGCGGCATTGACAGCATCCTGCGCCACATTCATTTTTGCCGTCTCCGCATCCACAAAAGGAAAGCCATAAGCCATCATTTCGTTCATCAGTGCGGTTTCAGTCGTATTCATATCGCGAGAAATAGCAGCGTAATGCTGACTAATGTTTTCTTCCTTAACCAGTACCATGAGGCGGGGCATACCCTCCGATCGCAGTATGGTCAGGATACCCTGAAGGTCATCTTTCAGCATACCGGTTTTCACGACGGCCCGGACCGTCACTTCCATGGTATTATCCTGCCTCTGGTTCTTGCCCACTACTTCGTAGGTCTGAACATAGCCGGTCGTTTTGGAATAGATATTATCCTCGATAACCATGAAATTTTCGGTAACCGTCTGGGCATCGATGATAGTCCCGACAACCTGTTCCACCGCTTTCCGCAGGGCATCGTTGGTGGCATCTTCCTGGGCCTTGGCCACATCGCCCGCCAGTATGGCACCAAGGCCGGTAGCCGTAACCTCCTGTGTCTCCCCGCCGGGTTGCTGGTTACCGGGCGCGTTGTACTGCGCGTATACGAGTGCAGTAAAAGCGAATAATACAATCAGTGTGACAGATACACGTTTCATATTGCAGTCCCGCTGGTTATTTAGTAAGGAAGGGAGGCCTGAGCCTCCCGCCGATTAAAATTTCGCTTTCAGATTGCGAATAATATTGAGGGCTTCTGCCCCGGAAACCACCTTGAGGGGCTGAAAGGTACCGTCTTCGAATCCGGGCATGATGCCCCGGGTGGAAACCGTCATAATACTGTTAAAAACCGGTGATGTATTCAGTACATCTGCAAAAGGTGAAACCGAACCGAAGTACTGGGTAGCCATCTGGTCATCGTCCCAGGCCTTCACCAGAAAATGCTCGATCAGACGGGCAAATTCAGCACGGTTAACCGTCTCCATGGGTTTGAAGGTATCATCCGGGTATTTTTCGATAATTCCCATCTGAAGCGCCTTGTCCACAAAGGATTTTGCCCAGAAATCATCGCTGACATCGGTGGCAGCCCACGCCGGCAGTCCGGATTCCGTCTGCCGCTGGCCCATCACATTCTGTCCGGGCGCCGCAAAACCGATTTTCTGCTGCGAAGGTGATTTCCTGAAAATCTTCTCGATCGGCAATTCAGTCACAAACATAACGGCCACATCGGCCCGTGTGATTTCCTTCTGGGCGGCTATTTTGCGCAGCTCGGGGGATTGCCCGGCTACAGCTGCCTGGTATTCGGCCAGCTCTTTAATGGCCTTACTGGCCCGCGTATCGGTATTGTCAATTTCCAGGATCTGCTGGAATGCCGTCTGGGCTTCAATATATTTACCCCATTGCTTATAGGCGTCACCCATCCAGTAGTAGGCATCCATCCTGACACCCTTTTTGTCTTTCACGGATTTTGAACCGCCAACATCATCGATCGCATCCTCGAACTCATCGACCGCATCATCAAATTTACCCTGTTTGGTATAGAGCCGTCCTTTCGCCACCTGCGCGGGAATCCAGTCACCGTCCTTATCCAGGGACTCATCGATCAGTTTTTTGGCAGCTTCCAGGTCGCCCTGTTCCAGTTTGACCAGTCCCAGACCTTCATAGGCCGGTGCAAAATCGGCTTTTAATGACTTTGCCAGGTTAAACTCACGTTCCGCATTGGCCAGATCGTCGGCTTTCAGGAACTTGACACCCTGATTATAGTGGTATTCGGGCGTATCGAGGATCGATTCGGCCTTTCGTTCCTTTGGACCGGCACAACCGGCAAAGAGGAGAGCGACTGCTGCAATGGAAATAACAAGTTTCATCGATATACGTTTCATGGCCTGTCTCCTTTTAATCAAGGATGATCATTACTTTACACTGTTCCATAAAATTAAGATTCTTGGCCGAAGCCGAGATATTGGATGCATCCATGTTGGAAACGACAATATCAGCCTTGTTCGAACCAGAAGCCTTTATTCCTTTCACAACGATCGGATTATCAGTAACACGTTCATTGGATTTGGCACGGTTTAAATCTTTTTCATAGCCCACAACGCCGATCTGAACGGCATAATCGCGGCTGACATAACCGGTACCATATACTTCATTACCATTCTCATCGATAATTTTAGGCGCCATAGCGGGACGAACGCCCAGACCGGTTGCATCGATAATCAGCCCTGTGTAGACGGCATTCTGATAACTCGGCTGGGGTTGAACCCCTGAAAATACCTGTCCGGGCTGCATGCCGCCGACCTGAACCGGCAGAAAGGCTTCCGTCAGTACACCACTGATAGGAATTTCGACATCGACTTCGACACTTCCGTCGCTGAGGTAGCGTTCATCCACTTTCCTGAAATTGCGTACAACACCCTGTACTTTCGAAACAATGACATCATTTTCAACCATGGCATTACGCACGGTGGTTTCCGATGTAATGCTCATTCCTTTGACTGTTTCCAGCAATTGTCTCAATGCGTCCTGTTGTGCCGCCCTCAGGGCGCCGGCACGCTGGGCCGCGAGAGGCACATTGGGGTTGGGAGCGCCGATTCCGGTAGCTTTAATGATCTGATCCTGCCAGTTCACCACGCCCGCATTAGGAACCTGCTGATACACCTGGCCGTAACCCAGACCAACAGCGAACAGAAGCAAGACCATCAGGGCCAAACTCAACTGAGACGTTCTCATGAAAACCTCCCTACATTTGTTAGAATCATCATAAAATGATCAGATTGTGGACACAATTAATGAATTTGTTTGAATAGAGGCTGTGATAACAGTCACCGGATAGTAAATTTATGATACATATCAATTTTTCGGAACATCGTTTCATGTGATCGGCACAAAAAACCGGAACCTGAAATTTAAAGAAAGAAAAGTATAATTCGAGCGGGAGACGGGGATCGAACCCGCGACGTCCAGCTTGGGAAGCTGACATTCTA
>CAYPHA010000100.1:0-13045 GCA_964410215.1 uncultured Calditrichota bacterium | reverse complement strand
CCTGTTTGCACTGATAGAAGGAGATTCCGGTAATGACCGATAAGAAATGGATTGCTACCGTATTATTTCTGATTGCTGTAAACCTGGTATCATCACCTGCTGCTTCATGGCAAACAGCGGTTGACCGTGTGTCCAACAGTGTCGGGCTTATTGAATTTTTCCAACAGGTTCCCTCCGCTCAAGCTCTGGAAGAAAAAAGCCGTTTTAAGCGCCGGCTCACGGGAATCCTTGTCGATAAAACCGGACTGATGATTACGTCATCCTCCCTCTTCAGTGCCGAACTGGAATTTTCAACCTCATCCATTCACAGCATGGCACGACTGCCGGAAGACATTACGGTGCGGTTTCCTGAACGGGATCCGATCCCGGCAACCTTTATCGGTAAGGACGACGACATGGGATTGGCTTTTATCCGGCTTGAGAATACGGAGGGCCTTGTACCGGTAACATTCCAGAAACCGGGCAGCCTGGGCCCCGGCGAACGGGTCCTGATTGTCCAGCATCTGGGAAACGATTATAATTACGAACCTTTCATTCTCGAGAGGACCATCAACGCTGTCATCGAAATTCCACATCGCGTATATCTTTGTGAAAACCAGTTAAATACGATAACCGATTTCGGCTTTGTGATGAACACAGAGGGCCTTGGTCTGGGTGTGATACAATCTTCCGGAAAAAATCGAATACCTGTACGCGCCATGCTCGAACCACAGATGGCTGAGATACACCCCTTTGTCTCCATTGAAACGCTTATAAATAAACCTCCCGTTTTTCGAGAGAAAGAAACAGACCGGAAGAAATGGCTCGGCATAAACATGCAGCCATTTACACGGGAAATGGCCGGCTATTATAACGCGCCGGAGTTGAAGGGTGTGCTGGTAAATACGATACTTGAAGATTCACCTGCTGAGCGTGCCGGATTTCGGGTCGGAGATGTCATTACCTCGATTAATGGAACCCCAGTGGAGGCGGAGGAATTCACCGATCTGGAATTATTCCGGAATCTCATTCGTGATCAGAAGGATGACCGGGTTCTCTTTCAAATTTTCAGGAACAATGCCGTTCAACCGCTGAGTGTTGAACTGGCAGATACACCGATCGGGCAGTTCCTTGCTGAAGAAGTAACCACCACGGCACTCGGGTTCAGTGTAAAGGAACTGACAAAAGACATCATCCTGGCAAAACAACTGAATTTTGACACGGAGGGTGTCTGGGTTTCGCGGGTGGAACAGGCAGGCTGGGCCGACATTGCCGGTCTTTCTGTGGGCGATCTGATTCTAAAAGCCAATAACCGGGCGATTTCAGAGCTCGATGATATCCGCGGATTTTTTGATGAAACGGACAGGAACAAACCGGATTATGTAAGTCTTTTTATACGCAGAGGAACGGAAACACGTTTTTTGTTCATAAAGACAAATTTTACACCATAGAAAAGAAGAGGATGATCCATGGATTTATTGAAACGTATTTTCGATAAGCAGTATGAGCTCAATAAGCGCATTTTACGGGAACGGCACCGGATGGATTATGATAAACTGTGTGATCAAAGTGTAACCGATCCCGAAACCGTTAAGCACCGGGTGGATTGGATCCTGAATTATAACCGGGCGCAGATTCATGAATCGATTGAGTTGGAAGATGATCTGCCCTGGAAATGGTGGAAGGATTACGGAGATATCGACTGGGATAATATCCGGGTCGAATTAATAGACGAGTTGCATTTCTGGGTGAGTAAATGCCAGTTGGTCGGTCTCGACCCGGAAAAACTGGCCGACTTGTACATTAAGAAGAATAAGCTCAACCAGATCCGCCAGGACAAGGGCTACGGAAGTACGTATCAGAAGCTGGATGAAAATGGTGTGGAAGATAATAAACGCATGGATGATCTGCTGGATAATGACTAGGCGTCTTTATCCGTTCCGTCCCCCATATCCCTGGAAATGTGAATCAGGTAGGTCTCGATAATCCCGGCCATAAGCAGGATGGGAAGCACGATGACCAGGAACAGAAAAAGGTATCGCTGGAATGAAATGTCCTGCCAGGTTACTTTGGAGATCGAGGTGATGCCCAGGTTGGATAGATTGTACTGGAAAGCCATCGCGAAGGTAATAAAGGCAGCCGGTAATTCAAAAAACGCCACAGGATTAAATAAAGCTGTAAAATAATAGTGTCCCTCCAGTGTATGATATGTAACAATCCCGATGTTCAGACCGGTCCAGATGGCGAAGATAAAAGGCAATACGGGAACAATCGCTGAAAGCAGGTCGATCATCAGGGAAAGGCTGTTAAGGGCAAAAAGAAAACCGAACAGAAAAACAGGCTTCCAGTTCTTCTTTGCAAAACTGTCAAGCCAGTTGACGATCCACATGGGATATTTAACCAGCCAGTTGATTTCCTTATAGTAAACCGTAGGTGCCAGTGCATAACCGACAAAAAAAAGTAAAGCACTGAAAAGGAATAGTTTAAAATTGATTATCTCAAACACACGCTATCCGTTTCTGCCTGCTACTGATTGCATACCCCGAAGGGATTTGACACCTGCAAGATCCTCTGCGCGGTAAACGGCTTCTAATATCGATTCTTCCGTAGATTTCGTCGCCATCGCAGCGACCAGGTCCAGCGGCGCTTCCCGTTCCGGCACGGAAAGCACAAAGGAAATATCCCCGTCGTAACTCGTATGGGACGGATCAATGCGCCGGGCAATACCGTAATGGGCCCGATCAGCTACATAGTAAGCCTGCTGTTTAGTCAGCACCGCATTGGTCATGATGACATTCAGAACCGTATTTTCGGCCATGCCCACTTCCGGATCGCCCCATCGCGTTTTGTGGTCCTTTTCGGCACGAAACGCCAGGGTATCTGTGAGCGCACCGGCCAGAATCTTTCCGTCATACCCGATAATGTCCCCGACAGCGTTTACGACCGTCAGAGCCAGCACTTTCACCTTGCCATGTTCGTTCTGTGACAGTCCCAGTCCACCCTTCATGGCATGGCTGATGCCGCTCCATTTACCCACTGTCGCGCCGGTTCCTGCGCCGACGTTGCCGCTGTCATCATTATCATATCGGGCCGTTTCCGCTGCTTCTTTAGCATTTTCGGCTGTCGGGCGCACAGAACCGTTGCCGAAGTTCAGATCATAGATCACGGCGGCCGGAATGATCGGGACAACCCCGAAAGCGGTTTTATAACCGATGTTCCGGCTCTCCAGGTATTCAACGACACCGTGAACGGCATTCAACCCAAAGGCACTGCCGCCGGTCAGCACCAGGGCACTGATCGTATTCAGTTTGCGTTCCGGTGACAGCAGGGCCAGCTCGCGCGTTCCGGGAGAAGCCCCCCGTACGGATGCGGAAGCGACCGTTCCTTCCGGTGGAAAGATGACCGTACAACCGGTACCGTTCGTTCGGTCGGTGTAATGCCCTGTTTTAAAATATCTAAGCATCCGTGTCCATATCCTTGCTTTCAGGCAGGGTTGCTTCATTCGCGTCGCGAACCTGCTGGATTTTCTGGAGGGGCTTTTCGAGCTGATTAGTCCGCGTAGTGACCAGGTCTCTGTACTCCCGTTGTGCATCATCCAAACGCCGCCCCATTTTTTCCATGCTGTTTTTGAATTTATCCCACTGGTTATAAAACTCGGAAAGCAAAGTCAGAATCTCAGAAGCCGTCCGTTCCAGGTTGAAGTTATCGACCGCCTGGCGGATTACGGCAAGGACGGCGTAGAGGGTAATCGGTGAGCTCAGTATCACCTTGTGTTTAAGGGCATCGTCCAGCAGTTGGCGGTCATATTCATTGATAAATGTGTAAACCTGCTCGTTGGGGATAAAGACGATGACATAATCAACCGTGTTTTGGGCCGGATTAATATATTCACGGTTGGTGACTTCTTTGATCCGGCTGCGCACATCTTTCAGAAAACGACTTTTAAAGGCGTCTTTATCCGTATCCGTTTCGGCTGCCAGGAAGCCGAGGTAATTGGTCAGCGGGAACTTGACATCCATGTTAATTTTAAGCTTGTTAGGCAGCAGAAACGTGAAATCCGGCCGGCTGCCATCCGCTGTGTTCTGTTTAAGATAATTGATGCCTTCAATGAAACCGGCCATGCGTAAGACGTCTTCCGCCATCCGCTCACCCCATTGCCCCCGGGTCTGAGAATGGGACAGGGCTGTATTCAGCTGATTTGTGGTCTCCTGGAGGCGCATGGTCTGGTCTGCTGTCTGCTTGAGTTGCTCAGAGAGAGCACCGAAACTTTGCCTGCGTTCCTTCTCAATATGCTCTACCTGCTCATGAACACGTTCAAGTTCGCTCTTCATTTGTTTCAGTGTCTGGTCGATCAGTGATTTTTTATTGTCCATGACCGTCTGGTTTGTCTTGGATTGTTCGCCGAATTTCTGGTCCGCCAGCTTCAGGAATTCCCCGGTGGTTTTACTCAGGGTCTCCATTGACAGGCGGCCGAAGGCATCTTTCACATTGCCCAGCAAACGCTCCAGTTCCTGCATCTTTTCCTGCTGCGTATGACGGATCAATTCCTGGGCCAGTTCCCTGGCCTGTTTGTTATGTCTGCTCGTGATTATCCATAGCAGCAGGGCCCCCAGTATAAATCCGGTTATAAAAGTAATGATTTCAGCGTATGGCATTTTTGACAGATCTTTGATTGTTAAACAGGTATGAATATACACATAATAAATGAATTTGGCTATTTCAAATCAGGGAAGCTTCAGGAATATAGTGTAATACAGCGATTTGTCTTTAAAGGTTTAACACCCTTCCTCAGTATTCGGATCCGGATATCGCTTTTGAATGGATTCGATGACGTCGAGGGATTCAAAAAAAGCGTCGACAATATCGGGATCAAAATGCGTACCCCGTCCCTCGCGGATCGTTTCGAGAACTTTCTCCTTATCCCAGGCTTCTTTATACACACGCTTGCAGGAGAGGGCATCATAAACATCGGCAATGGCCACAATACGACCGAATAAGGGGATTTCATCTCCTTTTTTCCCGTGCGTATGACCCTCATTATCCGAATGATCCGGTGAAATTTCTCCGGATTGAAGGTCCACATGGCCCGGGTATCCTTTACCGTCCCACCGTTCATGATGATTCATGGCCACTTCGGCGGCGATCTCGTCAAATTCCGAACGGGCATCCTCGAATAACCGGGCACCGAGAACCGTGTGCTGTTTCATCACTTCGAATTCATCATCCGTGAAACGCCCCGGTTTCTTGAGAATCACATCGGATATAGCAACTTTACCGACATCATGGAGCATGGCGGCCATACGGATGGCATCCCGCTGGGCATCGATTTTTTCCCTGGGGATGTTCTTCATGTGGGCATATGTTTCATAGATTTCCAGGGAATACGCGGCGACCCGGTTAACGTGCGGCCCGGTCTCTTTGGGATCCCGCAATTCCGCCATACTGATCATCCGCTCGATCGTCGTCCGGGTCAACTGCGCCCGTTCGATGGCATTGGCCGCATAATTGGCAAAGTGGTGAATCAGGGGCTCATCTTCTTCCATAAAAGTAATTATATTGCCGTCATCATCCTGGGCATTGATCAGTTGCAGCACACCGATAATCTGGTGTCGGGAATTTCTCATCGGTACAGTCAGCATGGATTGTGTGCGGTATCCGGTGATTTCATCGATTTTCTGGTTGAAATGAAAGGGAAGTGTGCCGGAGATTTTATAACAATCCGGAATATTCAGGGTTGTGCCGTTATTGGCAACGAAACCGGCGATGGATTCATTATTGATGGGCATGGAAAAGGTTGTATAGACCAGTTTTTTGTTCGGCCCGAGTTTGGCACGCAGTGTATCATTCTGGGCAAAACTGAATTTCAGATTTTCACCTTCCTTGATATACAGCGAACCGGCATCCGCGTTTACGAGTTGACGGGCTTCGTTCAACACCTTTTCCAATAATATGTCCAGGTCACTGATCTGGCTGATTTCAATACCGAGTTCAATCAATCGGGTTAATTTTTGTTTTCTGTCGAGCATCCTTCATCCCTGTTTTCTGATGTTGCTCTTATTGTCGTCAAAATCGGCTATGTGATTAACCATACGAATGAAATATTAGTATACTGAACAACAATACTCACTATTTGCCAATTATGCAACCGAATTTTCAGGTTATCCCATACATATAACGAGAATGGACCATAGGTTAATCCGTCTTTCTCTCGAAGCCGGCAGGGCCGGGCAGCTCGATATTAACAGGGGAAAGCCAGACCACAGACATTCTTAAAAAGATATTTTTGGAATGTTTCGAAATATATAGGCCATCAGTAGTTTAAAAAAGAGCTTATAAGGAGAGAAGCTGTTTTTTTTAACCGTTCGGAATGATTGCGCTTTTCCGGAGACGATGGCATTGGCGGCTATAATCCCGCTTCTGATCGCAGGACCGATACCTTCTCCCATATCACGGGTGGCCAGACCGGCGGCATCACCGGTGAGATAAACCCCCTCCTGGTTAACCATTTCCACGTTGCTCCGGATATAGTAGTTATATCCCCGTGCCTGGAAACGATGGTTCTTCACCAGGGCAGACCGTTCCAGTTCTTTCGTAAACAAGTCCCATTGATTTTTGATGGTATCATTACGTGCCTTCAGTTTGTGAAGATACCCCCCGATGCCGACATTGATATGACCATCACCTTTCGGTACATACCAGGCATATCCGGGATTGTTATTCAGGAAAAACCACAAGTGACAGTTACAATCGTGATAATCATAGTGAAATTCCTCTTCCATGGTCGTGATCAGGTGTTCATACGGGCGGGGATACAATGGTTTGAAACAGGTCCGGTAAACCGGGCAATGGGTTCCCCCGGCTCCCACCAGGTAACGGCAGCGGTATTGATCATCGATGATGAAACTGTCGTTGTCCTTCCTGATATCTCTGACTTCATGGGTGTGCACGGTGGCGCCGGAGCGCTGTAGCAGCCACTGGTCGAACTCAAACCGGCGGATGGCATATTGACGTACCCTGATGGTCAGACGCTTTTTGTAAATATGAACATGAAACCGGTTAAATCTTGTCAGGCTGTGGGGGTATTCATCTTCATCGATATCTAAATCCCGTAACACACGGGGTGTGATCCAGCCGGCACACAGTTTATTACGGGGGAATGCCTGCCGGTCAAGTATCAGGCATTCGATACCCTTCCTGTTCAGTTCACCGGCACAGGCCGCCCCGGCGGGACCGCCGCCGATTATGATAACATGTGAATGAATCATGCAACCCCGTCTTACCTGTCGGAAGTTTAGAGTGACCCTCAGACGATGCGGCAATCCGGCTGTGCGTGACCCGGTTTGGTCATGACGATGTGCCACAGTTGCTGGGAACGTGAGCGGAATCCACCGGCCGAGCTCAGCAGGTAATAGCGCCACATCCGGTAAAAACGGTCGCCGTATTTTTCGCGCCAATCCGGCCAGGCCCTGTTGAAATTCTCATACCAGGCCATCAGTGTTTTGTCGTAGTCCGGACCGAAATTATGCCAGTCTTCCATCACGAATCGCCCCTCCATGGACCGGGCGATCTGGGCGATGGACGGCAGCATGCCGTTGGGAAAAATGTACCTGTCTGTAAATTTATTGGCATGGGTGCTGCTTCTGTTGGAACCGATCGTGTGTATAAAAGCGATACCGTCATCTTTCAGGCAGCGGTCCGCGGTTTCCATATACGTCCGGTAATTTTTATAGCCCACGTGTTCTAGGATTCCGATTGAAACTACCGCATCATAAGTGCCCTCCACATCGCGATAGTCCTGGAGCCGGATATCAACGGGCAGTCCCTTACAGAGCCCCCGGGCCAGGTTGACCTGTTCCTTTGAAATATTTATGGCAACGACGTGGGCACCATATTTTTCTGCTGCATATCGGGCAAAACTGCCCCATCCGCAGCCCAGTTCGAGAACGTGCATGCCCGGCTTGAGTTGTATTTTCCGGCAGATCAGCTCCAGTTTATGTTCCTGGGCTTCATCGAGATTCCTGGCATTTTTCCAATAGGCGCAGGTATAATTCATACGGGAATCGAGCATGGCCCGGTACAGGTCGTTTCCGAGATCGTAGTGCCGCTCACCGACATGAGTGGAACGGGATTTCGTCTGGCGGTTGAAAAGCCGCGTTTGCGCCACATGCCAGGTTGTTTTCCAGTTTCCGGTCACTTTCCGATCCAGACCGGCCCGCAGGATTTTGTTAATACACTCATCCAGCGCTTCGCAATCCCACCAGCCATCCATATAGGATTCCCCGAGCCCCAGGGCGGCGTCTTGCAGCAGGCGCCGGTACAGCCGGTCATCATGCACCTGGATGTCCCACGGATTCGGACCATTTAAAGCGACACCCGTACCGGCAAGCAGCCCGGAAATAATGTCCTTCGCTTTCATAATGTCACCTCGTATGGCAGGAAAAGATTATAATAATAGGATCACAGAAAATAGAAAAGGTACAATGCTCTCGTGCTGATAACTCGGTTAAAATATAACAAAGTGAATCGACAGAACAAAATCTTTACAGGAATCATAGACGATTCAAGAATTGTATTACACATAATCAGGAAAATACGAAATTCAAAATCCGAAATCCGAAACAAATTTTAAAATATAATTTCCAAAATAAGAGCGAATAGAATCTCTTACGTTTTGATATTGTAATTTTCCCGCAAAGCGGGATGCTTCGGATTTCGGATTTAAATTAGGTTTGTCCTCCTCAGCATTTCATGGTATTATATCAAAACAATTTTAATCGGAGAGAACATAACCGGATGGCTATTTTCAGGGGAGAAGGGATTTGTATGCATTTTTTCAGAAATAGGACATATTTGTTTGTGTTTTGCTTATTTATGTGTATTCATAATCCGTTGTTTGCAGCAGTTGACAGTGATAGCATCATGACCCGCATACGGGATTATTATTTTAAATCAAAACCGGATGCGGTGGCGGCGAATCTGTCCTCCATTCAGGGCGATGGCTCATGGACGGATATCAATTATGATGACCGTGATAATGCCGGCGGATGGGAACCGCTGACCCATCTGGACCGAACCCTGGACTTTGCCATGGCCTATACAATGGATCCGGCCTATGAAGGCGATGAGGATATTTATAGGGCGGTTATCGATGCCATGGACTATTTTTATCAGTCAAATCCGCAGGGGGGTAACTGGTGGTACAATCATATTGCGGCGCCAAAATGGATCGGCCGGATATTCATATATATGAGAATTGGAGAAACGCCGGTCCCGGATACCCTGGAGACGACCTATCTGGAGCGTTTAGATGGATTAAGTAATCCGGAAGATTACGACCTGGGCGCCAACCGTGTGGATATCGCCATGTGGCACATGTACCAGGCCCTGCTGCGGGACAGCCACGAAGAAATGACCCATGCTTCGGAATACCTGTTTAATTCACTGGTATACGTGACAGACGGGGAGGGGATCATGCATGATAACAGCCTGCATGCCCATGGCCCCCAGTTATACGATTACGGGTATGGGACCGTTCTGCTCGATGGGATTTCCCTGTTTGCTGAATTCCTGGCCGGTAGCCGCTATGCCATGCCGGTGGACTACCTGGATGTGTTTTCCGGTTACCTGCTGGGGTCTTATGCGGCATCGCGGCGGGGACAGTATGTCGGATTCAGTCCGACGGGCCGGAGTATCAGTCGAAAGAATGCACTGTACCGGCACGGGGCTTATCTGTATGACAGAGCGATCCGTATCGATTCTGTGAATGCGGGAAAATACCAGGATATTTTCGATCGCAGTACGGGAGTTTTTGCGCCGGGTGACGGCATTTCGCCTGTAAATGAACAGTTCTACCGGTCCAATTATATGACCCACAGCCGACCTGAATATACGTTCACCGTTCGGACTTCGTCAAAACGGACCTCCAAACAGGAATCGGGAAACAGCGAGAATATCAAAGCCCGGTTTCTGACCGAAGGCGCCACGAATATCCTGGTAACCGGGAATGAATACTACAATATTTTCCCGATATGGGACTGGACAAAGATCCCCGGCGTAACGGTACCGGCTTACGATAATTTACAACCCCCTTTTGACTGGTCGTTTCTGGGCCGGTCAAGTTTTACCGGTGGGGTCACCAGTGGTTCTTATGGGCTGTTCTGTTTCGAAACGAATGAATTCAGTACGATCGTCAATAAATCCTGGTTCTGTTTTGATGATGCCATTGTCTGCCTGGGTTCCGGACTGATTTCAATATCCGGTAGGGCGGTTAGCACTACCGTAAACCAGTGCTGGTCAGCGGGTGAGATCACTGTTCATAAGAATAATACGCTCTCTGTTGTTGACGCCCAGAGCCTGAATGCCTATCCGGAAGGGGTGGAATGGATCTGGCATGACAGCGTCGGCTACTTTTTTCCGGAAAAAGGAAATCTGATGTTGAGCAATCAAACACAAACCGGGTCATGGTACGACATCAATAATCTTCAAAGTTCAGCGACTGTTAGCGGTGATGTTTTCACACTCTGGTTCGACCACGGCATCCGTCCGGAGAACGATACGTATGCATATATGATTATGCCGGGAATCACTGATCCGGACGATATGCAGAATTACGATAGGGAGCACATTGAAATTATTGAGAATTCCTCCCGTATTCAGGCAATGAAACACAACGGTTTGGATATGATTCAGGCTGTATTTTATGAGCCCGGTGGGCTGAACGTCGATGGTATCATCGTTAAAGCCGACCAGCCCTGTGCGATGGTACTGAGCAATGTAAGCACATCGCAGGTAACCGTTAGCATATCGGATCCCGGGGAATCACAATCGGAAATAAATGTATACTGGTCATCACCGGAACTATCCGGTTTACGCAAACGGGCATGTGCGTTACCCACCGAGGTGGCCCGTCGTGGCTCAACTGTTACATACGAAATAAATGAGGATACACCCGGCGTCAAGCCCATCGTCATTGCAGGCAAAATGGATGATGTAGGCAGTGCATGGGAAACCGTGATTCTGCCGGAAACCTATCTGTCGCCGGTGGTTATTTGCGCTGCCAATTATACGGAGGCAGATGCACCTGCCGTCGTGCGTCTCCGGAATGCGTACGGGAACCGTTTTGATCTGAGTGTGCAGAATCCCGGTGAAGAAACGGTACTAAGTGGTTATACCGTACATTATGCGGTTTTTGAGGAAGGCGTTTATACGGAGGCGGTCAACGGGATTAAACTGGAGGCAATTACATTCGGTACATCCGTTACCGACCGCAACGGATCATTTTCCGGAGAATCCCGGCCTTACGTCAATGCCTATACGAATCCGGTGGTGCTGGGGCAGGTTATGACCGCCCGGGACACGGCCTGGTCGGTTTTCTGGGCGGGCGGTGAAAGACGTTCTGATCCGCCGGACGGGTCGAACATGACGCTTGGTAAACATGTGGGGGATGATACGAACATGCTGCGTCAAAATGAGGATATCGGATATATAGTCGTTGAGCAGGGGGTAGACAGCATTGGCGGCATCGCTTTTACGGCGGGACTGGGGCCGCTGAGCGTACAGGGTATGGGCGATGCACCGCCTTACACGTATACGATCAGTCACATTCCTTCTGCCGGTATCGCTGTCACGGGTTCAGCGGGACCGGATACTGTCGATGGCGGCTGGCCTGTTTTGTATGGGGATAATCCTGTAAGCAATACATCACTTCATCTTGCCTGGGACGAAGACCGTATCCGTGAACCGGAACGGTCCCATAAACCTGATCAGGTTGCCTATCTGGTTTTTGAAGATATCAGCACAGGTCTTGAAGAAAATGGTACTGAATTTTCAAGCTATCCGGGACAGTTGGTTTTAGACCAGAATTATCCAAATCCGTTTAATCCGGCAACGACGATTCGGTATAGTGTTGGGGCGTATGGCGATACGCCCCAACCGCCCCAACAGATCGATTTATCCATCTATAACCTGGTTGGGCAAAAAGTAGCTACGCTGGTATCTGAAAAACAGTCGGCCGGTTGCTACACGGTGGAATGGGATGCCATAGGTTTTGCCAGTGGCGTTTATTATTATAAGCTGACCACTGATCAGGGATTCACAGAAACCAGGAAATTAGTTCTTCTAAGGTAAGGAAGCCATCCCAGGTATCGGGGTGGTGTTTATTTTTGTACACTAACGATGGAGCAAGGAGTTATACAAACCAGAAAACTCGTTCTCCTAAGGTGAGGAGGCTGGCCCGGGCAAAAGCCTGGCGATTATTATTTGAAAACTAAATCTCTAATATACTTGATAGGGGTATTGACATGTTTGATTAATATATTTAAATTCATCAACTCTTATAATTTTGGTCCGGTAGTTTCCCGATACATCGGGATTAGAGCACCTGCCTGTCACGCAGGAAGTTGTGTCCCGGCTTGCCGGGAGAAGTCTCGTCCGCATGCGGGTAGGAAAAAATAGATCTTAAAAATTTTGGTCCGGTAGTTCAATTGGTTAGAGCACCTGCCTGTCACGCAGGAAGTTGCGAGTTCGAGTCTCGTCCGGACCGCCATCTTTAAGGGAATCAGTTTTGATTCCCTTTTTTTATGTAATTTAATCCCTTGTATACTCATAATATTATGTGGTATGTTTATATCATCTATTCAAAATCCATAGATAAATATTATACCGGGGTAACAGATGATCTTGATTGGCGATTACAGAGACATAATGACGGTTGGGGACGACACACAAAGCGCGGTATCCCCTGGGAATATGTTTATACTGAAAACTATGATGACACGCCTGATGCCTTAAAACTACAAAAAAACCCGCAATGCAATACTTGATATCACCTGTTTTACACATTATATTTCACACATATTATGTGTAAAAGGAGTAATCATGGCAAATATTACCATGTCTATTGATGATGAATTATTGAAAAAGAGCAGAAAATATGCCGCCAGACATAATACTTCTCTTAACGCTCTGATCAGACAGCTGCTCAAAAAAGAAGTAGGGTTCGGTTCAAAGGAATGGCTAAATGAGTGTCTTTCACTGATGGATCAAATCGACGTTAATTCTGAAGGGA
>CAYPHA010000099.1:0-13329 GCA_964410215.1 uncultured Calditrichota bacterium | reverse complement strand
GGTGGTCCATGAGATGAATCCCACCTATAACAACCTTTTCGGACGCATCGAAAAAAAATCCTATCAGGGCTATCTGTACACCGACTATACGATGATTAAAGCCGGAAGCCTGCTCGCCGCCAACGGCGGTTACCTGGTTCTCGATGCCGAACAGCTCCTGAAACAACCCTTCTCCTACGAGGCCCTCAAGCGGGCCCTGCGTTCACGCGAACTGCGTATTGAAGACGTTTATGAACTTTCCGGATTTGCTTCGACAGTCAGCCTGAAACCACAGTCCATTCCGCTGAACCTGAAAGTAATCCTGATCGGTTCTTCCTATATTTATTCGCTCCTGCACCATTATGACCAGCAGTTCCGTAAAATTTTCAAAGCCCGGGCCGATTTTGATACGGAAGTGAAGGATACGGCATCAACGCAGAAAAAGTATCTGCAGTTCATCGCCCGGGTTGTACAGGAGGAGAAACTGTTACATTTCGACCGCTCCGGCGTCGAAGCGATCATTACGTACGGTCATCGCAGCGCAGATAATCAGAAAAAACTGTCCATTCAGTTCGGCGAAATCGTTAAAATCATTCGTGAAGCGTCCTACTGGGCCGGGAAAAAGCGAAAAAAAACCGTAACGGCCGAACATGTACGCACAGCGATCGAAGAGAAGAATTACAGGCAGAACCTGACCGAAGAACGGATCGACGAAGCCATTCTGGAACATACCATCAATGTGGATGTGAGCGGGTTTAAAGTGGGGCAGGTAAACGGTCTGGCCGTTTACAGCATGGGCGATTTTGCCTTCGGACGTCCCTCCCGCATTACCATCAACACCTTTACGGGTACCCGTGGCATCATCAATATCGAGCGGGAAGCCAAGCTGAGCGGTAAGATTCACGATAAGGGCATGCTTGTCCTTTCCGGATACTTTTCCGAAAAGTTCGGAACGACCATGCCCCTCTCCTTCTCCGCGTCGATTACCTTCGAGCAGAGCTATGGAATGATCGACGGCGACAGCGCTTCTTCCACCGAACTATATGGTCTGCTCTCTTCCCTTTCCGGCGTGCCGATCAACCAGGGGATTGCCGTGACAGGTTCCGTCAACCAGAAAGGCGACGTCCAGGCCATCGGCGGCGTGAACGAAAAGGTGGAAGGGTTCTTTACAATCTGTAAAGCCCGTGGGCTGACCGGAAAACAGGGAGTGATCATCCCCAAAGCCAATGTCAAAAACCTGATTTTGAATAAGGACGTTATTGAAGCCGTTCAGAAAAAGAAATTCACCGTCTGGGCCGTTGATCATATTGAAGACGGTATCCGCATACTGACCGGCGTTCCCTGCGGTGTTCTGCACAAAGACGGCTCCTATACGAAAGATTCCATTTTCATGAAAGTGCAGGAACGGCTGCGTGAATTTGCACAAAAAGCCCATCTGTTTCGTAAAAGCCTGGATGCCGATATAAAAAAGGACAATGGCAATGCGGCGTCATCCGATAACGGCGACAGCCAGGACGCTTAGCGCACCGTTCAGCCAATACACAACTGTTTCCTGACGGCAGCCGGGAATTCCCGGCGGGTCCACAATTCGAAGGAACGGGCACCCTGTCCGATAAGCATGGGCAGGCCGTTTATGGTGCGGAAACCGGCCTCCCGGGCGGACTTAAGAAAAAGCGTTTCGGCAGGATTATAGATCAGGTCATAAGCAATGCCGCCGGGTTTCAGCAGGTTAACCGGATTAACCGGCATCTGCCCCGCCAGCTCTCCCATTCCGACACTGGTCGTATTGACCACCAAGTCTGCTGGAATCGTTTCCATGGAGGTTTCATGCAAGGGGGATATATAAACGGGGATTTCTTTAAACATTTTCAACGTTCGAGCGAGTTCACGCGCCTTTTCCGGCGTGCGATTGAGGAAACGCAGGGTTTTGAGATTGACCGCCTTCGAAACAATACCGAATGCGACCGCCCGGGCCGCGCCACCTGCACCGACTATGGTACAGCTCTCCAGCGCGTGCAGGTCAGCCCCGATCGGACCGAGGAAACCGTCATAATCCGTGTTATACCCTTTCCAGCTGCCGTTTTCAGTGATTACAATGGTGTTTACAGCCCCGATTCTATCAGATAGCGTTTCCACCTCGTCAAGATGTACCAGGATGCGTTCCTTGAAAGGTATGGTCACGTTAAATCCGGCCCAGGACTGACGCTTCAGTTTCTCAATTTCACGATCGAAGGATTCGGGCGGGATCTCATATTTCAGGTATCGGGCGGGAATGTCCAGATAACGGAATGCCGGGTTATGAATTTCGGGAGAGATGCTGTGCCCGAGCGGATAACCGATAACGGCATAACGGTACGGCTTTTTATCCATTTTTTACCAGCCTGTTCAGCATTTTCCAGAAACCGGGAAAGGACACGTCCACGCATTCCGGCTGGTCTATATGAATATCTTCCTTCGAAACGAGATCGGCGATGGCAAAGGACATGGCAATACGGTGGTCACCATGTGTGATAATTTTCCCGCCTTTAAAGGTTTGAGGGCCTTCCAGTATAAGCCCGTCTTTTTTTTCTTCTACTTCGATGCCGACATTTCGCAGATTCTCAACCATGGTAGAAATGCGATCGGATTCCTTAAAGCGCAGTTCTTTCGCATCGGACAGTTCAAACCGGCCGTCAGACATGGCGGCCAGGACAGTTATTACAGGAATCTCATCGATCACATTGGGAATGATCGGGCCGTTCAGTGTGATATTATGAAGCGGGGTTGCCTGCACATGAATATCCCCGAGGGGTTCGGGAGCATCTTTAAGCACGGTCTCCCTAATATCGGCCCCCATGTCTTTCAACAGGGTCACAATGCCCGAACGTGTTGGATTCAGAGAGACATTCCGGATGACCAGTTCCGAACCCGGAACGGCACAGGCGGCCACCATCAAAAAGGCGGCGGATGAGATATCCCCCGGAATATACATGGAAATATTGGGGATGCCGATTTCCATGGAACTTTCGATCTCCTGGTACGCGTCGCCTGTATAGTGCCTGACGGGCAGTTGCAGTAAACGTTCCGTATGATCCCTGGTCTGAACGCGTTCACGGACGATGGTCCTCCCTTCCGCTAGAAGGCCGGCCAGCAGGACAGCGGATTTCACCTGCGCACTGGCCACAGGGAGGTCATAGTCAATACCATGCAGCTTTTCCACCGGCGAGAAATGTAACGGCAAACGGGAATCCTGCGATTCGATACGGGCGCCCATTTTACGAAGGGGATCCAGTATACGCTTCATCGGACGCCTGCTCAGTGAAGCATCCCCTTTCAAAGTATATTTATGGGGAGCTCCCGCCAGTAAACCCGATAAAAGGCGTGTCGTTGTTCCGGAGTTACCTGCATCGAGTGCTTTATCGGCGGGTTGCCATTGGGAAGGGTGCTTTCCGTTGATAACCAGTTTATCCCTCTCAGCCGTCCAGTGCACACCCAATGTCTGCAGGCAGTGCAGTGTGGAGGTGCAATCGGCGTTATAATTGAAATTAGTGAACACCGACTCCCCTTCGTAGAGCGCTGCAAAAAGAGCGGAACGATGTGAAATCGATTTATCACCGGGAAGGGTAAGTTCACCCTTTATTCTATGAATCATGTCTAATTTCCTGTTTGCGTGTTGGAAAATCTAATAAGGATTGCTGTCATTAGCAACGAAAACAGAAAAAGCCGGCGGAAAAATAACGGCCGGCTCTGTTATCAGTAGTCATTTCAAGGGGTTATTGTGTACGCTTGATAAACCCCTCGATAACAAGAAAAATGCCGAAAATAATAAGCAGGACCGGCCAGAATACGGATACCAGATCGGCCATCCGCCATCCCGATATCAGGTCAAAATAAACGGACAAAAAGACACCGCCTGCCAGCAGGAATATCAGGGCCGCAAAAATATTGTCCAGTTTTCTGCCGGCAAGCACAAAGGCGGTCAGATTCGCGATGGCCAGAAGTACAAAAACCAGTCCGAATCCAAAAGAATCTTCCATTGGTAATATATATTGTTTCATCAACAACAATGAGACGCCGAGCAGGGTAAAAAATGTGCCGCCCAGAATGCCGCTTCGCTGCGGATGCATCATCCCTTTTCGAAACCATAGAATTCCCAGGAAGAGACTCGCCGCTGTAATGATTTCAAACCGGGTAAAGCCGATGATATCGAACTGGTATAACAACAGGGCTACGCCGGCGATAATCAGCATGTAGGCAAAAAAGTTTGTTTTTTTCATTGCGCACCCCCTTCCGGCATCTGCGGGAATACAATGACCATTATCAGATAGGCTAATACGCCGATACCGACAGAAGCGAGCGTCATAACCACCCAGGCCAGCCGTATCAGTGTTACATCGATGTCAAAATACCGGGACAACCCTGTACATACCCCGCTGACCATTTTATCCCTGCTCACGCGGTAGAATTGTTTGCCGTCAGTCCCCTGCACGGATGTTTCATCTGAAGCATCCGTTCTTCCCGAATGACGATTATAGATCAGGAAAACACCAAAGAAAATCAGGAACGCCGCCCAGATAACCTGCCATGGGATCTCCCATAACCGGAAATAATAAAAGAAACCAAAATGCCTGAGAATCAGCACGGCACCCAGTATAATGAGAAGCGTACCCCAGAACATCGCCTTATCGTGTCCTGCCGCCGCATGTGTCTGTCCCGTACGTTGCTGATCCGGGTTTTCCGGAATAATAATCAACCCGACGATATAGGCCAGCAGGCCCACACCACCGAAAATGGTCATCAGCAGCCATGCGATCCGAACAAGAATGGGATCGACATCAAAATATTCTGCGATACCGCCACAAACGCCGCCGATCATTTTATTGACGCGTGACCGGTACAACCGTTTCATCGATGTGTGTTCGTGGGGAACGTTATTGGACTCTGACATTCGTACTCCTGTTTTCGTATAACAGTCTCATATATGGAGACGAAAGGGAGAACGTTAAGTTTCATCATTTGGAAATGGACATGATTTTATACCGGATCATCCCTGCCGGCACTTGTATTTCAGCAACTTCTCCTGTTTTCTTGCCAAGAAGCCCCTGACCTACCGGAGAACTGATTGAGATTTTATCCTGTTTGACATCTGCCTCTTCGGGCGACACGAGGATATAATCATATTCTTTTTTACGCTTGAGATCCTGAACACGCACTTTGGACAGGATCGTAATATGTTCGGATTGCAGTTCTTCTTTCTCTATGATCCGTGCCCGTGCCACCCGTGCCTGCAGGGTCTGGATCTTGGTTTCCAGAAGCGACAATTCTTCCCGTGCCGCGTGGTATTCCGCATTCTCCTTCAGGTCACCGTGTTCCCGTGCCGTCGCCACCTTTTGCGAGACTTCGGGGCGCTTTCTGAATTTGAGCTCATGCAGCTCGGCTTTGAGATTCTTCAATCCTTGTTCAGTGAGATAAACGTATTCCAATAGAGATATCCTTTCCATGTCTGGTGATACATCTCAATATTTAACTACCAGGTGATAAACTAAATAGAATTGGCTGCTATTTCAAGTAAGGTCGTATTTTCCCGGTTTTTCCGGTTTTAACTGAAATTATCGATCCTTTCCACGGAAAAAACGCCGGGAATTTTTCTAATGCTGTTTATGATTTTGGTGAGATGGTGCAGGTTGCTGACCTGAATATTCAATTTCCCTTTTGCCAGTGTATCTTCAATATGAAAATTCACCATGAGGATATTTGTATCCTGCTTGGAAACACACAACGCGATATCCTTGAGCAGGTTTTTGCGGTCTTCTCCAATAACAGAGAGATATACCTGGAATTCCTGATTTTTCTCCGTATCCCAGTCCACTTTTATAATCCGTTCCTTCTCTTCCATCAATTTCAGCAGGTTACGGCAGTCGGTCCGGTGGATCGTCACCCCTTTTCCCCGGGTTAGGTAGCCGATAATACGGTCACCTGGAACCGGCTGGCAGCATTTTCCGAAATTGATGAGCATGTTATCCATGCCCTGAACCCGGATTCCGCTTTCGTTACGGGCCCGTTTTAGAAATTTTACGAACAGATTATCTTCCTTGATCGGCGGCGGTGTATCGGGAAAGAGCTTTTTCTCTATCGTCTCGACGACAAATTCACCCCTGCCTATGACGACTTTCAGGCTTTCGGCATTTTGGAATCCCAGCTTGGGAAGCAGTTCCAGAAATTCCGGACTGGTTTCGGTCATTTTATATTTTTTAAGGAATTTTGACAGAATTTCCTCGCCGAACTGGATCGTTTGCGCCAATTGTTCTTCACGCAGTGTTTTTTTGATCCAATGCCGGGCTTTACTGGTTTTCACATAGGCCAGCCAGTCCTGGCTCGGTTTCTGATTCTGGGAAGTAATAATTTCCACCTGGTCACCGCTGCGTAACTCGGTCTTGAGGGGAACGATTTTACCGTTCACTTTGGCACCGATACAGTGGTTACCGATATTCGTATGGACGGCATAAGCAAAATCAATGGGCGTGGAACGTACCGGCAGTTTGAACAGATCGCCGCGCGGTGTAAAGATGAACACTTCATCCTGGAAAAGGTCGATCTTCAGGTTTTCCATGAAATCGTCAGGATCTTCTTCCTGGATCTGCCGTTCAACCAGCTCCCTCACCCAGGATATATGTTTTTCAAAATGATGATCGTCGCTGCTACCTTCTTTGTATTTCCAGTGCGCGGCAATGCCGTCTTCGGCCATCCGGTGCATTTCCCGGGTACGGATCTGTATCTCGACCATTTTACCTTCGGGGCCGATAACCGTTGTATGCAATGACTGATACCCGTTCATCTTGGGCATGGCGATATAATCTTTGAAGCGGTCGTACACGGGCATATACAGATTATGAATGATGCCAAGCGCGTAATAACATTCTTCGAGCTTTTCCACGATAATACGGATGGCCTGCAGATCGTAAATCTCCTCAAACGGACGATTGCGGCGGTTCATTTTATTGTAAATACTGTAAAAGCTCTTGGGACGCCCGGATATAACGGCTTCCAGTTTACTTTTTTTCATTTCGGACAGGATCGGCTCCGTTACACGGCTGATATAGAGTTCCCTTTCCTCGCGGGAGCTTTTGATTTTCTTTACCAGGTCATCATAAATTTCCGGTTCAAGATGTTTTAGAGAAAGGTCTTCCAGTTCCCATTTGATACGGGCAATACCGAAGCGGTGAGCCAGGGGTGCGTAAACATCGCGGGTTTCGACGGCAATACGCGGCCGCTTTTTTTCACTGACATGATCAAGGGTACGCATGTTATGGAGACGGTCGGCAAATTTGATGATAATGACACGCACGTCTTTTGCCATGCTGAGCAGCATTTTACGGAAGGTTTCCGCCTGCCGTGTTTCCCGGCTCTGGAATTTCAGTTCCCCGATCTTGGTGACACCATCGACAAGGAGGCTGACCGTTTCGCCGAATTCTTCCCGCAACTGTTCCAGTGTGGATCCGGTATCTTCAACCACATCGTGCAACAGGCCTGAGATAATCGTTGTACTGTCCATTTTGAGGCCGGCCAGAATTTTAGCGACATGGATGCAATGCTCAAAGTAGGGTTCGCCGGAATCCCGGCGTTGCCGCAGATGTGCTTTCAGACCAAAGTCAAAGGCGCGTTTAAGTCCGCGTTCATCGATGTTTCCCGAGTAGGTTTTCACCTGATCGATCAGTTCCTGCAGATGCGCATCATAGCGATTATGCATCCGGAGCAGCAGGGTATCGTCTTTTGTACGTGTAACAGCCATGGTTTTTAAAGCATCCCTTAAAACTCAGCCGGCGAATAGGCGCCGGTTTCCTGGAACAGATCCGCCGGATCCCCGAATTTCCCGTATTCCTTCAGGAATGTCAGACGGGAGGTACCAACCGGTCCGTTCCTCTGCTTGCCGATAATAATTTCACACATATTGTGCGTCGGCGTTCCATCATCGAATTCCGTGATATTGTAATATTCCGGCCTGTAAACAAAAAGTACCACGTCCGCGTCCTGTTCAATTGCGCCTGACTCCCTTAAATCTGACAACTGCGGTTTCCTGGAACGGTCGCGCGTCTCCGTCGCACGGGAAAGCTGCGACAAGGCAACAACCGGAATATCCAGCTCTTTGGCAATCCCCTTCACCGAACGGGAAATATGTGTAATCTCCTGCTGCCGGTTTTCTCCCTTATGCCCTTCCATGAGCTGTAAATAATCAATGATCAGCAGTTGTACGTTTTTCTCTGCTTTTAAACGCCGTGCCTTGGCTCTAAGTTCAATAACATTCAGACTGGCGGAATCGTCGATATAGACCGGCGCGTTCATCAGTTTGGCAACATGGTTGGTCAGCCGGCTCATTTCATCCTTGCTGAGACGGCCGGTACGAACGGCCATCTGGTTTACTTTCGATTCCGTGCACAATAAACGTAACACGAGCGCTTCACTGGCCATTTCCAGGCTGAACACACCCACCGGGATGCCGTGATCCACCGCAGCGTTTCGGGCCAGATTCAGAGCGAAGGCTGTTTTACCCATACTCGGCCGGCCGGCCAGGACAATGAAATCGGAAGGCTGAAAACCGGCCAGCATTTCATCCAGTTTTTTGTAACCGGCCGGAATACCCGTTACGCCGGATTGACTGGAATGAAACAGCTTATCGATTTTTTCGAACGTCTGGTGCAGAATAGGATTGATACTGGCAAAGCCTTTTTTCAACCGCTTTTCGGAAATTTCAAAGATTTTGCTTTCCGCAAAATCCAGCATTTCGTCGATATCTTCCGACTGGTCGTAGGCTTTGGTGATGATACCGGAGCATTCATTGATAAGGTTTCGGGATAACGCTTTCTGTTTAACGATCTCGAGGTGGTATTCCACATTGGCAGCGGAAGGCGTGCTGTTGGATATTTCTGCCAGGTAATAGGCGCCGCCTACCTCCTCCAGCCGTTTTTTCTTCTGAAGCGCCTCCGTGAGGGTGACCAGATCAATCTCCACATTTTTTTCAAACAGATCACAGATGGCATCAAAAATGAGCTTATGGCTGTTCTTGTAGAAATATCCCGCATCAATCGTTTCAATGGCAAGGGCGACCGCTTCCCTGTCGAGCATCATCGCTCCCAGAACGACCTGCTCCACTTCAACCGCCTGCGGCGGGGTTCTGATAATGCCCGCGTCAACCTGTTCATCAGCCATTCTTGTTTCTCCTGAAAGTCAATTTATGCCTCTCCATTTTGCTTATTAGTGAGCAGTCTGCGTAATTGCTTTAAATCTTCCCAGGCATTGCGTTTCCACTGCGGATTACGCAGCAGAGCAGCCGGGTGATAGGTTACAATCAGCGGGATTCCCGAATAGGAACGCACCTCCCGGCGCAGGTTACTCAGGGATTCGTGCTGCTTTAACAGTACCTGAGCCGACACCCGGCCCAGTGCCACGAGAATTCTGGGTTTGATAAGATCCAGCTGGCGCTGAAGGTAAGGTTCGCATTGCACCACTTCATCCGGAAGCGGATCCCGGTTATTCGGCGGACGGCATTTCAGAACATTCGCAATAAAAATATCCTGCCTCTTCAGACCGATGGCAAAAAGCATCTTGTCCAGCAGTTGCCCCGCTCTTCCCACAAAAGGCACTCCTTTTTCATCTTCATCCCGTCCGGGAGCCTCTCCTACAAAAACGACATCGGCCGCCGGATTCCCCATCCCGAAGACAAAATTTTTCCGGGAGGATCCCAGACTGCATTTCTGACAATCCTTTATCTGCTCGTAATAAGACCGTAATGCGTCATTCCATTGATCCGTTGCCTGCTGAACGCCCCCGGGGAGCGGTTTCTTCCTGACAGCCGGACGGGCCGTAACCGCGGTTTTTTCCTCAGGATCTACCAGCTTACCTTCGACACAGGTTTCGTCACCGTAAATCTCCCGTACCCAGCGGAAATATTGTATAATCGTGTCTGTCGTTTCGCTCATAAGTTCGGTTTTATTTCTTTCAGATAATCAAATATGCGCCCGGCAACTTCAAATTTGGATAGTACCGGTAAAGCCACAGGCGCATGTTCACCGGTAATGAGAGTGACGCGATTGGTATCAACGGCAAAGGCCGCGCCGGTAACCGTTGGATTATTACTGACCACCAGATCGAGTTTCTTACGGATCAGTTTTTGTTTTGAATTTTCCAGTTCATCGCGGGTTTCAACGGAAAATCCGACCAGAATTTGCCCGGATGTTTTTATTTGCGCAAGGGTCGCAAGTATATCCGTCGTCCGCTTAAGGGATAGGACTAGCCCTCCGGGCTTCTTTTTGATCTTTTGAGAAGAAACCCTTTCCGGAGTATAATCCGCAATGGCGGCTGTTGCAACATAAACATCGCTTTTTTGGAAAAAATATATAATTTTTTCCGCCATTTCCCCGGCTGAACGAACGGCGGTACAATCCAGATACCCGGGAATCCGAATAAAAACCGGTCCATGAATGAGATGTACATCCGCTCCGCGGATGAAGGCATTCCGGGCGGCGGCAATACCCATTTTTCCCGACGAGCGGTTGCTCAGGAAACGAACCGGATCAATATCCTCGATTGTCGGCCCGGCGGAAATCAGAATCCGGCGCCCTGTCAAATCATGCGCGGTTATGGTGTACAGCAGAAGGTCATACAGATCATTCACCTCCGGAAAAACCAGCGGCAGCATAGACGATACGGCGGGCAAGGTGACGTCCGTTGCCTTCCCATGCGACATCACGCAGCGTGTGTTTACAACGGACGGTCCCGCACCGGCAGCAGCCACCTCAACGATGATATGCGGAATGCGGACCTTGGGGATCCTGTCCCCACCGGCCGGCACGAATAAAACCGCGGCATCAAACCGTTCCGGATCCGGCATGGTATAGCGCAATTCAAGGCCTTTAAAGTGCATGAACAGTGGCATATATACAGGTGCTGATGCTTCCCGGACACTGCAATAGGCTGGCTCAGCCGGATTGTTTATTCTGGACAGAAACGGTGTGTAAAAAACGAGTCCGCCTTCTGTCCTGTCGATGCACAGTAACTTCATGTGCCGGTCCTGACAATGGACTCGATTTCTTCAATGGCTTTATTGAGATTATCATTTATGATGATATGATCGAAGCTCTCTGCCTGCTCATATTCAAAGGTGATGCGCTTCAACCGCTTCTGTATTTCTTCTTCCGACTCCCTCCGGCGCTTTTGCAGGCGCTCTCTCAAAATCTCCAGGTTCGGTGGCTTGATAAAAAATAACAGGGCGTGCGGATATTGTTCTTTTATCGCTTTGGCGCCGTTCACATCAATATCAAACAGTACCACTTTATTATCGGCAACATTCTCATCCACCACCGACTTCAGTGTGCCGTAGTATTCGCCATGCACCTCTTCATACTCGAGCAGCATGCCCTCTTTAATTAATTTTTCGAACTCCCTGCGGCTGACAAAGAAATAGTCCAGACCGTTTGTTTCCCCTGGTCTCATATCTCTGGTAGTGACGGACACAGAGATGATAAAATTATCGTGCCGCTGTACCAGCTCCTTAACAATCGTCGTTTTACCGGCGCCTGAAGGCGCGGAGAAAATCAGCAATTGCGAAATCATCTTTCGGGTATCCCGCTTGGACATAGCGTCTGCTTCACTCCTATTCAATATTCTGTGCCTGTTCTCTCAGTTTTTCAATTTCTTCTTTAATGCGTATGACATTATGCAGCGTTTCCACCTCAGCCGATTTTGAATTTATGGTATTCGCCTCCCTCAACATCTCCTGCAAAATAAACGTGAGTTTTTTGCCGATTTCCCTGCCTTTATCCAGGGTTTCACGGTACAGTTTGATATGGCTGCGCAAACGGATACATTCTTCTGTGATATCCACTTTATCGGCAATCAGGGCAATCTCCTGCTCCAGCCTGTTGATATCCAGTTTCTGCTCACCGATCAAATCCATGACCTGTGCCTTAAGGCGTTCGAATTCCGAAGATACGGTTGACCTGCTTTTCTCAAATGCCTGCTCCATCAGCTCTTCGATGATATCGATGCGCGTATTCATATCTTTTTTTAAAAACGACCCTTCTGTTGACCGCATAGCATTAAATTCCTTCAACGCAGCACTGACCGCTTCTTTCAGAAGCTTTTCAAGCACCTCCTCCTGAACGTCAGAATAGTCGGTTTCAAACAGCTCCGGAAAAGCCACCAGATGTTCCATTGACACATCACCAGGCAGGTTTAACCATTCTGAAACCGTACGTAACGCCCCGAATTTAGCCGTTATTTTATCCCTGTTGAGCACCGCCCGGGAAGCGTCATCACCGACCACGTTCATGTCTATAAAAAGGGAAACCTTTCCCCGCAGTACCGTCGCCTTGATCCACTCCCTGATCTTGTTCTCAAAAACCAGGAATTGCCTGGGCATTTTGGCATTGATATCAAGATAGCGATTGTTCACACCTTTCATTTCCACAGAAAGTTCCAGATTTCCCGTTGACGCCACACCTTTACCATACCCCGTCATACTCAGCATGTGCTATTCTCCGCGATAATTTTGAATTCCAGCCGGTTTTTGATAATTTAAACAAAGTCAGGATGTTACCGAATAGTTCGGCATATCTTTAAAATTTAAAGCACATCAGGCTTAAAAGCAAAATGGTATTCTATGCATAAAAGTTATTTTCTCTTTGAAAAACAATGCCGCTTTCTCGATAACCGTCTTACCGGCAGAACCATTAACGACGTTTTCACCTACCGCAAAAACGAACTGGTTTTTGACCTGAGTAATGATTTCCTGCGCCTGAACATTTCACGGAATTACCCGGCCCTGTTACTCACACCGGCTCAGAACGTCAAAACCCCACGCTACCGTGTGTTCAAAAACGTGTACAGTGATACGATTCTGGGCATCAACATTACGCCTTTTGATAAACATGTTACCATTCGCCTGGCGAGCGGCAGAATAGAAACGTTTTTTTTCGGCAGACATCCGAATATTTTGTTTTATAACAGCCAGGATAGACTCTCAGAAAGTTTTAAAGTTGCACCTGAACCTGTTTTCACGAACCGGGAACAAAAGGCTGATTTCAGAATCGTCGATCCGGAAACCCTGTCGCAGCTTATCCTTGAGAATCCTCAAAGCGACTTTAACGGATTCCTTTCTTCACATTTTGCCGCGATGGGACCGGTTTTGAGAAAAGAAATCATACATCGAAGCGGCATTCCGGGCGACAGGAAAATGGAAAAGACAGATAACCGTGAGACCGAGAATCTCCTCAGCGTATTCCGGGAATTAAAAGATAAACTGGAAGACGAAACGGGGTTCCTCTATTTCCGGGATGATCTGCCTTTTAAAGTAGCAGCCTTTCCCCTGAAGCATAT
>CAYPHA010000098.1:0-13805 GCA_964410215.1 uncultured Calditrichota bacterium | reverse complement strand
ATGTCATCACACCGGGTGAAACGAAGGTGATTCTCGATGTCAGGGGCGCGGGGATGTTACACAACAGGGACGCTTATTGGAAAAAGGTAATGAATCTCTTTTTGATTCACCGGACTTTCCTGTAACCTCGACAAACTATTACAGAAGCGACGATGTGTGCGCAACGGCCTATTTCTACCTGGATAAGCCTGAAACCAGCTTGCCCGCATTGCCCGAAGTTGAATTGCGGCTCGAAAAGTTGCATGAGGCGGTATGGGCTAAAGTAAAATGAATCCGTTGCACTGTTTTCTGTTTGTAGACAAAAAACGTTAATAGGTCTCCGGTACAAACGTCTGTTCCGTAATGGGCGGACGGATATATCCTTTCCGTTCCTGACGCGGCGGCAGCTTGATCGGTTCCGGTGTCAGGTCATCATACGGGATCATACTTAAAAGGTGTGAGATACAATTGAGCCGGGCGCGGCGTTTATCATCGGCTTTGACAACCCACCATGGTGCCTGTTTGATATCCGTATAGGCGAACATTTCATCCTTGGCGATCGAATACTCCACCCAGCGCCGGCGCGATTCCAGGTCCATATCACTCAGTTTCCAGCGTTTGGTCGGGTCCTTGATGCGTTCCCCGAAACGACGCTCCTGCTCCTCGTCACTGACGGAAAACCAGTATTTTATGAGGATGATACCGGAACGTACCAGCATGCGTTCGAAATTGGGACAGGAGCGCAGGAATTCATTGTACTGCGCTTCGGTGCAAAAACCCATGACACGCTCTACACCAGCCCGGTTATACCAGCTCCTGTCGAACAGCACAATTTCTCCACCGGCCGGTAAATGGGCGGAATAGCGCTGGAAGTACCATTGCGTCTTTTCCCGCTCTGTCGGTGTACCAAGTGCGACCACCCGGCAGACCCGCGGATTCAGCCGCTGTGTAATGCGTTTGATAACGCCTCCCTTACCGGCGGCGTCACGGCCTTCAAAAATGACGATGACGCGAAGGCCTTTATATTTAACCCATTCCTGGAGTTTGACCAGTTCAATCTGCAGGCGCTTGAGTTCTTTTTCATAGAAAGATTTTTCAAGCCAGTCCGGCCGGTTTTTACCTGAAGAGGCGGATTCTTTTTTAGTCTGTTTCAGTTCTTTGGATTTTTGTCCCATGCTCAGACTCCGGGGATTGGTGAATGCCTTTTAATATAACTATCGGATAAAATCCGGGTACATAAAATTTTACTTCTTAAATGCAATTGGATAATAGATATCGGTTAAATGTTGAAAATATTTTCCGCTGTTCCTGATGTCGTTCAATCTAATAAACAACTGCGTAACGGATCCCAGGCCGGAATGACCCGCGGTTTCTGTTCCATAATTTTCAGATCTTCGGCATCGATCAGTGATTTTGGTATGATGACCGTGAATACATAGGCATCGAACCAGTCATCATACATGGCCCAGTATCCTTTATTTCCGGTATCGGTTCCCCAGGAGTTCTCAACCCGCCATTTCATGACCTTGCCGTCTTTAATATAATTAAAATATATATGTAAAACCATCAACCATGATTTTATCGGTTCCGCTTGCGGAACATCTTCTTTAATCGTATTTTATCATTGATTCTAGTTGCCTGATGTTATTATCTCAAACCTGATTTCTGTTTTCAATATCGCCTGTCGCTGAAGCAAAATGATTAAATAATGACTGTTTATGAACCGCTTTGATGTCTTTCATCAATAGTCCTTTTTTTAATAAATGTTCCATTAGAAGAGGTGCTGAAATATGAAAGAACGAAAAACAATTCTGGTTGTGGATGATGAGCCTGATGCCATTAAGTTTGTCGAAGCCGTCCTGAATCAGGATGATTCTTTTACAATAATCGCTTCCCCGGACGGTGATGATGGTCTGCAAAAAGCGTTGAATCTCTCGCCGGATCTGATCATTCTGGATGTGATGTTACCCGGAAAAGATGGGTTTAAAGTTTTTTACGAACTTAAAAAAGACAACCGGACCAAGGATATTCCGATTATTATGCTGACCGGAGTAGCGGATAAAATCGGGATCCGGTTTTTCAAGGATGACATGAAAAATTTCATGGGGAAGGAGCCGGTGGATTATATCGAAAAACCCCTTGATCCGCAGAAACTGCTGGATAGCGTCAGCAGGGTCCTGAGCATGTGATCAGGTATTGCCGATGAAATCCTCGATCGATTCAATTTTGTCAATCAGCAGGCTGTGCACAACGCCCGATTATCTGGATGTCGGACTAAGGAGTATCCTTTGTGAAACAAGACATGCCTGTAATGCAGAGATAAGCGTCGTGTCCTTTTATGATGCCGTTACCAATGAACTGTATTATAAACGGTTATGCAGTAAAGGAAACAGGCAGATGGACCTTGAAGGGGAAATATTTAATCGTTCTCCCATACAAACAGGCGTGCTTGGACGCTGTGTCCAAACCAGGAATCGTGTCCATGTCGGCCTTGAAAAAACACCGGATGAAGAGCGCATGGTTCGTGAAGAGCAACTGGGCATTCATATTGAATCGATTATGGCGGCACCCCTGATAGCTCATGAAAAGATACTTGGAGTGATCGCTGTGGTTAATAAATGCAATGGGGAACGATTTTCCACTTATGAACAAAAGCTGCTGCAGGTCATTTCCTCGATGCTGGCATTACATATCGAGAATAACCGGTTGCATGAAGAAGTCTTAAACCGGACCCACCTGACGCATCTTGGTGAAAATATTGCCAATTCAGCCCATGGATTGAAGAATATTCTGAATAATCTTGATGGAGGAACCTTTATCGTTGAATCCGGCGTAATGAAAAAGAAAATGGACACCGTCACAGAAGGTTGGGAAATCATGAAACGCAATTCCCACCGGCTTCGTGAAATCGTGCTCGATATGCTCCTCTTTGCCAGGCCCGGTAAACTGGTCTACAAATCCACCGATATTAACAAACTCTGTCAGGATCTATATGAACTTGTTTATGAGAATGCTTTACGGGAAAATGTACAGATTCAAACGGAACTTGATCCGAATATTGGCATGTGTTGTGTTGATGATAAAGGTATTTATCGCTGTATATTAAACCTTGTTTCGAACGCCGTTTCCGCCTGTCATAAAAAAACGGATAGCTGGGTTCTCCTGAAAACAGAACTGGTCGATGAAAATGTGATTCAAATCAGCGTGAGTGACAACGGTACCGGTATGTCGGAGGAAACTCTGGATCATATTTTTGAAATATTTTTTACTACAAAGGGCTCGAAGGGTACCGGTCTGGGCCTGCCGGTTACTAAAAAGATAGTAGAAGAGCATAAAGGGACGATTGAAGTTGAATCAAGAACAGGTGAAGGCTCTACCTTTATGATAAAACTTCCGAAAATTCATGCCAAATATTGTTCCTGAAGATCTGCGCTCGAAATAACCGTTAGCTTTGCCTCAGAATCTAAAATGCCATCCGGTATTTCTCATGCAATGACGCCAGGTGCATTTCATGCTTAAATAAATGCAAAAATGAATTGCTTCCCATGATTTTTTTTTGTATTCATGGAGACCTTTTGTACGAATGAAAGCACAGTGCAGATGATAAATGATTCCATTCTGAAAACAAATGAAATAAGAGCCTTCGCCCCGGCAACCGTCGCCAATGTAGGCTGCGGATTCGATATATTCGGCCTTGCGCTCGAATATCCGGGTGATGAAGTGACACTATGCCGCGTGGATGAGCCGGGTGTACATATTGCTTCCATTGAAGGTGACGAGGGCAGACTGCCGCTTGAAGCCGCTGAAAACACCGCAGGAAAATCACTTCTGGCGATGCTTGTACATCTCGACGCCGGTTTCGGCATACGCATGACGCTGAAAAAGCAAATGCCCATCGGCAGCGGATTGGGTTCAAGCGCAGCCAGTTCGGTTGCATCCGTTTTCGCCCTGAACAATATGCTCCGGTCGCCCCTTTCCCTTGAATTATTACTGCATTTTGCCATCGAGGGTGAACGCATTACATCCGGCGGCAGTGTGCACCTGGATAATATCGCCGCCTGCCTCTATGGCGGCTTTGTGTTGATACGTGACCGGGAACCGGCTGATATCGTTCGTATTCCGGTTCCGGATGACTTGTTTATCACCATTATGCATCCCAGGATTGAAGTAAAAACATCCGAATCGCGGCGGATGATCAAGGCTAATATATCTCTTCCGCAGGCTGTTACACAGTGGGGGAATGTCGCCGGTGTGATAACGGCGCTATTTCTGAAGGACTATGACCTGCTGAAACGTTCCATGAGAGATGTCATTATCGAACCGGTTCGCGCCATGTTGATTCCCCATTTTTATACACTGCGGGACACCGCCATGGACCTCGGTGCCTATGGCTTCGGAATTTCAGGTTCCGGACCCTCGGTGTTTGCCATATCACGTTCCCGTCAGAAAGCAGAGGAAATCGGTGATGCCCTGCGCAACTTGATGCTTGGCAAAGGTATTGATAATGATATATATGTATCCGTTGTGAATAAACTGGGACCCCGGTTGATAACAGATAGTGAATGATGATTACCTATTACAGCACAAATAAAAAAGTCAGCAATGTTCCTTTCGATAAGGCGGTCCTTTCCGGAATCGCTGCTGACGGCGGTTTGTTTTTTCCGGATGACATTCCTGCGCTGGAAGCGGATTTCATCGATGCGCTTTCGGAACAGTCCATATCGGATATGGCCCGGCGTGTTCTCCGGCCTTTTTTCCCGGGCATACCGGAACCGGCGTTCGACAGGGTGATCAACCGGACATTCGCCTTTGATGCACCCCTGGTTGAACTCGAAAAAAATCTGTATGTCCTGGAACTTTTCCATGGTCCTACACTGGCCTTTAAGGACTTCGGGGCGCGCTTCCTTGCCAATACACTCGCTTACCTGAACAAGGAGCATGAAAAGGATACCCTGATCCTTGTCGCGACTTCCGGCGACACGGGCAGCGCTGTCGGTCACAGTTTTATGGATATAAAAGGCGTGCACGTGGGGTTACTCTATCCTTCCGGGAAAGTCAGCCGGATCCAGGAACAGCAATTGACGACGATGGGGGATAATATCCAGGCCTTCGAAGTGGATGGGACGTTCGATGATTGTCAGCGCCTTGTCAAACAGGCCTTTAGGCAGCAGGAACTGCAATCACGCTTTAATCTGTCTTCGGCAAATTCAATAAACATCGCCCGCTTTCTACCCCAGAGTGTGTACTATTTCAGGGCGTTTGCGCAACTCAGATCACAGGATCCTGCCCCTGTTATGGTTGTACCGAGCGGCAATTTCGGCAATCTTACGGCCGGACTCATTGCGCATCGCATGGGCCTGCCTGTTGACAGATTTATCGCGGCGGTTAACCGTAATACGGTCTTCCCGCACTATCTGGAAACGGGCGAATACCACCCTCATCCCTCGTTTAAAACCTATTCCAATGCCATGGATGTCGGTGATCCCAGCAATTTTGTCCGGATACTCGAATTATTCAATCATGATGTTGAGACCCTGCGCCAATCCATTCTGAGCACGAGTATCACGGATTCCGATACGCTGGAAGGCATCAGGGCGCTCAAAAAGCGTTTTGGATATGTAATGGATCCCCACGGCGCAGTCGGATACATGGCATGGGAACGGTTGAAAAACCGGATCGGAAAGGATCTGCCGGTTATTCTCTTCGAAACCGCACATCCGGCGAAATTTCTGGATATTGTGAAAAAAGCCGTTGATACGCCCGTTTTAATGCCCGAACGGCTCGCTGCGTGTATGGATCAACCCAAAAAAGCAATACAAATCCAACCTGATTTAAAAAAACTGACAGCAGAATTACTTATTCATTATAATGCATGATAAATCTGTTAATAAATAATGTATATTTTTACATAAAACTGTATTATTATTTGCATTTTGGCTGCAATTACTTAAATTTAGCGGAAATTCAATAAGAGTAAACATCCGGTTGAATATGACAGATTTACGTTTACACAGTTTTCCCCGCATCTTTCTGCGATGCCTATCCTCGAGATCCCGCCTGAGCGGTCCGGCCCCGGTTCGCACCAGGCGCTCTGTACGACCGTAACGGTCTCTGTACAAATTCAAATAATAATCATTTTTTTAACATTTTTTTAGGATTCAACATGGAAAATAACATTCAATCCACGGATAATGTCCAGGTCGTCAATGCCACGGAAGAACATCTCCCATTCGCGGAAGAGATTTGCAGGGTCATGGAAATTGCCGCGCATGACAGAGGTACCGGAATTGCAAAACGAACACCCGAATACGTTAAATCAAAAATTCGTGAAGGCAAGGCCGTCATTGCGCTTTCAGCGGATGGCCGTTTTGCCGGCTTCTGTTATATCGAGCATTGGGAGGGTAAAAAATATGTGGCGAATTCCGGGCTTATCGTCTCTCCTGATTTCAGAGGAAAGGGGCTTGCATTTGCTATCAAACAGGCTATTTTCAAATTGTCCCGGAAAAAGTATCCGAATTCCAAAATATTTGGAATTACGACAAGCCCCGCGGTTTTAAAAATTAATTCGAAACTGGGATACAGGCCGGTCGGTTTTCTCGAGCTCACCCAGGAAGAAGCGTTCTGGAAAGGGTGTGAAAGCTGCCGGAATTATGACATTCTTCAACGAACAAAACGACATTTTTGCCTGTGCACCGGCATGTTGTACGATCCGAACGAAAAATTTGAGAAAATTCAAATCGAGGTTGATGATGAAGAACCGGAAAAAAGTCGTGCTAGCCTTTAGCGGCGGGCTGGATACGTCCTATTGCGTTAAATATTTCATTGAAAAAGATCTGGAAGTGCATACCGTTTCTGTGAATACGGGTGGGTTTGATGAAAACGATCTCAAAAAAATCGAGACAGGAGCCCTGGCACTGGGATCCGCGAACCATACAATGCTGGACATTACGCCGCAATATTATCAGCAATGCATACGTTTCCTGATTTATGGTAATGTCCTCAAGCACCATACGTATCCGCTTTCTGTAAGCGCCGAACGGATCTTTCAGGCTATCGCCGTCGCCGATTATGCCAACGGTATTAAAGCGGACTATCTCGCTCACGGCAGCACCGGTGCTGGTAATGATCAGATTCGTTTTGATATGATTTTCCGTGTCCGGGCGCCGGGTATAGAAATTCTGACACCAATCCGTGACCAGAATATAAGCCGTGAAGAAGAAATTGCTTTTCTGCAATCAAAGGGTGTCGAAATGGAATGGAAACAAATGGATTACAGTATCAATAAAGGTTTATGGGGTACATCGGTCGGCGGCAGGGAAACGCTGACGTCCGATACCTCGCTGCCTGAGGAGGCTTTCCCGACACCGTTGACAGCTCTCGATCCGGCTGAAATAACCATCGGTTTCGAGCAGGGACAGGTTTCGGCTATCAATGGTCAATATTTTGATGATCCAGTCGCGGCTATACAGGCGCTCGAGAATATCGCTTCTCCTTATGCCGTCGGAAGGGGCGTTCATGTCGGTGATACCATCATCGGTATAAAAGGCCGTGTGGGCTTTGAAGCCGCGGCGCCGATTCTGCTGATTAAAGCGCATGAAGCACTGGAAAAGCATGTGCTTACCAAATGGCAGATTTACTGGAAAGAGCAGCTGGCTAACTGGTATGGCATGTTGCTGCATGAGGGACAGTACCTGGAGCCTGTTATGCGCGATATTGAAGCTTTCCTGGAAAATTCCCAGGAAAATGTCAGCGGAATTGTTAAAATCGAACTGTTTCCGAAACGGTTTGAGATTCTTGGTATAGAGAGTGATTACGATCTGATGCAAACATCATTCGGACACTATGGTGAATCCTACACGCAGTGGAACGGTGAGGATGTAAAAGGTTTTGCGAAAATATTATCGGTGTCCATGGTTCTGCATGAATCCGTGGAAAAAGGGAAGAAGGAAAAATGATCAGGGCCGGAATCATCGGGGCGGCCGGTTACACGGCTGGTGAGTTGGTACGTATTCTGCTGCGGCACCCGGAAGTCCGCCTCACCTTTCTGCACAGCCGCAGTCACGCCGGCGAACCCGTATACAGGGTTCACCGTGATCTTGTGGGTGAGACCGACCAGGCCTTTACGGATACGGTCGATACGGAATGCGATGTCATATTTTTGTGTCTGGGACATGGTGAATCAAGGCGGTATTTACAGGAAAACACGATACCCGGTCGCGTGAAACTGATTGACCTGACGCAGGATTTCCGCTATCAAACGCATCCGAAGCGGACGTTTACCTATGGCTTGCCGGAAGCGCACCGGTTACATATCATGAATGCGGATAATATTGCCAATCCCGGTTGCTTTGCCACGGCCATGGAACTGGCCCTGCTTCCTCTGGCCGCCGAAAAAGTGCTTGCCGGTGAAATTCACATCAGCGGGATTACGGGCAGTACCGGTGCCGGACAGAAAAAAACGGAAACCTCTCATTTCAGTTGGCGCGATGGAAATATATCGATTTATAAAGCTTTTACGCATCAGCATCTGCGGGAAGTTGACAGCCTGCTGCATTCTTTTGACACGAATTGGAATGGCGCATTGAATTTTATCCCCTACCGCGGTAATTTTACCCGGGGGATATTACTCTCTGCCCATTTGAAGTGGACGAATACGATTGAAAAAACCCGGGATATGTATACGGAATATTACAAATCCCATCCTTTCGTTCACATTGTACCCGACAATCCTGATCTGAAACAGGTGGTTAATACCAACAAGTGTCTGATTCACCTGAATATCTATGACGGGTATCTGCACGTTATTTCCATCATCGATAATCTGGTCAAAGGGGCATCCGGCCAGGCTGTGCAGAATATGAACCTCATGTTCGGCCGGGAGGAAACAACGGGATTGCAACTGAAACCGGTTGCCTTCTAATACTAAGGATAAGCGCATGCATGTTTTGAAATTTGGCGGTTCCTCGATAGGAACAGCGGATAGAATCGGAAATGTCCTGCAGTTGATAATAGACAGGGCCGGTAAGGGCGAATCCCTGTCGGTGATCTTTTCCGCTTACCAGGGTATCACGGATCAGTTAATCGACATGGGGCAGCGGGCTGAAGGCGGTGACGATTCGTATAAGGAGCTCTTACACCGCTTCGAGGAACGGCATATACAGACAGCCGATGCCCTGATATCTTTAAAGGGACGCAGTCATGTCCTGACTCATATAAAAATTCTTTTAAATGATCTTGAAGAAATCCTCTATGGCATCTACCTGATACGGGAACTCACGGCGAAAACGCTCGATTATCTGCTCAGTTTCGGCGAACGACTTTCCGGTTACACCATCAGTGAATGTCTTAAAGACCGCGGGATTGATAACCGGTTTATTGACAGCCGTGCTCTGGTTAAAACGGATAATCAATATGGAAAAGCGCGGGTGATGCCGGATTTGACGGAAAAAAATATTCGTAATGAAATTGACGGACAGGATCGTGTATATATTATCACCGGTTTTATTGCTTCTACAGTTAACGACGAAACCACGACGCTGGGAAGGGGCGGTTCCGACTTCAGTGCCTCGCTTTTCGGGGCGGCGCTGGAGGTGCAGGAGATAGAGATCTGGACCGATGTGGACGGTGTATTGACGGCCGATCCGCGCAAGGTGCCCGATGCCTTTTCCATCGATCAAATGACGTATGAGGAAGCGATGGAGCTTTCCCATTTTGGAGCCAGGGTCATCCATCCGCCGACGATGCAACCGGCACTGGACAAAAAGCTGCCTATACGTATTTTAAATACGTTCAATCCGTCGTTTCCCGGTACTCTGATTACCGACCGTGTTGAGGAGAATCGCTTTATCATCAAAGGTATTTCCTCGATAGATGCCGTGGCGTTACTTCAGATACGCGGCAGTGGCATGATCGGCAGTACAGGTATTGCCGAACGGATTTTCAATGCCCTTGCCAAAAACGATATCAATATTATCCTGATTTCACAGGCGTCTTCGGAGCATTCGATCTGCCTGGCGATCCAGCCGGAAGCGTCGGCGCGGGCAAAAATGGCCCTGGAGGATGAGCTGAAATATGAGATTCATTATGAAATGATCAATGAAATCGCTGTTGAACCGGACATGGCCATTATCGCTGTCGTTGGCGAAAATATGCGTCAGCGAAAAGGTATTGCCGGACGGGTGTTTCAGACACTAGGGGAAAACGGTATAAATATTTCCGCGATCGCCCAGGGATCATCCGAGCTGAATATCTCGATGGTCATTGCACGGGAGGATGAAACCCGGGCACTCAATGTGCTGCACCGGGCGTTTTTTGACAATGGTCAGAAGGGTATACATATCTTCCTGACCGGTACCGGCCTGGTAGGCGGGGCGTTTATACGGCAGATCGCAGCGCTGCAGAAAAAGGATCCGAAGGCGCAACTGATGTTATGTGGTATCTGCAACACACGAAAGATGCTTGTAGATAGAAAGGGCATCGCATCGCACAACTGGGAAGAAAAACTGGACGCACAGGGCCATGCTTCCGATGTGGCGTTGTTTGTTAAAGAAGCTGTCCGGCTGGCACTGCCCGGTTCCGTTTTCGTAGACGGCACATCGAGTGATACCGTTGTAGATCTGTACCCCGAAATCCTGGACGGCGGGATGTCCATTGTTACACCCAATAAAATTGCCAATACGCGTGATACTGCCTTTTTTTTCGCTGTGAAAGGCCGCATTGAAAGGAATAATGTCCGGTATGCTTATGAGACAACGGTCGGTGCCGGCTTACCGGTGATTAAAACCCTTCGTGATTTAATAGATAGCGGTGATCAAATTGAATGTATCGAAGGCGTGTTATCGGGTACCATGAGCTACCTGTTCAATACGTATGACGGTTCTGTGCCGTTTGGCGGGGTCGTGCGAACGGCGCAGGAACTGGGGTACACGGAACCGGACCCGCGAAGTGACCTGTCCGGGCTGGATGTGAAGCGCAAACTGCTCATTCTGATCCGGGAGGCCGGTTTTGCTTTCGAACTGAATCATATAGTAATGGAAGATTTGCTGCCCGAAGCCGTCAATAAGGCTCCGGACATCGATGCATTCTATAAGGAGCTTGGCAAAGTGGAAGAGGTATTTGCTGCACGGATCAAAAAAGCGGATAAAGAGGGGAAAAAGTTGCGATATATAGCCCGTTTCCGGGATGGGCAAGCACGTGTTTCCCTCGAGGCGGTTTCTGCCGATCATCCGTTCTATAATCTGCGGGGCAGCGAAAATATTATTGCCTTTACCACCGGCTATTATCAGGACTATCCGCTGGTCATAAAAGGGCCGGGTGCAGGGGCGGAGGTCACGGCATTAGGCGTATTGACTGACGTTTTGAAGGTTGGAAAAGGGCTGCAATGACGCAAAAACCGGATAGCGACGCACTTAAAATCGTAAAAATCGGCGGACGGATAATCGATGATACGGAACGGCTTCATATCTTTCTTTCCGATTTTGCTGATCTGGCTGGTCATAAAATTCTCGTGCATGGCGGCGGCCGGATCGCTGATACACTTATGGAGAAAATGGGCATCAAACCTTCCTATTACAAGGGCAGGCGCATAACGGATGCCGAAACAATGAAGATCGTGACAATGGCTTATGCCGGTTGGATTAACAAGTCGATAACAGCCCGGCTGCAGAAATACGGATGCAACGCAATCGGGCTGAGTGGTGCTGACGCAAACCTGATCAGAGCGGTGAAACGACCTGCCGGTGAAATTGATTTCGGATTTGCCGGTGATGTCGTCGAAACGGATGCCCCTGTTTTAATCCATTTCCTCGGGGGAGGGCTGGTACCCGTACTCTGCGCGATTACGCATGATAAGCAGGGGAACCTGCTGAATACGAATGCGGATACTATAGCTTCGGAGGTGGCCATCGCCCTGTCAGAAGCATTTTCCGTCGAATTATTATACTGCTTCGAAAAACCCGGAGTTTTGCGGGATCCGGATGACCCTGCATCCTATTTGCGGGAAATTGACAATAAATATTACAGGAAAGGCATGGAGGACAAGACGTTAACGGACGGTATTCTGCCGAAGTTACACAATGCCTTTCACGCCCTGGAAAAGGGCGTTCATTCAGTGCTGATAACATCCTTTGATGCCATTTCCCAGGATAGTCCGGCGGGAACCAGGATTGTATTATGACAGCAAAGATAAATAAAAAAAACGTGACAACCGAGGCCGTAGATCTGCTAAAAGAATTGATACGTCTGCCTTCGCCAAGCGGGGATGAAGACAAGACAGCCGATTTACTGCTGAATTTTTTAAAAGAGAGAGGGATCCCGGCAGAACGTAAATGCAATAATCTCATGGCGGTGAATCGTGCATTTGATGAGAGAAAACCGACCATCCTGCTTAATTCGCACCATGATACGGTAAAACCGGGCAAGGGATGGTCTGCAGATCCCTATGAACCGGTGATAACCGATGGTCGCCTGACCGGCCTGGGGAGTAATGATGCCGGCGGACCTCTGGTATCACTTCTGGCCGCGTTCCTTTACTTTTACGAACGGAAGGACATGAAATATAACCTGCTCTTCCTGGCAACCGCAGAAGAAGAAAGTACAGGGCCAAACGGCATGACGCTGATGGTGCCCGATATTTCATTTGCGGATTTTGCCATTGTCGGTGAACCTACAGGAATGGCGATGGCGGTTGCTGAAAAAGGGCTGATCGTTCTGGAATGCACGGCGCATGGTAAAACCGGCCATGCGGCAAGGGATACAGGCGAAAATGCGCTTTACCATGCTGTTGATGATATCAACTGGTTCCGTAATCACTGTTTTTCCCGCGTTTCGGATGTGCTCGGTCCGGTAAAAATGACCGTGACAATGATAGACGCCGGCATTCAGCACAATGTGATACCCGACAGCTGCAACTATACGGTTGATATCCGTTCAACCGATGTTTATACACACGAAGAGATCATGGATACGATCACGGCGAATATCACATCGGAAATCACACGGTCATCGCTGCGGCTCAATCCATCCTCCATCGACCGCGGACACCCGGTTGTACTCGCAGCCGGAAAGATGGGGATCCCGACCTTTGGTTCGCCGACATTGTCGGATCAGGCCCTGCTGCCCATGCCATCGATCAAGATGGGACCCGGGCTCTCCGAACGCAGTCATACACCGAATGAGTTTATCGGGCTGAGCGAAATCCACGAGGGCATCGCGAAATATATTACCTTGTTAAGTGAAATAGTAATATGAGTAAAAAAAACAAATCCAGAAAATTGTGGAGCCTCATGGAAAATGCTGATGCATCCATCGGGCGTTTTACGGTCGGCAAAGACAGTGCGCTGGATTTGCTTCTGGCTCCGCATGATATCATTGGGTCGATTGCGCACGGTACCATGCTCGAAGCCGTTAAAATACTTTCGAAACAGGAATGGCAAAAGCTGAAGCCGGAGCTGGTCCGTCTTTACCATGACGCCCGCAGCGGCACTTTTACAATCGATGAGGGTGTGGAGGATGTGCATTCACAGGTTGAGCTGATATTAACGGAACGTCTCGGTGAAGCGGCTAAGAAAATACATACCGGGCGCTCCAGAAACGACCAGGTCCTGCTCGATATCCGGTTATTTACCAGAGAAGAAATCCGCGCGGTGGTGACGCAAATCAAGACGCTCTTTGATGTGCTCATCCGTCTCGCCGCGAAGTACAAAGACGATCTCATGCCGGGATATACACATTTTCAGATTGCCATGCCCTCCTCATTCGGTCTCTGGTTTTCCGCGTTTGCGGAAAGTCTGGTTGATGACCTGATTCAAATAAGAGCCGCTTACGAT
>CAYPHA010000097.1:0-13959 GCA_964410215.1 uncultured Calditrichota bacterium | reverse complement strand
AAACCAGTGACGACACCCTCTCCATCGAGGACGTGGTCTTTGGATACAAACAGCTGTATGATGTCGAACATGCCTTCCGATCATTAAAAACAACACTCAAGTTGAGGCCTAATTACCACAGCAAAGATGAGCGTATCCGCTGTCACATCTTCCTTTGCTTTTTGTCTTTGCTTCTGATCCGGATCGTTGAGAGCCAGACCGGGCAAAGCTGGTCAAACATCCGTGATGAAATGGGCCGTCTGTATTTTGGTGAATGCCAGCAAAACGGCAGCAGTGTCCGGCTCCTGACAGAGCTGACCAAAGACCAGCGCACCATTTTAAAAGCACTGAATATCAAAGAACCATCGACCGTTGTAGACATACAGCCATAATTATCTTGTAGTAACACGAATTCATTTCCAAAAAAGAATATAACTCATTGTATTATAATGCTTTAGGATCATTTCTTTGCACCTACTACTGTCGAAGATGGGTCTAAAAACATAAATGCTGAACAGGAACTACTGTTCAGCATTTATGGCAGTTACACGTTATGAATTCTAATTACAATTGTTCCTTAAATTAAGATTTCTTGCAATATCTTCCCACGATATTGCCGTCAGGCTGCCATCGTTATGCACCGGGTAAAAGGCCCCATATTTAAAGTTTCCAAAGGTTTTTTGGGTAATGGCTATGCCATCGGTATTGCGGGTAATCTCGCCACCAAAACCACCGATATATTCCAGCGTTTTGCGGTCGAACACCTGGAAGGTATTGTTGATTTTACCCTGGTCAACCATCAGGTAATATCCGGAATTGTCGGCTTCACATTCCCATAGCACAATGCCTTCTGGTTCGTAGAAGAAATAGTTGTGCGGTATGGTTTGACCGGTGAAATTACCTTCCACATCGTAAATTTTCACGTTGCGGTGTTCTTCATGTTCATCGGCAATGAGTAACCTGTTGTATACCCTGTCAAGCAGAAGGGATTCTACTTTATGCAGAATACCTTCCCCTGATGTTTCACCGAAAGCTTTGATATGCTCAGCACTTAGCTGGTTGTTTTCAACCGTAAATGCAAAATGGTGCACCCTTTGTCCCAGACTATCGGCCGGCGGTGTTTCTTCATCATCTGTTTCGTAATTGTCGGTAACGTAGAGGTGATATTTGCCTTCGAACTTGTCGATGGTAAGGCCATAGGGCAGACGTAAAAACGATTCTCCAAATACGCCGATTGTTTTTAAACCGGGTAAGCTGAAAACCTGTATCCTATGGTTGTCTCTTTCTACAATTACAGCATAATTATCGATAACCGCAATGCCGTTAGGCCTGCTAAGATCGCCCAGGCCACTACCTATTTGTCCGAACTGGTTAATTCTCTCTCCGGTAGCTGCATCGTAAACAATAATCACGTTTCCTTCTTTTGCAGTTGCCAGTAAACAGTTTTGCCCGTCATCACCATGCCACAGGGCAGGACTGTCCACATTATCGCTTTGGTCGCGCAGGGTTGTGAAGGCCTCTTTGATTGCAACAACTTCCGGCAGCACAGATAAAGATTTCTTGTACTCTTTTTGTGCTTCATCGGACGTTGATATATTCTGGCAGGCTGAAACCAGGAATACTGCCGGAATGATATAACTTGAAATTTTAAACAAAATGTGTCCCTCTGAATATTATAAATCCATTTTGATACCAAATTGAAAACGCATGTTATAATACTCAGCCTGCATTAAACGTGAACTTACGCCCTGATAGTAATACAACGGTGTGTTCAGTAAATTGATTGCCTCGGCATATACCCTGTAGCTGGGAGTAATAGCATAGTTGGCGTTCATATCTAAGTGGATTGCATTATCGTAGTAACGGTCGTAAAATGACTCTTCTCCAAATTCATCAACAAAATCCGAGGAATAATTTAGGGATGTCCTGAACGAAAAGCGTTGACTTTCGTATGACAGTGAGCCGTTTAAAGTATGTTTTGCTGTTCCGGGCAGTGAAATATCGTCATCTTCGCGGCCTTCGATACGGAAATCACTTACACTGCTGGTTGTATAGGTATAGTTGGCATAGAGACCGAAACCCTTCCAGAAACCGGGCAGAAAGTCGAGCTGACGTTGTAAGGCAAACTCAAAACCAAAGATCTCGGCATTGCCGGCATTGATTGGTCTTTCATAGGTATCCCATGTCCTACCCTCGAACAGATAGTCTTCGCGGGTTTCAAAGGTAATAAAGTCTTTCATGTCCTTATAAAAAATTCCGGCCGAAACAATACCGATTGTTCTGAAATATTTTTCAAACATCAGGTCGAAGTTCATTGAAGCAGTTGGTACCAATTCTGGATTGCCGATTGCAATTTCATTGTCCGCTCTTGTAATTTGTCTGAATGGAACAAGATAGAAATAGTTCGGTCTTGCCAGGGTATTGGTCCATGCAGCCCTTAAAATCGTGGTTTGATCAACATTATATTTCATGTGAAGTCCGGGCAGTACATTTATATATGAGTCAGAGACTTTATCGGACTGAGTGGCTACGTTTTCATCGGCATCATACTGGTAGCCCTGATATTCCAGCGCGGTGTTTTCCAGCCGAACTCCGGCAATCATCGATAGCTTGGCGCCAATATTCTGGTTTAACATCACATAGGCGCCAATAACATCCTCCCTGGCATTAAAATTCTCTGATGTTTCTTCAATATCTCTTTCTTCTTCAAACAATGATGAATTTGTCAGGTCAAGACTGCCCAGGTAGTCTGCTGTTACATGAGTACCTGTTTCATAATCGCCGGCTAAAAAATTGTCTTTTGTGTAATTTTTCAAATTATTCAGGGAATTGGCCATGAATTCATCTTCATCAAGAGGAGAGTATTCATATTTCCTGTTATCACGTTTTTTGTCCTTGCCCTTATACCGTATTCCTGCTTTCAGGCTGTTTTTATAGTCATTCTCAAGCATTGGGATAGTAATATTCAACCTAAAATTTTTATCAATATCATCAGTATACTGGAATTCTTCCGTCATTCCGTCAATTATATAATCAGCGCTAAAATCGGCAGATGAAGCGGGCATGACAGCGCTGATTTTCGGAGCGCTTTTGTCAGAAAAATCAGTAATAAAGGTCAAATCTTCTGCCGCATATAAAATTTCCCGTTCGTTGGGTCTTTCTTCCGAGGCTTTGCTGTGTGAAGCGGCCCAGTCGGCCTTAATCTTGCCGAATTGATGGTCGCCACTCAGGACAAAATTCATCATTCGCTGGTCTTCGAGACGGGCATTATTTACGTTATCATTATCCCCACCGCCTTTAAGCTCTCTTTCAATCACGCCTGTCCAGATATCGCTGTCCTCATCATATTCAATGTCTTTATATACTGCGGCATACCGGTTTTCCCAGTCGTTTCGATGATTATAAATTCCATTAAAGAAAAAGGTGTGATTCGCATTCAACTTATAATCAAGGCTGAGTGAAAAGCTTTGTCTGATTCGTTGCACATAATACTGGCGTATCTGGATTTCGTTGGCATAAGCAGTGCCGTTTGGGTTGTTTTCATCTAAGTAATCCCATTCGGCTTCTGTATTATCGCTGCCAAAATCATGATTATGGTATGAAGCGCTGGCAATGACACCCAGTTTGTCGTTCAGAAAGCGATCGCCCAATACAAAGGCGCCGGTGTACATAGGTTTACCGGCAAGGATATTATATCCGGAACCAAGAGTAAAACTTATCCGCCGGCCATAAGGAGCGGAACGCGTAACGAGGTTTATGGCACCGCCAATGGCATCGGCTTCCATATCGGGAGTGATGGCTTTATTGACTTCTATAGTCTGTACCATATCGGCAGGCACCAGGTCGAGCTGTATCTCACGTTCTTCTGCTTCTGCCCCGGGAATACGTTCGCCGTTTATGGTCACTGAATTATACATAGATGATGTTCCCCTGATGCTCCCAAAACGGGCTTCGCCCTGGTCGTATTGCACATTGATACCGGGAATCCTTTTTAAGGCATCACCAATGTTGGCATCCGGAAAGCGTCCTACCTGGTCGGATGAAATAATGTTGGTGATGTTCCTTTTGTTCATCTGCGTATTTAACGCTTTGGACTGGCCCTGCAATTGACCGGTTACTACAATTTCAGATGATTCAAGAATACCTGCTTCCAAACTGAAATTGACCACCGTTGTTTTACCCGGTTCTACTGATATCTGTTTTTTATCGGAAATAAACCCAATGTAGGAAACATTCAGTTCATAAGAACCCTCGGGAATTCCTGTAATGGTATAATAACCGTAGTTATCGGTAGCGGCGCCTCTTTTAATCGACTCGATGAAAACATTTGCGCCAGGCAATGAGAGGTTGTCAGAATCTACAACCCGACCTTTTATAATGCCGGACTGTTGCGCCTGAACACCTATGGTCGAGGCTGCAAGTACAATTAATAAGTAAATTCTTAATCGATGCACGATAGTCTCCTTTTTCAGGTTACACACCATTTAAAGTTTAACATCAGGAAATATAGTTTGTATGAAAGACCATTAAAAAAAGTTCTAAATTGTAAATGAAGAAGTTACCGCAATTCGATCCCGCCAGAGCGGGATTTCGTTTCACTCCACATTTTTTCCGTGATAACAAAGCATCAGCCTGAGTTTAGTTAAAGGCTTTAGGTTCTAAAGGTCGTTGAATCCCTTAAAAGTATTATCTTAATGTTAGGAAAGTATTAAGAACATGTTAAGAAAGTATATGCTTTGCTGCCCGCGAGGGAATCGCAACCCTGGTGGCTCTGAACTCAGGATGATTGGTTAAGAAAGTAATACCTTCCTCTTTTTCTTCATCCCATACTCCAACGATACGCAAATGATGGGGGCATTTATCATGGGAGTAGAAACCGTCTAACTAGATGATCCGGTCCCTAAGGATATTTCGGTGGCAGGGTACATTATGTTCCTGAATAGTATGGTATGAAGCGTTCTTTTTTAAGCGGGTGACAAAAAAGATACCTTCTCTTGCCCGGTTTCCCCTTCTTTCTTTTCAACGAATGGGAAGAGCAAGGAAACGGTTGTATCCGGAGCCGCCCTTACTGCCGGCATCATAGATCATTCCGTAGAGGGGTGTATCCGTCTGGTGAAGTAAAACGTTCCCGCGAACCCAGGAACCGCTGATTCCCGGGACGAGCCGGCGGGCAGCAGGTGTGTGCCCGGCGCCATCCACCACGGAAAGGTATAGATGCCGGTTGTCCTGTGCGATGAATGCAATCCATAACTGTGAATCGGAGGCGACGATGTCAGCCCCCGCCTGGTCGGAGTCAACCGCGTTGGTAACGACAGGACGGTCCGAGACCCGTGAGGGGCCGGACCATGTGTTGCTTTGCGATCTGCGGTTCTGATACAGGTATCCGTCGGACTGACGGAAAACGGCAACAGTGCTCCCGGTGGCAGGCACATATACGAGGGGCAGAATTGCCATGGATTCGCTTTCGGTGGTTCCGAGATCATCAGAAAACAATTGCGATGCAGTGAGGGTATTGTCCGGAAGCAGTTGACGACACCATCCTCTGCCGTCGGTGCTTTTATAGGCGATATCGACGATGCCGTCAGGCCGGGAGACAAGTGTGGGATTGGTCAGACCGTTCGGGTTTTCCGGATCGACAGGAGTGGCAGAACCCCACGACCCAGCAGGTTCGCTGATACTGAAATGCAGGCGATCGCCGGCGCCGTAAACCACAACCAGACTGCCGTCGGACCGGATGGTGATATCGGCCACCTGGGTGGGAGGTTCATCCGGACCGGCAATAATCTGGTCAACAACCATCCAGCGGTCGGGAACTGCCGGATGATCAGAAGTGGCAAAAGCGTGGTGGAATACGGCATCGGAGGTCTGTTGGACGATGTGGATGATCCCGTCTTTGGAAAGGATGGAACCCACCCCCTCAAGGTCGCCCGTCCCGGGGCGGTGTTCAGGATCCACCTCGAACCAGGAGGCACCACCGTCACCGGACTTGACCATCATGAAGACATTGTCGGTTTCCGTAGGTTCCATGATGAAATAAAGCTCGCCGTTGCTGCTTTCCCAGGGCCCGATGCGGGAGGGTGTTTCGACAAAAGTGCCACCCAGATGGCCGGCAGGAACATGGATCGTAAACTCAGGCAAAGGGCCGGGCAGGGGGGTTCCCCTGTGATCCACCAGCCGTAAAGCGAACCGGTCTCCATCCCTGACGAGGCCGGGACCATCAGCCCAGCGACGCACAACAACCGCCCATTCCCACTCTGCGGATGCACCAGACTCCGGATCGGGTGACCAGCCGGGGGTGGTTGGTGCCAGGCAAATTCCTGCACCTGGCGCGGCCGGCAGGTTGGACACGGAAATGAGATCATCGGCTTCTTCACCATAGAAGAAGGCCTCACAACCCACGATGCTCGCCGGAGGACTGGCAGCGGAGGGGTAGGGAAACTCGTGGGCATCCATGTAGACCCAGGGCCGGTCATTCCACCGGTATTGAAGACTGTATTGCCGGCGTCCTTCAGCGGGTCCGTTTTCCACCTCAAAACGAATGCGAAAAGGGGAATCAACCGTCTGTGACGGAGCTTCATTCACAGGAGCGGCCCAGCCGAAATCCTCATCGAGGTCGGCACGAAAATCCGAACGCACTCTGAATGCCGTGACACGATCGGAAGCGGGCAGGGCGTTCTGCAACCAGGGTAGTGCCGCTGTTGTTTCTGCACAGAAATACGAGAATAAAACGAAAAGGTATAGAGCTTTCATATACATCACTCACTTAAATGAATTTATATGGCCATCATCTGTATTTCCATCTTATGACCTGGCTCATGAATACCAGGAAAACTCCTGCGATCATAAGGGGAAGCCAGATACGTATTATGGAATCAGCTTCTGCAATATTCGCAATCATATATATCAAAGCTGAAATCAGAATTACTATACCTGAGTACAGCATTGATTTACCTGCAGTTGAGATCGCATTTTTTTATTCATACTGATGCCTTTGCTACAACGGCAATTTCATTCCCTTGCGGATCATAGGGCTTACCTGTTGCATCTGCGTAAATGTCTTCCACTTTCAGACCGCAATCCGCCAGTTCGTTTTTTAAGTTTTCCACATCGAAATACTGGAACCAGTTATAGACGGTCTTGCTTTGATCTGCTTCGAACAGCGAATATTTGTCGAGTATAACTTTCTCATTTTCATACTTGAAGGTGTTCATGAATCCATAATACGTGTTCGGCGACCAGAAGCCGTTTAGCAGACTTACTTCGGCTATCGATGATTCGTCCCGCGAGTTGAAGGCGTTTAATGTGTAAACATCAAACAGAATCGATCCCCTTGGTCGCAGGAGAGTACGGAATTTTTCCATAATATGCCGTCTTTGCACCGGGCTGAGTGCGCAGAAGTCGCACATGATCATCATTATGAGGTCAAAACGCCCGTCGCTATCATACTCCAGATAATTCTGACAAATATAATCGATAGAAAGCGCTTCCGCCCTGGCCGCATTACGGGCATAATCAATCGAATTCGACCAGAAATCGATTCCCGTAACGGCGGCCTGTCGTCGAGCGAGCCTGATGGCATACAAACCGGGGCCGCAGCCGAAATCGGCGATCTGCGTTCCCTTTTGAACATTGAACCGCGAGGTGATCCATTCCACTGATTTTTCGATGAACTCAACCCGGCGTGATGATATATCAACGGATTCGTCGAGGTGATACTTCAGCATCTGTACAGTGAAAACATCATTCAGCGGCGGTAATCTAACGAACTATTCCGGTATTTATCCGCGGTATAAATTTATGAAAAAATTGAGACTAAACAATCTTTTTGCGCACAGAATTTCTATCGTAGAGAAAGCCAATCAACATTATTCACTCAGCCAAATATCGTATGCGGTCATTTTAGGTACATTAAGTGGAATGAACCGTCTTATTAAGATAGAAAATTTTACACTGGACCCTTTGGTGGGTTATTTGTTAGCGCTGGAAGACAAACTGAATATTGATACGCTTCGCTATCATATCAAAAAATTTGGGATGAAACAAAACACAGAGTTAAGCGATATATCAGCACACTTGTCCAACAAAGTGTACAAAAAGCTTGGCACAGCAGAGGATATCATTGATCTCGATTCATCAGTAAAGACGGTATATGGAAAACAGCAAGGCGCCCGCAAAGGTTTTAACAGCAAGAGCAAAGGCAAGCACAGCTATCATCCGCAATTTGCCTTTTTAAACAGTACAAAGGAATGCCTTTTAGCCTGGCTGCGTCCCGGCGACACCCACTCGGCCAATAATGCGGATGGGTTTCTCAAACAAGCCTTATCAATGATCCCTAATGGAATTAGCTCTCTTTTGGTTCGTGCAGGCAGAGGATACTTTGATGGTAAATTGATATCGGTTATCGAATCATATCGTAATGTCCGCTATCTTATTAAAGTAAAAATGCGCAACTTAGATGATTTGCTCCGAAAGCAGGATTGGGACAAGATTCCGGGGATGCCGGATTGGGAAATGACTGAATTTTATTATCAGGCAAAGAACTGGGATAGAAAACGGCGCTTTGTTGCTGTACGAAAATATAGGGGTATGCTTGAAACGGAATCCTTATTTCTGGTTCGCGATTATGCCTATTTCTGTTATGTCACGAATATAGAAGAAAGTCCCCTGTATTTGCATCGTCTTTACGGTGACCGCGGTGAAAGCGAGAACGGGATTGAGTCGTTAAAAAACCAGTTATATGCGGCCACTATATTAACGAATGGCTTTTGGGCTAACGAAGCATTATTCCTTTTGAGTGTCTTGGCCTATAATATAAGCATTTGGATGCGCGCTCTAACAGATAAGAAGGCCTGGCATCAGGAACCTTTGAGTTTTCGCTTATGGTTTATTCAGCTGGCCGGTAAATTCACAAGTTCTGGAAGAGTTCGTCATTTAAAGATGTACAGTTCATATTATTATAGAAGTTGGTGGTCTGGAATTGACGATAAGATCGACGCAATTGAATTTGCGTCGCCTGTTCTGATAAAAATATTCGAAAAAGACACAACTGTTTATACAACAGATTAGAAAAGTACGTTTAAAATATCAGTTCGAAAAGATAACAGCGTGATCTGTTTGACAATCTTTACGGTTTAGCGAAAAATACAGAAGAAAGTGAAAGCTTGCTGAATTTATGTGTATGTGTGTACATATGCCAGCACTGTCTTTTTGGACAAAATTACGGACTTTAGAAATTTAGGTTAGATTTAATAAAGAGCTTTTTTGCATCAACACAAATTTATATATAAAATTTTAGGAGGGAATAAAATGAATCCATAGAAATAGAGTTCAAGCATTTCAAGAATACTTAGAAGGATTAATAGTAAATGGATGTTTAAAGTTTTTAATTTATTATATTGTATGGGAGATAGAAAATGATAAAAAACATTTATAAGTTTAACCATTATTTGAATGATTTTTTTATGGTTCTTCCGGTTATTGAGTACATCATGTGCCCTTCAGTTCAAAATTGTGATTATGTAAATCACATATCTTCAGTATGAAAAAGTCAAAATCTCTGAAGCCATACATTTTTCTTTTCAGAACCTTTATTTTATTATTCGTGCCTTCTAATGGTCCTGTTGAAATTCTATGGAGAAAATAATTAAAGATACCACTGCGATGCTTCAGTAAGGTATCCGCCATTTTTTTCAGCATGGCAACACCGGAGGCGTAAGCACGCCTACACCATGTTCCCAGGAATTTCTTGGCTTCATCCGCTGTCTTTTGTTCCCATAGTAAACGCAGTTCTTCTTTCAGGTAATAAGCTGTCGCTAACGGTTTATTCAAACGAAGAGCTTCTTCCAAGCGCTGTTTTTCATTTTTATCTGCTTTTTATAGCGGCCTAATTTCGGCCAAAGCTTGTCCAGACTGTCACTTTTTCGGCCCTGACCCACATAAATGACAGCGCCGCTTTCCAAATCCATGACAATCGTTAAGTAGCGGTGACCATGATGACTGGACACTTCATCGATGGCTAAATACCTGATGTGTTTGGCCTTAAGGCGCGCATACTTCTTTTGCAAATGATCTTTCTGGATCCCTTTTATCAAGTCCCAACTTGTGCCCAGATGCTGGGCAATGGCTTTGATACTCATTTCTTTGGATAGCTCCAACACGTATCTTTGGAAGGCTTTGGTGTAGCTTTTTTGACGAATCGAGAAGAGAATGTCCTCCTGGAGTATCTTCTGACAGGTAAGACATTCCAAGCGTCTGAAACGTAATACAATAAAGGTCGCTTTAGAGCCAATCGGAACGCTTTTAAATAAACGCACTTTTTTACCGCGGCTTCGGACACTGCGGCTGCCGCAATGCCGGCACTGACAGTCATGGAAAGGCCGCTCAATAGTAAAGTAGACGGATCCATTCTTAAAATCATGTTTGATATATTCATATTTTGTTTTTATGCCAAAGGCGTGGTAAATTAAACGTATGGACATGGTGGCTTTCCTTAATTTATTCGGCTAAATAAATTACTAAGCTATCATGTCCTTATATTTTTTTCAACCTATGTACTCAAATTCCGGAAGAACCAGAAGAATAAGGGCAGAAAGGAATAGAAAACACCGGATTTGAAGGATTTATTTGGCCAAGAAAAAATTGAATCTACAATTCACGTAAATATTTATGCTGATGAAGTCGTTGATAAAAAATGCCCCTATACCAATCATTCATGGAATTATATTGGTCTTGTTGTTGAGAATATTGAAAACAGTTTATTACAGGATATTATTAATGCACGCTTCAGGGGCAACTTTTATAAAGATTCAAAATATTTTGACATGAACAATAAAATAGTTCACTGGTGTGAAATTAGAACCGCAGATACTAAAAATATTTGTAAACGCTGGTTTGAATTTATTCTTAATCCGGCAAAAAGTGCAGATACTTTCTACTCATATATTCTTGGCCTAAACGATTCTTTGCTTGTGCGTGATGAGTTTGGTTCTAAAAATGAATTCAATAACAAGTATAACCGCTTTTTCAGAAGTGCAATTTTATATGCTTTGAAATGCTTTTATGGCAATAAAAAGGTCGTTGTAGAGAATATCTATCACGAAGCAGGCCAACAACAGCATCATACCTATTTTCCCTGGCACTTGATTTACAAACTGAGTTCTGATCAAAACATTATATTCAAATGCGATGAAATTACATTTCTATCAAAAGACCATAAGGAAAATGAAGGTGCCAATTTAATTCAATTATGCGATACAATTTTAGGTGTCAGTACAAGCATTCTTCACGGTGTTGAAAAAAGTAAGAAGTCTTTTTACCGGGAAGAATTGATTGATTTATATCTGCCGTTATTCACTCGAATGATTGAAAACCCCAATAACAGAAATAGCCGGCATCAACATAGTAATAGAATTATGATAAGATTTTTCCCAAAAATAAAATCTGCAATCGGTGAAATCGAGCGAATGAAAAATCAATTTTATTCTAAAAGGCCGTTATATTATATCGAACAAAAATCAGGTCAGCAATCATTAGATTTATTCTGATTATGGTTTTTACAAATTTAACAGTTCATCGCTGCACAACACGATTAACATTTTATGAGAAGGATAGAACACTAGTCGGCACATATTACACATGACCGGAAAGAAAAAACTATGGGCAGATTAATGTTCAAAGGCAATAAATCAGGTAAAGGCAGTGGCTAACCAGGCAACCAACCTGTCCAAAAACGCGGGCGGTGATTTGGTTAAGTCTAGTATTTGCAATCGTTTTTGGCAGGTTATCGCTATCATTAAACAAAACATTTTAAGAGTATTGGCAGGTAATGATATTTCATATATTTTACAAATAATATTTTTTATTTAATATTAATTATTCTTTGTGTCCTTCGTATCTTTGTGGTATATTTGACCTGTCAATCCTTTTTAACAATCCGGATGTGGTGAAGATGTATTGGCAGAAAGGAGTGTTTTATGGCTGAAAAAGAAGCTGGATGCGCACGTCCCACGGGAGCTGTCGTTGGGGAGACTGCCGTCCAGGAGGAAAATGAGGAAATTGTGCAAAAGGAGGCTACAATGGTTACTGCAAAAGTCGGAGCAAAAGCCCCCGATTTTGAAGCACCTGCCTACTACCGCGGAGAATTCACGACAGTAAAATTGTCGGATTTCATGGGAAAGTGGGTTATGGTATGCTTTTACCCGGGTGATTTCACCTTTGTCTGAGCTACGGAAGTGTCAGCGGTCGCTGCAAATTATGACACCCTCCAGGATCTGGGTGTTGAAGTTATTTCCGTAAGTGTAGACAGTCAGTTCGTTCACAAAGTGTGGAATGACCAGGAATTATCAAAAATGGTAAAAAAAGACATCCCGTTTCATATGGCATCAGACGGACCGGGCAATGTCGGTAAAGTATACGGCGTGTATGATGAAGCCGCCGGTGTTGAATTACGCGGACGTTTCATCATCGATCCGGACGGCATCATCCAGGCAATGGAAGTGATGACACCGCCCGTTGGCCGTCAGTTTAAGGAAACGATACGACAGATACAGGCATACCAGCATGTACGTGCCACCAAAGGCGCCGAAGCATGCCCCGCCGGTTGGGAACCGGGTAAGAAAACCCTGAAACCGGGTCCGGACCTGGTTGGTAATGTCTGGAAAGTATGGGACCCAGCCAAAGACCATTAAAATACCTGAACACCACATCCGGGTATGTTTCAAATGGCTCTTCTCAACGCTATTCGCAGAATTATTTACTTTGCTTCTTGCGGGTTAACATCATTTTTTACATATTTTATAATCACCCTGCAAACATAGGAATCTATCATGATCACCAGACGCCATTTTATGAAATCCGCCGGCCTCTTTGCGGGCGGAATGCTGACCGCTTCGAACCTTTTATCAAACTGTACCCTTGGAAAAAAGAATCCCAATATCGTCTACATTCTGGCCGATGATCTCGGCTATGGCGATATTCACGCTCTGAATGCTGATTCCAAAATTCCAACGCCCCACAGTGATCAACTGGCCCGAAACGGCATGGTATTCACGGACGCCCATTCCGGTTCGGCCGTTTGTACACCGACACGATACGGTATCCTCACCGGACGGTATGCCTGGCGGACCCGGCTGAAATCGGGTGTCCTCTGGGGCTATTCCAAAGCGCTCATTGAACCGGAACGGATGACCGTTGCTTCCCTTCTGAAACAGAAAGGCTATGCGACGGCCTGTGTCGGCAAATGGCACCTGGGCTGGAACTGGCAAACCCATGACGATTCCTCCTTTTCAGATGACTGGAATGTGACCGGCGAGCAGGTTGATTATTCGAAGCCCATTCAAAACGGACCGACCGACCTGGGATTCGATTATTTTTTCGGGATTCCGGCTTCGCTGGATATGCTGCCCTATGTGTATGTCGAAAACGATATGGTGGTCGAACCGCCCACCGAAACGATCGAGGCAACCAGCGGCTATGAATTTTATCGCGGCGGACCGATCGCACCCGGTTTCAAACACGAAGAAGTGCTTCCAGTCTGTACTGAAAAAGCGGTGCAGTTTATTGATAATCATGCTGCGCAGGATGGCGACAATCCCTTTTTTCTTTACTTCCCGCTGAACTCACCGCATACACCGATCCTGCCGACCGACGATTTCAAAGGCGAATCCGGCCTCCTTGATCGGGGCCGGAAAAGGTTGGCCGGTTTCCGCCTCGACGGCTTTGGCTTTTTCCTCGATCCACAGGGTGGCCTGCACCAGATGCCCCAGCAACTGGCCCGCGTTGCTGTAGCTGAAACTGACCTGGTAATCGAGTTCGGCGATCTTGCCCAGGTCATGCAGAAACACCCCGGCCAGCATCAGATCCATACTGACCTCCGGGTAGCGGGGGATGACCACCAGCCCGTACCGCTTGCCGTGGAACTCGACGATTCCGCGGGCGTGGTCGCCACCGGTGACGACCGTCTCTTTCTCGCCCTTGCGCTCC
>CAYPHA010000096.1:0-14852 GCA_964410215.1 uncultured Calditrichota bacterium | reverse complement strand
CTCCTCGGTGGACCTTCGTGTAACACTCTTACACGAAGAAGCACGAAGCAGGCACAAAGCTTCACGAAGTTTTATTTTATATTATAAAACAAACCGCTTAATACCATCTTTTAATTTTGTTACATTAAAATTGATGAGTAATCCTGTACTCATCTTTGCAAATTTCATATAAGTTAGAATTTGTGCTGTATGGACTTCATTTATAATTTCCACTGCCTTAATTTCCAATATCAGTTGTTTTTCAATCAGAATGTCAATTCGATAGGCACAATCCAATTTTATTTCTTTATATACTATTGGCAAAGCTACCTGACGTTCAATACCAATACCTAGCTTGTTTAATTCATAGGCAAAACAAGTTTCATATGCTGATTCAAGCATTCCCGGTCCAAGCACTTTATGCACCTCGATCGCCGCCCCTATTGTTTTCCTGGATAATATATCAAATTCCATGGCTATAATAATTGTATAGGCCCAACCCTGGTGTTCCCTTCGTGGTCCTTCGTGGCTCCTCGGTGGACCTTCGTGAAACTCTCTTACACGAAGAAGCACGAAGCAGCCACGAAGGTTCACGAAGAATGTCTAATATACTGATGCAATTATCGCTATGTTTCCATAAAGCGACACAGCCCTTTACATCATATATTTTATTGTTTTTCCGTTGACTCTCCCGTCCTAACTCCCTAATTTTATACAACTAATTCTATCTATAATCCAAATACTGTTCTAAATTCACAGCTGTAGCTGAACCAGATTCAACGATTTTAATTAAAGCCTCATACTGTTTTTTCTGAAAACGATAAGCTCTAAATATAAAGCGCGGTATCATTCTTTCACTTGTTGCTTTAAAACAGAGGGGAAAGTATATGTGTACCTCATCCCTGTTCAGGTTATCGTTTATTCTGTTATCCCTCGTTTTTCTTCCTTCAATATTAAACGCAGCCGCCACGGCAACCATTACGGGTTATGTCACCGATGCCGTCAGTGGCGAACCACTCCCTGGCGCCAATATCTATATCGCCGGGACAGGCCTGGGCAGTTCATCGGATCATAACGGTAAATACACACTCGATGGCGTTCCGGAAGGGACTCACAATCTGAGGGTAACATACATCGGTTATGCTTCTGCAGAAACGATGATCGAAGTGGAAAGCAGCGGGGATTTCCAGGTGAATTTTAAACTTAAATCTTTGATTATCGAAGGTCAGCCGATCGACGTGACAGCCCAGCCGGAAGGACAGCTCAAAGCCATTAACCAACAGCTGACTTCGAAAGCGATCGTCAATGTGGTGTCATCAGCCCGGATCGAGGAGCTGCCCGATGCCAACGCCGCCGAATCAGTAGCCCGCCTGCCCGGTGTGTCCGTCCTGCGGGAAGGCGGTGAGGGCAACAAGATCGTCATCCGTGGTTTATCCCCAAAATATAATATCATTACGATAAATGGTGTGCGCATGGCGTCGACCGATTATGATGACCGCAGCGTCGACCTGAGTATGATCGCTCCCAATATGCTCGAAAGCATCGAGGTCATGAAAGCGATCACGCCGGATCAGGATGCCGATGTGCTGGGTGGTTCCCTTGATTTCCGGATGAAAGAAGCACCGGCTCATCATAAATCCGGTATTTCTTATGATGTGATATCCCAGGGCGGGTATAACGGATTGAAAAACAGCTATACCGATTATAATTATGCAGGTACGGTCAGCACCCGCATTTTTGACAACCGTCTCGGTCTGCTGGGTCAACTTTCCGCCGAGCGAAGGAACAGAAGTTCGAATGAATTGGGCGCTTCCTATTATCTGGACGCCCCCGAAATGGCTATAAACAATCCAACTTATCTGTCAGGCCTTGATCTGTTCGACAGGTATAGAGATAAAAAACGGATCGGAGGCACATTAATTGCCGATTATCGTTTTTCTTCCGGTAAAATCAGCAGCACGAATTTTTTCAGTATGTCCGAAACTGATATCGAGAAACGTTCGGAATCTTATTATATCACATCCGATGAACACGATTACCGAAACGGTGACTCCCGAAATGAACTGAATGTGGTCACAAATATATTGAATTATGAACAATCGGTCCATGATGTTTCCGTTGAGGTAATGCTGGCGCACAGCTTTTCCGAAAATAAATCACCTGATAATTTTTCCACCACTTTCTATAAAGTCCCGGCCGGTTTATCTCAGGTTGATCCGAAAATAAATCCCGGAAAAATCCCTTCGTATGCAGAGATTGATCCTCTCACCAGTTATCTTTCCTGGATCGGTGAATCCGATCAGCAATCCCGGGAACGGGAGCTGACGGCTTCGCTTGATTTTGAGCGCCTCTTTAATCATTCGAGAAACATATCCAGCAGATGGAAAACGGGTTGTAAATATCGCTACAAGGATCGCTCTTATAACATTGATGAAGCCGGCGTTTACGTCCATTTAGGAAGCGCCCAGGATACACGTGAGGACATATTGAATGCGTTTTCATGGATGCGGAAAACCGTTCCCGATGCGAGTATGAACCTGCCGCTGGCTTTATTCATTGATCCCGACTACACCTTTGACCCTTTCCTGGACGGGGAATACAAACTGGGTCCTCCGGTTGACATCAACCTCATGCATGCAGTCCATGAAGTCGCCCGGGAAAGTGGTATCATCAATAAATCCTATAACAGAGACGATGTCACATCAAACACTCATGACTATTCGGGGACCGATGATCTCTTTGCCGGCTATATTCTGTCCGAAGCAAGGTTTGGCCAGGGGATCACTGTAATTCCCGGCATACGCTATGAGCAGCTGGTTACCTCTTACACCGGAGCACGCGGGAATTCAGCCTATTCCGGAAGCCAGTATCATTATAGTCACTTCGACACAACCCTGACGCGCACGCATGACTTCTGGCTGCCGATGATCCATCTCCGTTATAAACCGGTCCGCTGGTTCGACATACGGTTTGCTTATACAAATACCCTGACTTATCCGGATTACCGCGCCATCATTCCCCGCATTGATATTACTCTCGATCGTGTTTACTGGAATAATCCCGATCTGAAACCGGCACAATCAGAAAATTTTGACTTATATTTTTCTTTCTATTCCAACGAACTCGGACTTTTTACCGTCGGTGGTTTTCTTAAAAAGATTGGCGACATGATCTTCCGCATCGATGGTCAACGGATTATCGATGCCGGTCATTATGATGGAATAGACAACATCGAAGAGGGGAAATATCTAACAACCCGTATCAATAACCCTTACCGTGTGAATCTGAATGGTTTGGAAATCGACTGGCAGACACATTTCTGGTATCTGCCGGGTTTACTGAAGGGCCTTGTCCTGAACGCAAACTATACACATATCTTTTCCGAAGCCCGGTACCCGCGTTCTTATTTCCATGTCACTCATCTTTACGAAGGCCCTCCATGGTGCATTAAAGCTAATGTCGATACGTTTTACACGAACCGTTTAATCGAGCAACCCGATGATATTATTAACCTGTCCCTTGGATATGATTTTAAAGGGTTTTCCATACGGCTTTCGATGCTCTACCAGGAAAACGTTTTCAAAGGGGATAATTTCTGGCCGGAATTACGCAGTATAACCGATGACTATCTTCGCTGGGACCTCTCTGCCAAACAGATCCTTCCCTGGTATGGCCTTCAGATTTTCGGGAACATAAACAATATTTTCGGTGAACGGGATACGAATGTTATACAGGGATCCCTTTTCCCGGTAGCGGAACAGCATTATGGGACAACGGCCGATCTCGGCTTGCGTCTCCGGTTATGATTATGTACCGGATAATCATGGAGAATAAACATGAAAGCCGAATTTAAAAAAAGCCCTGTCTTACTTCTTATTATTACTGGTTTTTTAATGTCGTCTCCCTCGCAGGAGCCGGATACGCTTGACATACCCGGCAATAATGTCGGTGTTATTAACCGGACCATTATGGGCGATACGACGGCCAGTGGTAACCGTAAAAATGTGAACCGGATCTATCGTCTCGAGCGGGGAAAAATTTATTACCTGACGGGGCTCATCGAGGTCCGGTCCTATAACCTGCAGATTGTCGCCGACGAGGATGATCCGGCACATCCCGTGCGTCCGCCCCTCATTGCACCGGCTATTCTTGAAGACGATGGTTCTCCCCGTTATTTTATTGGTTTATACAAAGGATCCTGCACCCTGAAAAACCTTTACGTTAACGCATTCCGACCCGACCAGCGTCCGGTAAACTGGGGCGCGGCACTCTTTAATGCGGGAAGTTCCAACCGGGTGGTTATCAAAAACTGTATTTTCGACGGCTGGACCCAGGCGGCAACCTATAACTTTGGTGATTCGATAAAAATGTATATCAGTGATTGTAAATTCCGAAACCTGCAGCATCCTGTTTCATGGTTTGGCGGGAGTGTGGCATTGAGCAGTGTCGTACCCATTGACACCATTGTTCTGGTGAATAACTCCATGTTTTCCAGTGGCAGTTACTTCTTCTGCCCCAACCGGGACCTGTGTAACTACGCACGTGTCGAATATAATACCCTGTTTCTGAACCATGTCAATCCCTTTTACAGTCCTTATCTTTCGAATGCCGTGATACGGAATAATCTTTTCTATGGTATGATATCGATGGGAATTGCGGAAAGTGAACGTGTGAAAGGTTATTTTGACTGGAAGGGCGCCATTCCTTCCATTGCCAGTATCGACACCATGCCGACTTATCTGGCCATGAGGGCGGGTATTACGGAGGCCGACCGGCATATTGACTTTTCCAACAACGTCTATTTCTGGCCACAGAAAATCAGGGATTACTGGACAATTACGCTAAAAGATACCGTTTATCAACCATCCTGGATGAACATACGGACACAAAACATGTTTGACGATAATGAAAACTATCCCTTCCTGATCGCGGAAAATAATCGGGAGGCAGATCCAGAGTTCCCCGCGTCCGTCACATCGCAGGTGGACAGTTTGATCAAATATTGTTATAAAATCAGAAGTAAAACCCAGACCGATTACCGCTGGTGGTATGATCCCGACAACGACCTGTTCGGCCCCCAGTGGCCCCTGCCGGAGAACCTGGCTTATACAAACGAGGTATTATTGACGGCTTCAGGACAGGGATTACCGGTCGGCGACCTGAACTGGTTCCCGGAGGCGAAGGCACAATGGGAAGAGCTCCAAACCGGATTAAAACGGGAAAACAGTCCGGGAAGTACCGGACATTTCGTATTATATCAGAACTACCCCAATCCCTTCAATCCGAAAACGACGATCCGGTATACCATTCCGGCGACGCAAAATCTTGCGTCGCCACGAATAGATTTATCTGTTTATAATCTGCTCGGGCAGAAGGTCGCCAGGCTGGTTTCCGAAAAACAGCAGCCGGGACTGTATGAAGTGCAATGGGATGCAAGATCATTCGCGAGTGGCATTTACTTCTATATACTAACCACGGATCAGGGATTTGTGCAGACGAGGAAATTGATTCTTTTAAGGTAGATTCTAACCCTCCCCATAGTCCGCCCCCTTCGATACAGCCTGATTAATCAGGCTTACTCAGGGGCCGTATCAAACAATCCATTCGAGATAGTTATCAGGGCTGATTACCATATATTCCGATGAAGGATAGGACTTCTGCCAGCTTGGGGGAATCCTGGTTTTTTTGGGATTCCATTTGAACTCATAAGCATGGAGCCGGCCGCCGCGTTCTTCGATCCAGTCGATTTCCTGACGATCATACGTTCGCCAGAAATAATTATTGACGAGTAATTTATTGTATCTCTGGTATTTCAACCGCTCACTGATGATATAGTTTTCCCACAATATACCAATATCATTTCTCATCTCAGCCGGATTCAGATTGGCAATCAACGTATTCCTTATCCCGTTGTCATAGAAATACCATTTGCTGCTTTTGGATACTTCCTTACGAAGGTTTCTGCTGAATCCAGATAATTTAAATAGCACAAAGGATTTGGATAACAGATCAAGGTACCGTTCCACCGTATTTTTACTTATGGATAATTGTGCACCTATTTCCTGATAAGACACCTGGCTGCCAACCTGAAAGGCGATCAGCTTCAATAAACTATAAATTTTGGATGAATTCCGGACGTTCTCAAACGTTAGAATATCTTTCAACAGATAGGCATTAACAAGTTCCTGTAGGTATGCCGATCGTTCGTGGTCATCATTTAGTTGAACAATTTCAGGATAGTTACCGAATATCAATCGCCGGATCAGGTTATCTTTCCTCTGCAGCGGATCTTCTATTTCCTGAAACTCCGATTCTGAAAACGGGTACAAATGAAAGGTCCGCATTCTTCCGGTTAATGGCTCCGCTATTTCAGTGACCATATTCAGAGCCGATGAACCGGATATCAGGATGCGCAGATCGGGAATTTCATCGACCATGAGCTTGAGAATATCCCCGATATTTTCAATCTTTTGTGCTTCATCGATTATTAATATTTTATTTTTTCCGAGAAAATTTTTATAATTCTGTACGGTCCGGCGTTGTAAGAGTTCTGAAACCGCCATATCTTCACCGTTTAATAAAAGTACCGTCTCGGATAGTTTTTCCACTATTTTTTGTATCAGGACCGTTTTTCCAACCCGTCTGGCACCGACAAGAACAACCACTTTTTGTGGTTTTAAAGCATCAACCAGTTGTTCCTGAAGAATACGTTCAATATATATCATAAAATATCCATCAATATCGTCAAAGTTTTGACTGAATTTACACAAATTGCGTCATATTTGCAACGCTTTTAATATTCAAAGTGTAATCCCAACCTGCAGCATTGGCCCCTTCGATACAGCCTGATCAATCAGGCTTATTCAGGGACCGGGTGGCAAAGCGTATCAAGGCACGGTTACTGAGTAGCGGAGGCCTTAGCCGGAGTGTAAAAGCAAGGTCTCGTAATAAAGTGTATAATTGCTTACTTCACTTTTTATCTAATCTGCAATGCCCTCTTCTCAGTGAGGGCCCGTTCCCGACAAATCGGGACAGGACAGGGATTAAGGGGGAGGATTGGTCACATGATCAGACCATTTCAAGCATATTTCTTAGGATATTCGAAAAAACGGCAGGTCCCCTTACCGCCATCGATGGCCTTCCAGGAATCCACGTCAAAATCGATGGCGAAAACACCGCTGGTCGGTATATTTTCGACCTGCTCATTACTGAGGTATTCCGCCAGCTCAGTAAACGACGGATTGTGCCCAAAAATCATCAGATCCCCGAATACATCTTCCGTATCGCCGATAACCGACATCAGACTGCGAACCGCGTTATCGTAAATCCTTTCGTCCTCCCTGATCTTTTTCTTCGGATACCCCATTTCCCCTGCCATGATTTTGGCCGTCGTAAGGGCGCGTTTTGCAGGGCTGCTGACGATGAGCTGGGGCAGGATGGCTTTTTTCTTTAACAGTTTGCCCATAAACGGCGCATCCTTTTTGCCGCGCTTGTTCAGCGGCCGTTCATGATCGCTCAGCGCCGGCTCTTTCCAGCTGGATTTGGCATGACGGACTAGATATAATGTTTTCATAAATACTCCGGACTGTTCAGGAATTTTAACACTTTTTTTTGGTTATTAAATTACTATATTTTAACCGGCTTCGCTTTAAATAGTGAAAGGATTTTCAGACATACGATTATGGAACCGAAGATTCTCGTTATAAGCAGCAGCCTGCGTCCGGACAGTACCAGCCGTTTAATGGCCCTGAAAGCCGTCAGCATACTGGATGACCGGCAGACTGCGCATGAATTTCTCGATCTGAAAAAATTAACCCTTCCGTTTTGTGATGGCAAGCATGTCTTCCAGAGACCGGAAATCAGGGAGCTTGAAGAACAAATCACCCGGTTTGACGGTATCCTTATCGCTTCTCCCGTTTACAACTTCGATGTCAACGCCGCCCTGAAGAATCTCATCGAACTGACCGGCCATGCCTGGCTGAACAAAGTGATCGGTTTCATGTGCTCAGCGGGAAGCCGAAGAAGCTACATGTCGATTCTGCCCTTCGCCAACAGCCTGATGCTCGACTTCCGCTGCATCATTTTACCGCGCTTTGTGTTTGCCACGGGTGCCGATTTTCAGGACGGAACGATCCACAACCCGACCATCGAAGCCCGCATCGAAAAACTGACCGACGCCATGATCAGCCTGACCAGCGCCTTCCCAGACCTGCAATTATAACCGGTTGATATCCTTGGCGATGGTGAAATCCTTCTCCGTAATACCGCCGGCATCATGCGTGTTGAAGCGCAGCGATACCTTGTTATACACATTGTGGATTTCCGGATGATGCTGGTACTTTTCCGCCAGATTCGCCACATCGTTTAAAAACGACATCGCCTCCAGAAAATCTTTAAACTGCCAGTCCCGGCGAATGGCATCGGTGTCGAGATACCATTCCGGGAGTTCCTCTAGACGTTTATGTATGGTCTGTTGATCGAATACATTCATTTATCTCCCCTTTCATTAAGTGTTATTTATCATTATGCACGATTAGCACCAGTTTAAAAACTGGTGCTGGTACAATTATGATTATATGCCGATTGTTGATTTTTTTGCGGCTTCTTCTGTCAGCTGGTGCGCCATTTCCTTCCCGAGAAAACGGTCGATGATGCCGTGACCCAGGTAGATCAGCGGCGTAATTAATACCGCGATCAGCACTTTGTAACTGTAATTGGTAATGGCAAAGCCCAGATACTGGGCCAGTGTGATTTTTCCCGGCAGGTAAAAGGCGATGCCCAGAATGACGATGCTGTCGATGAACTGGGAAACCACCGTGGATCCGGTTGCCCGGGCCCACAGATGCCGCCCGCCCGTCCTTCTGCGAAATACATGAAAAACCAGCACATCAACCATCTGGCTGACCATGAAGGCAACGATGGATCCGACGATGATCCACATCGACTGGCTGAGTACCTGCCGGTAGGCCTCATCCGTAACCGGGGAGATTCCATCGGCCGCATCCGGCAGCATGGTCAGATACAGTACGATAAAGGTATAAATAATCATGGCCACGGCAACAAAGGTGATACGCCGTACCCCCTGCTTGCCGAAATATTCATTGATCAGGTCCGTCGATAAAAACACAATCGGCCAGGGGATCACGCCCACGCTGAGGATAAACGGTCCGACATCGGTTGAAAACAGGCCCAGATTCAGCGAAAAGACGAAATCGCCTGATCCCAGCAAAATCAGCTTGCCGCCGATAATCTCGGCGATGATGGCATTGGTCACGAAGAAAGCCGCCAGGTAGAGAAATAATTTTTCCTTTTTAGATTTTCCGTTTGTATTATTCATGTATTATACCTGATTCATTTGAATTAACTTCTAACCGTTATCCGAAGGGCAAAAATTCCATCGAACGGGAATTATAATTATGCCTATATTAGTTCTGAGGATCAAATCAATCAAGTCAAGAGGAGGAAATTATGCTGGAAGTTGAAATGGCAGCACCCGATTTCACGCTGCCCGATCAGAATGAAAAGCAGATTACATTGTCGTCTTTGAAAGGCAAATGGGTTGTACTGTATTTTTACCCGAAAGACCTGACGCCGGGTTGCACGACGGAAGCCTGCAATTTTCAGGAAGCCCTGCCGGATTTTTCCAAAATCGATGCCGTTATTCTCGGTGTGAGTAAGGATTCCGTGAAACAGCACAAGAAATTCGCAGATAAATACAACCTGAATTTTTCCCTGATCAGTGACGAGGACGGAACCGTCTGCGAAGACTACGGCACCTGGATTAAGAAAAGCATGTATGGTAAGGAGTACATGGGTATCAACCGCTCCACCTACCTGATCGATCCGGAAGGTAAAATCGCTAAAGTCTATCCGAAGGTCAAACCAAAAGAACACCATGAAGAAGTGCTCGCCGACCTGAACGCATTAAAGAAATAAACCTTCTTCCCTCTTTCCCTCTGCAAGGGGAAGAGGGATAATTTTTTACTTTCCCTTCTTTCCTGTTGTAAAATAACCCCCGATTTCGTATCATTTGTTAGCATCTGAAAAGCTTCGCCAATATATATGTTTTACATATACAAATTATTTCCTTCCTTAATTGATCTGAAAATATTCGAATAAAACGTGGAGACAACCATGTTTAAAAGAGATTGTATGCTTCTGGTTCTTTCCCTGGCTTTACTGGTTGTATGTTCTTTGTCTGAAAGCATTGCCTCCGGTTTTAACCATCTGTCTGACGTCTATACCGGTAATACAAGAACTACAAATTCCACCGTCGGGAGTGAAAATATCAACCTTATCAGCAGATGGCCTTACGGGCCCAACCAAGCCGTAAAAATGAGCGGTTCCTATGCCCATATCGGGAATGGCTCCTCTTACCAGATCATCGATGTATCGAATGTGGCTTCGGCCTTCGTTGTCGGTGAAATCGATCTGAACGCCTTCATCGTCGATATGGCCCTTCACACCAATGGAGAATTTGCCTATGTATTGTCCAATAAAGGACTGCATATTATAGATATCTCCAATCCACAGGAGCCGGTTTTAAGCAGTGAAATTCTGGATTATCCGTCAACACCCAGTCGTCTGAAACTGTTGGGTAATCAGCTTTTTGTCGCAGCCGGCCCGTTATACATTTATTCCCTGTCCGTTCCCACTTCTCCTGCCATAGTTCTCACTTATGATGAGGGAGACATCGTATTGAGCATTGAAGCGGTCGGTCAGTATGTGTTTGTCGGCCACAGAAATATCGATATCCATATACTGGACATATCCAACCTGGATGATCCGCAATTACTGAGTACGATTTCCCACACGGACTTTCCAAAAGACATGAAGTTTTATTTGAATTACCTCTTTGTGGCTCACGCCCGAAGCGGGGTTCTACAGTATGACCTTAACAATATCTCTTCTCCCTTTCTACATACCAGTCTGTCTACGGAAGGCACCGCCCAGGGGATGGATATTAAGAACAGTCACCTTTTCCTGGCGGCCGGCAATGGGGGATTACAGATTATCGATCTGCGCAACCTGTTAAGTATTTCTGTACGCAAAACAGTCAGTATTGATGGAACAGCGATGAATGTATCTGTTACCAGTGATGGTTTGTATGCCATGGTGGCCGGATATGAAAAGGGCATGGTGATGGTTAACATTGAATATATTCCCTCCGCCTTTTATCAGCACTATTATAATACACCCGGAGAATTGCATGATATTTTCTTTCAGGGTAATTACGCCTATCTTGCCGCCACAGATGGCATGTACATCCTCAATATCGCCAATCCGGTTGAACCGGTTTTCGAGAGTTACTATGATCCCGGAGGTGATCCCATTTATTCTGTAGCCGTAAAGGGTGACTATGCCTATCTTGGTAAGGCCGGTACCATCGAATGCGTGGATGTCTATAATAAAAAATCGCCGATGAGTCATGTGACCAGTTCATCACAGGCCGGCATTCACTTTGATATGATAGTGGATGGAAATTATCTGATAACCGCCGCAGGCACCAGCGGAATCCGCAACTGGGGGATAGGAAGTCCAAGCTCTATTACCTATGAAGGGGAAGCGTCCAGTTCCGGTGATGCCCGCGGGGTTGATGTTCTGGGGGACGTTGCTTACATCGCCAATTTATACGGAGGGGTGAAGATTTTTTCAAACACCGTAAAAACAGCTCCATCAGTAGCCGGCACCTATGGCATCTCCGGATATTGTGCGGGTTTACGGGTTCATGACAATTTACTGTTTATCCCCCAATGGGGACCGGCAAACGGAATAGACGTTCTGGATCTGACCTCCCCGGCATCGCCGACACTTGAATCATCCATTAATCTGGAATTTGAGCCGTCTTATATTGCCGTGGACGGCTCGTTTGCCTACCTGGCGAGCCGGTATGACGGACTCCGCGTGCTTGACATCAGGGATATGAAACAACCAAACCCGGCCGGATTTTTCGAGACCGGAGACAGCCCGCGCCGTGTCGATGTTATGGAAGATAATATTTACGTGCTGGACTATAAAGCCGGGCTTTACATTTTTAAAGAAGCGATCCCCCCTGCACCACCGTTGAACCTTCAGGCCTCCGGCGCTAACCCGAGTCCCTGGCAGAATAACGACCGGTTTTCGCTGACCTGGGAAAATCCGCCCGATCCGAGCGGTATTTCTGCCGCAAAATATAAAGCCGGGCAACCACCAGCCAATAACAATGACTTCACCGGTGAACTTGCCCCCGAACCGCCCCAGAATATTATTATCTCCAAAGAAGGGATTACACCCGTGCACCTCTGGCTGGTCGATGGCAATGGCGCCGAATCCTTCGAAAATGCCGCGCTTGCCGAACTACGCTACGATATATCCATTGGTGAACCGCATAATTTTCAGGAATCACACGATGTCATAAACAATGTCTGGCAGAACCAGGTCAATCGTGCGGGCTTAACATGGGAACACCCGGAAGACCTTTCCGGCATCGCACACTACCGTGTTTATTTCGGAACCAATCCGGCAGGCGAGGAACCCGCTGATACATGCCTGGCTCCTGAATTCAATGTGGACAACATCCCGGAGGGTGCCGGCTTTCTCCGTCTGGAAACGCAAGATGTGGCCGGCAATGCGTATCCATGGAACACGTATTTTGTTTTTAAATACGATACAACTGATCCCCGGAATCCAAATAACGTTACAGAAACGCACGATGTACCGGATAAGACCTGGCAGAATGATACACCGGATCCCGCATTTACCTGGAGCGGAGCGGTTGATGCCCTGTCAGGCGTGAAGCATTATCTTGCTTATTTTGGAGAAAATCCTGACGCTTTGCCCGAGGTACAGCTTCGTAACCCCGCATTCGATCCTCCTCCGGCACCCAACGGTATACGTTATCTACGCCTTGTAGTCGAAGACAGTGCAGGAAACCGGTCTGACCCCTATACAGCCTTCATCTTTCAGCATGACGGAACACCTCCGGCCAATCCTACTGTGGTTCTGGATCTCGCGGCCGATGGTTCAGAAAATGAGATCTGGCAAAACCGGAATGATAATCCCTACTTTTCATGGGAAGAAAACCCGGGCATCGATACGCTATCGGGTGTAAAAGGATACTATCTATACTGGGGCAGAGATTCGGAAGGAACGTCATCAACCAATTTTGCCGATCTTGCGGTTTTCGATCCGGCACCTGTCGACACCGGGGCCCATTTCCTGCGCATTCAAACTGTTGATCATGTTGATAACACCGCACACTGGGCAACGGTCTATACCTTTTTGTTTGATAACATACCTCCGTCCGTTACAGCCCAAGCGGCTTCCCTGAGTACCCGGGAACAAATCAGCGTCAGCTGGGCAACCGGAATGGATAAAGGCGGATCGCGCCTGAACGGCCGTTATGATATACGGATCCGGGAAGATGACGGTGCCTGGAAGCGCTGGCGGACCAACTACGAAGGAATCCAGCTCGATACGACCGGGCGGCACGGGCATATCTATCATTTCGAGGTGGCCGGACGCGACCATGCCGGTAATGTCGAGGAATTTACAGGTATCCCGGAGGCTTCTACGGAAATCGATACAACCCTTTCCGACAAGGAAGCCCCGGGCATGCCGATCGAACTGACAGCCAACGGCGATGCGCCGAGCCCCTGGTTTAACGCTACCGAATTCGAACTGGTCTGGACCAACCCCGAGGATCTGAGCGGTATTACCGGAGCCTTTTTCAAACTGGATGCGCCTCCCCAGGACGAAGGTGATTATACCGACAAGCGGTCCGGGACACCGCCGGTTTATGTCACTGCCACACGCGAAGGCGGACAGAACCTTTATCTCTGGCTGGAAGACGGCAGCGGTAACAGCGATTTAAATAATCACGCCATGGTCGAACTGCGCATGGACCGCACCCCGCCGGAAGGAATTACAGCCTTATCCAGGTCTATCATTGACTCCCTTGAATTCACCGTCACCTGGAGTAAGGGCTCCGACAAAGGCGGTTCCGGATTATCCGGGATCTATGATGTCAATGTCAAGGTCGATAACGGCGCCTGGGAACCCTGGCAGACCGGATTTGAAGGCACAGAGGCCCGGTTTTTAGAGGGCCGGCATAATCATACCTATTCATTTGAAGCACGGGGATATGATATCGCCGGTAACCGTGAGGAGTTTACCGGCACACCCGAGTCCGTTACTTTTGTGGATACCACCGCCGATATCGATTATGTGCCACCCCAGGCACCGGGTAATCTGGCCGCATTACCCGGCAACTGGAATAATGAGAACGATTTTTCCCTGAGCTGGACCAATCCAACCGGCGATGACGTGATCTCGGGAGCCTATTACAAAGTGGGGGCTCCGGCTTCGGATCAGGATGGGACCTTCATTGCCGGAAATATTACCGGGATCCATGGTGTCACCCTGCCAGGTGAAGGAATGTTTACCGTCTATGTATGGCTGCGGGATCTCGCCGGTAATTTAACCCATACCAATGCCGCCAACGTGCAGATCGGATTCGATGAGACGCCCCCTGATATCGATCATACCGCCATAACGACACATCCGGCAGGTTCAGGCATCACCATTTCGGCACATGCGGAAGAGACCTTGTCCGGTCTCAATCACTTTTATCTCAATTATTGTAAAACAGGCGATCATGCCGGCATCATAAGCGCGGATTTCAGCGGTGACCAGGCGGTTATTCCCGCCGCAGCGGTTACCCAGCGCGGTGTGGAATATGCCATCGTTGCCGATGATCTGGCCGGGAATAAAAGCAGCTTGCCGGCGTCGGGATTTTTCCTGATTCAGACGGAAGTTGGCGGCGATGGCGGCATTCTGCGCAACGAAAGCGGGGAACCGCTGGCACTGCACGATGGTAATACCGTAAATGACTA
>CAYPHA010000095.1:0-14918 GCA_964410215.1 uncultured Calditrichota bacterium | reverse complement strand
TAAAATGCGCTGATAACGCCGACCGTGAGAAGATTGGACTCTTTCTTAAGGTTCCGCGTATATTCACCGATCAGTCGCAGATTCCGGGCCACCAGATAGGTACCGCTGAGCGTCGCTGTCTCATAATCAAAAGCATCCATATCGGAATCGATATTATTATACAAACCGGTCAGATAAAATCTGGATTTATCCTTTTGCGGTGCATAGATGACTTCCGCGACAATACCTGTCGTTTCGATGTCTTCCATGCCGGACATCGGTTCCGTGTCCTTTCTGAGGAGGTACTGCCCTGTAAATTCGAGAATGCCGAGCCCCACACTGACATCGGGACCCATATAAGTCACTTCATTCGTTCCCGTATAGGTTTCAATGGGATCCACCAGCTGATGAGAGATGCTTTCCTTCCCATAATAGTAAAATCCGCCTACACTGGCAATGTCACCGATACCCTGCGTCACACGCAAGCCGAAATTCTTATACTTGTCATTATCATACACCCTGTTTTCACCGGCCTCGGGAATACCATTTCCATTTACGACCATTGCCACCAGATCGGTACCGGTTTGAGGAATGCCATAAACCAGCATAACGCCGCGATCATAAGCCAGGTTGGTTCCCGAAGCCCCGATCCGGCTCTTATAAATCTCATAGTCCTCCACAGTCAGACGCAATTCCCGTTTCATCAAGGGATCCGAGGTCTGGAATTGACCGACCATAATATCAAACTCCCTGCCAAACAGGTTGTTAAAATGTATATAGGCATCTTCGACACCTGCCACTTCACCGCGTTCTGAGATATAAAAATAAAAATAGTAGCCGATGTTCTTATATAACAAACCCCCGGAAAGCAGTTTTAATCCCCAGGGTGTCCTGAGATCAGATTTCACTTCCTTGTCCGAATCATGAGCCGCCAGCAGATCGGCACGGACAGCGATCGGAAAATCGCGGTTCAGACGCAACAGGTCATCTCCGGCTATGATATAATCACGATCTGACTCCTCTTCAGGCATAACAAAGCCATCACCGGCGAATTCGTCACCGTATGGCTTCAGCTTGGGGAAAGGATCATGGCAGGTGGTACAGGAAATCTTATAATGCCTGGCAAAAGCCGGAATGGCACCGGCATCTGATGCAAAGGCAAATACCAGAAATAAAATAATGATTATACTGAACATTGATGTTTTGGATCTCACGATAAACCTCCTTTATTCGTATACTTCAAACCAGGTCATGGCCGAGTTGACCGGTACAATTTCACTTTCCTCTTCGGGGACATTTAAAAAGTCTGCAACAGGCTTCACCAGCTTACGGTAATTCAGTTCCGCTAAAACCGATACTTTTCCGACCGGTATGTCATCGGGCATCTGCCAGGTAAAGCTTTCCACCTTGGTTTCTTTAGGACCTATACGGTAATCAACGCCCAGGGATTTCGTGTTCCACTGCATGATCGTCATTCGTCCCTGCGGATCGAAATAGGGCATGCGGAAAATACGGTCGCCAAAAGGCACTCCATCCCTTTGTAATCCTTTAAAATCCGGCAGGCCAAGCGGGATCCCCAGATCCTGATAGGCCAGCACATCCTCGGCAATGGTATATTCTTCCCCGTCAAACCCTTTGGGATCGACCTTCAGGTGATATTCCTTTCCTTCCGCATCGGTGGCCGTAACATGAAGCCAGACAATCCGGTCCTCGACCGATCCGGTGGGAAATTTGTGGCCGGCCTTGGCATTATACAGCTCAACATTGATTTGAACAGGTATGTCGTATGGCACCTCCCGTTCCATGGGATAGGCGACCATTTCCACCACACCGGCTATTTTGCCGTTTACATGCGCCCCCGGGAAATAATGCTGGGATATCGTATCGAGCTCAGCCATTTTGGCACTCCTCCCGACCGACTTAGGCATGTGACAGGACTGGCAGGGTACACCTTCCTCCGCGTAGGGACCGGCCGCCCATTCCAACTGCGTGGACTTCACCCATACCCCGAACGGATCCATTTCATTATGACAGGTTCCGCACAGTTCCGTGGATGTAGTGAATTCATGTAACTGCGTGTCGTGATGCGGAGAACTTTTTCCCTCCTTATTTCCATACTTGAGGCGCCCCGGATTACTTATATAATTAAAATTATAAGGGGTGTCCCCTTTGAATCCGCTTATGGTATGGCAGACATCACAGGAAACCGATTCATTGGCACGTGAATTTTCCTCCGGCAGCGGCGGGGGCACGTCACCGGCAAGAAAAGCCATCGGTGTATGGCAGCCGTTACAGCCATCAGCAACCTCTTTGAACGCCGGGTCCTTTTCCGCGTGTGCGACGGCCAGATCAAAATACTCGATCTCATCCCAGTGGTGTGTATAAGCCTGGGACATCATCGACTGGGTCCATTGCTGGTAAAACTTTACATGGCAACTTTTACAGGATTCCGGCTTTTCAAACTTTTCATAGGGAATCGTTCCTTTCGCCTCTTCACCGGCCGGCCGGTCCTGCCCGTAGGCTATAAAGCAGGTTATTAACAGTAAAAACATGAAGACTCTCATTTGCGCCTCTTTATAAAGTTAATTGGTACATGCATTCAGATTGCATATAATAGATCTATGGTTTGCTGGTCTATTTAAAACGGAAGCTTCAGGATAACGTAGAAGCAAATTGCAATTCATGTAGAACATTTCTGATCTGAAATAAACAAATATTATTTAACAGTAATAAGTATCACCATTCTTTCCCAAAGATGCAATATATTTTTTATATTTTATACACCGGCAGGAAATTTTTTAAACGTACTTTTTTCTGCGGCAGGTATTAAGCTGGCAGCGTCCGGACCAGACGCATTCGGGGCAGGCTATATCAGGTATCTCTGTTAACGGTATCAGGTGAAAATGCCGGCAGACACACGGCAATATACTCGGCCCCGCCCTCTTCCGGTGAGCTGTATCGTATCCATTCGCCTTTTGCGGTCAATATGGCCTGGCCGGCCCGGACCATATACGTATCTTTTTCCGTCTCCACCTTAAGTGCACCCTTAAGCACGACGGTATACTCATCGAATGCCGGCCGCTGTCCGGGCTCTTCCCAGCCGGCCGGGCTAACCATGCGGGCGATGCTGACAGCATCGCTCTGCGAATTCACACGTCCGAAATACTCACGGATCTGCTTCGGTTTATTACCGGCTGCTTCAATCAGCGTCGGCGCTTCGATCACCCTTACCATCTTCCAAACATCCTTTTTATCTATTTTTCTTTTTTCTTTTTTCTTTTTTCTTAATCCCTTACTACCGTATACAGCATTTCCGTCAGATAACTTCTGAAGGGATCCAAATAATCCGGAGACATGACAAAGGCGCGAACCACCAGCACAGGCCGGCCATCTGATGTGTATTCAAGGTGAACATGTACCGGTTCATCAAGGTAGATATAAGGAGCGCTGAGGGTGATTTCTTTCACCACTTCCCGCAATTGCGTAAAAGATGTCTGGGTAGTTACGGCTATTTTAAATTCGACCGGCATAATCTGCCGTCCTGCTGTAATATTGGTAAATGTTTCCCTGAAAAAATAGTGATTGGGTATGTATACTTCCGAGCCGGTCATATCCGTTAGAATAATGTTCATAAGCGTGTGCTTTTTAACGCGTCCGCGGTGACTGCCAATATGAACTATATCATTTTTACGGAAAGGGGCGGTAAAACTAAGTATCATACCGGCGACGATGCTGAAAACTACAGGATGAACCGTTATTAGTAAGATGACACTGAGCATGCCCAGTATTATCATGTGCGTCAGAGAAGAAAGTGACAGCCAGTGAACAGCCACGATGTAATACACGCCGGCCAGGAACACGATGTGTACACTTGAGGCATAGACGCCATCATCCCATAATGATTTTCCGGTCTTAATCTCGATGAGTCGAATCATCCAGCGTACGAACAAATAAAGCAGAACCGCACTGACCAGGGTAATCACTACCGGTAATAACAGATTCGTACCATTTTGCAATGTACCCGGCACGTTCACGGAATCCACCTGTGTAAACAGTGTATCTGTAAATATGGAATCCGGAGCCAACGATTTCAGGATCCGGTTCATTATATTAAAAAACCACATGGGGTAATAACCTGTCGCTTAAATCCCTCAGATAATCATGAACGGTGTAGGCACCTTTATCATCGGTAAGGTACCCCGCAGAATGCATGCGTGCCAGCACATCCCTTGCGAATGCTTCTTTCCATAAAAAGATCCGGCTTAACTCAAGTGCCGTGAGTGAACCATGCAGTTCCAGCATTTTCAGAACCATGCGATCCATTTCAGCCAGCGCAGACAAACGGGAGAAATCAGGTCCATCATCCGCTTTGAGTTGAATGTGGTCTTCTCTGACCTCTTCTATTGCGTTCAGCCAGTAGAGCAGGGCGGCGCGTAAATTTCCGTTTGATGCACGAAGCATACCTTCAAAAAAGGACAAAAATACGGGATGATCCGGTTCCGGGAAATCTTTCCCTGATACCGAATCCCTGAATGATAGTTGATAGCCGCTCATCAAATGCCTTCCCCGGATCATATTATAAATCTGTTCTTGGTCAAAGCGATCAAGGTCTATAATATGTCTGAAAACCGATTTAGTTTGAAGGATGCGATCGAAAAATGACCAGGCAGCCCTGTTTACCGATACAATCCAGCGGCCTGATTGATCGCTGCTATTTAAAATGGTACGAAAATGTTTCAGCGCCCCATATCCGTCGGACGTCCGCAGAAATAACGTTTCCATATCTTCAAGAATAAAAATACAGTTTGTTCCGGAGGCATCCCTGTCCGGCTCATACGAACGGACCAGCCGGTCGAGCTGCTCTTTCGTCGTTAAACGCTTACCTGCCGGGATGCGTATCAGTTGGTAATCGGCCAGGTAGCGCTGAACAGCAATATTAATAAAGGTCGATTTTCCCACACCAGCCGCCCCGGTTACGGCAATCGGGCCGGTTTCCGCTTTCAGCGCCCTCTCAAATTGACTGAATGCACGTTCACGTCCAATAAAAAGCTTTTCATCATTCAACGGATCCAGTGTAAACAGGCGGCGGTAAACGAAAGGAATCTGCACATCCTGCTCACTGGTCGACCGTAGCACGGACGATAACGCGGACATCATGCCGGCATGTTCTTCACGACGCTTTTCATCGGTGGTCAGCGACCGCCAGGCAAGACCTAATTCCCGGGCAAGCAGCGGAAAAAGTGTTCGCGGGTACTGAACGGCTCTTTTTACATCCGATTTCCATTTCTTAATATTGGCTTTACGGCGCTCTTTACGTAATCTTTTTACATACAGGCGCTTTCGATCGCTGAGCTCTGTCTCTTTGGAAAGGCATTCCAATTCAGAAATACATTGAGATGTAATATCCCGCAAACCTTTATGGACCATCTCTTTCAATAGACCGGTATTATGATCCACCCGTTCCACCAGTCTTTTCACCCCGCCTAAACCCTCCAGTACCCGTTGTTTTCCATCACTCCAATCACCTGCTTCTGCTTTAGCGATGCCATCCTGAAAATGAAAGTAGATCACATGATCCATTTCAGAAACCAGCCGGAGAATCTTTTCCACATCTTCTTTCAGGGAACGGCACAATGCTTCATGCTTTTCCCTGAACTGGCTTAACACATCCGATTGTACCAGCTTTTTCAGCGGTATTGCGTTCCGCCTGACCTTCGATGGCTCATCGACACGGTTGACACTCTGGAAAATCCGGACGGTATCGCTGAGGGCGTTCATAGCCAGCTCCGTATGCTCCAGATAGGCAGAAAGGATACTTTGTAATTCAGATTGAATGATCGTATCTGTAATGACAGGCAGTGTCATCCCGTCGGTTTCATTTGACAATTCCCTCTTCTGCCGTTCGAGATAGGTGCCGAGATTTTCATTGAGCGGTCTTCGTTTTATTCGATTCTCAATCATCCGGATTCTTGTCATAAATTGTAAAACAGAAGGTCGTAGTTGCGTCTCCACACGTTTATCAAATTCCTGCCTGGTCGATATCAAAAGCTGACCGAGACGAAACTGGAGCACGCTAAGCTCCAGATCTTTTACCCAGCCATCGGTCACAGCTTCAAGAAATTGCGACCATTCCTGATGGATTCGATGATGGCGCTGATTAAATTTTTTTCGTTCTCTGTTGCTCTTCGATCGTTTGTAACGGCCGTTCGGATGCTGAAAAGTGGCGGCTTTGTCCCATACATGTTCCAGTTTTGAGCGGACGCCGTGCCAGAGCCGGGAAAACCGTTCATCGATTTGAATTTCGTATTCAGCCCAACTGTTCAATGAATCAAGCAGTTCATCCATTCCCTTTCGCGCATTGCGCAAATGTGTTTGTGAAATGCTGATCCCTTTTACTGCACTGCGCTCCATATCCTGAATCGGTATGATGAGCAGATCCCGTGTCTGGTTCAGTTTCTGACGAACATTCTGCAGTTTCCAGGTCATACGTTTGAGATAAAGTGTTTTCTCTTCTTCAATATGGCGTTTAACCGGGAGCTCAACATAGTACTGCAGCAGGTCATGCAAATGCACCGTTCGCGTTTTCATTGCTGTCGAATTATTTGCTGTCGCAGCATTCAGGGCACGCCGAATCCCCTTCACCCCGCGGACGATGATATCGTCGCCCGTAGAATCGGACCAGAATGATTTGGGATAACCAAGTTGCAGGTGTTCCGGTTTCGCCCGCAGATAATCAGTGAACTGCACCGACCAGTCGAGAATAAGCTCATCGGTATCGGCAACGATTTTCATCGGTTCCAGAGCATCCAGCCATTGTTGTACATCTTTCAGCACACACTCCATCTCATACCATTGCTTCGTAATGGTATGACCGGGTTTACCATTGGTTTTAAATGTGGCCCTGAAATCATTTAATATGGTGACAAGTGGATCATACTGGCGTAACTGGCTGTTTTTCCAGCGGATAAACAGCGATTTAACCGAAAGCCTGGCCAGCTCTTCGAGCTCATTAATGATTATTTTGCGCTCTTTCATCATAAAAGCAAATCCATCGCAGCACTACTATATTAAATCTTCGACATGTGACGATAAATGTTGAATTTATATTGTTATGTGTCGGGATATTGGTTATTAGATTATTCTCCTGATGCAATTTGACAACGGATCAGGTATTAAATAGATTTTAGATTAAAATTTGTACGTATACTTATGCTTATTCTGAACAAAATTTCAAAATCATTCCATTCAACACCCGGATTCACATCGGTTCAAAAAAGTTTACAGAAAATGTCATCCTTGCGGAAATCCTCAAAGAATCCGGTATCGGTATTTCAGCCCCGCTTGGATTTAATAACACGTATGCCCTCGGTATAAAAAAAGACCTGGCCGGTAGACGGAACATCAGAAAAATATCCGACCTGTCAAAACACCCCGATCTGATTTTTGGCTTCACGAACGAATTCATGGACCGCGGGGACGGCTGGCCGGGCCTGCGCAGACAATACAATCTTCCTCAGACGAATGTCCGGGGACTCGTTCATGATCTGGCTTACCAGGGTCTTGATAAAGGTTTTATAGATGTAATGGATCTGTATTCAACAGATGCCGAAATTCGCTATTATGATCTGAAAGTTCTCAAAGATGATCTTGCCTATTTCCCGGTTTATAACGCGGTCATTCTTTTCCGTCTGGATATGGCCAGCCTATTCTGACCGGTATTCGCCTTGATGACGTAAACCTGATTCTCGAAGGTGCCGTGCCTGCGGCAGCCCTGGCTTTAACCGCCCAATTTTTATTTGATGGACTGGAACGGATCATAGTCCCCAGGGGTTTGCGGCTTTAGTTCATCCGGCTATTTATTTTAGGATCACCCTGTTTCGGCAGAACGAAGCACGAAACAACCCGCTTCCGGGAGCACACCTGTACACGGGAAACAAAATCAGCATGATACCGTTAAAATAGCCAATTAAGCCGGTTTGCTTGTTTTTTGGAATATATCCCATTAGATTAGCAGTTTTTAATGAGAAGCAGGAATGGGCCATGGAATTACTAAGTAAAATTATCAGCTACATACTGCCGGTTTTCTACCTTGCCGTCGTTTACGTCTACTACCGGATTTTCTTTGGAAAGCAGAAAAGTTTCAATGCAATAACGATTCCTCTCCTCATCGCATTGTTACTGGTTCATGCCCTGGAAATTATCATACGGCTAATCGGTTTGAATGCCATGCCGCTGTCCACGGCGTTTGACGCGCTTTCCTTTCTGGCCTTTTCCATTTTGTTTGTATATCTCGTCATTGAATGGACAACAAAAAATAAGGCTTCGGGCTTGTTTATCATGTCGTTTGCCTTTCTTTCCGAAGTGATATCGTCTTTTAATTATTCCTGGAAGATTGAGACGAATGAATTGCTCACAAACACCAATTTTGCCCTGCATGCTTCCTTGACGATCATGGGCTACACCGCCCTTTCCCTGTCGGCTATCTATGCTCTGCTCTATATTATTCAGAACAAGAACATGAAAAAACGCCGTTTTGGTATCATTTATGACCAGCTTCCGGCCCTTTCCTACCTGGAGCTGATGAGTATCCGTTCAGTTGTAATCGGTATCATCCTGATGGGCACCGGTCTGTTGCTGGGACATATACAGGCCAAAACGGTATTCGGGGCCTACTGGGTTAACGATGCCAAAATCATTATTACGGATATTATCTGGTTATTTTATTTAGCCGGTTATGTGCTGGCGAACATCCTTAAATGGCGGGGTCGTTGGATGGCCATCCTTTCCCTGTCGGGTTTCCTGATTTTATTGATAGCAGCTATCCTGGTTATGATAACAACGGAAAGCTTTCACAAATTTTATTGATATATAATGAACTCATTTATTCCAATTAGCCTGATTGGTATTTCACATAAAACAGCTCCGGTGGATATAAGGGAGTGCGTCGCCTTCAGCGCGGAGGAACAAAAAGAAGCAATACGTATATTGCTCGAAGAATTTGATATCGAAGGATGCATGATCCTGTCGACCTGCAACCGCACAGAAATTTATTTCTGCGGGGACGGTTATAAATCCTCCATTCCCGGAATCCGCAGCCGGCTTGATGTATTGAAATCCACATCCTATTTTCAGGATGATAATCTGACGTACATCATCTCGGGTGAGGAACTGGTTACACACTTTTTTAAAGTAGCATCCGGACTGGATTCCATGATTATCGGTGAGCCGCAGATCACCGGTCAGGTAAAACAGGCCTATGAAGTTGCCCGCGAGCTCAATTCCACCAATACGCTTCTGAATAAACTGTATAACTACGCCCTGCAGACGGAAAAGAAAGTACGTACCGATACCTATCTGACTGACGGCGCTGTATCCGTCAGTTTTGCAGGCGTGGAACTGGCCCGTAAAATTTTCACCAGACTGGAAAAGAAAAACGTCCTCCTGATTGGTGCCGGCGAGACGGCTGAACTGGCCGCCCTGCATTTCCGGGAAAAGGGTATTCATACATTACATATCGCCAACCGTACCGAAAGCAAAGCCCGGGAACTGGCCGAAAAGCTGAATGGGATCCCTTTCCCTATGGAAGACCTGGAAGCGGCTTTTACAAATATCGATATTGTCATTTCGGCAACGGCCAGCACGTCGTTCGTTATATCAGAGCCATTCGCTCATAAAATTATCCGGGGTCGCCATCTTAAGCCATTGTTTTTAATTGACCTGGCCGTTCCAAGAGACATTGATCCGGACATTGACAAACTGGACGGCGTATACCTCTACAACCTCGACGATCTTCAGGATATCGTGCAATCGAATCTTGAAAAACGCAAAGCGGAGATTCCCAAGGCACTGAAAGTTGTCGAAGAATACACGGGTGAATTCAGGAAATGGATGTCCACCCATTCTGTGGCTTCTACGATTAACCGGTTGAAACAATATTTCGACGAAATACGTCTTTCCGAATTGAACCGGCTGAAAAAGCGTTTACCACAGGAAGGACTTCCCGAAATCGAATACCTCACGCAAAGTATCATGAACAAGGTGATGCATCAGCATATAAAATCCCTGAAAAAGAATGCATCCGATCCGAAGCTTTATCAGGAACATATTGACTTTGTATATAATCTATATGAACTGGATCAGGAATAGATGGAAATGATCAGAATTGGAACACGGGGAAGCGCGTTGGCCCTCTGGCAGGCCGAATTTGTACGCTCCGAACTCGAAAACCATTATCCGGACCTGAAGACGGAACGGATTATCATAAAAACGGAAGGCGACCGGGACCAGAGCTCATCGCTCAGCCGCATCGGCGGTCAGGGTGTATTCACGAAAGCTATCGAAGAGGCCCTTCTTGGAAACCGCATTGACCTGGCAATCCACAGTCTGAAGGACCTGCCCTCAAAGATGACTTCCGGACTGAAGCTGGCCGCCGTACCCGAACGGGGCCCCGTTGAAGATGTGCTGGTAACGACAGAGGGCCTTTTATTTAAGGAACTGGCTGACGACGCGATAATTGCCACCGGCAGTATTCGCCGGAAATCCCAGCTGTCACACCTTAAACCCGGGCTGATGATCGTTGATTTACGTGGAAATATCGATACCCGACTCCGCAAACTCCGCGAACAGGACCTGGACGGGATTATTATGGCCCATGCGGCAATTAAACGGCTGAAACTCGATACGGTTAAATACGATGTCTTCCCGGCCGATCAGATGGTACCTGGTGTCAGTCAGGGCGCGCTTGGTATACAGATTCGTGAAACCGACCGTGAATTATGTGATCTGCTTCAGAAACTCAACCATGCTCCGAGCATGACAGCGGCAACAGCGGAGCGTGCGTTTCTGCACACCCTGGACAGCGGCTGCCAGTTCCCCGTGGGAGCTTATGCCTTTCTGCAGGATACGGACCTCATAATCGATGGCTTTGTGGGCAGCACAGACGGCCAGACGGTTTACAGGGAAAAGCGATTTGGGAAACCAAAGACGGCAGAAGAAACAGGACATCAACTGGCACTGAGTTTCCTGGAAAAGGGCGCCGGAGAACTGTTAAAGCAGATATCCCAATGACGCGGGACTTGAATGGAAAGCGTATCCTGGTAACACGGGATATTAAGCAGGCACAAACATTTATTAAGGATATAGAAAAATCAGGAGGCGAGGCTATCGCCTTTCCGACGGTGCGCATACGCCCCGCTTCCGATTGGACTGCGTTCGATACAAGCCTGAAACAGCTCCGGCCCGGTGACTGGATGATTTTTTCCAGCACGAATGCCGTCCGTTTCAGCTTAGAGCGAATCAATGCGCTTTCATTTTCCATAGAACAAATCTATGTCGCTTCGGTGGGTCCCGCAACAACACGGGCATTGCAACGGGCCGGTCTGGAAGTTGAACTGACCGCAGAACCGCATACGGCCAAAGGATTGATTGAAGCCTTAAAAAAACGAACGATCCAGGGACTGCGCGTTGCTCTTCCGTCTTCAAACCTGGCCCGCGATGAACTGGCAGAAGGACTGGAAGCACTCGGCGCGCAGCCCCTGCGCAGCATCGCTTACATTACAGAGGCCAATACAGTTCTGGACGGAGTGGCCATGGCAGATAAACTAACACGAGGTGAAATCGACTGCCTGACATTTTTAAGCCCGTCGGCATTCCGCTTTTTTCTGGAGATCCTTCCGGATCCGGCGGTCCGGACGATTCAGGCGGCACAATCTGTAATTGCCGCTATTGGACCGACAACCGCTTCCGCGATTGAAGAAGCAGGGTTGACGGTCAGTATCCGGCCGGAGGACAGTACGGCAGAACAACTGCTCGAAGCGATAGTCAACTATTTTAACCGACACCCGAACAGGAGTAAACATTAATGACAACCGCGACTTCAGAATTTATTTATATAGATGCCATCAGAAAACGCCCGGTGCCCTATACACCCATCTGGATCATGCGGCAGGCCGGACGATACCTTCCGGAATACCAGGAACTGAGGGCAAAGCATTCATTCCTCTCCGTTTGCAAAACACCGGAATTGGCCACGGAGGTCACCCTACAGCCTATACGGCGTTTCGGCTTTGATGCCTCCATTCTGTTTTCGGACATCCTTGTCATTCCGGAAGCACTCGGACAGAAACTGGAATTCATGGAAAATCACGGCCCCAGACTTTCTCCCCGGATACTGCACGATGCCGATATCGCGAACCTCGAAACCGCCGGATTGACAGACCGGTTATCCTATGTGGGCAATGCCGTGGCCATGATCCGCGGTGAGCTGCCTGCTGAGACGGCCCTGATCGGTTTCAGCGGATCACCCTTCACACTGGCGACCTATATGATCGAGGGAAAACCGACCCGGAATTTCAAACATATCAAACGTATGCTTTACGCGGAACCGGAACGCCTGAAACGGCTGCTCGACCTGCTGTGTGACGGTATATGCGACTATCTCCGTATGCAGATCCGCGCCGGTGCCAATGCCCTGCAGGTATTCGACACCTGGGGCGGTATCCTGCCGGTGCACCTGTTCGACCGGTTCTCCGGCACTTATCTGAAACGCATTGCCAGCACTCTGAAAAAAGAAGGGGTGCCTGTCACACTCTTCAGTAAAGGCGGATACGAAATACTCCGTGACCTGACCGACAGCGATGCGGACGTTCTCGGTGTTGACTGGATGACCGATATGCAACAGGCCTGGAATGTGGCAGGTGATAAATACGCTCTGCAGGGTAATCTCGATCCGACAGCCCTCTATGGCAGCAGAGATGCGATCCGTGAAGAAGTCAAACGCATATTACATGTATTTAGCGGACGCAGCGGACATATTTTCAATCTCGGCCACGGTATCCTGCCGGATATTCCCGTCGATAATGTATATTTTCTCATCGACGAAGTACGCCGGCAAAGTGCCCGTTTGGCCGAAAAACATCAATAAAGACCAACAGGATATAGAATGCAGACGAAAAAACTAGAAGTCAATATCGATCTTTTAAAGAAATATGACCGTCCGGGGCCGCGCTATACCAGCTACCCCACGGCACCCTATTTTCATGACGGTATCAGCCCTGATGCCTTTATCGGGCACCTGAAATCGGATGACAATAACCGGCAAAATGAAGATATTTCATTGTATGTCCACATCCCGTTTTGTGATACGCTCTGTTATTTCTGCGGATGCAATATGATGGTTACCCACAATCAGGCACGGATTGAAGAATATGTCGGGTACCTCATCCGTGAAATGAAACTCCTGGGCCGGGAAATTTCCGGTGAGCGGAAAGTGGCGCAGCTGCACTGGGGTGGTGGTACGCCCACCTACCTTCCTCCGGACCAGATCCGGCGGCTGGGGCAGGCTTTACATGAGGCCTTCTCCTTCCGTGATGAGGCCGAAATCAGCGTTGAAATGGATCCGCGGGACTTAACCCGTGACCACGTTCAGGCCTTACGCGAGGTGGGATTCAACCGGTGCAGTATGGGTGTACAGGATTTCGATCCGGCGGTGCAGAAAGCGGTCAACCGCATCCAGCCGGAAAGCATAACGCGCCAGACCGTCGAATGGGCCCGGGAGCTGGGCTTCATCAGCGTTAATCTTGATCTCATGTACGGACTGCCTTTTCAGACCTATGAGAAATTCGACAAAACCCTCGATCAGGTCCTGGACCTCGATCCGGATCGTTTTGCCGTATTCAACTATGCCCATCTGCCTCAGATGATCAAGCACCAGCGCCTGATCAAAGATGAAATGCTGCCGCCACCTGAAGAGAAACTGCGTATCCTGAAACTGAGTATCGAAAAACTGACGGAATCCGGCTATATCTATATCGGAATGGATCATTTCGCCAAGCCGGACGATGAGTTGACGGTCGCTATGAACAACGGAACCTTATACCGCAATTTCCAGGGTTATTCCACACATGCCGGTCTGGACCTGTTTGCCCTCGGGTTATCGAGCATCAGTATGCTGTCACGTCTCTATGTTCAGAACCATAAAAAAATGAGCGATTATTTTCGCGCGATCGATGACGATACCCTGCCGGTTATGCGGGGCGTGTCCCTGACGGACGATGACGTACTTCGCCGGCGGGTCATCATGGAACTCATGTGTAATTTTCGTCTGGAAAAGAAAACGATCGAATTATCATACGGTATTGATTTCGATGACTATTTTGCCGATGCGCTGACAAACCTCAAGGCATTCGAAGCCGATGATCTGGTTGAACTTTCGGATAAGGACATCAGGATTACGACCCCGGGCCGGCTGCTGATACGGAATATAGCCATGAATTTCGATGCCTATCTCCAGTCCAAATCGAAGAATAAACCACAATTTTCCAGGACGGTTTAACTAACGGGAAGCAGGACGTGAAACCAACTGCAGTCATCATATCCAATATGGGCGGCCCCGATTCGCTGGAAGCGGTGGAGTCGTATCTCTATAATATATTTAAAGATCCGGACATCATCGACATTCCCTTGCCTGAGTTTCTGCGGTTGCGCTTTGTCCGCTGGCTCGCGCGCAAACGGGCACCGGAAAGCCGTGAAATCTACGAACAGATCGGGGGGAAAACACCTCTGACCCATATAACGGTGCAGCAGGCCCAACAGCTCGAAGCGGAACTTAAAAAAAACGGTTTGGACGGTGTGGGCGTTTTTGCGGCCATGCGCTACTGGGATCCCTTTATTGAAGATGTTTGGCACCGCATTGTCGAAGAAGGATATGAACGTGTTGTTATTCTCACCCTGTATCCGTTCTATTCCACAACCACGACAGGTTCGATGGAAAACCTGGTCTTCAAACTTAATAACGACGGACGGTTCAGCGACGAGGATCTGATCATTGTCGACCGGTTTGGCAGCCATCCGTCATTCATCAGCGCAATGGTTGAACAGATAACCGGAGCCTTCAGCCAAAAGGGCATTTCTGCAGAAGATCCGGTGGATCTTCTGTTAAG
>CAYPHA010000094.1:0-15086 GCA_964410215.1 uncultured Calditrichota bacterium | reverse complement strand
CCTGTTTTAACCGTCAGTTTATCCGTTCCAAATGCGTTTTTAAGGTCTTCAACCAGTTCAGGAGCCTCGATAACCAGGAATCCGTTATTGATGGCATTACGCTTATACGTTTCGCTGAAGGAGCCGGCAAACACCAATTTAATTCCTTTGTATTTTAAAGCCGTAGCCGCCTGTTCACGTGAACTGCCCGTGCCGAAGTTGAATCCCCCGACAAGGATATCACCCTCTTCAGCAAGTCCGGCAAAGGCCGGATCATAGTTTTCCATGACGACATCGGCCTGTTGCTCCGGGGTGATCTCATCCATGTATGTATATTTTCCCGGATAAATACCGTCGGTGTTTAGATTATCCTGGTGACAGTAAATCAGTTCACCCTCCAGGCGTTCGGGGAATGCGGGAAGCAGTTTTACCGTTCGCTTTTCCGCTTTTGGCTTTTCGGCCTGTTTTATACCTGCGCTTATCGTTTTTTGCCCGTCATCGAAGGGTAAGTCGATCTTCCCGGAAACAGCGGAAGCGGCGACGACGGCCGGTGATGCCAGGTAGGCTTCTGCTTTCGGAGAACCCATCCGGCCTTTAAAATTGCGGTTCGTGGCGGAAATACCTACTTCACCATCTTCAAGCAGACCGGTTCCGAGCCCGATACAGGGGCCGCAGCCGGGAGGCAGGGGAATGGCGCCGGCTTCAAGAAGTGCATCCCAGTCACCACGGTTGGTGCTCTCGCGTTGTACTTCATCCGAAGCGGCAGCAATATAAAATTCAACGCCATTGGCTACTTTTTTGCCGCGGATGACACGGGCCGCCTCAGCGATATCTTCAACACGACTGTTGACACAGGAAACCAGGTAGGCTTTGTGGATAGCAATATTCCGCTTTTTCAATTCGGAGACCGGGGTCATCACCTTGACACTGTTGGGGCCGGATGCATGCGGTGAGATGGTCGACAGATCCAGGGTCAGTTCTTTGGCATAAAAAGCATCATTGTCGCTTGCGATCGCGCCTTCGCGCAGGATTTCAAGGTTGGATGCATTCAGGCGGGGATGCTGACCGTTACCCTCCGCATCGGAAGGCACACCGGCAAGACCGCGTTTGCTGACATAGCGGATGCGGGATTCCAGCCAGGCGATTGTGGTTTCATCGACCGGAAAAACGCCGGCCAGTGCGCCCCATTCCGTTGTCATGTTGGCAATGGTGAGCCGCTGGTCGATGGATAAAGCCGCGATACCGCCACCGGCAAATTCGATGGCATGGTTCAGGACTTCGTCCTTGTTAAAAAAACCGGCCAGAGTGATAATCACGTCTTTACCGGTGACCCCAGGCTGCAGGGTACCTGTCAGTGTAACACGCGCAACGGGTGGTACCTGCCACCAGGTTTGACCCGTGGCCCAGATGGCGGCTGCATCGGTACGAACGATCGGTGTTCCCAGGCAACCCAGCCCGCCGTACATATTGGAATGACTGTCCGATGCCACGACCATTGTGCCGGGCCAGGCGTAGCCTTCCTCGCACATGATCTGATGACCGATACCGCGACCGGCCGGATAGAAATCAACCCCCATGTCCTTCGCGAACTGTTCAATTTTTGCATATTTTTTCAGATTCTTTTCGCTTTTATCCTGCACATTATGATCCAGGGTAAATACAACCTGACGCGGATTTGCCATGCGCACGGCATGGATGCCCTTGAACTTGGGAATAACCGCACCGGTATTGTCATGGGTCATGACATAAGCGGGTTTGATACTTAAGAAATCACCGCTGTATACGCGCTGTTCCGGTTCCAGGCCCACGGCAAATCGTTCTGCTGTTTTTTCGATGATGTTCTGTCCCATTTTTACTCTCCCCTGAATGGCAATTTTACTAAAGATTGAAAGGGTAATATTACAGGAAAAACCTGTTTAATCGCAAGAAAAATTAGTAAATCTGCGGTGCAATCCTTAAATTTATACGATTTATAACTCATAAGAGTGTTCCGTTTCGATGAAAACGACAGCCCGTGCCCATTCCAATATCGCCCTGGTTAAATATTGGGGCAAACGTGATGTTCATCTCAACCTGCCGGCAGTAGGTTCCATATCAATCACCCTCGATCGTCTTTTTACAGAAACCACGGTTGAATTCGAAGACGGTCTTGAAAAAGACCTGCTGCTTCTGAACGGACAGGAAGCTTCAGTAAAAGAGACCAGCCGTATCGGAACCTTCATGGACCTCGTCAGGCAGGAAACCGCCGTGAACTCTTTTGCCCGGATAGAAAGTCATAATAATTTTCCAACTTCCGCCGGACTGGCTTCATCGGCCTCGGCTTTTGCGGCCCTGTCCCTGGCCGCAACCCATGCCGCCGGTTTGAATCTGCCGCCGCTCAGGTTATCCGAACTGGCCCGCAAGGGATCCGGTTCGGCTGCACGTTCCATCTACGGCGGTTTCGTGGAGATGGCCAAAGGTGAGAGAGCAGACGGAAGCGATTCTGCGGCATACCAGTTGGTCGAAAAGGATTACTGGGACATTCGTGTCCTGATATTGATAACCTCGGAAGAGGAGAAGAAGACCGGTTCCACGGACGGTATGACCTTATCCCGTCAGACCTCTCCTTATTATGATGCCTGGGTGCGGTCCTCCCCGGCGGATCTTGATGAAATGCGGCATGCCGTCATCAATAAAGATTTTGAGCTGCTGGGCGATCTGTCCGAGTTCAGTTGCCTTAAAATGCATGCGCTCGCGTTAGCCGGCAGACCGGGAATAATATACTGGAACAGCACCACCCTGGAATTAATGAACCGGATCCGGTCGTTAAGGGAAGATGGATTGCCTGTTTATTTCACCATTGACGCCGGCCCGCAGGTGAAGGCCCTTTGTCTGCCCGAAGGAATGGATGCGGTGAAACAGGCGTTGGCGGATATCCCCGGTGTTATTCGGATTATTGAAACGGGTCTGGGCGATGGTGCCCGGTTGACCGGAGATATCGAAGGGTGAAAATTCGTTCGGTATCACCGGGAAAAATGATCTTACTGGGTGAGTATGCCGTTCTGGAAGGTTCGCCCGCTCTGGTCTGTGCCGTTGATCGTTTTGCGGAAGTCCGGTTAGAAAAATGCAGCGGCGACCGTTTTCATGTGGCGGCACCATCGATCGGGATTGCCCGTACGGATTTTAGCGTATCTGATCGTGGTATCGTATGTTTTCTCGATACGGATGATCATACGCGTAAACAGCTCGGTTTTTTCCGGATGGTTTTTGAATTCGTATGGCACTATTTTAAATCATTCGGAAAAGATCTGTCTCCGGTTTCCGTCTCAATCGATACCGGGGCTTTCTATTCACAGGCGTTAAAAAGTAAGCTTGGTTTCGGCTCCAGTGCGGCGATGACGGTTGCGCTCACGGCGGCCCTGCTTGATGCAGATGAGGCATCCAGCAGCATCGGCGATGATAAGCGCAGGAGAATTTTCCGGCTGGCTTTGAGTGCGCACCGGAAAGCACAGGGGAACCTGGGTAGTGGTGTGGATATTGCTGCCAGCACATTCGGCGGGGTACTTCGTTATGAAATGGGCCTGAATCAGCTTGCCGAACAGAAAATTCCGGAACCCGTCAATATCTGGAAAACCCTGCCGATGTTGACGGTCTTTACGGGGAAATCCGAATCAACCCGCAAAATGGTGCGGGGGGTATCGCAGTTGAAGGCGTCCCATCCGACTGCCTACCGGCAGATGATGACGGAGCTTCATGATTTATCCGAAAAGGGATACCGCCATTACCGGGATCAGCAGGGGGAGCTCTTTCTGGAAACGGTCACCGCTTATCTTGCCTCTCTGAGAAGGTTGGGGGATGAAAGCGGTATGCCCATCGTTTCAGCGGTACATCTCAGGCTGGTCGAGCGGATAAGCGCTTTGGGCGGTGTATATAAACCGTCCGGTGCCGGCAGCGGTGATATCGGTATCGCCTTTGCCCGGTCCGCTGACGCATTACAGACCATTGCGGATACGATAGAAGATGAAGGATATGCGACGGTGCCGGTCCGCATTGCTGAAGCCGGTGTCGTTTCGTTTCAGGAATAAATAATTAATCAGTTTATCTGATACCTTAGAGGTTAGCTATGTCCAGTTCAAGAATTCCGGAGTTTTATAAACTGTCCGTTCAGGAGAGGCTCCGGACATTACAAAAAACCGAGCATTTGAATGATGATGATTATATCATGCTGAAAAACGGCAACAGCCTGTTACGTCCCGAAGACTCCGACCGGATGATCGAGAACGTGATCGGTGTTTTTGGTTTGCCGATGGGGCTGGGATTAAATTTTATGGTTAACGGGCGTGATTATATCGTGCCCATGGTCGTGGAAGAACCGTCCATCGTTGCGGCGGTCAGCGCCTCGGCAAAAATTGTCCGCGAAAACGGCGGTTTTACCAGTACCAGTACCGATCCCGTGCTGATCGGACAGATTCAGGTGGTTGACGTCAGGAATCCTTCCCGCGCGCAACACGCGATTCTTCAGAACAAGGAAGAGATTATCAATCTTGCCAACAGTCTGCATCCGAACATGGTTGCCCGCGGTGGTGGAGCCAGGGATGTGGAGGTACGTATCATTACGGCTCAGGACAGCCGGAGAGAAATGGTCATCGTTCATCTTCTGGTGGATACGCAGGACGCAATGGGAGCGAATCTGGTCAACAGCATGTGCGAAGGGGTGGCCTCGCTGATCGAGAAAATATCCGGAGGGAATGTATTCCTGCGGATCCTGTCCAATCTGGCCGACCGCTCTCTCGTAAAAACGACCTGCACTATTCCGGTAAAACTACTTGAAGGCAAGGGCTATTCCGGTGAGCAGGTCCGTGATGGTATCATACTGGCTTATGAATTCGCGGCAGCCGATGCCTACCGGGCAGCGACTCATAACAAGGGTATCATGAATGGTATTGATCCTGTCGTTATTGCGACGGGTAATGACTGGCGGGCCATAGAGGCGGCAGCGCATGCTTATGCGGCCCGTGGAGGACGCTATACATCGCTGACTCAATGGAAAAAAAATGAAAACGGGGACCTGGAAGGGTGTCTTGAAATTCCGATTCGCGTCGGCACGGTCGGCGGGCCATTGCAAAGTAATCCTTCCGTACCGATTGCGCACCGTTTACTCAATATAAAATCGGCCAGGGAACTTGCCGAATTGCTGGGTGCCGTCGGCCTGGCCCAGAATCTGGGGGCGATCCGTGCTCTTGCAACGGAAGGTATTCAGAGGGGACATATGAGCCTCCACGCGCGCAGTGTTGTGATGGCTGCAGGCGCCAGCCCTGAAATTTTTGAAACGGTCGTTGAAAAGCTGATCGATTCCAGTGAGATCAAGATATGGAAAGCCAAGGAAATCATCGAAGAAATAAAAACGCGGGAAGAACCGGCTCAGGCGGATATGGTGCTCAAACCGACTTCAGAGGACATACCCACGGGTCATGGCAAGGTGATTTTACTGGGTGAACATGCCGTGGTTTATGGCAGCCATGCCATTGCCGCGCCGATTCCGCTGGCAATGCAGGCAAAAGCGTGCTCCAGCAAGCAGGAAGGAATCCATCTCATTATCCCCAGATGGGGTGTCGAAGAACAGATCCGTAAAGGAGCGGAGCACCAGTATTCCATTTTTAAATCCCTGGATCTGATTCTCGATGAACTGGAACTCCATGATGAAAACATGCAGATTGAAGTATTTCCGCATATTCCCCGGGCCATGGGGCTGGGGGGCTCGGCGGCGCTGGCAGTTGCTATTATCCGTGCCCTGTCGGAAAATTACAAATTGAACCTGTCCGATGATGAAGTATACCGGTTGTCATTTGAATCAGAACGCATCGTTCACGGGTCGCCTTCGGGAATCGATAATACGCTGGCAACCTATGGCAGTTTTATTCTCTTTCGAAAAGGAACCCCGCCGAAGATGGAACGGATCGAAATACGTGAGCCTATCCGCGTTGTAATCGGTCTGACCTGGATTGAAAGTCTGACGGCAAAAATGGTGACCAAGGTAAAAACCGCCTGGGAACGCAATAAAATGCTGTACAATCGTATATTCAACGAGGTGGATGAGCTGGTGCGCCAGGGTGTCCAGGCGATAAAGGATCATGACCTTGAACACCTGGGCGACCTGATGAATCTGAACCAGGGGCTGCTCAATGCCATACAGGTTTCCGGAAGGGAAATTGAGGAGATTGTCGATATCGCCCGTGCAAACGGCGCTCTTGGTGCCAAACTTACCGGTGGCGGCGGTGGTGGTGCCATCATCGCTCTCTGTCCGGAAAATGCGGAAAAGGTGGCCGGAGCGATCCGTGCTGCGGGATATCAGGCGTTTATTACTGACATTAAATAAAGCGGGTGTAAAAATATGTACAGGAATGATGAAGTTGTTTCATTTGACACGGAACCATTAATCCTTGTGAACGATGAAGATGTGGAGATCGGCTATAAGTCAAAGGCGGAATGCCATGATGGCGACGGTATTCTGCACAGGGCCTTTTCTATTTTTATTTTCAACCGGAACAGAGAGCTTCTGGTACAAAAACGGGCCGGTGATAAACGCCTCTGGCCGCTGTACTGGTCGAACAGTTGCTGCAGTCATCCCCGGAAAGGGGAACGCATCGAGCAGGCCGCTCTCAGACGGATGCAGCAGGAACTGGGAATCCGGACCGATCTGAAATTCCTTTACAAATTTAAGTACCATGCCCGTTTCGAAGACGCGGGTTCGGAAAATGAGCTGTGTTCCGTTTTCATCGGTGTCAGCACCGATGAACCGGTAATCAATCCGTTTGAAATCAGTGAATATAAATATATTCCGTTGGGGGAAGTATCTGCCGAATTGTCGTCACACCCCGAAAATTACTCACCCTGGTTTAAAATGGAGTGGGAACGGATATCAACCGAATTTATGGTGGAAGTGGATAAGCTGTTTTAGAAATCAGGCAACAGGATTCAGGGATCAGGTTTCAGGACTAAATCCTGAGGGATTTCTGCATGTATGCACCGAATAACGCATCCTGTGGTACCTGAATGCAGTTAGTCAAAATGCATTGACCTGTTCCCCACACACAAAGATCCTTCCGGATGACATTCTGAGCTCTGGGTTCTAAATACTGAAACCTTTTTTTTTGGAGATTCTATGGCTAAAGACCGTGTAAAACTGAACGATTTCCCGATTACCTTCTGGGTTACCAATACGATGGAGATCTTTGAACGCATGGCCTGGTATGGTTTTTTTGCGGTTTCATCGCTATATATCACCGGGTCGGTCAGCGAAGGCGGGCTCGGCTTTTCCGATGAAGACCGCGGTGTGCTGCAGGCGGTCGTAACGTTTTTCCTTTACCTCTTTCCTGTCGTAACGGGTACATTGGCCGACCGCTATGGTTACCGTAAAATGCTCTTTGCAGCTTTCGCGGTTCTGGTTCCTGCTTATTTCATGCTGGGTCAGTTTAAAACCTTTCCGACATTCTTCCTGGCGTTTATGGCGGTTGCGCTGGGCGCGGCCATGTTCAAGCCGGTGATTATCGGTACCGTCTCAAAAACAACGACAGCAAAAACGGCATCCCTGGGTTTCGGTATTTTTTACATGATGGTCAATATCGGCGGATTTGCCGGTCCCATTGTAGCCGGTATTGTACGCGGCTGGGACTGGAACTGGGTATTTGTGGCTTCCTCGGTCTGGATTGCGGTGAATTTTATTTTCGTGGGATTTTTTTATAAGGAACCGACTTCGGAAAGTACCTCCGAGAACCGGCGCTCACTGGGCAAAGTGATGAGTGATATGGTGGATGTACTGGGCAACGGCCGGATGTTTCTGTTTGTTTTTGTGCTGCTTACGATCCTGGTCCTCGGGTCCAAATATACCGCAAACGGAGCAGTTAGCTGGGTGCAGATAATATACATTCTTGTGGCCTGGACGGTTCTCAATGGCGCCTTCGATGTTTTCCTGCGCTCGAAGAATAATGAAAAAGCGCCCTGGTACCTGCAACCGATGCGGGTCGGCGACTGGAAATTCGGGTTGTTTCTGCTGCTGATGTCCGGATTCTGGACTTCCTTCAACCAGATTTTCTATACACTTCCATTGCATATCAGGGATTTTGTTGATACGACGGACCTGATGAATGTTTCCTATGGATTCCTCAATGTCATAGGTTTGGATTCCGCGGTGCAGGGTTTCCGGAACTCGATGGCTGTGGACGGACAGATGAATCCCGAATATATCATTAATCTGAATGCCGGTGCGATTATCTTCTTCCAGGTGGCCATATCGGCCCTGGTGGCGCGTTTCAAGCCGTTTACCACGATCTTTTTCGGGGTACTGATCACCTTCATCAGTTTCTCTATCCTGGTTTTCGGCTATACCGGCTGGATCGTCGTTGCCGGTATCCTGGTTTTTTCCGTAGGGGAAATGATGGCCAGTCCGAAGTCGAAAGAATATACCGGAAATATCGCGCCGCCTAATAAAACAGCTATGTACATGGGATATTTTTACTGGTGTGTCGCCCTGGGTAATCTGTTCGGTGGGATTCTGAGCGGACAGTTATACGCGGTTTTTGCCAGGGATATGCAGCGGCCGGATATCATGTGGGCGATTTTTGCGATCCTTGCCATCGTAACGGCGGGCCTGATATGGCTGTATGACCGGTTTGTTATTAAAAGAAAAAAGAAAGAATAAAGATAAAAGATTAAAGATTAAAGATTGAGTCCACTCCGATAAGTGCTAATTACGGAGTTGTCATCCCGAACTTGTTTCGGGATCCACTGTTTTTATTGAACTTAGAGATGCTGAAATAAATTCAGCATGACACCATCGTGCTTTTCGGAGTGGACTCAAGATTAAAGATTAAAGGAGGGAGGGAGCATAAACCAGTTGCGATACCAGGCAATGCCGTTATAGGACCGGTACCCCTGTGTTTCCCAGAGGGCCGGTAATACGACCAGCATGATAAGCAGTGTAAAGGTTAATTTTATATTCATGTGTTAAGGTGCAATAGCGCAGGCTGTCTAAAGCCAAATCATTCGTGATATACAGAGGTACCGGATGCCCGCTTCGAAACAATAGGGGCCCTTTCCGGTGAAAATTCCGGGATAATATCATGGAGCTTCCCGATTATCTTGTCTGTCTGGCCGTTCCGGGCAAAATCGATTAACTCCCGGATGTTTTGATCCATCACATCCCAGTGATTATAGTGATTCCCCATGGCCATCATGATTTTGCGATGGGAGGTTTGCATGGGGACTTCACCTGTGTTCCACAGTTCTTCTTCAATTTTTTCACCGGGCCGGCTGCCGACGACTTTGATGGGAATATCCCTGTCCGGTTCATATCCGGACAATTTGATAAGGCGACGGGCGATATTGATCAGTTTGATCGGTTCGCCCATATCGAGAACAAAAATTTCATTACCGTTTCCCATTCGGGACGCTTCCAGGATAAGTTTGACCGATTCAGGAATGGTCATGAAGAACCGTTTCATCCCCGGATTGGTGATCGTAACCGGTCCGCCTTTGGCGATCTGTTTTTGAAAAAGCGGGATCACACTGCCAAAACTGCCCAGCACGTTACCGAATCGCACGGTGACCAGCTTGATCTGACTTTTTGCGGAATAAGATTGCAGGAGCAGTTCCGCAACCCGTTTGGTCGCTCCCATTACCGAAGTCGGGTTGACGGCTTTATCGGTTGAGATCAGAATAAATTTTTCAGCGCCGTATTCTTCTGAAAGCCGTAACATGTTAAGGGTTCCCATAACGTTGTTACGGACGGCTTCTTCCGGATGCTGTTCCATAAGGGGCACATGTTTATAGGCAGCCGCATGAAATACCAGGTCCGGTTTGATCATGTCGAGCAGTTTGCGGATTTTATCGGTGTCAAGAATGTCTGCAATACAGATTTCAAAGGTGCTGTCCGGTATTTCCTGTCGCAATTCATATTCCAGAAAAAAAAGCCCGTTTTCGCTGCGATCCAGGCAGTAAAGTTTTTCCGGATTCATTTTAAGAATCTGGCGGGATAGCTCGGATCCGATGGAACCGGCGGCCCCGGTTATCATGACGACCTTGTTTTTCAGGTAGGACTGGATCTGGTTAAAATCAATTTCCACGGGTTCCCTGTCCAGCAGGTCTTCCACTTTCACTTCCCGCAACTGATTCAGGCTGACCCGGCCGTTGACAATTTCTTTCGGTCCGGGAATGGTCTTAAAGGCAACTCCGGTTGCCTCACAGGCCTGGACAATCCTGCGCATTTGCAGGGGGCGGGCGGAAGGTGCGGCGATGATGATTTCTTCAACGCGATGTTTCTGAACGATATTTTTCAGTTGGCTGACATTTCCGCGTACTTTCACGCCATGAATTTTCGTATTCAGTTTTTTTGTCGCATCATCGACCAGGGCCACCGGAAAATAGCCGAGGTCGGGGTCCTGTTTCATCTGCCGGATGATCATCTCTCCGGCGCTGCCGGCTCCGATGATCAATACGCGTCGCTTGTTCGGCAGAACACGTGCCCGGATTTTCAGGACCAGCCTGGGGAAAAAACGGGCCGCGCCGAGGAACAGAATACCCATCATCCAGTACATGGCCAGCACGGAACGCGGCACCATGAACAGGTTGGTAAAGTACAGAAACATGACCAGCGCGATCCAGCCGGTTGTGATGGCGAGGATCAGGTTAAGCAGATCCTGCAGGCTGGAGTAACGCCAGCGTCCCTGGTTCAGACGCATGAAATTGATGGTGGCCAGTGTGAACAGGACGGCAATAGGCAGTACCTTGTGAATGGTCGGGAATGACGCTTCCGGTATGTGAAGATCAAACCGGAACAGAAAGGCCAGGTAGAAAGCAACGGCCAGAAGCACGCCGTCAACAAACACTTTGACAATTTTCAGTCTGAACATAATTTCCGAGAATGAATCCGTAAGCGTATGCTGGCCGGATACAGGGTTATTCATGCGCGTTAAGCTCCGAAGAGAAAATCATTCACAGATAAAATATAAGAATATTCTCTTGTTGAATGTGATAAAATCCACTTTTATGCTCAAATTATACATTTCCGGACAATTTCACAGATGCGATCCAGGTCTCCGGAAGCCAGCGTGGTACCGGAAGGCAGACACAACCCCCTGTCGAACAATTCCTCCGATATGCCGTTCGTGTAATGCGGGGCATTGCGAAAAACCGGCTGCAGATGCATCGGTTTCCATAACGGACGTGCATCGATATTCTCCTTGCGGAGGGCCAGGCGGACCTGTTCACGGTCTGTTCCGGCAATATCGGGATCGATCACAATAGTCGTCAGCCATTTATTGGACAGCGTTTCCGCCGCTTCCGGCTGAAACAGGACAGCCCCTGTGTCCGCCAGGCGTTCCCTGTAGGCCCCGAAGATCTCCCGTTTTTTATCGACGCGTTTATCGATAACCTTTAGCTGGCCTCTTCCGACAGCAGCCAGCAGGTTGCTCATCCTGTAGTTGTAACCGATGGATGAGTGCTCATAATGGGGTGCATCGTCACGTGCCTGTGTGGCCAGATGCCGCGCCTGCTGTATGGAATCGGCCTGGTCAGAAAGCAGCATGCCGCCGCCGGAAGTTGTAATTATTTTATTGCCGTTAAACGATAGTATGGAAAACGCGCCGAAGGTTCCGGCTTTCCTGCCCCTGTAACGGCTGCCCAGCGCTTCCGCGGCATCTTCGACGAGCGGGATGGAAAAGGCATCACATACCTGTTGTATGGCATCGATTTGTGCCGGTTGGCCATACAGGTGTACCAGGATGACGGCCTTCGGCTTTTTGCCCTTTTTGGTCCGGTCTTCAATGGCCGAATGGAGCAGTTCCGGGTCCATGTTCCAGGTCTCCCGTTCGCTGTCCACGAAAATGGGAAGGGCCTGCTGATAGACGATGGGATTGGCGCTTCCGGAAAAGGTCATGGACTGGCAGATCACTTCGTCGCCGTTGCTGACGCCGAGCAGGATGAGGGCCAGGTGGACGGCTGCCGTTCCGGATGACAGCGCGGCGGCATGACCGGCCTGCAGGTATTGGCATATCTCCTGTTCAAAGGCATCCACATGGGGGCCGAGCGGCGCGATCCAGTTTGATGCAAAGGCTTCGTTGACGAAGTTGATTTCCTCGCCGCTCATGTGCGGCGGAGAAAGCCAGATTTTATTTTTTGCCATATTTAATTAATCCATAATCGGTTAACAATTCGTAAGACATCATCCCGGAACCGGGCTTCATAGAAATTGTTGAAATGCATTATAAATGGGTTGTCGTTTTAAGAAGCCATTGCCAGACAGGCATTATTTCAATTGTTTGATTATCTGATCGAATCATTTCATCGTCATTTTCAGTGAGAATAATCCCGTGATCCAGATGATATAACGCCATTGCTTCCCTTAATCCGCGCAACTCCCTGTCCCGGGTATCCTTATCATGGACAGTCCAGCTAACCTGTATTACCTGCGTAATTCGATTCTTTTCCCTGATCACAAAATCACATTCATACTTTTGTCTGTGATAATATATTTCTTTTCCCCGGCGTCTCAACTCAAGATAGACGATATTTTCCAGGTAACGTCCTTTATCTTCAGAAGTATGAAACCCGAGTTCATAAGAAATAGCATTATCAATCAAATAAACCTTTTTGGGATTCAGGATTTGTTTTTTTAATGCGTAATCAAATTTATTGACCAGGAAAATCAAATACGTGTTTTCCAGGTGATGTAAATAATTTTTGGCCGTCGTTGCATGCTGTACATTTATGACGCTGGTAATGCTGTTATAGGTTATCAATTTTGCTACATTACTGGCTAAGAAGTAAACGAGTTCAAGTATTTCCCGCTCATTCGTGAGATTATTACGCACCATTACATCGCGATAGAGAATGCTCTCGTATAATGATTTTAGATACGCCCTGTTTTCATATTGCAAATAGGCCGGAAAACCACCACGTGCAAAATAATCGTTAAACCGGCTTTTTAAGAGGCCCCTTGTTTCTGTTGCATACAAATCCAATTCAGAAAAGGTTACATTTTTTAATGCAAGATATTCCTTAAATGAAAAAGGAAATAATTCCACCTGGTAATGTCTTCCTGTTAAATGAGTGCCAAGTTCTTTGCTTAACATGGAGGCATTTGAACCGGTGATAAAAATCTTTTTCCCCTGGTCATAAAGCCTTCTGACGAAGCGTTCCCAGCCGGTTATATTCTGAATTTCATCGAAATAAAAGGTATTTTGTTTTCCAAAGAGCTCAATGAAAATTTCATAGAGCGTCTGAAAGTCATCAAGAGTGAAATGTATCAGCCGTTCATCGTCAAAATTAATGAAATAATCCTTATCGTGGTTGTTTTGCCTGATTTCGTGAAGCAAGGTGGATTTTCCACAACGCCGCACGCCGGATATAACCACAATTTCCGGATCATTCAGGAAGGATCTGTTCTCCAAACGTGGTATGTAATTGAGATTTTTGAAGATTTCCTGTTGATCGAGAATAATAGAGATAAGTATTTTACGTTCCATTTAAACCTCAACCGCAATTTAGAAGATCTCTAATTTCAATGCAAACTAAATCGATAAATCATCTATTCGAAATGGGTATTTATGTATTTAATCCATTATTCTCATTAGATATAATCCGGGATATGGAGAGGTCACAGTCAGATTTTATCAGTCCCGATTTAAGATTTCCTAACGGATTTGATTTTTGCAGGGTTACCGAATACGAAGGTATTGTCCGGAACATCCTTGGTCACCACACTTCCCGCGCCCACTAGACAATTATTTCCAACGGTTTTTCCCGGTACGATTGTGGCGTTAGCGCCGACCAGTGTCATGGATCCTATTGAGACCCCGCCTGTCAATGTAGCGCCGGGAGCGATATGGGAAAATGCGTCGACGGTGCAGTCGTGTTCTATGGTGCAGTTGGTGTTCAGGATGACGTGATCGGAAATCCGGCCATGGGCATTGACACAAACACCCGGCATTACAAGTGATCCTTTGCCGATTGATGCACTCTCTGAGAGGATGGAATCCGGATCGGTGACGGTTATGAAAGAGCGGACTGAGTAATGAATTCTATCCCAAACCAGCTTACGAAGCCGGTTGTCCCCTATGGCGATAATAAGGTGATCAACCGTAGTTGACAGAAACTGTTCTGCACTGAGAATCGAGGTACCGTAAAAGGATTGTCCTGCTTTCTCCGGGTTGTCATCGAATATTCCCTGTATACATTCCATCCCGTAGCATTTTCGGAGTACATCCATAACAACTTTTGCGTGTCCACCGCCGCCGAAGAGATGGATTTTTTTATTGTGAATTATGATTTTGGATTTGGACATTGGGATGTGCCCTATTTATGGTCAGTTATATCCATTGAACTTTTCGGTTGTGGCCTGACCGGTTTTACTGATGCCTTCACGGCGTAATACTTTAAGGACAGTCACGGTAATAATTTTCAGATCCAGCAAGAAGGACATATGCTCCACATACCAGATATCGAGGTCGAATTTTTCATTCCAGGAGAGATTATTGCGGCCGTTTATCTGGGCCCAGCCGGTGATACCGGGTCTGACCTCATGCCGGCGTTTCTGCTGATCGTTATAGAGGGGCAGGTATTCCATCAGCAACGGTCGCGGCCCGATCAGGCTCATATCGCCCTTCAGCACATTATAGAGCTCGGGCAGTTCGTCGAGGCTGGTTTTTCTGAGGAAAGTGCCCAGCGGATGCATCCGGTCCTTATCGGGAAGCAGATTCCCGGATTCATCCGTTGCGTTGGTCATGGTACGGAATTTAAGGAGGGTAAACGGCTTCCCGTTCATACCCGGGCGTTGCTGCTGGAACAGGGCCGGTTTGCCCAGTTTCAGGCGGAGAAGCAGGGAAATGATCAGCATCAGCGGCAGCAGGGCCAGCCCTGCAATAAAAGAAAAGACGATATCAATCAGCCGCTTGAAAACAATCCGGTATATCACATGGCTTCCGTTTTATCTGTGATGCCCATGGCCTTCAGGATTACGGCGTTTACTTTATGGACGTCGTATTTTTCTTCTGCAATCCGCCGGCTTACGCGTCCCATCTTCGGGCAGAGGGAAGGATCCTTTATAAAAATTTCCATGGTTTCGGCCAGGGCTA
>CAYPHA010000093.1:0-15242 GCA_964410215.1 uncultured Calditrichota bacterium | reverse complement strand
GCCGGTGAACCGACAGAGCATGGATGAGCCGCAGTGCCATGGGCTTGTAGGCTGGACGGGTGAAGGCCTGTTGGATGCGCGACTCCAGAACCTGACTGCAGTCGATTACCGCCTTGATATCCGGCACGGCACGGAATGAGGGGTTCTCCCGGAGATTGGCCCAGTAAGTGTCGTAGGCAATGAGTCCGGGCCGGTCGTCCGGCATCTCCTTGTCGAGAATCTTTTTCATAGCCAGCGAGAGCGTCTTCAACACTTCGCGCTTCTCGACGGCAGTCACCCGCTCAAAGGTGTCGATATAGTCGGGATGCACCGGAAAGAGACGGACGAAGTCGTCCATGCGCTCGTTCATGTGGCCGTAGAATTTGCCGAAGGGTGTCAGGTACTCGCGTATCCTGGCCTGCTGCTCACCGGTCTTTTTGAGCAGTCGCTCGGCCACCACGAACTTGACGTCCTTGCGGGCGATGAGGACCTGATCGAAGCGGTCTTTCACACGGCGGATGCTGTCGGCCACAAAGGAAAAACGCGGGCTGTCGAAGATGGCTTCCTGGACGCCGGCCATGAAACGGAAACGCAGGTCCTTACTGACCTCGCCTATTTCACGAAGGAAATTCAGATCCAGGATGAGCTCCTGATCTTTGCGGGTGCGCAGATAATCGAGCAGCTCATCCACAACGAGGAGGAGTCCATGGTCTGGATACTTCTCATGAAACGCACCCATCATCTCTTCAAAAGAGCGTTTGTTATTGGAGACCTGATCTGCGGAGGGGAAGCTGTAGCTCATACCCATATCCGCGAGATGCTCTTCCAGCTCGGCCACGAGGATGTCCCGCAGCGACATGGTGGTTGCCCCGATTTCAGTACGGACCACCTTGAAGCGGCCGCCGATTTTCCCGGCGGCCTCCGCGACGTCAGTATTGTTCAAACTGGCGGAGAGGTCGGGGTTTTCCGCAAGCCCGGAGATCACCGACATCAGGTGGGACTTACCTGTGCCGTAGTTGCCGACCACCAGAAGGCCTTTGTTGTCGGTAGGCTGCTCGAATTGCAACTGGGGAATTACCAGGTTCACCAGCTTTTCCGCCATCTCCTCTGAGATAACATAGGTTTCGACAAGTTGCCGGGCCGCAGTTGCTTCGTCGGCATCCCGAAGTTGAACTACCGATTCAATTGGTTCAAAATTGATAAGGTCTTTATATTTCATTTGTTCTCCAGGTCAACAATGATCAGGTCCTTTAGGGAATATTCTTTATATTCCGGGTGACCAGAATTGGCATATATGAGTTTATCAGATTCTAATCTGCAACTCAAAGCTGCAACCAGAGTCAAGTTTCTTGATATTTTCTTTAATACGGCAAGTGGATCATGTTCTAAAGATGGATCGAATAAGATTTCGACATTATCCAATAATACTATCTCAGAGTTTACATCAGAAATTACTTTTTTAAACAGATTTTCAAGTTTTAGAATACGTTGACGCTCAGTGAGATGCAGCATTTCTCGGGAAAGTTCAAGATTAACATTAATTACTGGAATTCCCAAATGTTTACTTAGAGATTTAAGTTCCTTTGTTTTGCCTGAACCTTGGCTTCCGACGATCAATATTAAGCTATAATAGAGTTCTCGGGCTTTATGAACATTCTCAAGTATCTTTTCAAGATAAGTATTTGGCATCAGTACTATTTCTTCGAAATGTAGAATAGAACAATCGATGAATATACGTAAACTTAAATATATTCAATGTAATCATAACTTCAAAATTGAAATATCTAAAAAGTTAAGCCGACTGACCAGCATCATAGTTTCTTCATTTCTCAGCGAATTTAACATCATAGAAACGTTAGACTTGATGAACCTATATACAAAACAAATCTCCCATGAGTTATAGAATACTCAAATACGCATTACCAACAGCCCCGACGAAAACAAATGACTTTCTGGAGAACATTAATCCTGGTGCCCACAGGGAGCAAAAGTGCTATCAAAAAAAAACAGTTTTCCGCTCCGAATGCTTTTCATTAATTTTCTGCACACGGAAAACGGAAAAGGATGCTGTCCGGAATCAATCGGAATGTATTTTTCAGGTATCGATGAAACGTCGGTTACAACTATCCTTTATGTCGACTGTGATCACCGGGCATAATCACCTTCTCATGCAGAATGTCTTCCATATAGAGCAGTTGAACCCAGACAATGATAATTAATACCAGCGGCGTCGCCAGGAATACGCCAACAGCGCCGACCATAACCCCCATTAAAACCTGCATCGATATAAGCAGCGCCGGCGGTAAAGATACCGCTTTCTGCTGAATCAGAGGAGTGATGAGGTAACTTTCGAAAAACTGAACAAGAATTAAGACTATTAATACTTTGAGAGCCATTGGCGGACTTTCACTTAGACCTACTAAAATAGCGGGAACAGAAGTGAGGATCGGACCTATGTACGGCACGAATGACAATAAACCCGCAATAAAACCGATCGAAAATGCAAGTGGCATTCCAATAATCAGAAGACCAATGGTCGTCAGAATTCCGACAGTAATCATCGAAGATATCCGTCCAAAAAGCCACCACCGCAATGCTCTGCCGGTTATGGAAACGACTTCTCTTATGCGGTTTCGTCTGTTTTTGTGAAATAGTGATATAATACTATCAATGTATAAAGCGGGATTTATCGTGAAATAAACCGCCAGAAAAAGCACAACAGCACTATGTACCAGAAAAGTTATAATCCCGGAAAAAAAGGTTTTTGCTCCACCCAGAAGATAGGTTCCACCGGAGAGAATGTTCTCCGGTACGCGTACATTATTCCAAATCTCGCTGCCAATTTCAGAACCGAGCAACTGCGATCTGATAGTGCTTATGGCTTCCGGAATCCGCTCAAAGAGCTGAGCAAACTGATCCGAAATCCGGGGGCCCACCTGCCACATGAATAAGGACAATAACAATAGTGTGAACAGAACCGCTCCAACTAAAGCCACTCTATAGGAAAGAAAGGTTTTATGATTAACATAACCAGCAATCCCTGTAAATAATAAAGCCAATAATACAGCGGCAAATATCAGAAACAGTACGTGGGCGATATTTCCAATCAGATAAAGAATGATTAATAAAATTAAGATCAGTCCACTGATCATCATCATATTTTTGATGTGTGTCATGTTTTTTCTCTCAAGCATTCCGATATTTCATGTCATTCAATTATGAGTAAATCGCGCCGTCGTTATCCAGGATTGCATTACCTATCTTCTTCATCTATTTCAATTTCTTCAATTTTTAATTTTACGGCATTCTTATCAGGCAACACTTCCCTGCCGAAACGGTCGGCAAAAATTTTTGTAAATTCCGCACCAAACAGAAAAATCTGCGCCGAATAAAATGTCCACAGCAATATAAGCACGAGCGAGCTGGCAGCGCCGAAGGAAGTGACAATATCAGTGCTTCCAAGGTAGAACCCGATCGCCATTTTACCGATCGTGAACAGAAATGAGATCATCGCAGATCCCACCCAGATATCTTTCCATTTTATCCGGGCATCAGGCAATATCCTGAAAATCAGTGCGAACAATATGGTAATAAAAGCGAAGGAAAACAGGAAATCGGTGATTTGCACCAGGTTGCTGAGAAAAGAGAAGTACTGACCAATATAATCACGCAAGGCGCTGAGCACGGCACTGAGAATCAATGAGACAAGTAATAAAAAGCCGATCCCTAAAATAAACGTGAACGCGATGATACGCGCTTTAATATATCCCCGGAGGGTGCTGATTGGTTTTTCAGCGATTCCCCAGATGGTATTAATCGCCTGACGGAGTTGCACAAAAACGGCCGTGGAGCCGAAAATGAGCATCGCTATACCAAAAAGCGTTGCGGACAGGCTGCCTCCCGAAGTGTAGGCGTTTTCAAGCATGGTCTGTACCGCCCCTGCTCCCCTCTCGCCAATAAGCCCCTGAAATTCAGAAAAAATTTGACCGCGTACGGCTTGCTCACCGAAGATGGCACTGGTAATGGTAATGATGATAATCAAAAAAGGCGCCAGTGAAAAAATGGTGAAATAGGCGAGCGCCGCTCCCAGCCTCCAGGCTTTGTCTTCCTGCCAGGCAAAGAACGAATCCTTGAGAAGTACCAACAGCACTTTTGGATTGAATATTTTTGTTCTGTTCTCAGAAATGGCTAATTACTTCTTTTACCGGTTAATGCATTCAGTTTTTACACTTTTAAATCCTTGCTACAATACTATGCAATAAAAATACCAAAAATTGATTTTATCATTAACCTGTATAATAACAATGGCTTATCTACACAATTCAAAATATGGAGAATATGTATTTGGGGATCCGGTTAAAACTTCCTTAGATACTATTTTATCAGTGACATCATTCTGGTGGCACGGAATTCCCCTGTTTCCAGGGTGTAAAAATACGTTCCTGAAGACAGAGTGCCGGCATCGAACCGTGCAGAATACCTTCCGGGTGTTACATACTGATTAAATATAGTGGCTACCGTTTCCCCGTTTATATTGTATACTGAAATCTGCACCTGACCTGCAACGCGTGTTTCAAATTCGATATGTGTTACCGGATTAAAGGGATTTGGGAAATTCTGATGCAGGGAATAGTCCTGTGCAATGATGACCGGTTTTGATTCACTAATATCCGTTTTTATCGTGTTTTCCAGAATGACTAAAAAGGGATCTTCAGCAGTAAGTGCGTTTGCTCTGGTTAACAGGACATCCATTTTACCGTCATTATCCAGGTCTGTAATGGCCATATTCCGCAGATCGGCGAATGCAGACGCACTCTCGTAGAACACGCTCCAATCATAGCTGGTTGAATCGGAGAGCGGACCTGAGCCGCTATATTCGATACGATAAATGCGCGTACCATCATCCGATCCGGGAGCACGCCCGATATAAAGAAAGTCCATCAGATTGTCACCATCCAGATCACCAACGGCAGATCCATCACAAGGCTGATTGACACCACCGAGGATTACGACATCCGAAGGCGTTAAACCGGACACATCATCCGTACTGCCGATGTAGAAAACCTGGGAACGCGGTCCATTGTCCGGCTGTATGCCTGCCGTATAAAATTCGAGATTGCCATCGCCGTCGGCATCATAAAACCGCATTCCTCTACGGTGCCCGAAATCCTCAGGTTCGAAGATTTTGTCCATCTCCACCTGCAATTCATAGCTATTGGTTCCCGTCGCCTCATAAATAGCCAGACTGAAAAAGTCCCAGGTAAATATCCAGATTTCGTTTTTACCGTCATTGTCAAAATCGACAATCCGCGGGTCGTATACGACACCGCCGATATGATTCATGGAATTTTCAAACTCGATATCAAATGCCCCCAATCCGATGCCGATATCAATTCCGGCGGAATTTGCTACCATCATTGTCCGGCCCTGTCCAGCACCCGGAGGGCCATCATCTCCCCGGGACTGGATGACGATTTCCTCTTCACCGTCTTTATCTATGTCCGCGGTAGCCAGTCCGGAATTTAAAAACAGGTGGTCATCAGGTCGGTCAAAGTTCCAGCGTTCTGAGGGAACTGAAGGGAAATTCGTCCCGTCAAATTCAAAGACATACATACCTTTGGGATTGGGCGGATCATCTGAAACATCCAGCGGCGTACCGAACCAGAGTTCTTGCAGGCCATCTCCATCAAGATCACCTACAGCAATAGAAGTATACACATTACTCGCATTATTACGAATAGGTGCCTGGAATGTCCAGCGAAGCTCAAACTGATTATCTCCGGTTACTTCATAATAATGAACCAACTGTCCGGCAGAGCGGTCGGATAAAAATCCGGATACACTCGGATCCCGGCTTACAATAAATTCCATCTGTCCGTCATTATCCAAATCCAGATCCGTTATGAGATCCCAGCCACCCCATAGGGTATCACCCGAAGAAAACTGGGCAGAAATGGCCCAGTCCTCGGCAAGCGTTTGTGAATGCAAATCGGTAAATGAAATCAATACAAAGCACACCCATAAAAACGCGGTAGCTCTTTTCATCTTTACCTCCATTTATAAAATTCAAATGAATTCTACTCTATGAAATAATATTTGAACTGAGACAGAAGACGGGAATTGTAATGAATTTAACATATTTTTTCGGCAATTACAAAAAACGCTTTATCTTTTCCCCTGAGCCATACTCTTTCCCATAACGCTGCATACCAATTACATTTAGAATGGATATTGCTCTTTAGAGAATCACTTCATTTCGTTCATTCGTCAGGCAGGCCAATGTGTTCCAATTCCCTGTTTCCTGATCCCGTTTTGAAATTCATTAAGCACCTCCGGGCGTTCACGCACTGCCCGTGGCGTCAACTTTTTATTCTGACAAAATGCAATCAGAGAGCCGACTGCTTCTCCAATGCTCCATTCAACCGGATGTAAACGATAACAACCATTGGTAATATGGGTCGTGCCAATATTTTTGTTTGCGGGTAGCAGGTTGTCCATCCGTTGCGGGATCAACGCACCCAGAGGAATTTGAAACGGCAGGGAACCAAAATCAATGTAATTATCGCCTTCACTGCTGGGATGTAAATCAATATGATAATAACCAACGCCCACACTGTCATAAAAATCGGCCGCTTTTTTACCCGCTTCTTCTCCCGCCACCATTTTGCGGTTTTCTGCACCCACATGTTCTTCCAGAACCGTAAAAAGGGCCTTTATCCTGCGCGATTCCCGGATGTAAGGATATTTTGCCAGCCCATCGGCTGTTCCCATTACATCGCCTCTGAACCGTAACCCGGGCCAGCCGGTTCCACCATCCGGGCGCGGCGCTTCCGTTTGCAGCCAGTACAATAACGATAAACTTAACTGCCTGGCGGCATTGATATGCCTGTTGAATTCGCTTTCACTGACATCAATAATATTTCCCGGGAAGTAATCATTTTGAGGCCAGTTTACAATAGTGATATCCCCATCGTACGTTCCCGGCCTGAAATTACTTTTGTTTATGATTCTTCTGTATAACCAAAGGTTCAGCATATTGCCTGTCTTTATTCCCTCAGGATGAAATCCGAGATTCTTGGGTGTCAGATCCCCTGGATTGGAATAATGTAATTCGAGCAGCTTTCCCGGCCAAGGCGGGTCCATTTTGGGAACATATGAATTCCAGAAGGAATAATCTTTCGGGCGTTCCATCACATTATCAACGCCGGGTTGATAATCCATGGCAAAACACATGGTAAAAGCCTGGTTGTTATGTGGCTTCCCTTCTTCAGGGGCATGTAATTCGCCGGTTTCTCTCTTTGATTCGGTTCCGGTAACATATTCTGTTCCGGTTAGCGGTAACAAATCACCACATTCGGTAGCATCAACAAAATATGGTGCGGAAAGCACGACCTGTTGTCCAGCATTTTTGTTTACTGCCCGTATATATTTTACCTTATCACCTTCAATGTCAGCCTTTTCAACTTTGTGTTCCGGCAATATTATCAATTTTCCGGTACTCCTATATGGCAGCAGCATTTCATTCAATACGGCCACAGCTACACGTGGCTCATGGCAGATGCGGGACACGCTGCCATCACCGGGATTCAGGTACTTCCGGTTCAGGGCATCCTGCGTTAACGGATAATTTCTTTTGTAGTATTCCCTTACCTTTTTTCTGTATTCCAGATAAGATGCCGGAGCTCCGTGCGATTCTATCCAGAGGTGTTCATCGGGCGGAACACCTTGTTGAGAAACCTGTCCGCCAATCCAGTCGGTTTCCTCCGTCATTATTACTTTCAAACCATTCCTGCAAGCGGCGATAGCAGCCGCACATCCTCCCAATCCGCCGCCTGCAATGATCACATCTGCCGCTAGCTGCTGTGAAATAATTTTTCTTTCTCCTGAAGCTTTAACATATCCGGTATGTGTTATCGAAGGCGTTGCCAGAAGAGCGCCCCCACTCCCGGCTGAGACAAGTGTTAAGAAGTTTCTGCGTTTCATCGTACTCTATGTGTTATAATGATCAGGTTCTTCCGTAATTTGAGTACATCGATTGAAAAAATTTATGGACAGCATAGCTTTGTAATTTATTTAGCCGAATAAATTAAGGGAAGCCACCATGCCCGTACGTTTAATTTACCACGCCATGGGTATAAAACAAAACATGAATGTGTCAGACACGATTTCAGGAATGGAGCTGTGTAAAGAAATGGGTATCAAAGCCATTGCCCGGCATGTCAGTACAAAGTCATTTTACCAGTAACATCTTCTTCACTTCCCTATACTGTTGTCCTGAGCCCCTCGAATCAGCTCGGGATAAACCTGTCGAAGGATCCCTCCCCGCTACCAACTGGTAGTAGTATACGCCGCTGGCCAGCTGGCGCCCATCGAATGTGTACCGATGGTAACCCTTTTGCAGTTTTGCTGAAACAAGATTGGCGACCTCTTTACCAAGCATATTATAGACGTTCAATTCGACGAATCCAGATTTAGGTAAATAAAATTTGATGGTGGTCGACGGATTAAAGGGATTAGGATAATTTTGTTCCATGTTATAATGTTCCGGGTATTGTGATTTGGTATTTTTTTCTGTGAGTGATCCGACATCTACATTTACCGTGAACCGTTGTGAATCAAAATATAGAGAATCACTGATTGCTTGAATAATTATTTCATATTCGCCGGGTGTATGAGGAATCCAGCTTACTTCTCCGGTTTCTCTGTTAATTGAAAATCCATCGGGAGCTTTTAAAATCTTCCATTTTGAGTGAATCCAATTTGAAACTTCTGCTGTATTATTGTCATCGTAGCTGTAAGCGGCATCGACAATGGCTATTTGGTTCGGCATTGACGTTATCTCCCCATAATTATATGCCGGACAAGGCTGTACCACGAATTTCTGATCGGTTGATCCGTTTAGATCTGTAGCCCTTATCGTGATTTCTGTCCTGTCATTTTCAGGCGGAATCCAGTCAATATACCCTTGTCCTGATATATTGAATGGATCGGGTCCCTCCTGTTTGGTCCATGTCGGATTACCGGTTACCAGTGCATCCGCCGTATAGTCCTCATCATAATGGTAAAAATTAGCTGTTGAAGCCAGGGAAGATGGCATTGAGAGGATTTCCGGACCATTATTTTCGATTATGCCGATCCGCTTGTGCGGATCACCAAAAAGACTATAGAGAACCTGAGTATACCGGTAATAATCATACCAGTAATGATGCCAGTATGCATATCTATAATAGAAAGATTTTTGTGATTTCATTAATGTTTGTCCGATGATGGTATTGCCGCCATCAAAAAACATCCGGAAAAATTCATCCCAAAGCTGTGTTTGCATTGCGGGAGTTGAAATCCGCCATGCCCCGATATAACCGATCGCACCGCAACTCTCTTTAAATAAGAGATTTTCAGTTATCGTGGTATTTTCATTGGAAGCGTCAACATAGGATGTCAGACATGCCGCCGAAAAAACAAACGATGCTTTGTTTTGTATGCTTTCGGTCAGGGTCCGGAACGTAAGATCATATTCATCGGCGGTCCAGTCCTGTCCCTGGGATGTATTTTTTGAATAAGATACGCCATCCCCATAATTATCTTCTATCCTTCCGACCGACCAGAATTCACCAAGAACGGTACTTTCCGGGGATTCAAGAACAAGGTAATAGGTGTTTCCGGGAGTGACTTCTAACGTATCCATTTGAATATAATTAAATTCCAGTTTGGCTTCGGCAGCAGATAATGTACTGGAAACCAGATCATTCCCATCAAGTTGTTCCCGAATCGATATGTTCAACGGTCCTAATCCTTCTCTGAAATTCCAGATATAAAGTTCTATACCAAGGAGAAGAGAACTATTTGGAATAAAGCTCTGGGCCTGGGATCGCTGTGAATTTACCATTTTATAATAATTAGCCTGATTCTGAGAAACATCATATTGCGTTGCAGTCAATCCATCGCCTGTCCAGCTTCCGTCCGTAGTAGCCCAGGATGTTGTGTTGCCATGGCCTGTGAATGTTAAAAGTGGATAATCATGGGTATTTAGTTCTTTATCGATATTCTCAGATGTGGGAGGATCATAGCCTAATGTCTCGGCTAAAACCTTTCCAGAGACATACCCATCAGCTAAATGATCTTCTACTAAACAGTTTATCTGAAGGCAATTCAGGTCTTCCCTGGGATAGGATGCATATTCGTTGTTTAACAATTTGGATATATAAATTTCGGCCTGTGATTCGGTCTTTGCCGGAATTCTTCCCAAAGCGATTTCGGGGATCCAATCAATTTCATCCAGCCCTGCGGAGCAATCCGATGTCTTTTCACCATATACCCCGTCCTGGTCATCGTCCCAGGTTCCATCCAGGGCTGAATAATACATTTCGCAGGGAATAAAGGTATAGTTGTCGGTTGGGCAATAAACATATCTCACCGGCATTTCCCACTCTTTATCAAGCTGCGTTGGTGATAAAACAGAAGATGAAGCCGGATTATCATCAGCATCAGGACAGCCGACCAGCAAAACCCATTTAAGATTATTATTCCAGTAACGGTTTTTAATGCAGTTTCTCAGTTTTTCCTGGATATCATTTCCATTGAACTGGATATCTATTTCCGATAGTGTATACGTACGAACACTTAATCCCAAATTGGTTTTTTCGTTGACAAGCGGCTGTAATTCTTCCAGGAACATCGTTCTGGTAATAATCAGGTATTCATCGGGCTCCTGTGCAAATAAAACACATATTGGAAGCACTATAAACAAAAGAAAATAAACTTTAGTTCTCATTTTATTCTCCTCTTTCAAAACTTTTTAAGTAAAAGCTATTTAGTGTTAGAAAAATTGAATTTGAAATGTATTATATTTGATTAATTATTTGTTCTATTCTTCAGTCGGACTTTAAGTATAAGTAAATCACCTTGAGATACAAAAAAGCGCCGTTTTTAAATTTGGTTAGATCTTAATTTATTCCTGATTTTCCTTCAAAGCCCCAATTCTATAGGTAACAGTGATATAGAGCTTCATTTCTTTGCTATGTTTTACTGTCGATTCCAGGATTTTGTTATAATCCCGTTTCACCGCCGAAGGGTAGTCTTCACCGGCACAAGCTGCATAGTCCGAATAAGGAATCAATTGGACCTCTTCACTCATGTTTTCTTTGAGATCCCGTATGCCCAGTAACTCGACACCATAAACCGATGCAATGAGTTCAGCCTTCTTTTTGGATTTTAATAAACATTTTTTCAACATATCATTTTCAACTGTTTCTGTTTCACCATATTTCCAGACAATCCGGTCCAGCTCAATATGCTTTTGTTCTGTCATCAGCGAACTGATCTGTGTTATCATGTCCAAATCATCGCATTCAATGCGCAAGACATACTCAACGGAAGCGTTCTTTACGACCATGCCTTTATTGGTTTCCGTTTTAATGTTTTGCAATTCAATGTTTTCTTCAGGCATACCGAGTTTGATGAGCCCGCCTACAAAGGCATTTACTTCTTTAACCTTTTTTAATGCTTCCTGTCCGCCGAAGTATGATTTTCCCGTGACATTAATAAAAAGTATTGCTCTTTCCGCAGAAAATGTTTCATGTTCTGACGTACTGATTGTAATTGTGTCAACACCCACACCCATTTAATCTCTCCCCATATAATGATGATCGTCTATTATAACATGGGGCGCACCGAAAAGTGACATCGTTCCGCCCGGTTTTTTATGAGTTTTTTAAATTCTTCTTTTTTATCGTTCGGGAGCAAACTTTTATTAATAAAAGATAGTGCCTTGGGTAAGTTCTTCCGGAAACGTTTCATTGCGTTTTTTATCTGATTCTCGTTCAAACCAATTGTTTCTGCAAACGTTAAATAATCCGTCCGTTTGAACCGGGATTTTTTACCATTCAGCGTCAGAGCCAGTTCTTCAGGATCATCATTCTCGGAAATCAGCAGCCGTGTAGAAAGCATATCATAGGCCGGTGCCAGAGATGTTCTTCCTTGTTCATCATAAAACAGTGAAAAATTTTTAAGGTGCATATCGGCATTCCCTGTCAGAAATGAAAACAAAGTCATATCGAAGAAACGAACGACATCCAGGCCCGGATTTGAACTGTATTTCAGTATGATTTTAGCCACCTGTTCCATGGAACCTTTATATTTATCTTCGGTCAAACGTCCCGTTAACTGGCACATGTCCTCCATGTGGTACTTTCCGCCTTTCTTATCCCGATCAATGCGTCTGGTAATATAAGCCAATTCCCCGGATTGCAGAGGTATAAGGCCATGTGGCACGGTATCAATTTCAAAAAACCGTGCCAGATGCATGGTCAGATCCTCGATTTCAGGCATGTGAGGGTAACGTGTAAGTGGTGGTTTCAGGATATAATTGCCCCATAATCCAACCAGGGTCAGACGCCCTGCTTCATTGCCGCGCTCTGCCAGGTGCAGAGATAATTTAGCCTGTACACCGGGAACCGTGACACTGCGTTGAACAATTTTCTTAGCCAGGCTGTCCAGTTCACTGAGATTATAAGGCAGCAGGGGCGCTTTGGTCTTATGGAAGAATTTCTTACTGCAGGATGGATGATAGCGGAGTTGAGCACCTTCAAGCGGTTGATAACACAACAGGCAGAATCTTTCATTGTTCACTTCTGTTTTCCTCCACCGGAATTACCGATACGGCACCGATGCATTCCTTACAACATACGAGCAGCAGTCCCATACGGTCCCTGATATTAATTTTCCAGGTATCAGCTGCGATATCCAGCAACCAGCCTTCGGGTATAAGTCCATCGAAAAAAGGCAGCATGGTGTTGCTAATATACGGTCCCGGTCGGAGGGGGAGGGTCAAGCTGATCGGTCTGGCCTTTTTATCCGCGAGGTATGATTCAAAATAGGTAAACTCGTACCCTTCTTCTGTTTCACTGAGAATGCCCGCTTCCCGGCCGTCAAATATTATTTTAGCACTTCTCATACGTTATCCCGGTCCATTTCCACCGGGCCCAGTTCATGACCAAACAGGGCAAGCACCTGGTTTACTTTATCCATGCGAACTGTTTGTTTTCCCTGTTCCAGTTCCCGGATAAAACGCAGGCCTAATCCTGCCCGGTCGGCCAGGTCCTGTTGGGTCAGTTTTAAGCTTTTGCGACGCTGTTTGATAAAATGCACGATGCGGTCTGCCATATTTTCCCATCCCTGCTGATTCTCAGTTTAGATAATTTATACCCTATCGGGTATATTTGCAACTAAATATCAATTATAGCACCCTTTCGGGTATAGTTTATCCATTAAATAAAGAAATTATACCTTTACAGGTATAATAAAAAAGATTGTTTATTATCTATTGATTAAAGTCAATTATTTTTTCTCTTAACGACAATTAATATTCCCAGCTTTGGTAAAAAATATTATATCTTTTTCTCGGTGGCGTGCACTAATATGGTTCATAAATAAAGCTTGGTTCTTTCCCATTTGAAAAATTATATGAGAGTTTTTCTTGATCATTACCATCACTATTCATGATATAAATATGTTTAGTGTCTTCACGATCAGATTCGAAAACGATTTTCATTCCATCTGGAGAAAATGATGGTAAGAAATCTTCATTACTAGAAGTAAGCTGTACCGTATTTGATCCATTCAAATCCATAACATAAATATTATTATTGCTACTAAAAAGGATAGTATTTTGCATTGGAGAAAATTCGCCAAATATGCAGTTACTTAGAGTTCGAGTAATATCCGTTTTATTAGATCCATCATTTTCGATCATAAAAATCTTACCCGACTGTTCAAAGTAAATGTGAGAACCATCCGGAGAAAAGATTGGATTCCTCATATATCCAATATTTTCGGTTATTTGTATAAGATCCGTGCCATCAGAATCAATAGTGTAAATTTCGTTGCTACCACTCATGTTCGATATAAACACAATTGTTTGACCATTGGGATGGAATTTTGCATCCTTAATATAGCCATTGTTTAATGATAATATTTCTTGTTCTCCTGGACAAATTTTAAGATAATTATCCTTCCAGGCTACCAGGTGAGAACAATCCGGAGAAAAATCACTATAATGTTGAAAATCATCACAACTAGAATTTATTTGTGCACGTTCAGGATCGAGTAAAAACATAAATGAATAGAAGTACATTCCATATATAATCATAGAGCCATCTGGAGAGACCTGATAATCCTGGACCATATAAATATCATTGCCGCCGGATTTATGTTCAATGATTAATTCTTTATCCTTTCCATCAGAATGAATAGAATAAAGATCATATTCAGAAATAAATAATATCTTATAATGACTTGAGCCGGATTCAATTTCACTAGCTGTAGCTAGTCCCCAATCATCTTTTACGATAAGTTGATAATATCTTCTTTCATATCTGGATATTCCTGTAACTGTATAGGTGTCCTCATCTTGATTCATTGAAGTATAGAGCAATACTTTCCCATCCATGTTAATATGATTTGATTCATACAATTCATAGCTAGCAAAATCATCATCAGTATTTTTAATCCATGAAATAATAAACTGACCATTTTGATAGGCAATTGGATTTAGAGGTGAATCGGTAGGATGAGGCTCTAATACCAAATAAGGATCACTCTCTGAAAAATACTCATCATCATTATAGTTATATAACCAGTAATATTTTGCTATGCGTGGATCAAAATCACTGCTTTTATAAGTTGTGTCATATCTACTCGTCTTTTCAACAAGAGGTAATTTAAGCCCATTGATTGAGTCTGAATATAGAAGTTTATAGTGATTGAAATCTTTATCATTCGATTTTTGCCATATAAAAGATATTTCATTTTGAGAATACGAAATATTTGTAAAATTAATTTTTGTAGGAATAAGTTTATCATTTCTTACATAGAAAGTTTTTTCTTTACTTTGTCCCTTATTCCCTGCTTCGTCATAAGCGTTAACATAAAAAGTATGAGATGATCGATTGACAAACTGTGATGTGTTAACTGAAAAGTAATATGGAGCTTCGTTATCTATCATTCCTGTTGAATCACCATCAATCCATAATTCTAAATGACTAATAGTTTCATTATCTTCTGCATAGCAAATAATCTTAATCTCTCCAGACACAAAATTACCTGCAGGTTCAACAATTTGAACAGTGGGAGGTATCATATCTTGGTTGTCATTACCTGTGGAAGTTTTACAACTTTGCAGGATTAACAAAACAAAAACACTAAGAAAAACTGCCATTTGTAGTTTCATATTTGCCCCTAATAATTACTCTTTATATTATACATAT
>CAYPHA010000092.1:0-15872 GCA_964410215.1 uncultured Calditrichota bacterium | reverse complement strand
TTTGGGCAGGGGGAATTCGGCGGAAGCGAAGGTCAGGGCCAGGTTGGCAATATCGTCGAAATCTGTGCTCAAACCGGTTTCTACCATGAATTTGTAAAAGATATCATCATACCGGAATTTTATACGTGGCGTTTCAAAAGGATACATTTTAAACATGGTCAGACCCAGCATATCGGATTCCGATATATCCGTTAAGCCGAAATTCGGTTCCGCGCCGATACCTTCCTGCAAATCAGGCCGGTGGTTGCATTCCGTTCCGTCGGCATCCGGACCGAAATAATTCAGGTCATAGGGACCAACCCCATCGAGACCGATGTCATCACCGGCATTTTCGCCTTCGTCGTACCGTCCGTTATTATTCAGATCATTGCCGTCCATCCAGTCCTGGTCTTCATCCGCATCCCAGTGTTCTTTTAGATCCGCTTCCTTTACATTATAAAAACTGAGGAATTTGAACAGATCATCGATACCGTCGTAGGGTCCGACCTTCTGTAGCGCCTCGTTATCCCGTTGTTCATCGACCAGGCCGTCATCATCGTTATCCACGCCATCGACCGGTATACCGGGGCTTTCCAGGAAAGCGAATCCCATGATACCGGGCCGCAGGCCACCAACACCTACACCATCATAGTCCCAGCAGTAGGCCATATCCATTCTCTTATCAAAGGAGCCGACATCATTATCAGGATCCTCACCACCAATTCCCATATCCATATAATAACCGAAAGCCATATCGGGTAAATCATATTCGGAGATGTTAGCAATGGTATATTCGAAAAAGATGGCATCACGCGCCTGGGCATTGTTCCATTGCAGGCCACGCACTTCGACCCGCGCTCCGATACCGCCCCAGGGCAGCCCTTTCTGAATGGTAACGCCCGGATTCTTGTCGCCGATCCGCACACCGGGTCTTGGATAGTATTTTAATGAATCATCTTCACCCAGATACTCCTGATCATGGGCATCATTGGCCACAAAATAGCATTCCAGATCCGCATAAATAACACCTCTTCCGAAACGGCCGTTCCATTCACCGGGCCACTTGGTTTCATCTCCACGGGAGGGCCAGCCTATAGGAGGCCAGGAATCCGGCCGGTTACTCATAGCCGGATATTCGCTGGTTTCATTGAAATAACCGAAAACAGGATACAAACCCCATTCCACCGTACCGGTCGGATCTTTTTCCGTGGCTCCGCGATAATTTGTCTGCACAAAATAGAGCGTGTCGAGATCTGTGCGGGAATCTATAACATCGGGATCCGAAACCGGTGTGGATTGATTTTCCAGATAGACCCGGGCACCGATTACAAGGGCGATATTGTCATGCATGCGCATCATATTTTCATCATTGGGCCAGCGCGCCGGAAACTGTGGCCAGTTGCCGAGTTCCGTCGAATTATGAAAGGGGAGTATAATCCGATTACCCGTCATCTCGCCGATACGTTCCGCGGCCACATCACCGGCCGGATCATCCGGACCTTCATACGGCCTTCCCTGAGAAAAGAGTGATGAACAGGTTAAAAGGAGGATACTTAATATGGTAAAATGATAACGTCCACTTCGCATGCGCGTTCTCCTAAAGCATGTCAATGGATATGTGAGTCTTTTATAAAATCAATATAGCATCTTAGTGTCAAAAATACAATTAGAAAAATGTTAGTATTCCTTTATTCTTTCGAATTTCGAACCCGGATGGAAAGCAGTGCTAATAATGAATCCCTAACAGCACGTAGATGATAATAGTTAAAATAAAAAGTGTAATGCCCATCGGTTTAGCAAAACGCCAGGTTTCCATTTCTACAACATGGATATCCTGAATATTGAATCGCTTCTCAGCAGGATAAAAATGCGACACAACGAGCATGACGCCCATGTTCAATAGAAATTCAATGCCCCAGACATGGACAAAATGCAAATCCACCTTCAGGATAAACGTCATGCTGATATAAAAGGCCAGGCCGACAAAAAGGGCGGCTTTGGCCCCTGTGGCGGATACCCTTGGGAGAAAAAAACCGGCCAGAATAATGGAAGCTACCGGTATAAAGAAGATACCGTTAAGTTGCTGAAGCAACTGGTATAATCCTTCCGGCGCATTGGCAACAAAAGGAGCCACAAGGATCGAAAAAACCGCCAGGACGGAAGAAGTAATTTTACCAATTTTCACCAGTGTCGTTTCCGTTGCCTTTTTATTGATATGGCGCTTGAAAATACCCACGCTGAACAACGTGGCAGCACTGTTGAGGACGCTGTTAAACGTACTCAGTACCGCCCCCATGATGGTCGCCGCAAAAAAACCCAGCAGGCTGAGCGGAAAGATCCGCTTGACCAGCTCCGGGTATACCGAATCCTGGTTGTCATAAAGACTGTCACCAAAATAGTAGTAGCCGATTACGCCCGGTAATGCGATAATGATGGGTACCAGCAATTTCAATACACCGGTATATAAAATACCTTTCTGCGATTCAATCAGGTTTTTTGCGCCCAATGCCCGCTGAATGATGGTCTGGTGCATGCACCAGAAGTACAACTGGTTGATGATAAGGCCCGTGAACAATACCTCGAAAGGTAGAACCGAATCTCGTGCACCGATAACATTGAATTTTTCAGGAGCATGCTCGAAAACCCGGGTCAGGCCGGCAACCGGGTTACCATTTCCTATATCGATAAAGGCCAGCAAGGGTACCAGTAACCCGCCGATAAGCAGGCCATAACCGTTGATTGTATCCGAGTAGGCAACCGCTTTCAGTCCGCCGAAAATGGCATAAACGGATCCGATTACGCCGATCATCACAACGGTGATCCATAATCCTTCTTCCTGGCTGACGCCGAATAATTCCGAGATACTGAAAATGCTTTCCAGGTTAATGGCCCCCGTATACAGAACGATAGGCAGGAGTGTAAACACAAAAGAAAGAATGAGGAACATGGCTACCAGTGTCCGGGTAAAACCGTCAAAGCGGTATTCGAGGTACTGCGGTATGGTGGTCAGCCCCATCTTCAGATAACGCGGGATGAAGTAAAGCGCTGCTACGACGAGAGCCAGGGCGGAGGTCACCTCCCAGCCGATAATAACCAGGCCGTTCTTGTAAGCCGATCCGTTCATACCGATAATATGCTCTGTCGAAATATTGGTCAGCAGCATCGATCCGGCAATGACGACCCCGCTCAAACTGCGGCCGCCCAGAAAATATCCGTCCTGAGAGTCCAGATTATCACTGCGCAAGCGGAACCAGGCATAAAACGCGACAAAAGCAGTAAATCCGAAAAATGTAATAAAAACCAACATTCCGAAAACCTCAACCTTTTAGAATTTTATGATTGACCTATTCAAGCATGGCTTTCCTGATATCCTCCGTGTCCAGGGGCTCTTTGTAAATACGTACATCGTCAATGATGCCATTCACACTTCGGCCACGGGTATATTCAGCATTGCGTCCCAGATTCCAGGGAAAAGGTGTGGGGTCGATTTCACTCTCGATATTTTTTATATCCACTACCTTACCGTCAATGTACAAACGCATTGTATTCTCATCCCGAACTCCGGCAAGGTGGTGCCAGTTCCGGTTCCAGTTACCGGGCACCCTTGCTATACATTGCCCCCTGCCCCAGCCGCCGGCACTGAAGCTGACGGCCCAGGGGTTCTGCATCTTCAGCACATTGTGATCACCCTGTGTCAGGATATCCGCGTAACTGTAGCGATATCGCCCCCGTTGTCCCTCATCCATCGGATAGAACCAGAACATCATCGTGATGGTCGATCCCGTCAATTCGAGACTGGGTGTCAGCGGGATTTCGGCATACCCCTCCTCTCCGGTTTGAATCCCCCAGCCATATTTTGCTACTGTGCGTTGAACGGATCCAATAAGGTGACCGGTATTGTTGAACCCGGAAATATCCTCAATAATCCTGCCGGCGCCATCATCAAAAGTCAGATGCAGCACAGACGATTCAAGCGGATGCTGATATACTTTGACACGCTGATAGGGCATGTCGGCAACCCGGATCCGATGCATTCCGGACGGGAGATTGCGTATGCTGTAATGCAGGGTTCGTGTTTCACCCGGTTCCAGACCGGTCTTTACGGAACCGTGCATTCTGTCATTCAACGTAACTGCAACCTGTATGGTGTCGAAACGGGTACTAATATTTTGAACGGTAAAATCAACAGGTAAGGCATTCCCGAACCTTACAAGAGGCGTCAGTTGCAACTTATCCGTTTTAAAAACAGGGCCGTCCCGGGGTTCGCGATCGACAACGGTGACCACTCTATTCTCAGAAGTGTTGAGACGCACGGTATGACTGCCGGGACGATACAAACGGAACGGCAGCGAAAAGCGTTCCCTCTCCCCCCGATGCAGCATAGCCCGTTTTGAAAGGTGCAGTTTCTCATCAATGTAAAGACGGATTTCCCGGCTGCCGGAAGCTCCCGTGTTTTCAATAAGAATTTCAGCGGATACAGGTTGATGTGCCTCCACTACCGAATCGGAAACATGCCATTCATGGAATACAAATTCAGGTTTTCCGACCGATTCGGACAGGGGCTGTGCAGATAGGTCTGTTGCCCAGGTTGTATCGGGTTTTCCGCCGAGAACGAATTTCAGTTCGCCTCCATCCAGCAAGGCGTCATGGGAAAGATAGCTTCTATCATGTAAGGAACCATTGAGCCGGGCCGATCGAATATACATCGGTTCATCACCCTGACCGGATGCATTGATACGGAATTCCCGGCCGTTTTCAAGATGCAGTGTCGCCTGCTCAAAAAGAGGGCTGTTAAGCAGATATTCAGGTCTGCCCGGGCATACGGGATACAGTCCCAGTGCGCTGAAAACATACCAACTCGACATGGAACCGTGATCGTCATTACCAGGAATGCCTCCTGCCTCTGCAGAATAACAGGTTTTCATAATATGCCGTACCCAGTATTGGGTAAGCCAGGGTTTACCGGCAAAATTGAACAACCAGGCATAATGCAACGGTGGTTCGTTATCATGTATATAATGCCCCTCACTGAATGCCTGATCGAGATGTGATGAAAACGATTCACTACCGCCCATTAAATTGATCAGGTCCCGCACATTATGAGGGACAAACCAGCTGTAGGTCCATTTGTCCCCTTCCCTGAAACCACCCATTTGTGCCCGGGAACCATCACGGTTTCTGGGCTGCATGAACCGCTCCGAAGGATTAAACACATTTCTGTAATTAAACGACCGGTTTAGCAGGTTTTCGTATTCTCCTTCTTTGTTAAGCTCTCTGGCCATTTGGGCCATTACCCAGTCATTGTAAGCATACTCAAGGGTCCGGGTAACGGATCCCGGGTTTTCGGCAGGCACGAATCCCAACTGATCATACTCTTTCATATCCGTGCGCATCCGTGATGGCACAAGTAGCGGATCCCGCATACCTTCATAGGCTTTATGAATATCGAAATCCGTAATCCCTTTGAAATAGCTGTCCACGATAATCGGAATGGCATGATTACCGGTCATGGGGCGCGCAGGCAGCCGGCCGGTATGTTCGTAAATGCGGACCAGGGACCGCAGCATATCTTTCTGTACGGAAGGGAACAACAGGGTCAGTAAGGGATGCAACGTGCGAAACGTATCCCAGGGCGAAAAGACGGCATAATTATGTTCACCCCTCAGCCGGTGATTTTTCCCGTCGGCTCCCCGGTACCGGCCGTCGCTGTCCGTGTTCCTGTAAGGTAACAGCATAGAATGATAAAGGGCTGTATAGAAGATAGTCCGTTCCCTTCCCATGCCTCCCTGCAGGCTGATCCTGTTCAGACCGGCATTCCAAACGGTCCGTGCTTCCTTTCGGGTTTTGCCGAAATCCCAGTGGTTCAGCTCCGCCCTTAAGTTTCCCGCTGCGCCTTTCTGGCTGACTTCAGAAAAGGCAAACCGGAGAAGCTGCTCTCTACTGCCCGTTCCTGAATCAGCAAAAACCAGAAAATGTCCCTTTGAAGTTTTTTGAATATCACTGAATGGTTTTTCTGACTCGATAATACAGTACAGCGGTCCCCAGCGGCCGGTCAAACGCTGCATATTTTCCACGTCAAGGTCTATTGCATCCATCAGGATCAGACCCTTTTCACCGGTTTTCGTAAACGTCAATCTAAGAAAACCGCCATGTGCTGTTGCTGTACATTCTGCATCAATGCCATAATCTTCCAGGAAAACACGGTAATATCCCGGTGAAGCTTCTTCGTTCTCATGCGAAAATGCGGACTTAGGGATCGTTGTTTGATTGATTGGTATACCGTTGACAGGCATCATGCGCAGCATTCCGGATGAGCCTCCGGGATAACCGCTCAGATGGTCGTATAAGCTGAAAAAATAAATCGTGTCGTCTTCGAAATAGTAACCCGGCGGATAGGCATCCAACCGTGTTTCGGGACTGATCTGAATCATCCCCCAGGGAACCACCGCCCCCGGGTAGGTACCGCCCTCTCTACCCCATTTTGACAGTCCTTTATATTGAGCGGTTCCGATAAACGGATCGACAAAGTCAACAGGCTCCGATGCTCTTCCCTGCAAGACCAATGCGCAGGTATTTAAAATAACAAGAAATAATACAAAGGTAAATTTCACGGCAAAGCCTTATTTAAGTTGGTATTGAAACACTTCCGCTGTTACCATGCCCAGTTCGGAATCTTCCGGAAGTCGTTTGTAAGTGAGTGTCACATCAGGTCCTGCCACCTCAACAACCATATAGCCGTAACTGTTGTCATGCATAACCGGCACCGGCTTGAAAGCCCCGTTGTAGCCGTCATAGACGGCTTTCAGATTTTTACCGGCACCGGCGGTTCCAACGACAAACTGGTGAATATCATTATCGGGGTTGCCATTCCGGTCATCGATGCGGGCATGAGCATAGCCGTGATCATGGCCGCAGAAGAATACGCGGGCTCCCGCTTTGCGCAGACTATTCCACAGGCTGTCACGCAAAACGGAATTATCCAGACCATAGGCATCATTGCCGTGAAGGCAGTCGTTATGATCCAGTTTGAATGCCGGTTCATGGGTGGAAACGAACACATGTGGCGCTCTATTGCTGCGAAGCTGTTCATCCAGCCAGGTTTGATTGATCCTGTGGAAATGAATTTTTTTAATGCTTCCGTCTTCATTGGCCGGTGTACCTTCCGGGGCACTGTAACCGTCCAGTCCGATAATCAGGGCGTTTTCATGCACAAACGAAAACGTCACATTTTTTTCACCATCGGGCCCGTTGTCCGGATTGGCATATTTACCGCTGAAAACGGCATCCCAGGCTTCCTTCGTTCGCGGCCAGATGGGACGATGATCGGGAGTGCCTGCCTTATCCGGATTGCGCTGGGTGGTTTCGTGGTTTCCACGAAGATTATATACCGGAATACCTTTACTGTATATGGGCTGCATGGTTTCGATGAATACCTTAAATTCGTCTTCGAGCCTTTCAAGCGCTTTTTCATCCCCCCGTTCTTTCCTGTTGGCATGCCCGTAAATCTGGTCGCCGGAGAACATGACGAACGCGGGATCTTCATCCGCGACAGCCTCCGCCAGTTTACTCAGAATTTCCACGTTAACACCGGGACCTTTGCTGCCGCCGCGGCAATCGCCGAATACGACAAATTTCCAGGCATTATCCTGTGCCCATGTATCTGCTGAATATATGGTACACAGCAATAAAAAAATTACAATCCTGATTACTCTCATCACTTTGCACCTCTCCCGTTTTTAAAACCACGCTCTATACTTTTTTGGGGGGCCGAATTAATAATCAAAAGCGACACTGACGCCCTGAGGATTATTCGGATAGCGGATCAGGGCCGTTTTTGTCCGTTCATCCCAGTTAAACCGGTCGGATATCAGTATCTTATCCTGATCGCTTATGGAAACCTGTTTCGGTTTCCTGGGCAGACGGACCCGGGCAATTCCATCGGTTTTAGCGGGCCCTGTCATCGTAAACGTGTAACGGTTTCCGGAGACCTGTTCTTCATAAACCCGGGAAGCCGCCGCGATAACACTTGTTTCGGTATGATCGCGATCCAGATTATATAAAAAGCTCCGTTCACCCGGGCCGATACGTTTGGAATCAAGAACGGGCAAATCCGGATTGAAAAGATCAACCAGGGAGCCCTCCACCTGATAGGGATCCCTTGAAATACTCTCATCAAGAACCGCGATGATATCGTACGGGCCCCGTTCCAGGTGCAGAACATTCTTTTCCTGCCATTGATTCGCCTGGTCCGAAAGCGCGAATATCTGCCGGACAATGGTACGTAACGCGTTACCCCCTCCTTCCGTCATCAGGTATTCTTTCGGATCTTTATTACCGAGATAAACATGGCCCTGCCCCACTTTCACAATCGCATTCCGGACCGGATTAATGAGTCCCATTTTTTCAAACAGATGATGAGCCGGTGCTTCATATTTCATTTCACCCTGGTTCCACCATTCCGGAACATGCTGAAATGGACCATTATCACGGCAGCTATAGATCAATGTGCCACCCTTTTTTACCCAATCGGCTATCACCATATGATATGCTTCTTCCAGGGGTTTCATATTTGCATAACTCATAATGAGCAATTTCGTATCATCCAGGGCAGCGGGATAGGTCAGATGTTCCATCTGCACAATATTAACAGGTATTCCATGTTTGAGAAGCGGCAAAGCCATACCATAAAAATTAGAAAGCCAGGGATCCTCATAGCCATCATGATGAGGAAAACTCTGGAACATCATTGAATTAGACTGTAATACAGAGATTCCTTTTGTTCCGGGAAAGTGAATATGATCCTGTTTCATATTATTTAAAGTCTGGATCAGAATCAGAACCTCCGTCGCATATGCCGGCAGGATGGTCTGACGTTCTGCGCTGCCTTCAACCTGATATGCACCGAAAAAAATGCGTCGCGGCCAGGGCATAACCTCAAAATGTGCGACCTGTGGATACATCAACTGCGCTGTGAAGGTCGCTTCATAGTTGAGTTTGTAATCTTCCCAGGTCTTATCAGGGTTATCTTCAATGGGATCGGTTAAAAAGTAAACGCGTTTTCCAGTCGGCCGTGTCATGGCTTCAACGGAGCCATATTCGAGGAAGGCGGTTTCAAAGGTTCGTTCTTTAACACGTCCTTCATAATAATTGGGCTCCCGCGCCGTTCCGGTCCATACCTGACCGATAAAACCGTCCAGTCCGGGAATATGGGCCAGGGCGGCTTCCGGACTGACGATATTCCAGGATGAATAATTGAGCAGCGAATGGGTCGGTACAAAACAGCGGATGTCCCTGTCACTTTGCCGACCGTAGTCTTTCGCGTATGTAAACAGTTCGCTTAATGCACGTATATACAAATGATATTTCAGTTTATTGGACATATACGTTGCCGCTGGTGATTCATGCTGTGCCTGCCACGGTTGCCCATAGTACTGTTGCCATTCCCTCTTAAATCCTTCGCTGTATCCGGCACGATTCCAGAACTCCGGTTCTTCCAGGTGAATGGTTGTCACACCTTCATCGATGGCCGTTTTGATCAGTGATTTCAGGTAGGTCAGGTACCCCTCTGTTGGAACGATATAAGGAACGCTGGGCCCGTGCCAGATGGTCTCACCGTCACGTTGCACCTGTCCTTCATCAGGGTGCGTCTTCCCATCGAAACGCCCTTCGAAATAGTCCTGGTAACCTCCCCAGGCCGAACCGGTCATCATGTGAATGCCATAGCCGCGATCACGCCAGCTTTGCACCCTCGAAGCAAAATCCGGTGTTACACCATATACGATAGTTACATCAGAGCGTATATCGATTTTCGGATGCCAGGGACTGGCAGTCTGGAAACAGGTCGTTTCCATTTCCTGCCCGTTGATCACCAGCGGCAGGTAAAAGGACAGGATACAAATCCTGGTATATCGTAGAATTGATCTCAATATAATACCACCCTTCATTCTAGTCTTTTTGTAAAAAAAGGTTCTACAAACTCTGTATCACCTTTATCATTGACCCAGCGGCAGGTGACGGCATCCATAAAAGAATCGCTAATACGCACCATCAGAAAGGAGCCGTTGCCGTCATTGTTACCCTTGCCGATTTCCGGCCAGGCATTGTTCACCTGTAAAATGGGATACCCCTGCCATTCCAGGTTCATGGCCACATGGGCATGTCCGGCAAAAATTGAAATTACATTATAATCATCGAGGATGGTTTTGAGTGCTTGCCGTTCCTCTTCCGTCCACCAGCCCAGGGCCCATTTGTCAAATCCATAATGCTGAAAAAGGACCACCGGCCGGCCGTCTGAAGCGTATTTTTCGAGATCCGACCGAAGCCAGGGCAGACTGTTGGTCTGTCCTTTGTCCGTTTCACCCGCATACCGTTGACACTGGACCAGGTGCAGTTTCCCCCAGTCCCAGGAATAGTTGCGCGATACCGGATCAAAATGGGTTACGGGAACCGGGGCCTGTGCACCTTTATGGCGTTCTTCCACATAACTCCACATCATCTTACGGTGAAATTCCGGATCATCTTCCGGTCCGTCCGGATCAAGGTCATGATTTCCCAGACCCACGTAGATCGGATAATGAATCTGTTTCGGTGCCGGTCCCATTTCATACCGGTTTTTGAGCAATGCCAGGGCTGTCGGATCCGCCTTGTCGGTGATATCGCCGACCAGCACAACACCCGCCGCTGGCTGTATTGTTTGCCCCTTTCCTTCAAATCCGGTTGGTTTACCGTTAATGGTTTCCGGCCAGACACGGTCCTGTTTACCCAGTTTGTTCATCGCCACCACATGGTAGTACTGATCGGTTTCCGGCGGCGGATCAAAATGCGTATCGCCGACTACAAAAAACGTCACATCCGTTTCCGTTTGTCTGCCGTAGCTGTGCAATGGCATTAAATATACTCCCGCAGCAAATAGCGATGTACGGGTTATAAATGAACGGCGGTTAACTTTTTTAGATGCAACTGAGTTTGGTTTTTTCATTTATATTATTGTTCCCATTCTATAATAGTAACATATTAATCCTATTGATAAAAATCCGGTTTTAAATGACTTCTCAGCCTCTATTTCGATACGACTATTCACACGTTAGAACGCCAAATGCTGATGGAACATGATAATCCGGCATTTCCACGCTGGGATTAGCCCAACTCAACCAGTATTCTTTGATCCAGGCATTCTCGTCCAATTTTCCATCCACATGGATTGATTTTGGTTTCACACTGCGCATATTGTACGCTTTTGTCGCCGGGCCATTCTTTCCCCACAACCATGCCGCAAGACGCGGTGCCACTAACTGCGATGGTACACAATAATCGGCTTTGATTCCCCGGTACGGTGATCCCTTGATATCTACCTGCTCATAGGCAGTCCAGGTCTCGGGTGTCATATGCCCGGCCAAATGGCTATATAGTACTTTTTTAACCTCATCCGTTTTTCCTAAGTCCATCAGACCCATGGCGTACTCTGCAATCGGCCAGTTATCGGCGTGGCCCCAGAAACGTGTCATACCCGCAATTTCACCCCGGTAATTTTTGCGATAGTCGATAATCGCCTGCATCTGTTTCCGTGAAAGGATGCCGCTCGACATCAGTTCCGGCCAATAGCGGTAATTCGTATAGCTTTCAAAATCGCCCGGAGTCAAAGAATCAAATGGCGTCATGATGTTGAATTCAGTCTTCTCTGCCATGGGTGGAATGAAAGGAATTGATCCGCTCCTGTCTGTAACCTTTTCGATGGCCTCAAGGATAATATTTTTGAAAGCCTCGCAGCGCTTATCCTCCTTTGTATGTCCGAGAAGGGGGGCAATGTCACGCAAACCGCGCCAGGCCCAACCGTTATTGTGAAAATACACACCCTCATCCATGCGCTTGTCTGCTTCTGGACCTCCGTAAATGAGACCGCCTGGCCCTTCGGCTTGCCCGGCCCACAGCCGCTGCCGGATGGCTTCCAGCTTAGGACGGAGATGACCAATCCATTCCTGCTCGGCACCCGCTTCCATACACATGCGGGTCAGCCAAAGGAACTGACCGTACTCCGCTATGGACGGGCCGTAATACAGGATTTCTCCTTCAGGACAGATGAAATCATCGAAATAGTTGGTCATAACGCGAAAGGCCATGGTTTCCTGTCCCCAATCCAAAAGGCAATGCACCAAAGCAATTGTCGTAGGCGGGAAACCGTCATGCATGGAGTGACCATAGGCGCCGACACCATAGTGGGGATTGTCGCCCGTGTATGTAATCAATGCACGAATGATCGAGGCTTTGCTTGCATTCAGCACCCCGGGATCAGGAATCGGAATTTGCGCTCCCGATGCGAAAAATGCCTCCCAATATTTCCGCAAACTATTCAATGCAGCATCGAATTCAGATTTTGTTGATGGGGTTTTCGTACCTACTTTAAAATATTGTGCCGATTTTTCTTTTACACCGTTCCTTTCCACCAGGGATACATGAATAAAAATTGAACCGGGCGCCTCTCCATCAACGGCAAATGCCGTCATTTCGCAAGTCAACTCTGTTCCTTCTTTGTGATAGAGATACCACACGGCGGGAAGATAACCGTCAACAAGACTAAATTCGTAATGTCCCGACTTCATTGCCTCCGCTACCCATAAGACATGTTCACCGGGATTAAACCAGGCATCGATGCGCCCATCGGGTAATACATACGGTTTATTGACGGGCACACCCGGCAAATTCCGGTGAAATTCCCGGTACAGGCTATCGACATGATAAGTTGATTTCTCAGTACCAAGGAATGTATACCCGCGTACCGGATTAAGCGGGTACTCACTTCTAAACGCGCTCAGCGACGGATCCGCTGCACCCGCGTAAACCTGAAACAGCAGACTGACCAGGGCTATTCCATTCGCCATTTTCCCTGAACTTTTCAGAACATTCACAGCAGTTTTGCGGAAGTCGTAGTTTTCTGCAAAAAACTTAGAAATAATTTTCATATCCATGCTCCAAAAGCAGTTTCAATTCTGCGCGGTGGATTGTATTGCAATATCCCAAACTAGACAATAACTCTGTTTCTAAATTAGATGGATTCGAATATGCTAATCTGATCATTCAAAGCTTAGTTTGTAAGTTTCTATGGACCAGGGCATGAGTTTTATTTTCAATTCTGATCCCTGGTCAGAGAGAGATTCACTATTTTCCTCGATCAGATTGGTTCTTGCAGCTTCGTTAAATTCTTTAAAAAAACCAATTGTTGCATTGGATTCATGCATGCCTTTTTCATAAAAACGTAAAATAATAGTGTCATCATCTTCACATTTTTTAATGGTGCTGATGGCTATATCCTCATTGTCACACTGGACAAAACTCTTCACCAGGGGCAGATGTGCTTCGCTTTTATCCGTATCCATGATTTGAATCGTTTGCAAGGGATGATTTCTGCCAACGGCTAATTGCTCCGTATTTTCAGTGGATTTGCCTGAAAAAAGTGAAAAATGGAAGGAATGGTCACCTTCCTGCAAGTACCAGTTTCCCTCACCATGACAGCTTCGGCGACTGGCTAATAATACCGGTTGCAGAACCGGATAATCCACCGGATCATCCGTCGGATCGATCCAGTCCATCACATTCACACTGGAGCTGAGCACTACTTTCTTTTCATCATCCGTACTGCTCATCCAATTGCGCACTTCCCGGGGACGGACTTCTGCACATTTTTGCACATAGCGTTCCCCGGCTGCGCCCTCCAGCTCATCGATACCAACCCGCACCTGTCCGAACGGGACTTCGTAAGCAATCTGCGCATCCTTCGTATTCAGCGGAAATGCCTGGCGAAATTCACGGCTTTTTGTACCATTCCAGTCGATAATATCCGTGTCAAAGTCGATCTGTTTTTTATTATGATACAGGGTTACATGTTGCCGGATGGTGGCATGTTCTAATTTCTGTTCGAGCTGAAATGTAACCGAAACCGGACCGGATTGAATTTTCTGCCATCTATTTTCATAATGACTCAGTTTATCGAACCCATCCATGGTCGGCTGCTGCACCTCGCTGAACTCGCCGGCACCGTTACCGACCGATGCCATTGTAAAAACTTCACCGCCCAGGAATTTGGATGTATTCAACAGATTTTGTTTCAGTGCTTTATCATAAATCTGTATAATGCCACGTGAGGTAAACGTTATTTTGTAATAATTGTTTTCGAATGTCCCGCCGCTTGTTGAAAGCGCTTCATTCTTCGAATGTTCATCTTCAGATAAAATAAAGTAGGTCCGGTATCCGATGGAGGGAATCTGCTCTGCCAGAAATGAAATCTGAATCCTATTGATACTGCCGTCCTCGTATAAGGTTTGTGATGTTACCTGAAACGGGACACTTTGATTTTCTGAATCTTCCAGTCGAAATTGATAAACCGCCCCTGATTTAAAGCGTAGTTCTGTATCAACGATTTCATTACGCGCACGCGCCAGATCATTAAAAACAATTAATGCCTGTGGATGATTTTCCGGTATCTGGACCATTCCGGCGATACGTTTCAATGCAGAATAGAGCATGTTTTTTCCAGCCAGCCGTGCCTGTTCAAATTTGTTATAAAAAACGTAATCCGTTATCTCACCTTTTTTGCCTCCCCAGCCGTGATCGGGATAGACCAGTGCCTCCCAGCCTTCATTCAATTGATCCTGCGGATAGACGGACATATCATTTTTCAGCAGGGCGTATATTGTATTAAATTTTTCCGCTGCAGGCAGTAAAACCGAAGCGTCACGCGCTGCGGAAAACGCTTTATGATGGGTCGGACCGTGAATATACAACCATACATTGGGTCGCTCTCCCGAAATGCGCGGCAATTGCGGCTTGGTTGCCAGGAGCTTGTCCATGGCTATTTGACTGGTTGCGTATTGCGGGGGCTTAGTTTCATGTTTGATGACACCGTCATTTGTGTACAGATGACCTGAAATATTTTCGAACTGTTTTTTCAGAGGTGAGAAGTCGACGGGAGCGCTCATGTCGTAAGATGCCAGCGCCGGAATGACGGGATCCAGCTTATGTTTTCGGTAGAACGGTTTCCAGGTATTCAGGAACGTCTGCTCGTCCTTCAGGTAACCGTCAAGGTCACTGACGTTTTTCATAACGAACTGACTGCCCGTCCAGTAATGGCCCATTGAGTATGCCACCACACCGCTGCCATCCGGGCTCTCCAACTGAAAAAAGCCAGGACGGAAACGGCTCATCAAAAGATAATCAACGCCGGCTTTTTTTAAAATCTGCGGCATTTGTATGGTTCGGCCGGGTACATCCGGACTGCTCGCCACGCGTGTGTCGCATCCCGGCAAGGCCTTTTTCAGCCACTTGCGGCCAAAATATAACTGACGGACTAAGGCTTCACCGCTGTTTGCACCTTCGTAGGGCTGTGTGTAGGTTGCGCCGATCAGCAAACGCCCTTCGCTGCAATAGCTGTTAATTTCTTCTTTGCGCTCAGGGTTCCGTTGCATGTATTCTTTTATGATCAGAGCATCTTCAATATCGTAATGGTAGTCAGGATTTGAGCACAAAAGTTCCAGAGCTGGAGTGATGATCAGATTATCACGGTCCTCGACACATTGCTGCGGGGAATCCATCCAGGCGATATCCTGATGACTCGAAGGGATCACGTAAATTTGCGGGCTTTGCAAAAATAAGGCACTATAAGGATAAGCTTCGACCTGACCGCTAAACAGGATTTCTTTATTTTCCGTACGCTGGAGCCGGAACTGCACCGGCCCTTCCGTTTGATCCGCAGGTATTTCCAGATAAATTTCTTCCAACATTTTGCCGATGATCGGTTTTCGATAGGGAAAAACGGAGGCGCTTGACCAGCCTTTATTGTAAAATATCAATGAAAAATCAGAGACGCCGGTATTAAACATGGATATTTCTACCAGAAATTTTTC
>CAYPHA010000091.1:0-16789 GCA_964410215.1 uncultured Calditrichota bacterium | reverse complement strand
GGAACTGTCCGGCCGGCTTATGCAGTGAAGAGATTAATAACAAACTGATCGATGCCTTATACAAATTTGCCGGTGATCCCACTAAGGATGATGATATTACCATATTAACCGTGCAAATGAAGCGCGCCTGACAGACCCGCTAGTCTCAACCGGCCGGTTATTCACTCACCAGGATACGGAACCCCTTACCCTTCACATCGATACGCCCTTCCGATTCGGACAGGTCCGTGATCTCATCGCTGAAGGCATCCCGGAAAAGCCGGTACGACAGTGAATCGGTTTCCATGTTGTACGTATAAGGCTCGCCGCTTCAAATACCGGATTGAAGTAGATGGCATCGATGCCCAGGGTATTTCCTCTGCCAGCGGATCATTACCGGGATCCCCGTTCCGACCCGTTCCGGCATTATCTGGTACCAGACGATCCCCCTGGCCCATTGTATGTCTCTCGAACTGCCATATGATTCCCCGTCATGTATATCACACCCACCGGTCCATAGCAGCAGTAGAAATAGTATTACGGCATAGTAAAAATTCATTATATTCCTTACACTGGTTGATACCGGTATATGATTTTCAGAAATTACAGATTCGATACAAAAGAATCAATGTATAAGAACACCGTTGATTTTATCGGCCGTTTACATACCAAAACACAGAGGATAAAACGATGATACGATGCGCCCTGTTGATCAGTTTAATGATGCTGCCGCTTGTAAGTTGCCGTTCCGGCCAGTTGTCACACCACCCTACGACGGATGACGGCAGCCCTTTGTACCTTCATGAACATGACCTTATTCACGGTCCGCACCATACTGCCCACGACAGCATTTTCGGACCAATGGTTACCGGATATAACCGTTTCATATTGAAGGGTATTGATATCGTCCAGGCCCATGCTCCGGACGGTGGCGGTTATTTCGCCGGCCTTGGTGTTGACCCGCCCGAAGCGCCCGTCGGCTATCCTCTCCGTTTCCTGGACGTTCCTTTACTGGAACCTGCACGGACAACGAGCTATTGCAGCGGTTCCAGTTATTCCGCTTTTATCGAGGGAATGAACCTGTTATTTGATGATTATAATGCCGAAACAGACCCGTCACAATTTGAAGCACTGCGCATGCAGGAGCCCGATGGCGGACGCCGGGAAGACGGCATTAAAATGTGGGGTCACTGGAATGCGGACGGATATGGCAATCATTTCGCACTGGTTCAATATTCCGGCATCGGAGATACCCTATCCCCTCACAGGGCACGGCCCGGCGACTTCATGAATATCTCATGGAATAACGGCGGCGGCCACTCGGTTATTTTTCTGGGCTGGTATAAAGACCGGCAGGATTCGCTGAATGTCCTATACTGGTCAAGTCAGAAAAGTACAAACGGTCTGGGTGATGACATAGCACCTGTCTCCAGGATAAGGGAAGTTATGGTGGTTCGCGTGATGCGGCCGGAAAAGCTGTTTACATTTAATACAGGCAATTCGGTGGATGTTCACATAAGAGGAAACAAAATCACCCTCAACTAAAAAAGCCGGCAGAATAGCCGGCTTTAAAAATGGTCGGTACTTACTCTTCGATAATGGCTCCCGACGGACAGGAATCAACACAATCCCCGCATTCTTCGCATTTTTCCTGAACGATATAGGCTATATCATCACGCATCTCGATCGCACCGGTCGGACACTCCGTTATGCAGGCTTCGCAGCTAATGCATTCTTCTTCAATGACTTTGTACATAAATCAACCCTCATTTATTAAACAATGTGTGTACGTTTTTACAGTTATTTCAGATCTGTAAAAAATATCAATTATTGTGCCAAAACAGAGCGACCACATACAAAAGCGCTTTAAAATATATAATTTATTGTTTTTATTGAAGTTAAAAAGATCAAGGTTTGAGAGGGATAGTTGCCGGCACCCTTGCGGTTCTCAAATTTAATAAAACAGGCAGGGTTTACTGGAAAATTTAAAAATTACTGACCGTCTGTTCCCGAATTACTATCCAAAATCCTAAAGAGACATCAGACTGTTCTTTTTTACCAACGGCACCTGAAAGAATGCTTCCAGGATTAATGAAGCCGCGCCGGCAGCCACGGAATAGTGGCCGTGTCTGCTTGTGACAACCGACAGGCAGGCGTTACTGATATTGAGCAGGTGCATTTCGATTTCTCTTCGAACCGGTTCCACAATTAAATCATCCAGTTCCGAGATATCACCGGCCAAAATAACTTTCTCCGGATTGATCAGGGCAATGGACGTGGCAATTTTTTTACCGATGGTATGACCGAGAATTTTAAAGCAGAGCTGTGCGACTGTATCACCATTTTTAGCCATATCTATCATGGTGTAGATATCCAGGTCTTTAATATTGTCTGCATACTTACTGATCAGCTTTCCTTCATTGAGACGGTTACGCAGGGTTCCCAGTGTGGATGCCAGCGTCGGCAACTGGACGTTCAACTCGCCCGAACAGAAGCGCGCACCATGGTAGAGTTGATTATTCAGAACCAGCCCGATACCCAATCCACCGATATCGCGGTTCATCTCAACCAGAATAGTCATAAAATCCTTGGCACCGATGGCTGAACCAACCCATTTGGCACCAATAGCCGATGAATTGGCATTGTTTTCAATGACAATAGGAAATTGAAATTCCCTTTCCAGAAACCTACGCAGTGGTACATTCATTTTCTGCGAGATATCCGACATGATCAGGACACCCGTATCGCTGTCAACAACACCGGCAACAGCGATACCCATTCCCAGAATTCGAGTGCGTTCTAATCCGGCTTTAATCAGAATATCGTCCACCGCATCCCGGATCTGGCCGACCACTTCGTCTGTATCGCTCACCCGTTCAACATGATAGATATGCCGCGCCACATATTCTCCGGAAAGATTCAGGACGACAGCCGTGATTTCACCGATTTCCACGTCAATACCAATCACATACGTGGCTTCTTTATTCAGACTCCACAGAAAGGGGCGTTTTCCGCCCTTGTCCGTCGACTCCCCCTTACCCCGGTTAATGATCAGATCCTTTGCTTTCAAACCCTTCAGGATATTGGAAATGGTCGATGGACGCATGCCCGTAATCTGCGCAAGATCCGCCCCCGATATGATTTCATGCTCCCGAATCAGGTTCAGAACCAACCGGTCATTGATGTCCTTAATGAGATGAATATCACCTGTTTGCATAACAGTCCAATCAAATTTATGAGTCTTTAATCTTTAGTCTTTAATCTTTTTTCTTTTTTCTTTAATCTTTTTTCTTATTCCCTTTGCCATACAAACTCACCCTTTTCAACAGACCAGTCGGGACCGAAGAAACCGGCAGCCTTTACGGTTGATTCCTGTCCTTCCAGCATGGTCGTATCCATTATGATGATATCGGGATAAGCTCTTCCCGCATACGGGTAGGGCAGGTCGGTGGTCAGACGCATACCACTGATACCCGTACCGGCGACAACACCGACCGTGGCCCTATCGCTGTCTTTGCGCGGCCGGATGAATAACGTTGCCAGGTTATCTCCCGTTATGGTGTGCGAGCCGATGTTAACGGCATTACCGGATACCTGCACAGGACAGTCTTTGAGTAATGAACTCCAGGCGGAATTTGTTTCAGCATTTCCATAGAGGATCACCGAGCGATCCGGAAAGCTTTCCGGTTTAAACCGTGTATCAGCCACTATATCGACAGCGCCATTCCCCTGATACCAGAAGGTTTCTGCATCGTAGCGGGCTTTTTCGAAGGCCCAGTTATTTTCCTGTTCATTCCCCTGCGTGCCGTATACGAACAGAAAATGATTTTGAAATGCTGATTTAAAACTACCGTAGCGATGGGGGCCTTTCATTTCAGCCGGCCAGGCATGTTCCTGCTGCCACTGACCGTTCCTTGAAACCAGCCAGAACGTCTCCCCTGCAGCATCCCGGTCGAACGGGCCGAGTTTCTGACTGTCCAGCTCAACCGTAAAACGTGCGCCCTGTTCCATGACAGACAGATCCAGGCCAAGCCGGGTTACATTATCCGTACTGCCGGTAAAGCGCCTGATGCCGGGATCAAAACGGATATTGACATCACTGAACGCATACTGTTTTTCCTGCATAGCAATACAGACCCAGTTGTTCCAGGCGGAAACACCGGGGCTGGCCGTCCGGAAGTGTATTTCCCGCAAGCGCTGCTTTCCGGGAATAGCATGCCGCGCAAAAAAATCGAACAGCGGTGCCCAGTCGACACAGTCGGTTCCCTCTTCGTCCGAAACATCCCACCAGTGTCCGGCACCGGGTTGTTCATGGTACACAAAATCGTGATGCACGCCCGTGAGCTCTTCCACCATGCGTCGGGCCTGGTCCACGCGTACACTTTCGTCCTCATCCCCATGGATGATATAGATGCCATGTTGTTTATAATTTTCAATGAATTTAAGGGTTCTGCTCGGAGAGGTGGCCCTCAACAGCATTTCCTGCATTGGTGTGACTTCTTCCTCATCATCGCGGGAGCGATAAGACCAGAAACTGATCCAGCCGGCGCTCGGGCCGATTGCCGCAAACCGGTCCGGATACATCGCTCCGAGGTGCCAGGTGCCGTGCCCGCCCATGGAATGCCCGCTGAGATAGATACGCGACGGGTCCGGTTGAAGCTGCTCACCGGCCAGCTTAAGTACTTCCAGGGCATCCAGGCGTCCCCAGTCTTCCCAGTTATAACCATAAGGACGTCGGTTGGTCGGAGCAACAATGTTGATCCAGGTTTTAGGATAATAACTGCCTGCCTGGTTGAGACCTTCCACATTCGCACCGTGCACGGATAGAAGCATAGCCCTTGAAGATCCTTCCCCTCCCCTGGCCGGATTGACGGCATAATATTGCACACTGCCGTCGATTTGGCTGATGAACGTCCGTTTGTAGGTTTCCTCCGGCTCCACGACCCGTAATGTAATAGTGTCTGTATCCAGTATGGTATCACCTGATTTGATCTGTAACGTCACCTTCTCCATACGCTTCGGGCCGCTGATGCTTCCCGCAATGGTAAACGGGACTTTCCTGACAGACAGGGGTTGAATCAGGGGCAGCTGTGTAGTTTTGATAAAAGCGTTTTCGGAATCGATAACAAGGTTTTCAAGGGGCACCGACGTTGTATTGATGACGATAACGGCACCCGGGGTTTCAATTTCTTCACCGATCCGCAGGTCCGGCAGTGTGGCGTCTTTAACATTCAGCATGACCGTCGATTCCGGTTCATGCAGCCGGACTTTCAGCCTGCCGCGGCTGCAGCGGAACAGCAGGTCATTATGACCGGTTTTCAGGCGGATGGGTATCAGGGAAAAATTGAATTTGGGTTCCCAGTCTTCAAATTCATCTTTAGCCTGGTAACGGTTTCCGATACGTGCTTCGCCATTCACATATACCATCTGGTGTCCGGCCGCTTCCAGCAGTACGCTGCGGGGCTGATCATTCTCTACGGAGAAATGGGCATAGGAACCGGAAAAGTCCCTTCCCCGGAACCAGCCATCCGGTTCGGCCTTTTTCGCTTCCCAGGAAACGGTCAGTGTATCATTCAGGACGATACCATCCCCTTCCACGGGCACTTTCCACTGGCCATTGACCAGGAGTGCCTCGACGGGATTTTTGGAATCAGATGAAAAGCGTGACTGGCGGGGCATTTTGAATACCAGGCATTCCGAAAGGATTTCTTCGGCCGGGAGTGTCTGCAGGGATAAAAACATTACGAGAAGAAAGCGGATATCGATCATTTTTTTAATGAACATAGTAAAGATCTCCCTAAAAGGTTCGGGACGCCTATAGAATCATGCAGGATCGGATTCGTTTACATGAAAGGTGCATGCACGGGTTCGTTTTTATTGGAACGAAACTAATATAGCAATATCATATTGCGCATGCCAAAAAATTATGGGTTGGAACAACTTTTTTTAGCGGGCCTGGCGGTCTATCCGCTCCCATTCTTCGAAAACAGCAAGAACCGTATCCGGATTCGCGCCTGCTCCTATCTCCAGTTGGGCAATAATCCCGCCTCTTGTATCATACAAGTGGGCGGCAACTTTGCGAACCGCCTTGCGTCCCTCTTCCGGATCGCCGGAGGGTAATATATGCTGACGGTCGATTTCTCCCCAGAAAGTAATCCGGCCCTTTGCTATTTCTTCCAATACGCTCAGGTCCATGCAGAATAACTGGGAGTTCAGGGCATCCACCCCGACGTCGATCAGGTCCGGGTAGATATCCTGAATAAAACCGTCCGAATGCATGAAGGTGAATTTTCCGTGTGCTTTGGCCAGATCACAGTAATCCCGGTACAGCGGTTTGAACATGTCACGCCATAACGCCGGTGGAATCAGCAACTGGTTTTGCGCACCCCAGTCATCCATGAAACTGATGGCATCGACGTCGGCTTTTACCCAGATTTCCACTTCGCGCAGATAAAACTCATGGATTTTCCTCAGCAGATCAGCGCCGCCCGTTTCCGGCATCATAATGTCGATCATGGCATTTTCCGTTCCCCTGATAAACTGGTAGCGTTCCCAGGGGCGTGGATTGATATTTGCCATTACAAATTTATCGCTCTTTTCATAATACCGGCTGATGGTGTCATAGGCCTGCTGCAGCTCACGCTCCCCGGAAGGCAATTGTTCGATCGGCGGTTCCACCAGCTGCCAGTCCGTTATATCCCTCAGTATCGGCTCCCGGACTTCACCGATTATCCCATTCTGAATATTTTCAAATGTGCAGCCCCATTCGTCTGTATAAAAGCCTTTCTTATGCGGATCGCCTTTTACTTTCGGTGACGGTTTGTAAAAAAAATCGGGTGCGTCAAAATCCGGCGGGAAACGCTCCGACAGTTCTTTTAAAGTGCCGGGATAGTGAATCGCGGCCCATGGCAGGACCCACAGTTGCCGGGGCATCCGTTGCGGTGTTTCAAACTGGAGAGAGCGTTGAACGATTTCTCTGGACGTTTGGGACATGGGAACTCCGATCATCAGACAAATGCGGTTTGAGCAAAGCTTTTTATTATATCTACCAACGTGTCACCCTGACGCGACGGGAAAATAAAATCCAGGTGCGGTTTGTGCTGTTTATGCGCTTCCCTAGCCGTAAAACCGCTGGAAAGCGCATAATCAAAATACATGAGCGTACCGGTCCGGTCGTAGCAGAAACCCTTGATACGATAGAAGGCTTCCCGATGATCCAGGATAAACTGCCGGAGCGTTTCGGGATCCAGGCGTTTCCTGCTTTGCAGGCTGAATTTCCGGAATTCGGTTTGTGGTGAATGGGCTGCTACATCCGAAGCAACATTCCGGTGCTTTTGATCACTGTCAAGAGGATTTGCCTCCAGGGCGCAATACTGTGTCAGCAGCGGTTCCACCTGCGGATTGATTTCACGTATTGTTTTCGTAAGCTGTTCCAGTTCCTGAGGTGAAACAAGGTCTGATTTATTGATAATGACCTGATCGGCGATGGACAACTGCTGACGTATATTAGGCAGGGTATGCAGTAATTTCGGCAGGGTTACCGGATCTGTCACGCATATTATCTTTTCCATGCGAAAACGCCGGGTCAATCCGGTTTCATGAAGCAATGTATCGATCACCGTGGGATTGGCGGTGCCGCTGGCCTCGATGACGAGCCCATCATAACCGGATTCACCGGCATCACAGACGGTCAGAATCTCCCTGAGCCGGCCGACAAACTCGGTTACCAGGCAGGTACAGAAAATACTGCCGCCTGGAACTGAAACCACCTTCCGGTCCTCATCATTGAAAAGGGCGGCATCGACATCATTCGCGGAAAAGTCATTGATCAGATAGATGAGCCGCCGTGATGTATTGTATGTGTGAATTTCCCGTAAGAGGGTTGTTTTACCACTGCCCAGAAATCCGGTGACGAGAAAAATGGGAATGGTACCGGGCATCAGGAACGGCCTTTTTCTTCGAGTTTTTTCCGGAGAGTCGCGATCAGTGTCTGCTGATCGGGAATAATCGATTTAAAAGTAACCTCGCCATCGATGCATATGGACGGAATGCTGGTGATGCCCAGCTTCATCATATATCCCAGACCCTCCCGGGTTGAAATTTTATGTTCGATAACCTTTACACGGTCGCCGAACTCCCTGGCCGCTTTCCGGGCGGCTTCGAACATATACTGACACGGTGCACAGGAGGTGGAATCGAGCGTGCCGACTTCGACGGTCACGCAGGAGTTAGAGGCATAGTCCTTGAGTACTATATGATCCAGGTTTTGTTGTTCCGACGCTTTGAGGGTATTCCGTGCTACCTCCCTCTGATAGTCGTTCAGTGCCATTTCGGCCACACCCTGCAGGTTTTCCTCCGGACACCCGTAAGGAAGATCACAGCCGGGTGCAAGGATAAAGCCCTTTGTTCCGCCCAAATCAATATTATCAATGGCATGTAATTTCGCGTCGGATTCGGATCCAAAAAGCAGAACGGATGTAAGCTTCATATTTCCGCCGAAGGCCTTATTATATGTACCGGCCAGTTCCTTGACATGGCCAAGTGGTATATTTTCATCGATGGAAACGTAGTCGCAATGCGTTTCGAACATGACTTCCAGGTTTTTCGTTGCATCCCCGCAGACAAACATGGAAGAGAGAGCACCCTGCGTGCATATTTCATCGAATACACTGTCAACCGGTTCGGTTATGAATTCCCGGAAATGGTCCGGTGAAATCTGGCTTGTCATCGGATCGACAATGGCGATCACATCGGCCCCGTTTTCCACATAGAAACGCACCGTTTGTCTGTTGATTTCCGCGCAGTAAGCGAGCAATCCCCTGACCTTATCCGGCTCCATGAACATATCGAGAAAGATATTATTGCCAAGCAGGTGCAGGGCCAGTGTGAAAGGACCTGTAATCAACCCGAACAGGGCGACCTCCTCCCCGATATCGCGTTTGAGTGTCTGCAGGGCACTTTTGATAACGGGAAACCGCCCCTTTTCCGTACTGAACACAGGCAGCGCATCCAGCGTTTTCGTCTCCAGCGGATGCGACGTTACAGAGGGCGGTACTTCATCCGCCCAGTTCAGTTTACAGCCCAGAACTTCTGCTTCCACCTGGAGATCGAACACGATGGGCAGCCCGTCCGGTTTATACAACGCATGGGCCCGTTTCAATCCCTGTATGATGAGCTCGTCCGACTGCAGATATTCCCGTGCCGTTTTGCCGATCAGCTTCCCGCCGTGAACGCCGACAAAAGGAACCCAGACCGGTCGGGGTGTTTCTCCGTTTTTTATCGCCTTAAAGAGCAGATCTTTTCCGTTCATTCTTTCCTTTCTGCCATGCCTCAGGCGGCAATGTGCTTGGCAAAGGTATGGGGATCCGCGAAATATCCGTCCGCACCGATCTTATCATTAAATTCTTTTGATAACGGCGCACCACCGACAAAGACCTTCGTGTCCTTATTTTTATCCTTGATGGCTTTGACCGATGCTTCCATATTGATCATCGTCGTTGTCAAAAGCGCACTCATACCGACATAGGCGTCAGGGTGTTCATCCAGTGCACTGAGAAACTTTTCCGTATTGACATCCACACCGAGGTCGATCACTTTCCAACCATCGCCTTCCAGAACCATACGTACGATATTCTTGCCGATGTCATGCAGGTCGCCGGCAACCGTACCGACTATAATGGTACCGCGGTGTTCCGCTTCGCCGCTTTCAAAGAAGGGTTTGAGATGCACCATGGCCGCATTCATCGCTTTTGCCGCAATCAGAAGGTCCGGTATAAAGGCCTTACCCTGCGAAAACCGGTCACCAATAACGTTCATGCCGACCATCAGTCCCTGCCTGAGGATCTGATTGGCCGTCGCTCCCTGCTCCAGTAACTGTGCGGTGATTTCAGAGGCACCGTCCTGTTCTTTCATATCAGGGGGATAAGCCGATGCTTTATCCGCCTTACCACGTTCGATACAATGCGCCAGTTGTTTGAAAAGTTCGTCCATAAAACTGCTCCGTTGTTAATACTATTTATTCTTACTTCTTAATTCCTAATTCTTATTTAAGAAGTAACAATTCGAATTAAGAATTAGAAATATAGAGGTTTTCATTGTAACTATCAACCAGTCTGTCGATGAGCCGGACACGTTCGATATCACCCGTCGATGAAATTTCATCGGAAATGCCCAGGATCAGTTTGGGGGCGAACATGTCGATAATTTTTTCCGTGCATGCGATCAGTGTTTCCTCGGAATAGGTGTCGTCAAAATAAATCGCCGGTATCCCATCCATTAGAAACAGGTCGTCACCCAGGGCTTCTTTTATCTCTTCAAGCGTCACATCGCCCTGCGGATAGGGTGTAATGGCTTCGATCCCGTCCAGCCCCGTCTCCCTGGCGAATGGAAGCAGGGTCTTTGTATCGCCATCCCAATGGGAACAGACAAATTTATCCGCCCGGTGCAGCCTTTCGGCCCGGCGCTGGCAGGCCGGCAGATGATAGCGCGTAAACAGATCGGGCGACATGGTTCCGGCATGCAGATTCTCACCGAAATTGATAATATCGATGGGAGATGTATTAATCACATCAATCAGCCGGTCATGGTTTTCCTCAAGGATACGAAAAAAGGTTTCGATCTCTTCCGGTATATCGAACATGGCGTAAACGCCTTTCTCCACCCCCATTTTCTCAATATAGAGGCACTGCACATTCATGCGCGGCATAAACATGGTCGGGGCACCCAGGTCACCGGTCTGTTCCATCCAGTATTCATATTTTTCCTGGTCCCATTCCCAGGTGGCATTTTCCTCACGCCAGGTGGCCACTTTCAGCTCCTCCGCTGATTCCACTTCCCATTTGACCGTGATCAGGTGCCAGTTATTTTTAGACTTCCGGTGCACCGCTGTCTGGTTGCCGACCGGCGTTTCCACCGTTGTCTGAACATCGGTTTCGTTCAGTTCCTTTCGTATAAATTTCACACCCGGATGTTCCACCCTCCGGAAACATTCGTTGAATTCATACAGTCGTGCCGAAACGCCGAGCGAACGGTAAACATCATACAAGTCCATTCCCGTATACGGTTCCGGCAGGGTTCCGGATTCGAATAGTTTATCGGTGTACCAGCATCCGATGCGCGGTTGCCAGATAATTTTTCCGGCAGCCTGACCGAATGCTACTTTCCGGTGTAATTCCGGTAATTCTTTATAAGCAATTTTCTCTGGTTTCATATTACCTCCTGTATAGAACCGGACACACAGCTTCATTACGATAGTCCGGTGTTCCTGTCCCGTAAGCGGTGAGTTGATCATTTTGATGCGACGCAAGCGTATCGTCTTCATAACGAAATTCACGGTACTGGTTCGTATCATCCTGGAGATGAACGGCTATGGCCGATGCAATCTCATCGTTCGTAAATATTTTCTTTGATATATAATATCCTCTTTCCCGGTATAATCGAACCTCTTCTTCCGAGGGGAGTAATTCTTCGAGTATTCTGGCTGTCACCTTCCGCCACCTCCGTCGATGATTTATTATTTAAGTCTCCATGTTTCAATTGCCTGCTTACCGATTCGGAAGGAATCCAATGCCTGTTCGCCATTCGAACCGGGATCAGCTTCCTCAATAAGATTCGTTTTAATGCGAACGTCCAGCGGACGAAACCAGGAAATATCAAAATCCGTATCCCGGCCTTCCATTTCATAAACCCGTAGGACCATATCCGTGCCTTCTTCCGCTTTTTTAAGCGTACTCAGAAATACATTAGCATCAGACATCCCAAAGAAACTAAAGGTCTCGGGTAATGAAGCTTTTTGCTTATCCGAATGGTCACGGAGAGAGAAAACCGGGTAATTCGCCTCTTTCCCGAAACGGTACCCCTTTTCCCAACCGGGCTCATGGGACGTAAACGAAAAGCGGTACTGATGATCACCTTTCTGGAGATACCAGTTGCCTTCCCAGTGGCAGCTCTTGCGCGAAGCCAGGAGCACCGGTTGAAGGTTCGTGTAATCGCCGTTATTACCGGTCGGATCCACATAGTCCCACACCGCCACGTCGGAGCTGAAGGTGACGCCGAAACCGTCACCCGAGGAAGAGATCCAGTCCAGTACTTCACGCGGATGGAGGCTGCTTGCTATCTGCTGGTAGCGTTCCCCTGCCGCTCCCGGAATTTCGTCCTGCCCGACGGTCACTTTTGCCATGGGCACTTCATAAGAAACCGAACCATTTTTCTGATTCATGGGGAAAGCGATACGAAATTCCCGGTTTTTCGTCCCGTCCCATTCGTTCAGTTCAACCGCCACATCGATTCTTTTTATTGTATTGTATATGATTATTTTTTCGAGAAGTACGGTGTTCCCCAGCGGTTGCTCGAATTCAAAAACCGTGCGCAGATTATTATTTTCAGTCTGCATCCACGCGGGCTCATACTGCCCTGCCCGCTCAAAATACGCTGTCGTAGGTAGCTGCGGTTTATCAAATTCCCCGGCACCGTTACCTTCCGATTGCAGGGCAAACACTTCACCGAACAGAAAACGGTCGGCATTGACAAGCTCCCGCTTGAGTTCTTTATCAAATAGGGAGCGGATGCCGCCCTTATCAAACAGGACCCGGTAATAATCGTTTTCATGAAAGGATGCATTCCCGGAACCGCTTTCCGGTATCGCAACAGGCTCCTTTTTCTCTCTCACATACAGTGTTGTATATCCGACAGACGGGAGATTCTTCAGGACCGCCACGAGATTTACCTTGCTTAATGATCCGTCATGATGATATTCAGGGACGCTTTTTTCCACTTCTACAGGCTGCCCCTTGTCATTCACCAGCTCGAAATTCCTCAATTGCCCCCGTTCAAAACAGAGATGCATCTCAAGCAGCCCATTTCGTTCCCAGGACAGCGGATTGAACACAACGAGTGGTATGCCTTTATTCGGGTCGCTCTTTATATGTCCGCTTATATCGTTCAACGCAATACGCATCAGGCGATGCGCTTCGTCCCTGGAAAATTCAGCTTTCTCCCGGAAAAGCTGATCGGTAATATGACCGTCTTTCCCGCCCCAGCCGTGGTCGGGAAAAATCTGGGCCTGCCAGGCTTCTTCCAGTGCCTTCTGCGGATAGGCGGCCCAGTCGTCATTCAATACGGCAGCGATGGTACTGAAGGTCTCCGCCACCGGCAGCAACCGCCCCCCTTCACGAGAAGCGCTGATCGCCCAATGATGCGCCGGCCCGTGAATATAAAGCCATACGTTCGGACGTTCCCCTTTTAGCACGGGAAGTTGCCTGCCCTGCGAAAACAGGGATTCAAGAACGGACTGAAATGTATTGTAGCGCCATTCAGGCAGTTTCAATTTTACCATCTCACCCGAATCTTCCTCAAAAACCCGGATATTATTCCAGGCATCGAACAGGCCACGCATATCCATCGGCCGGCTCATATCGGAGGACAACAGAACGGGCAATTGCGCCGGAAAGGCATAGGCACGCATTGTTTCCCAGCGATTCATCAGCTGGGCGGGGGTGGACATTACCGCTTCCTGCAGGGAATGGCGCAGGAAATCGCTGGCGTGATGGTAATGGCCCGGTGAATGCACACCGATTTTTGAACCATCGGGACTCTGCCAGTAAAAATACCCCTCTTCATGGCGGCTGATGATCATGTAATCCACACCACTCTTTTTGGCGATCTGGGGCATCTGCAGTGTCCGTCCGGGCACATCGATATTAAAGTACACTTTCGGATCATACCCCGGAAGCTGTTTTTTCAGCCACTTCCGGCCCAGATAAAACTGGCGGACCAGGCTCTCTCCGTAATACATACCCTCATACGGCTGATTGAAACTGGCACCCCATTCCAGGCGCCCGGCACCGGAAAACGTGCGGATCTCAGACAGCGCACCGGGATGCCGATCGAGATATTCATAGAGCATCAGGGCCTGTTCGGCACTGTAATGGTACGACGGATCTTTCCGGAGAAGTTCGATCGCCGGCGCGATAATCATGGTATCCCGCATGATTTTGCAGGCTTGCGGATCATCCATCCAGGCAATATCCTGATGACTGGAGGTGATTAGTTCAATCGTCGCATCCGCCAGTGGCCCTTTGCTCAGCTTGATGATCTCATCCGGGAACTGTGATGTAAAACAGGTGCTGGATTCAATCACCTGCCTGTTTTCATCCTCATACCAGGATCTGAAAATATAGGCACCGTTCCCAGTGACTTTTAATGTAGCGGATTCTTCCGAGAAGGCGGGAAGCTGATCCAGCATCCGCTCATCTGCAAAAAGCTTCAGGGATCCTCTTTCGAAGAGGTCCACAGGCAGAGCAGCCCTGGCATTGCTGTCATGCCGGATAAGTTCATACGATTTCCCGGAATTGATCGAAACGTTTTTACCGGCCCAGGATCCCGGCATGAGAACATGGACACTATCCGTATTTTTCGTGTAATTCAGCCGGTACCAGAACCCATCCGTTTTCATTTTCCGGAGTGCTTCCACGACCCGGTCATACATAAAAGTCATATACCAGGCGTTGCTGCCTTCGGCATGGCCAACAACACTTAATTCCAGTGGTTCCCCCCTCTGGACCGCTTCGTCCGGAAGCGTGAGTACCATCAATCCGAACAGATCACCGGCAACATCCCTGTACGAAGCTCTGAAAGTCAGTGAACTGCCCTTTTCACCCTTAACCGTCCATTCCCTGAGCGGGGAACTTGAAAAGGTCAGATTTTTCCGGCCATTGATGTGAAGATCAAAATGGTGGTCACCGAGATTGGATCCCAGGCCCGCCAGCCATAAGAAATGAACCGGCCCGTCCGCCTGTCCGGGTATTCCTGTTTTCCACCCGATTTCCATTTGCCCGTCCGTTGACCGTGTCAGCAGGGCTCTGAGGTTTTCCGGAAGCGGGGAATGATATTCCAGTTCGCTTCCCGATACCTTTTCTGCAAACCCTTCCACCAGAAGTTCATCCCCGGAAAGGTCCTGACTCAGCATGATACGGGCGAGTTCATGTGTATGACCGCCGCCGTGCATATTTAAGGATAAGGCAAAACTATTGCTGAATAGACTTGCTGCTGTGAATGAAATCAGAATGAGATAACGTTTCATTACGCCTCTGGAAAAATCTTCCTGTTATATTTCAGGATGGATATATAGTAACATTTTACATTATAGAATTCTTGCTTCGTAATGACAATTATTTCTACTATATTGATATTTACAAAATGAGACATGAAGAAGAAACATTCAAAAGTTATATCACTTTTATATAATGTTCCTGTATTTTTTCCGGTACTGGTTCGGTGTGATCCCCAGTTCTTTTTTAAAGCATTTATAGAAATAGCCCAGACTGTTGAAATGCGTTTCCATGGCAATGGCCAGAATTTTCTGATCGGTCATAGCGAGTTGCCTGGCGGCATAGCGAATCCTGGCAAGGTTGACCGTTTCACTCAGGGATTGATTTAAATATTTTTTAAGCATTCGGTGAATATGTTCCGGACTTCGGCCGGCCAGTTTCACAAATCCATTAATCCCCGCCTCAAAATCGGACGGTTCCCTGTAGTGACTGATTGCATAGCGCAGCCAGTCCGGCAGTTGTCCGGAATACGCCATGTCAGGATGTTTCTCTTCCAGGCCGCAGATCTTCAGAAGAAACGGGTCGAGAATACGGTTGTTCCACGGTAACTGTATGACCTGATCGGCCCACTGCACCAGCTTTTCCAGCTGGGTTTTATCTATCTGAAGATGGAAAGGAACTCTGTCCTGCGTAAAAAAGAATCGGTTGCAATCGGGAAAATAGCGGTCTTTAAAAAAGGTCAGGGTTTCTTTATAAAAAGCCGTGTTAATGATCGTGATGTTCGTATCGTCATCTCTGCTGACAACGGTATGGTTATCTTCCGGACGTATAAAGACAATGCTCCCGGGTTGTAACGGCACCCGTTCCCCGTTCACCAGGTGATACCCTTCTCCACTTTCTACAAAAAACACCTCGGCAAAATCACTGTGCGTGTGTAATCCAAGCGGATTACTGGCTCCATGGGTGATTCTGAAGATATGAAAGGTCTCCTCCGATGTGACAAATCCGTTAAGGCTCAGCGACATCATCGTTGATTATTTATATCCTTGAAATGAATGAGTTTGTATCAAAATTTCTACTAATCTGATATCAACAGGAAGGAATTCAAAAGGTATAGTGATATCGAAATCATGGTCAAAGTGCGATCCTTTATATCCTACTGTTTCATCCGCGTTTCCTTTCCGGGCCATGATGGTTGAAACGGCACGCCCGCGGTGTGAAGGGACATTAAACGAAAAACCGTGGATCCGCGAAGCCAGGTAGACATCACTGACACCCGGTGAGAATACGGGAAGGATGCGTATCATGCTTCCCGGTAACTGGACGGTCGGACGCGTCGGCTGCAGGGTATGGCTGATGCCCCCAATTGACATATTATTATCTATCCTGGATTGTAAAAAAACCAATATTAAAATGATTTAATTTATAATAAAACAATAACTTAGTCCCCCCTTGCAAAAGGGGGTTAGGGGGTTGTTTTTCTTATTACAGTACTTATTTTTATTAACATCCCTTTTATCTCCTGGATTGAAACCGACCAAGGAACATTTTACTTTTTGTCTGGCCAAAAAGTAACAAAAAGCCCAGGCGGAATTCAAACTCGTCCCGATTACCATCGGGACTCAAACATAAATTCCGCCCAATTCACGAAACCAGGGGAGCAGAGTAAAAACATTATTTTTCCGGTTCAATCGTCTTTACCGGCATTTTTTGCTCCAACCAGGCCAGGTTGAATTGATAATGCAGCGCGCTGGAAATCAGGT
>CAYPHA010000090.1:0-17268 GCA_964410215.1 uncultured Calditrichota bacterium | reverse complement strand
CCGCTCTCCAGCATCAGCTCATCCTGATCCAAATCAATCCCCTCAAATATCGGCGGCAGCAATTTATACGGATTCTCCGGAATCTTTTTTCCTTTTTCTTTTTTCTTTTTTCTTAAACTTTCCTGCCACCACACCATCCCCTCATAATTACTGCCTTTATACGGCCTGGAATATTTTTCCCTTAAAAAGGCACTCTCTTCCAGAACAGCCGGCAGAACGGCTTTTATGGAATTGGAACCCCCCATGGAGCGATGGTAATAATAGTTCCGGACCAGCTCGTGCATGTCGACCATGCTGCGCTCGCCCCGGTGGATGATCGTTTCCTTCCTGCCGTTGATTACCACCTCTTCCTTCCACTGGGTGACGGTGTCGATCCAGGCGATCAATGCCTCCTTGTCGGGCTCGGCCGACTCTTCCAGCTGCCGCTGTATCTGTCGTAATACGGTGTTTTCATGGGTGGCATATCGTAAAATGGTTCCGCTGTCCTTTTCCAGCAGCGCTTTCAAGGCGCGGATGAATTCAAAATTGGGGAATGTGCCCGGTTCCCGGGCAATCCATTCATCATGCTCAATACGGCCGTCCTCATACACGGTATGACAGGAAAACTGAAAGGCGATCTGTTCGTAAGGTCTTCTGCCCCTGTTGAAGGGAAGGGCCACCATGCTGGTTTCAAAATCGAGAAAATGAAAGGGGTAGTCCCACAACGAAAGCTCCGTAAATAATTCCGGATGGATTTCCTCCGGCTCTTCATCAGGGTTAATCGCTTTCCGGATCTGAAGATACTGCCTTTCCTGGCCGGGACTTCCGAACTCCAGTTTCCCTTTCTTCTTCTTCATGAAGAGTTCTTCGGGTATCAGATCTTCCATGAGAAAAGTGCCGTCGGCAATGCACTCCTCTTTCCTGCGGAAATTCCAGATGTCGAAAATATGGGGCTTGGCGAATTCTGCTTCGGTCCAGCCCAGCTTCTTCTGCCAGCACTCACGGAAACCGTTCTTCTGTCCGGGTTTTAATTTCTCCATATCGTAATTGTATTCACAGGCAGCACATTTGGCGCCCAGTTTAACCGGATACTTCATGTCCTCTTCATAATACCGGGCATATTCCCGTATGCGCTCTTCAAACTTCTTTTTACTTTCTCTGTCTTTTTTCTTTGGCTCGATGTCGTCACCCCTGAAGATCATTTCCACAAAGTCCCTGACCGGCACTTGTGTCAGGATGGGCTGTCCCAGGGCATCCGGACAGGTATCACCGGTAAGTTCAACATAGGTGCGGTTATCCTGATTCTTTTGGAGACGGAATTTCTGATTCAAACCATCAACCGTGGCCATCTTTGAGGTATCGGTCAGCATCAGCCAGGGGGTGATGCTGAACCCGGGGAAGGCTTTCTGCATGACCCAGGTCTGGAAGGCCACGTCGGTGAGATAAGGATGCCAGTTTTTTAATAGGTAATCGCTGTTTTTGGTTAAAAAAGTGTCCTCATTGGGATCAAAGGACTTGGCTTTGACTTCGATCAGTTGGATGTCATTGCCTTTTTTCTGCAGGATATCGACACGAATGAACAGGTTCTCATAACGAACCGCGGCTTCGAAAATGGTAACCTCTTCCCGCTGCAGAAGCGCATTAGTTTGCTCCAGCGACTTTTCATGATCCGGTTCTGTGATATCGATGCCGTCCGGATAATAGCATTTGGCCAGGGCGCCCACCTGGAAACCGCCTTCGGCCAGTGCCTGCAGAAAGGTGTCTTCATCTTTGGTGCTGGGGTATTCCTGTTTGCCATAATAATACAGCTTTGTGGGGCACTCCAGGGCGGTCTGAAATCTACTCTTCGTTAGATAACGCATACTTCTTCAATAAATTTTTGGATGGATATATTCAAATTTATTTCCAGACATACTTGTCTAGGTATTTTAACTAATCAATTTTTCATAACAGTTTTTGGCCCGCAAAACGTGAGAGCTGACTTACTTTCTAAGATGACACTATTGTACTTTCTGTCATGATACAGAAAGTACCAAAGAAATCTAGACTGTAAGAAAAAATCTTGAAATTTTACGGCTCGTTCCATTAAAATTCTGAAACTCGTCCCGACAAGTCGGGACTCAGACAATCAGAATTTTAGCCATTCCACTCGCCTGAATTTCTACGATTTTTCCTTAAGGTCACCTTAAAATCCACATCGACTATTTCCAGATCAGTATGTATTTGTTTCCATGGAAAAGTCATAATTTTATTAACAAAAGGATTTAAATCCCGATTCAGCAAAATAATCTGGTTTGATTATTAATAATCTATCCTTTTGGACGTATATCAGGTTTCGGCTTTAAATGTGCGACCATTAGACCATAGAAAAGATAATTCATTCTTCCCGGGGATCCCCTTACCGGTCAGCCTGCCCCCGATCTTAAGGGTGGCTGTCGGCAGTATGCTTTTCCCCTGGTGGTAACCCAGAAGCGTGCCCTCCGTATCCAGCTCAACCCATTCATCAAAGCTGTAAAAATACCGGTAGCCGGTAATTCTGCCGAACAGGGGGCACCGGCCTTCGCTTCTGATAAAGTGCTGTTGAATGATTTCACGGGCTTCTTCAATCTGCTCCCACAGGGATTTCCTGATCAGCTCCCGGTCTGTGGGTATCACCTTGAAGCAGTGGATACCCGCAAAAGCCACGGCCGTGATATTTACCGGAACCTTCAGACTGTGCAGAATCCGGATATGAGGACGAAAGTGACGTCTCCGGGATGCCTCCTCCCGCGCTTCAACGTTCCTTCGTGTTTCCCAAAGAGCGGACCGTATCATGCACAGATCCGTATCCAGTACCCGGGCCAGTGTTTTCAGAAACACTTCGGTACAGCGGCCAGTGGCGAGGCATTCATCGAGCCGCCGCAACCCTTTGTTGATATTCCGGTAGCCCATCTGCCGAACCAAATCCGTTTTTGATTCTTCCTTGCGGTGCAAATAATGTTCAACGAGCTTTTTTATAGTCATTTTCAGTGTACTATGAAGGTTGTCCTTCAATTTAAATAATATTTTTAATTAAAACCAATGGGATTGGTGTATATTTTTTTATTTTTGATTTCCTTTTTTAGCGCATCTATCAGGATCATGTGTGTCAGATGCTTAATTTCCATATAGCTATATTGTGCTCTGATAACATTGAAATCCCCCGGTGTAAGGAAATGTAACGATTGGATCATTTTATTTTCTGCAGGTAGCAAATTTGTATTGACAAGGTCAGAAAAATAACGCCTGTAAAATAGTATATTACCTTCCCCGGTAAGATAGTCAAAATGAATTTTCAGCATGAATCGACGCATGGCGGCATGGTCCATCAGGTCCTTATAATTCGTGGCGGCCAGAAAGATACCTTTAAATTGTTCCATGCAGGTCAGCAATTCATTTACCTGAGTCACTTCCCAGGAATGACCGGCCTGGCTGCGGGACAGAAGTAGAGAGTCAATTTCATCAAAGAACAGTATGGCGTTCTCCTGTTCGGCTTCCTGAAACGCCTCACGGATTTGTTTTTCAGTCATGCCGACCCAGTGACTGAGCAAATCAGCGGCTGTTTTAAGGATTAGTTTGTTATCCATTGTCCGGGCGAGATAGCGGGCAAATTGAGTTTTACCGGTACCGGATGGACCATAAAACAACATGTTGAAGTTTTGAGGTTCGATATTGTTACGATTTTGTTGCTTCCGGATAAACTGCTTCACCATTCCTATGGTCTGTGTCAGGTCCGTGTCTGTGTTCAGACCTTTTAAGGTAAATTGTTTGGAGGAATGCCGGTTGGTTTGCCGGACCATGGACAGCCCCGTTTTACTCTGCGATGCGTAGGACTGTAAGAACGTTTCCAGAGCATCGGATATGCAGTACGTTTCCGGGTTTTTTTGATAAATCGCAGCCGTATTTTTAACGGCTTTTGCTATCTTCCCGGCGCTGAGTTCATACATGCCCGCCAGGAGTGATACCTGTTTGGGATCGATTGATTTTAGTAAACCGGCTTTTTTTAATAACGACTGCCATATTTTTTCACGCTGCTGATGCGTAAGCGGCCTGAATTCCAGGGTATAATCAAAGCGACGCAACGTGCTTTCATCCATCGCATCGGGATAATTTATAATCCAGATATTGAACGTGCTGCTATGGTCGAGAACGGTATTAATCAGTCCTTTTTCCGTTGTCTCCTTAAACATGAAAAAACGTGGTATCGTATTCAGCAAAGTATCGGCCTCATCAATGAGAATGACGGCCTTTTCAGAATCCACCATATTGCTGCATGCCTGTAATGCCCGCAAACGGAAATCATGCGTATTCTGTTTCCGGTAACTGTCATCCATGTTTTTTATTTCATACAGGGGTACATCGATGTGAGCGCTGAGTGTTCGGGCAAAGGCGGTTTTGCCGGTGCCCGGTTTCCCATGAAGTAAAATATGGATTGCCTGGTTGGACGGTTTACTGTAAAACAAGTCCCGGATTATAGAAAGAGCTTCCGGAGAAATAAAATAACTTTCAGGTGATAAAATGGCCCCTTCGTATTCCATATAATAATTCTGAAGAAGGGGCTTATCATTCAACCCCAGCAGGTAGTCCTCTATTTCTTTGCTCAGGTCGCGTTCTTCGTCCAGTATTCTTGAACGGATCAGATTGGAATTCCAGGCAAAAGCACGACGAATTTCGTTCGCACTACATGAGAGCAAGATACTTGTATTTTTTTCTATCAGGTCATTTGTGCACAGGGAAAAATGGTCATTAAGCGCGCTAACCAGGTTGCTCACCCGCATATCCGTTTCTTTTAGAAAAAACAGGTTCAATATGCGTGTTTCAATTTCGGAGAGGTTGAAAATAGTGCTTATTTCATGGATACGCCGGTCTTTTTCATTGTGCTCCTGTTTCATTGTACGAATAGACTTCCTGAAGGCGTTAATCAGATGTTTTTCATACCTTTTACGTATAGCCTTTTTCCCAAACAGTTCTTCAATGACTTCCCTGCAATCGTCTTCACCCGATTCCAGTGATTCGGACAGGTAGGAAACGTTCATTTTTAAAGCGTCTGTCCGCTGCAGTATTTTTTTGACAAAAGTAAGCAGGAACGAATCAGGTATAACCGGCAGCATCAGTGCGAAAACATCTTTTGAAAAGATAGTACCGGTGTTTTCAAGGGTATTAAGCACAAAATCATGTACCGTTTCAAGATGGAAGAAACCATTATTTTGATTGGAAGTATTCATTGTTCTCCTTTCTTTTATTATAATTATAACTTATAAAACGTCACATGATGTCGTTAATAATAGTATTGTTTGGAAAAAGTTAGTAGAATTGCGAGGAATGAAAATGGCTGAGCTATCACAAATACAACGCATCATAAAAATATTAGAACAATTCAGCATGGCCCGTAAATTATCAGCCTCCGAACTGTATGACATGTTTGAAGGAAGCGTAAGCCTGCGCACCATACAGCGGGATATCAATGCCATCCTCAATGCCGGCATTCCACTCATAAGTGAAAAACGCCTTCGCCGGGAACATGCCTGGTCGTTTCCAAGGGATTATCGTCGTATGCTGCCGCCGGTGATTAAGGAAAATGAAATCCTTTCCCTGTACATCCTTAAATCTTATTTGAAAGAATTCAGAAACACGGCCGTGGCTTCCAGTCTGGAATCGGTTATTGACAAGCTGGAGCGCATGATTCCCGGTGACATTTTCTGGGACGCGGGCAGCTCGCATGAGGTGATCTGGGACCAGAATTACGGATCGTTCGATTATCGTGATTACGACCAGCTTATTGAGCAGTTTATAACAGCCATTCAGCAAAAACTGTGGATACAAGTGGAATATAAGTCCATTAATCAGATCCGGAGTAAGTCCTATGTCGTATATCCCCATATGTTGTTTTCATATCATGGTACCATCTATGTAGCCGCTTACCATAAAAGGTATGCAAAAAACATTTCGATGGTGGTGCAGAGAGTTCAATCGGTAAAAGTATTGCAAAGTCAATATAAACGGAAACCCATGTTTGACAGGGAAGCCTTTCGCCGGGACCGTTTTGGTGTGTTTGAGGGGGAGTCGGTTGAGGTGACACTGCGGATCGCCGCCGATTACGCAGACTATTTTATAAATCGCAGCTGGCATCCCAGTCAGAAAACGGAGGTCAATGAAAACGGTGATCTTCTGTTGACTTTACAGGTGCCCCTCTCACCTGAGCTCATCACCTGGATCCTGGGCTGGCACGAAGCCATCACTGTTCTGGCCCCGGATACGCTAATCGAAGAGATTAAACATAAACTTGACCAGACCAGGAAATTGTATGAATGATGATGCAATCATTACATCTGTGTTAGAATTATAATAGTATTTATAACATATCTAAAACGAACATTTACAAGTTGACTGGCCAAAGCTTGTCCCTGCATAAGAGGGGAAGTAACAATTTGCCCCGCCAAATCATACCGGACCGGTACACATTGTTAATTTCGAAGACATCACGGATGAGGAAGAAAGAGACCGGATTCAGCGTGATGCGTATGAGCGTATCAATATGACCCAAATATGGAACAATGAAACTCGTATAAAAAGTGCACTAGCTCATTAAACTAATCTTAGGGTTAATTCTATGATATAAAATAAAAGCGGTCAGGGGGTAAGATATCAACCAGGTTCTATTAATGGAAGTGCATGGCAATCCTACTTTCCATTTCAACTACCAGGCACTGTTCTTGGGAGAAATTTAGTTTTTATTAAATTTTTCGTCCAATTTTTTTATTAGTCTGAATAATTCAAAATTGAATCTTCTGTTCAGCATACTTTATACTATTGAAATATATTAATTCTTTCTCTAACAATGTTTTATCAAAAATTTATTCTTCTGGTGAATTTTTGTGATATCTGTGTATTAATATGTATACATGAAAACAAGAATATTTTATATCATCTCTGTTTATTGTATTGCAACCATTGTATCCTGCTCATCCAATGAAGGCCCGAAAATTACGCAGAGAGTCAATAATGACAGTACTGAAACGATCTATATAGAAGATAGAACGGGTAAAAAATGGGATATAACCCATGCTGTGCAAACCTGGAATATGAATCCGGATTTTTTCCGCTTCGGTTTGGGGCCAAATGCTATTCAACCCTTAAATGATCCGGAATTTCTAAGGGCAGGCGAGAGGGGATTCCCGGCTGAAGACGGGGATTTTTCCATCATCGGGGTGGATTTTAATGGTGAACAACGTGCCTATCCTATCAGCACACTGCTAAGATTTGAAATTGTTAATGATCATATTGGTGATACATATTTTTCCTCGGTTTACTGACCGCTTAAAGATCTGGCTGCCGTGTACAGTCGAGAAATTGATGATCAGGTTTTAACTCTCAGCGCCAGTGGCTGGGTTTATATCGAAACGTTTATATTGTATGACTACCAGACGGAAAGTATGTGGTTCCCTTTTCATGAAGAAGGTAATTTAAGAAGTATTGGCGGAACCTATGTGGGGCGCGAATTACCCATATTAAAGTTTTCAAAGATGTCCTGGGCTGATTGGCTGGAAATACATCCCAATTCTAAATTTCTTGTTTATTAGAAACGGCACTAAGGTTAAATACAAAGACTTCTAATTATCCGAAAAACCCACCGGCGCAAGTGGTGGTTTTGGTAAATGATCACCCATACACTGCTGCAAAAAGGTCATAAAGTAGTCGCTTCCATGCGCGATCCGAAGGGGATGCTGGAAAGTTTTGAGGGCGCCCTGAAACAGAATACTGCCCAGGATCCCCAGCAAGTTGCTGATGAAGTACTGGCCCTGATTGAAAAACCAAAAGGCGAAAAACCCTTCCGGACCGTCGTCGATAATATGGGTATGGGTGAACCGCTTAAAAACTATAACGAGATGCTGCACAATATTACAAAAGGCATTTACCAAAACTTTGGCATCGAAGGCATGCTTGAAGTATAAAAATAATCATCCCTTTTCTGATACAGAAGCCTCAGTGAAAAACGACATTCTCGATCTGAGGCTTTTTTTAATTGCATCACTCCCTGCAGGAACGTTGTCTGGCTTACTTCTTACGTTTTTTCTCCTGATCGTTGCTTTCTTTGTCCAGGTTCTTAGGACGGCGTCCCAACGCTGTTCCGGTGTAGATGATATTGTGCGCTTTCATGTAGGCTCTGTTTTCCCGTGTACCGTAAATCGTGTCGGCACAGCTGAGACAGGCCTTACGAGCCTTTATGCGGTAGGTACGGGGTTTGACTTTCCCTTTTTCGGGAATATAGAGTAAATCGATCAGCTGCTCACTTTTTTCCCCGGGCTTAATTGAGCAGGTCCAGATCTGTAGGATATTTTAGGTCAGCTGGCGCTACCGTGGCATCAAGGATCAGGTGTCCTTTGTTTTCCTCTTTATTCTCAATTCTTAATTCTTAATTGAGCCCGGGGTTTAGAACATTCCGGCAAGCTCGTCGGGCCAGTGTATCTGGCAGCTCCAGCCTGACTGGCCGGACAAGCCGGGAGGGTCACGAAGTTGGATTTTTATTGTTCAATTAATTGACTCACACTGTAAAGCGGATAAAAGGTAAGTTTCTGATCCGGAATTTCGGAGTAGGGACCTGTAGATAACACATAACCGGTTGGTACGTTGGGATGGCTGTTTAACAATAAATGCATGCTTTTCAGTTTTCCGGATGGACCGCTTTTAACTTCCATGGGTAAAACCATACCTTTATTTTCAATAAGATAATCCACTTCCGCAGAACTGCTTTTCGCATCACGCGACCAGTAACACAGCTCATTCTGTCCTGCCGCAAGCAGTTCCTGGCCGACAAATTGTTCCGCAAGGGCACCCCTGAACATATCCATTAAATCTGATGTGCTCATCGTTTCCTTGTACTGTATGCCACACAATTTCTGCATAAGCCCGATATCGGCCATAATGGCCTTAAACCGTTTACCAGAGGAGGAGGCCCCTAAAGGCAAACCACCCGGTGAGGCCGAAGGAATTTTATGAATAACGCGTGCCATATTTAACAGATCAAACGCTTTTTTATTTGTCGGCGGTGTAAAATCATTTGTTAAGCGGGTATATTTTATCTGTTGACCCACCATTTTCGCCGTATTTGTCAGCACAGCATCCAGACAGCGTTTATCGGCAAAAGGTGCATATTTGGAAAAATCAGCCCGGTACGTTTGGATTAACTGATCCTGAATATCAAAAACTTCCCGGAGTTTTCTTTTTTCAGCAAAAGAGTGAACACATTCCGGCATTCCGCCGGTAAAAAAGTAGATCCGCAATTCATCCAGCAAAAGATTATGCACATTCTCCGAATAATGCCGGCTTGAAGTACTTAATACGGCAGCCAGTTTATCCTTTTCACAGGCCAGTAAAAATTCAGCGAAGGTCATCGGAAACATGTTTAAAAACTGAACACGTCCAACGGGAAAAGAGATATCCCTTAAGACAAATTCCAGTAATGAACCTGCGGCGATGACGTGTAATTCGGGTAATTCTTCATAAAAATAGCGTAAGGCCATCAGGGCCCGTGGGCAGCTTTGAATTTCATCGAGGAATAAGAGATCCTGTCCCGGTTTAATCGAGGCGTTTAAAACCAGCTCCAGTTCGGATAATATACGACCGGGTTCAAGGTTCTTTTCAAAAATGATATGCCAGTCCGGCCGTTTTTCGAGATCCACGGAGTGAAATCGGCCTTGAAAGTACTGTTCGCCAAGCATACGAACGGCTGTTGTTTTACCTGTCTGACGTGCGCCACGAAGAATTAGCGGTTTTCTGTTCGTGCTGGTTTTCCAGTTTAAAAGTTTGTCGATAATAAAACGCTTCATAAGTCTTCTTTTTAAAATACAAGGTAAATTTAAAAAGATACGTTTTAAAATACAAGGTAAAATATATAATCAGTATTTACCGCTGGCTCGACCATTTCACTATGAACGGTCAAGAAAGCGGTGATCTTCTGTTGACCTTACAGGTGCCCCTCTCTCCTGAGCTCATCACCTGGATCCTGGGCTGGCATGAAGCCATCACCGTTCTGGCCCCGGATACGTTAATCGAAGAGATTAAACTAAACTTGACTGGACGAGGAGGTTGTATGAATGATGATACAATCATTACATCTGTGGTAGAATTATTATTGTATTTATAACATATCTTAAACGAACGTTCAACAAATGTTTCAGAAGTAATCTTATCTAACGAATTTTACCATTCTCCTTAAATTTTGGTATATTTCAAGTACCTCATAGAACGAGCTCAAAAAAATTTTCCTGATATCGTCGTGGAAGTTAAAAACCGGGGAGAGGTGCGCTTTGTACGCGAAGGTGTGAATCAGCTGCTGCGCTATCTGGGTTTCATGCCGAACGCCTCTGGCCTTATTATCGCACCCTATATATCACAAAAATCAGCCGCTGTATGCAAAGAAGCCGGCATCGGATATATCGATCTTTCCGGTAATTGTTTTATATCATTTAAGAACATACACATAGAAAAAGAAGGCAAAGCCAATAAGCAGCTGGAAAAAAGACTGTTGAAATCTTTGTATTATCCAAAAGCTGAACGCCTGCTGCGGGTTATCCTGAACAATCCTGGTCATGTATGGAAGGTGCAGGATCTGAGCAAAGAAGCGGGTGTGAGTCTGGGGATGGTCTCCAATGTGAAACAACAGCTGGAGGCTATGGAGTGGATAACGGCATCTAAGACAGGCTTTACATTAAGGGCCTGGGATGAGTTGCTAAAGGACTGGCAAACGCAGTATAGCTATACCAAAAACAAACAATATGATTTTTACTCTTTAAAAAGCACAGAAGAGCTTGAAAAAGAAATATCGGAATACGGTAAGAAATCGAATACAAAATATGCCTTAACGATGTTTTCCGGTGCAGCACGTCTTGCCCCCTACACGCGATACAATAGGGTATATGCCTATGTGGATAGCGATGTTGAAAAACTGGCCACTGATTTGAAGCTTAAACCGGTCAGCAGCGGGCCGAACGTTACGCTGCTCTCTCCTTATGATGAAGGTGTATTTTACGGAGCAGAAACCGTTGCAGGCGTAAAGGTCGTTTCGCCCATTCAACTGTACCTGGATCTAATGAGCAACAAGGGGCGCGGTGAGGAGGCTGCTGAATTTTTAAGGAAAGAGGTGATTGAATCCCAATGGTCACAAAAGAAGATTATGGAAAACGGGAAGTAGAAGCCAAATCGTCTTTTTACTTTTTGACTGGCCAAAGCTTGTCCCCGCATAAACGGGGAAGTAACAAAAAGCCCTGCCGAAATTTGAACTCGCTCGCCTTGCGGCGACCTCAAACATAAATTTCGGCCTTTTAAAGCATATTCATTTCCAATGCCTTTAAATAGACTTTCAAGAAAAATTGCAGTAAAATTTGCCTCGCCTGATCATACCGGGCCCGTACACATCGTTAATTTCGAGGGGATTACGGATGAGGAAGAAAGGGACCGGATTCAGCGTGATGCGTATGAGCGTGTAAATTATTTACTTTCAAATCTGGGTTTCGTATGAAACGGCAAACCAAAAATGAAATGCATAGTTCGAAAATGAGAAATATGTTACTTATTACTGCGTATCCGCTAGAAAGCAGACAAGATCTGGTATTGGCCGGGGAGCTCAGATGAAAACAGGTTTTTAAGCATACCGGTGCAGCTGTTAAAAGCGCACAACTAATTTGATATGTATATGCATTTGTGTCCGGTAAGTTCAAAATATCGGACACAAAGTAATTTTTGTATGACAAAGCGGACACAATCATTGTTAACGTTAATCGATGTTATGATCTGAAATTAAATCCTGTATATCTTGTTATCCTGTCAAACTGATACCTGAAATGTAAACCGGGTGAACCTAGAATCCACCCGGCAGCAAAAGGAAAGCGATGAGAAAGATCTGTGTCTGTCTCGTCTAATTTAGCGATCGGAAAAGGCCAGAATCCTTATCTCGCTCACAGGAATCTCCAGCAGCGCATCGCCCACCTCAAACATGACGATGTCGTTTTCCGTGTAGAGATAAACCCCTTCAATCGTCGAACCGTCCATCAGCGTTATCCGGTCCCAGGTTGCGGAGGTATAGGTTGTTTTTATGGGTGGCTTATTGACCACTACATACACCCGCAGCGCCGGGTTATAACGGTAGTACACACCCTGGTAGCTGTAAAACCGGAGATTGCCGATCCGGAAGGAAAAATAACCGCGCGGCAGCAGGGAAACATGCATCCCAATCCTTGGATAGTAATATCCCGGTCGACGATAATCCGACCATACCGGTCTGCGGTAGCTTTTGCGGTGCCATGTCTTCCTGGACGGATGATGACGTTTGTAGTAACGGTTTTTATACGACTGACCTCTGTCCGGTGTATAGGATTTGCGCTTCCTGTCGTATTCTCGGTAATCCTGTTTCCGGTTTTTCGGTTTGGTATAGTTAGCCTTTGACCGGGCGGGTTTGGACGCGCGGTCTTTTCGGACTGTTTGCCGGTCGGCTTGCTTTTTGATTCGATCTCTCCTTACCGCGGTCTCTTCCGTGCGTTTTTTATCAATATGACGCTCACCGCGTTTGGCCGGACGCTGGGCCGTGGCATCCTGTGCGGTTCCCGCCAGCAGGGCGAAAATCAGCATGCCGAACACTGTATTTCTGATCGTATGCGTATCCATGACGTCTCCTTTCCTGATACTCTGACTCCTGCCCCGGATGGTTCAATTCCCGTGCCAATGCCGTAAAACCAGCCCGGAAGACAAAAATCATGACGCATATAGGCCATATTATGTAAACAGAGTTTACAATATAGTATATCGTGTTTACGAAAACGCTCCATTTATGGCTCTTTATAATTAAATACCATATTTTTAGGATAAATCATTATTACCTGTAAATATCAAATTGATTGCAGAAAAATGAATCCTGTAAATCATGTAATCTTGTCTGATATAAAGTGTCATAAAAGACAGATCCTTCACGATTACAGGAATAGATAAGGAGGATTGTATCGTTAAGAGCACCTGTGTATTAATAAAAGAGAAAGCGAACGATGACAACCATTGACAAATCAAAACCCGTCCTGGTCACCGGCGCGACCGGATATGTGGCCGGATGGCTGGTGAAAAAACTGCTGGAAGAAGGACTGACCGTACACGCCGCCGTGCGAAATCCGGATGCAAAAGAAAAGCTGAAGCACCTGGATGCCATCGCGGATCAGGCTAAAGGGCAGATCCGCTATTTTAAAACAGACCTGCTTGAACAGGGCTCGTATGCGCAGGCGATGGAAGGCTGCGAACTGGTTTTTCACACGGCTTCACCGTTTACACTCGATGTTAAAGATCCACAGAAGGAACTGATCGATCCGGCGGTATCCGGAACAAAAAATGTGCTGGAACAGGCGGATAAAACGGCCTCCGTTAAACGGGTGGTGCTGACCAGCAGTTGTGCCGCTATCTACACGGATTGTAAGGATCTGGATGATACGCCGGATGGTGTGTTCACGGAAGAGATCTGGAATACCACGGCATCCCTGGATTATCAACCCTATTCCTATTCGAAAACACTGGCCGAACAGGAAGCCTGGAAAATAAACAAGGGACAGGAGCGCTGGGATCTTGTCGTGATCAATCCCTGCATGGTCATGGGACCGGCGCTGAATCCGCAGGCGGCGACTTCGGAAAGCATGAACCTGCTGAAACAACTGGGCGACGGCACCCTGAAGATGGGTGTACCCAACATCGGCATGGGCTTTGTCGATGTCAGGGATGTGGCCATGGCGCATTATCTGGGCGGATTTACACCGGAGGCGGAGGGCCGTTATATCAACTGTGCCCATAACAGTTCTTTCCTGGAAGTGGCGGAAATATTGCATAAAGCATACGGTGACACCTATCCCGTTCCGCAAAAAGCCCTGCCGAAATGGTTGCTCATGTTCATCGGGCCGATGGTTAATAAAGCGATTACGAGGAAATATGTCCGGAACAATGTGAATCTGCCCTGGAAAGCGGACAACAGCAAGAGCAGGGAAAAACTGGGTGTTCAATACAGACCGCTGGAAGAAACGATGAAAGACTCCTTCCGGATGCTGATCGATCACAATCTTGTGCGACCAAAGAAATAAGCAGGCATACGTATTTCATCGTGTCCCCGAGAAATGGTTGTACGGACAAAATCCTGAAAAAAGAATTAGCCGTTCATTTTTCGGTTGTGGCTGACAGTGCAATAGTTGTATGTTATCTCATGGATGAATAATGCGTATAAGGAAAGGAAGGAGGGAAAACGCGTGACAGAGACAACCTTCGACGCGGGATATGAATCGCTCAGCGGCTTTGGGTATACCTACAAGAAGCTTATCGGCCGGTCGCCCGGCGACAGCAGCGCGAAAACGGTCATTCTGATCAGCCGGCTGACGACACCGCTCGGCCCGATGTTTGTCGGCGCAACGGAAGCGGGCGTCTGCCTGCTCGAGTTTGTCGACCGGCGGATGCTGGAAACGGAATTTGAAGATCTGCAGCGACGTCTGAAGTCCCGGATCATTGCCGGAGAAAATAACCATATAAAACAGGCGAAAAAGGAAATAGCCGCGTACTTCAATGGACAGCGCAAAACCTTCGATGTAAAGCTTGAAACACCCGGTACAGAATTTCAAAAGGCTGTTTGGGAATCTTTACAAACCATTCCATACGGTCAGACCATTTCCTATCAGCAACAGGCGGAAAAGATAAACAAACCCAAAGCCGTACGAGCGGTGGCGTCCGCGAACGGGGCGAATCGGATTGCCATCATCATACCCTGTCACCGGGTGATCGGCAAGGATGGCACCCTGACCGGTTACGGCGGCGGCCTGGAACGCAAACGTTGGCTACTTGAACATGAAAAGAAACAAGCCGCAGCCGGATTCTAAATCCCATACCGTCTATCAGCAATGCAGAACGCTTACCATGCATAGGCCTCCGGTGCCTGCCCGCCGGGTCCCGGCCAGATGTCATCCAGCTTCTGCACGATGTCTTCATCCAGTTCGATTTCCAGGGCATGCTGGCTGCCTTCGAGTTGTTCCATGGTGCGCGGACCGATAATCGGTGCGGTGACGACGGGGTTCCTGAGCAGCCAGGCCAGGGCGACATCGGCCGGTTTTTCGCCTATATTTTTACACAACGCTTCGTATTGCTCGATCTGAGCATGGTGCTTTTTTATGGATTTCTCCAGGGTCGCGGCCTTTCTTCTGGCTTTGTCTTCATTGCCGAGAATTCCACCAAGCAGTCCGCTTCCGAGGGGGCCCCAGGGAAGCAGCGCCAGACCAAAGTCCCTGCAGGCGGGGATCACTTCCAGTTCAATCGTCCGTGCCCGCAGATTGTACAGGCTCTGTTCCGAAACCAGTCCCATGAAATGCCGCTGTTTCGCCTCGTATTGCGCCTGCACGATGTTAATGCCAGCAAAATTACTGCTGCCGGTATACAAGACCTTTCCTTCACGGACCAAGTGTTCCATGGCCTGCCAGATTTCCTCCCAGGGGGTGCTTCGGTCGACATGATGCATCTGGTACAGGTCAATATGGTCCGTCTGCAGGCGTTTCAGACTGTCTTCACAGGCCTCGCGGATATGGTAGGCGGACAGGCCCTGGTCATTGATCCCTTCTCCCATTTTACCGTAACATTTGGTCGCCAGAACGAATTCATCCCGTTTACCGGATTTTTTCAGCCATCGCCCGATAATGTTTTCCGTAATGCCTTCGCCCAGCTTCCAGCCGTAAACATTGGCCGTGTCGAAAAAGTTGATGCCCAGGTCCAGGGCACGGTCCATTATTTTATGGCTGTCCGGTTCGGTAGTTTCCGGACCGAAATTCATAGTGCCGAGGCATAACCGGCTGACCTTCAGTCCCGATCGTCCGAGGTTGGCATAGTGCATTGGCGGCCTCCTTATATGTATGTTATAGATAGGTCAAGAAGTATGTGTTAAAATAAGTCTGCGGAGTAATAATAAAAAATAAAAAGTAAAAAATACAAAATAGGCGCATTGGAATAAAACGACTGTGGAAAATGCTGAATTGAATGAAATATTTCGATATAATTTTTAATTATAAATAGCATCTATTTTCAGTTTGATTTGGCGTAAATATCGACAGATTAGATATTACGAGATATAAATCAGAAGAAATCAGTAAAAATATAATGCATAATATAAAAATAAGACCATATAGCGTATTTTTCTTTTTGTTCTTTCTGCTGATACAGCTGCTTCCTGCAGGAGAGGACTTCAGTGTCAAGCTGCAGAGCTTCCAGCAGGAGCGCCTGGAGATTAACCGGACCGCCATGCTGGTACTCGGTTCCTGGGCGGCGGGAAATATTATGGTTGGGGCACATGGCAATTTCAAATCCGGGGGGGGGAGACGAAGTATTTTCACCAGTTCAATGCCATGTGGAATGTTGTCAACCTCGGTATCGCAGCAGCGGGATATATTTCTGCGGTGCATACGGATCCGGTGAAAAACCACAATATGCTTTGTTTACTAGCGAAGGACTACCAGTTTCTTTGTTATCGAATAAACCTGATCTGTTGTAAGTGTATAAAAATAAATACCGCTGGCCATTCCTGCGGCATTCCATTGTACTGAATAGATACCTGGCGGTTGTTTTCCGGAAACGAGGGTGGCGATTTTTTCCCCCAGTATATTGTGAATGGTCAAATCCACACGTTGGGGCGTATTGCCATACGCCCCAACAGTATAACGGATGGTCGTCACCGGATTAAACGGATTAGGATAGTTCTGGTATAGAATCATGGTTTCAGCTATATGGGGTGCAGACCTTTCAGGTATTGTTGTAGGATTTTGCTGGAAATAATCGATTACACGATGCAGAACTTCTGTTCTCTTTTCACTGCCGACAATGGTTTCAAAGGGAAAACCCAGGTAGACCAGATTACCGGTCGTGTTGCTGCTGCCGAAGGTACCGCTGAAACAGACAGCGGCATTGCGCCCGTTGCCATATTTAAGGCAGGCACTGGAATTTCCAGCGGTTCTGAGGTAATCAGGATAATCTTCAATATACAGTGCGCTGCTGGTACCATAGCTAAATGCCAGGCCTTCGAACAGTGTCGCAGATACACCGTTAATAGAATAATTCCCTGCATCATCGCCGGCATATTCTGCCTTCAGATAGTTTTTATAAAATTGCCGGTCACGAAAGGGCTGCGTGGATCTGCCCAGATCCCAGCCTATTTCCGAACCGCTGACAAAGAGGGAACCGCCCTCCTCAAGATATGTGCTCAGCAGTTCCTGTTCATCCGAA
>CAYPHA010000089.1:0-17396 GCA_964410215.1 uncultured Calditrichota bacterium | reverse complement strand
AACCTTGGATTCGTTGATTTTGCAGGTTCTACCGTCGTCCATTCGATAGGAGGCTGGCTTGCCCTGGCCGGGGCTATTATACTGGGACCCCGCATCGGCAAATATAACGGCGGCGGCTCAACCAAGGCCATACCCGGACACAATATCACACTTGCCGCACTTGGTGTATTTATCCTCTGGTTTGGCTGGTTCGGTTTCAATCCCGGCAGCACGACCTTTGGCGACGGTGATATCGGACGTATTGCTGTAACCACCAACCTTTCTGCAGCCGGTGGAGCCGTCGCGGCAATGCTGACGTCCTGGGCTATTTTTAAAAAACCGGACGGTTCCATGGCCCTTAACGGTGCCCTTGCCGGTCTTGTCGCCATTACAGCCGGTTGTGCATCCGTTTCTCCTCTCGCCTCGTTGTTCATCGGTCTGATAGCGGGAACCATTGTTGTCGTCAGTGTACTTTTCATCGATCGCGTGTTACGCATTGATGATCCTGTCGGCGCCGTGAGCGTTCACGGGGTCTGTGGTGCATTCGGTACGATCGCTGTCGGATTTTTTGCTCTGGACGGCGGACTTTTCTATGGGGGCGGCTGGAGCCTTCTCGGCATCCAACTGCTTGGGGTGACAGTCGGATTTGCCTGGGCATTTGGTATTGGTCTTTTTATGTTCTATCTAATCAAGAAAACCGTCGGTCTGCGCGTTACTGAAGAGGAAGAACTGCGCGGACTGGATATCGGTGAACACGGCATGGAAGGATACTACGGATTCCAGCTTTTTATAACCCAGTAAGGCTGGTTCGCATCAGCCGCTTATGAGCATGATAAACAATAAAAACATGATACGATTTACTACAAATACCGGAAACTAAAATGAAACGATATATACGCACTTTTATATATAGTGTATTGTTTATACCATTCATTTTTAACGAACCTGTCAAAGCACAGGTGATGGAATACTCAGGAAATTTCACGGCTACCTCAACTTATGTATGGCGTGGCGTGAAACAATTTGATGGAGTTGCACTACAGGGGTCCGTCGGTGCCAGTTACAATGCCATTTCTTTTGGTCTTTGGTATTCTAACGTTAACTTCGGTGCCGACTCCCCCTTTTTTGAAACCGATCCTTTCCTTGAAGTTGCGCTTCCCACCGGACCGGTGGCCAGCGCAGTGGGAGCAACCCTGTACACCTATGATTTCTCGGAATTTAACAATGAAGCTGATTATAAATATGAAATATATGCAAAAGCAGGTTATCATCTATTCGAAATTGCCGCTTCTAAACGGATTAGATAACAGTTTATGGATTAAGCTGGGAATAGATTTTTAATAAAAAATGTAAAGCAATTCATGTATAATTAACCAAATCCAAAGACCAAACAGGAGATTTGAATTATGTCATCTAAATCACTCAGGCAGGAAGCCCTGCTAAAGATTGCCTCTAACGGATCTATCAAGAACTTAAAGAACAATGGAAGTGCTACCGAGTATTTTGGAGTTAACACCTTCGATGATAAGGTTATGCGCGACCGTTTACCAAAAGACGTATATGTAAAGCTGCGTGACACAATCCGAAGAGGTGAAAAACTTGACATAAATATCGCAAACACGGTAGCGCATGCGATGAAAGAATGGGCCATCAGTAAAGGTGTATCACATTTCACACACTGGTTCCAACCGCAAACCGGTCTCACTGCTGAAAAACATGACGCATTCCTGGAAGTGGATGACGGGCACGTTCTGGAACGTTTCCGCGGAAATCAGCTTGTTCAGGGGGAACCGGATGCATCCTCCTTTCCAAGTGGCGGTGCCAGGACGACATTTGAAGCACGCGGTTATACGATGTGGGATCCCTCCAGTCCGGCTTTTATCGTTGAAGGTCCTAAGGGAGGCATTCTCTGTATACCATCTGTATTTATCAGTTACCATGGTGAAGCGCTTGATAAAAAAACACCCCTTCTCCGCTCTATGGAGGCCATATCCAAATCGGCACTGAAAATGCTGAAACTTTTCGGTAACACATCGGCAACACGCGTTATCACTACCATCGGTACCGAGCAGGAATACTTTCTCATCGATAAAACTTTCTTAAATCTTCGTCCTGATCTTCAGGTTACAGGGCGCACATTACTCGGAGCACCTCCACCAAAAGGACAGCAGTTGGATGACCACTATTTTGGTTCGATAAAAGAACGGGTGCTCGCTTTTATGCAGGATTCTGAATCAGAACTTTACAAACTGGGCGTTCCCGCAAAAACCCGTCATAATGAGGTTGCACCCCATCAGTTTGAAATCGCTCCGATTTTTGCCGAAGCAAACGTGGGCGCCGACCGTAATCAGATCATCATGGAAGTTCTGAAAAAAGTAGCAAACCGTCACGGTCTGGCATTACTGCTGCATGAAAAACCATTCGCCGGTGTAAACGGAAGCGGAAAACACAATAACTGGTCCATAGCGGATTCCGAAGGTAACAACCTTCTCGACCCCGGTGACACTCCGGAAGAAAATCTGCAATTCCTGGTATTCCTGGTAGCGACACTCCGGGCTGTGTACAAGCATGGCGACCTTATGCGTATGACTATTGCATCAGCTGGCAATGACCACCGTCTTGGCGCAAACGAGGCCCCGCCGGCAATTATTTCGGTTTTCCTCGGGCAACGTCTCAGCCAGATTCTGAACGACATAAAGGAAAAGAAAACCAGCGAGGCCGTCAAGGATTACATCATCGACCTGGGAATCGGTCAACTTCCGTCGATTATGCGTGACAATACGGACCGTAACCGCACTTCGCCCTTTGCCTTTACCGGTTCGAAATTTGAATTCAGGGCAATCGGCTCATCAGCCTCGGTTTCTCTGGCGAACACGGTTCTGAATACCGCGGTAGCAGATGCTCTGGATATACTCCATGCCGAAATAGAAGCAGAAAAATCCAAAACTAAGGATTTTACAAAGGCCGTCGTTAAGGTCCTCCGTAAACATATTATTGAATCCGAACCCATCCGATTTGAAGGAAACAATTACAGCAAAGAATGGGAAGAAGAAGCGGCACGTCGCAAACTCCCGAACATTAAACGTACCGGATATGCACTCGATGCATTCATCAGCAAACATAATATTGAAATGTTGATGCGTCATGACGTTTTCAAGCAGAGCGAAATCGATGGACGATACAACACAAAGGTAGAGCAGTATAATACGACACTTGAAATAGAAGCGGAGACGTTCTGCGATATCATCCGTACGCGCGTTATTCCGGCTGCACTTTCATACCAGATCGAACTTTCATCAGCCATTAAAGGTCTGAAGGACATGGATGGTACAATCAGCGAATCTGCCATTTCTGCAGAGATGGATATTCTAAAGAAAGTGAGTTCAAAGATCGCCGTTTTGATTGAAAATGTTGAGAAAATCGAAAAGCTTCTCTATAAAGCGGAAATAATAGAAGATGAGCCCAAAAAGGCCAAATTTCTTGCGGATAAGCTTGTTGATTTTCTCGAAGAAGCGCGGAAGCCGGCTGATGATCTGGAATTACTTCTCCCGGATGCCATCTGGCCGTTGCCTAAATATTCGGAAATGTTGTTTATTATGTAAAACGAAATTCATTTGTGATCGCGGATGATGTGGATGACGCGGAAAACACAGATACAATATCGGCAACATCGGTAGCATCCGTGTCATCGTGATCGCCGATGATGAAGATGACACCGAAAACACGGATACAATATCGGTGGCATCAGTAGCATCCGTGCACATCCGTGATCGCCGATGATGAAGATGACACCGAAAACACGGATACAATATCGGTGACATCAGTAGCATCCGTGCACATCCGTGATCGCGGATGATGTGGATGACACGGAAAACACAGATACAATATCGGTGACATCGATAGCATCAGTGTCATCCGTGATCGCGGATGATGTGGATGACGCGGAAAACACAGATACAATATCGGCAACATCGGTAGCATCCGTGTCATCGTGATCGCCGATGATGAAGATGACACCGAAAACACGGATACAATATCGGTGGCATCAGTAGCATCCGTGCACATCCGTGATCGCCGATGATGAAGATGACACCGAAAACACGGATACAATATCGGTGACATCAGTAGCATCCGTGCACATCCGTGATCGCGGATGATGTGGATGACACGGAAAACACAGATACAATATCGGTGACATCGATAGCATCAGTGTCATCCGTGATCAACAATTACATCACAACGCGTTTAAAGGTCATCCTTTTACTTCCGAAATTGATAAGGAGTCCGACTTCTAGTTTGTAGGCTTTCAAGTAATTCAATATCTGGGACAGGTGTACACTTTCCAGTTCGAGAACGGCCTTTAATTCCACAAGAATTTTACCTTCTACAATAAAATCTGCCCTTCTTGTGCCAATTGGATATGTTTCCTCTTTGTAAAAGATAGACATGTCCATTTCACGTTCATATTGAAGTTGTGCATTGGTAAACTCGATTGCCAGAGCTCGTTGATAAATCACTTCCTGATAACCATTTCCTAAAAACGTGTGTACCTCAAAAGCACACCCGATGATTTTTTGGGTTATTTCATGATGCTTGAGTTCCTGCATACTCACCTCTCTTATCGCGGAGGACACGGATTAAGGATCTGTGAAATCAGCGTCATCAGCTTACATCTGTGATCGCGGATGATACGGATGACACGGAAAACACAGATACACTATCCGTGACATCGGTGGCATCAGTATAATCCGTGATCCCCTGATTATATGATGCCGATTTCGAAAAAATTACCCAAAATGAAATAAGTTATTTTTTTCCGGATTTGGAATTGTAGCAGTAATCGATGACGTGCTTCATCTCTTTGTACTGTGCTTCCATACTTTTTATGAGGGCGATCTGAGTGCGGGTTCGATGAAGGTTTTGCAACTCATGCGTTGTTTTATAATACACGTCACCTTCGATATAATCCGTCAGAAAGCGCACAGCCATTATATAAGTCATCAGTTTTGCGGAGAGGGCCAGGTGGGTCACTTCAGCAGGTGTGAGGAAAACCGATGTTTTTTCGAAGTAGGCCTTTGTGAATGCTTTATACAAAGCCAGATCCATAACCATATTCTCCGGATCGGGATCATCCTCGGGCGCCGTGCTGGCGCCGGTGCGGATCGCATCACCAAAATCATAATGAACATAGCCGGGCATCACCGTGTCCAGATCGATAACCCCCCGAACACGATCTTCTTCATCAAAAAGAATATTATTGAACTTTGTATCATTATGGGTTATCCTGAGCGGTATCCGCCCTTTCATACCCTCGTTTAAAATAATCCGCATTTCATCCCTCCGTTCCAGAAGAAATGCAATTTCCTGCGAAACCTTATTTTTCCTTCTGACTGGATCATTTTCCACCGCCCGGGTCAAATTATCCAGACGAAAATTAATATTATGAAAGTCCGGAATCGATTCACCGAGTTTATCCGGACTCAGGTCGGCGAGCAATAGCTGGAAGGAGCCGTAAGCCATACCTCCATTGAATGCCTTGGTTTCCGAGTCGATAAGATCAAAAGAATGACTGGACTCCAGGAATGGCGTAAGCCGCCAGAAATTACCTTCCTGATCCCGATGATAATTTCTGTCATCGAACGTAGAAATAAAGGTATAACATTCCGGCGCGAAATCAATGGTGCCGGACTGCGAGAGTTTGCTAAGAATATGCGCGCAGACATGATGAATATTTTTCATCAGAAGCGGTACGTCTTTAAACACATGGTGATTCACGCGCTGTAAAATATACTTTTTTACAGCGGGCCCTTCCAAATACACCAGAAATGTATCATTAATGTGACCGGAGCCAAAGGGGGACGCTTTTGTTAATCGGCCATCGACCCGGAATTGGGCCAGAACATGTCTGATATCAAACGAATATTTATGCCTCATACAGACTTCCACAGCCCTTCCGCAGGATAAATCCCTGAGGCAGTTAGTTTTTGAATTTCCCCCTGAACTTTCTCTTTATCATCCGGATAGGTTACACCGAACCAATCCGAGCTGGTTTCGATAACACGTATTTCCGCCTTTTTACTGGCGATAAGCTTATTGAGAACCAGGGGAAGGAAAAATTCCGCTTTGGGTTCAAGAATAGAGTTTTGAAGGAATTCAATAAAATATTCTTCCATCTGGTTGAAGATAACCGGCGAAAACCCCATCAGGTTCATTGATACCGATTCATTTCCACGCAAAGGAAAATGTACACCATCTTCCTCATAAACGATTTGTCCGTCCTCTTTCCTGAATATCTTCGTACGTTCGACAATCGAAGTCAGATTATTCTTTGCGTCAACCCCCAGGACGGCACGTGATACGGAACCATGTTCGGATAGTGTCTTAGCTACGGAATATCCCACAATACCGTACTTTGCAGAATTTTGAACGTTTTCCTGATTTAAGTATTCGAAGATGCCGCGTATTGCATCCCTGCCATAAAAGTCATCGGCATTGAGCACGGCAAACGGATTGTGCATAACGGATTGTGCCCGCATCACGGCATGCGCCGTTCCCCATGGTTTTTTTCGTCCTTCGGGTACAGAAAAGCCTTTCGGAAGATGGTGCAGCTCCTGAAAGACATAGTCGGTTTTTACAACCGAATCTATCCGCTTAAGAAAATGCTCCCTGAATTCCTCTTCGAAATCAGGGCGTATCACAAACACAATTTTATCAAAACCGGCTTTTACCGCATCATAAATCGAATATTCCATGAGCGTTTCGCCGTTCGGTCCAAACCGGTCCAGTTGCTTTAATCCGCCATACCGGCTTCCCATTCCCGCCGCCAGAATAACCATTGAAACAGACATTATAAATACTCCCCTCGTTTATTATCGAAAATTAGAATAATGCAACCATCAAATTATCAGTGAGTATATTAATAATTACAATTGTATGCAATCACTTGTCTTGTCATAGTGATCTTCATCATGAATAAAACCAATATTTGATTTTCTGGTTTATTGAAGATAAGAACCGTAAATTTATGACGTGCAGGTATCATTCATCAGAAATTAATATGAATCTTTCAATTATAATCCCGGTATTGAATGAAGAAGGAAAAATCGGGAACGACCTGGAGCAACTCGCCGGCTTTATTAGAGACCGCTCAATAAAATGTGAAATCATTGTATCAGATGACGGCAGCAACGATGGTACTTGTGCCATAGTCGGTGATTACCAGAAACAGTTTCCACAATTAATTCGACTTCTTGCCGGTAGTGCACATCATGGAAAAGGTCATGCCGTAAGAAAAGGTATGATGGCCTCAGAAGGAAAAATCGTCATGTTCATGGATTGTGGCGGCAACGTTCCCCTGCATTTTATTGCAACCGGAATTGATCTCCTTGAAGAAGGTCCATACGATATCGCACACGGTTCCCGTTATCTGCCGGAAAGTTATATAAAAAATCCCATGAACCTGAAACGCAGAACGTTATCAAAGCTATTCAGATATTTTACACGTCATTACCTCCGGCTCCCTGAAAATCTAACCGATACGCAATGTGGCTTTAAACTGTACAGGGGTGATATTGCCCGCAGGCTCTATAGGGATGTCACGCTGGAAGGATTCCTTTTCGACCCGGAGGTTGTCCTGCTTTCTCAGAAATATAAGTACCGGATCGGTGAATTCCCGATTGAATGGTACTGGGATTCAGACTCACGCTTGCACCCGGGTGAGATAATCTGGAGCGTGTTAACCGATCTCAGATACCTCAGGAGAAAATATCTGAAACAATAAAGGAAAGGGTACATTCGATAAAGAAAAATCAACACTATTTCTTTGATTCGGGCCACATTCCGAACGTATGAATCGTAAATTCGTTATCCCGAACCGCATTTTCGATGATCAGGGCTCCCAAATTCCCTTCTCTATGACATAATGAGTTCACTTCATTCAAATCCATAATTAAAAATGCGGTTGAAAGCGCGTCGGCATGGGCCGGGTTTTCTGAAAGTACCCATGCGGCAACCCGGTTTTTGACCGGACTCCCGCTTCGCGGGTCGATAATATGCGTTCCTTTGACCAAACCGGAACCGCTTAGAGCCTGGTTATGAAGCGTCAGTGTCTGTTGAAACCGCTCCCGATTCCCCGGCAGGTGGATCGAAACCGGCCAGGATACATCCGTAGAACCGGATACCGCCAGAACCGTACTATGGCCGCCGTGCACAAATGCCGTATCAATATCCCACTCTCTGAGTGTAGCAGCCATTACGCGGAGGGCGTACCCTTTTCCGTATCCCCCAAGATCAAGTAGAAGGTCCTGCCCCATCTTGGTAACCCTGTATCCATCCGAATCAATATGCAGCCAGGGCAAACCGATCCGCGTTCGTTTTTCTTCAACAAAATCCCGAATATGTTCAATAGAATCCGTTTTCTTCCCGCGGTTTTTCCAGATATCGATTAAAGGCCCGGCACTGATATCGAATGCACCTTTTGTCAGGTTGTACAAATACATGCAATCGATCAGACAGCCTTGAGTATCCGGAGTAATGGTTGTCGATTCATGGTTTCTCAGGGAATTAATCCGCGATATTTCACTGTTCGGGAGATACCGGCTTAGTTCGTTTTCGAGCCGTTCCAGCTCAGAAAACGCTGCCTGGGCCGCCTGTTCAGCATATGATGGATTATGATCCGAAAGCCATATTTCGAACAACGTGTTCATGGCATGATGTTCAAACCGCAGAAGTGACATACCAGCAGCATTTTGCGGCTTAAACCAGGATTGATTCACAAATCGTTCTCTCCGTGCTTAAAGCTTCATGTTATAGCGGATATAGATATGCAGGGGCTTACCCGGTCTCAAATAGAATTGTTCATCCATCAACGGTGTATACAGGTATTTCTGTCCCGGTGGCGGCCTGTCGTAGAGAAAGGGGATAACCAGACTGTCTAAATCCGGTTCCGAAATAATAACAGGAGCCGGCAGACCTTCCTCCGGGACGGTTTCCAGCCAGCCTGTTTGTCTGAACCGCCGCAAATACCAGGGAAGAGGCCAGTAATCATTCCCGGGAATAATGATCTGGATGGGTATATTGTAACCATCAGGAGAAACGGCGGCAAGGCTGTCTAATTCTGACGCCAGCTCCACCACATCCGGCAGCGGATGGGCATAGACGTAGGGGTTCCCCGGATCCGTGTCAAGCCGGAAATTTAAAACAAGAGACTGCCATATAAAATGTATTCCGGCCATCACTATGAGCGTCAGAAACACCATTTTCCCCTTACGATCCAGGACCCATCGGTAACTTTGAATAATACCGAAGGCGGCTGTAACCAGTATTGCCGGATAAAAGGTCAGTAGATTCCAGGGCGTTTTGTAGGGAATTAAAGAAAATAAAACGAATGACAGGTACCCGTAAAAAGCGATGAACTGCAGATACTGTATACCCGGATTTTCCGTTTTCCCCTCCCAGAGAAGGAATCCGATACCGGTCAGAGACAGCAGAAAGACAGCTGCCTCTGTCCAGTATGTACCGTCGTAAGAGGGATAGAAAAAAAGCCAGGAGAAATAGGTATACCAGGGATGATTGTGTACTGAATCCCCGACCCCCCTCTGAAAATAATTCGGGATGGCTGCAATCGCCTCCGTAATCCCGGCCGTATGACGGAAAAACCAACTGAACATCAGAACGAAGATCACCATGAATGCCATCAGGGCCGCAATCAGGTACTTTGCCTGTATCCACTTCCCTGCCCCCCGCACCGTTGAATTTAAGTAAAGAAACATAGCCGACGCACCGGCAATTGCGGGGAATATCACCAGCCATGTTTCCTTTGTGGCCAAAACCATGGCAGTGCTGACACCAATTCCGGCTGCTTTTAACATTCCGGGCTGTTTAAAATAGGAAAAAATTTGAAACAGAAGCAGATAGATAAATAACGCGAACAACGGTTCATGAATATAATATCGGCTGTAAAACAGCAGCGGAGCCGAGAAAGACAGCAAGAATACAGAGGAAAGAGTTACTTCCCAGCCTATAAATTTCCGGTAGAAAAGCGGGAGCAGCAAAAGCATCAATCCGGCCGTCACCGGCAGGATGCGAAGGTCCCACTCATCCAGAAAGGCAAACCGGTCTTTCCCCTGCGCTTTTGTTATGAGGTACGAAAAAAAGTACAGTGCCGGACCATGATATTCATATGGATCATAACGGAAAACATCTTCCTCGACAATTTCGCCCAGTTTGTAGGCGTTCACAGCTTCATCGCCATGAAGAGGGCGATGATCCAATTCAATGATTCGAAAGAGGAAGGCAGCAAGACCTGCTGTCAGGGTAAGAAATAATAAGACCCTTTTTGAAGGATGTAGCATGGAGGGTATTTTTTGTTTACTGGTAAATAAAAAAAGCTCCTCCCTGAACTTAAGGAGGAGCCTGAGGCAAACAAATTATTTAACCGGTTTACCGTATACTTCAATTTCTATATAATGATTCAGATCGTTATTCGTATTACCATTGCTGTAGCAGCGCACGTAACGGCCCTGAACACCTTTGGCATCGATCAGTTTACCTTCCGCCGTTTCAACGTAATGCTTATCGGTACCGACACCCTGGCCGGAAGAATTATCCAGATCATTATTATAGATTGTTTCCACACCAGTAATAAAATCAGGATCATCGGAAACCTGGACAATCACGTCGAAATAAACCCGGGGCTGTTTGTGAAAATGCCACAATACGACCGCATAGACTTCGTGTTTTTTACCCAGATCAACCGTTACGTGTTGTGTGAAAGGACCTAATTCTACAAAACTGCCATCTGCTGCCTCTTTATCGCCGTCGGTAATAAAATCGATTTCACCAATAATCGGTTCTTCGTCGGTGCTGGCTACAGGCTGGTTAAGAGAGGCATTCACGGTTCCCTTTGGTGCCAGAAACGGTGGACGCGGTTTTCCCAGGGGTTTTTCCAGATTAGGTACCTGCATATTCTGAGGGGTACCTATGAACATGGGTTTCGGTAATTTGATATCCAGCGGAACCATGTCACCGGGGGCTGCCGGCTTCTCCTGTGCCATACCTGTCGTAAAAAACAGAGAAATAATAACAAGTACACATAAAACGCCTTTTAATATCTTACTCATAACACACCTTTCTTTTCATCATTACAACTCATCTATATTAACACACTTCCTTGTCTGTGTCAATGTTCCGTGCTCTAAATTACCCCGGATCAAAACGTTCTAATTTTTATTTTTTCCTATTCACTTCAAGGTCAACCTTCTGCATCACAAAAACGACGGTGACTACAAACATGCTGAGAACCGTGTAGCGATGTATCTGCACCATATCCTCCAGGCCTGATACACTGAAAAGAGGATACATACTTAAAACCACAGATAGCACAGCAGGAACAGAAAACAGCAGAAGAATCCAGAAACTGATTTTAGATACGATTAAAAAATTGCGCTTTTTAACGGATAGTTTGTCCTTATTCAGTAATGGTTGCAAATCGGAGCCTTTAATTTGCTTTAGACGTGCAAAAAATAGCGCACCTGCAGCGAGAGACAGCAGAAAAAACGGAGCAACAGTGACATGAATGATCAATACCCAACCCGTCAATGGACTTCCGCTTAGAAGCACAGGTAAAAAACCGGATAGTGCCATCAGCAGGAACAACAGCCCTGTCGATCCGAGAAGTGCTTCTCTGTAACGGATAATAATATGATGCTTACCTTTTTCGGTTTGTATTTTGAACGGATGGGTAATATAATAGAAATATTGCTTTATCAGCGCGAATATTTCCGTGATTGTTTTTCCGGATTTATTATTCCGGATCACCAGCCAGACAAAGACCGCCAGCAACACAACGGCAAGAACGAATCTGAAGATCATCGTCTATCCTCCCTGCTGCTTTCCGGCGAGAGAAAATGAATCACCGCATTCACACTTTGAAATCCGCCGTAAATCAACACCACCGTAATTATGAATACACCAAACAAAATTAAGAACTTAAGCAGGGGCCTGAACAGGAACGAGAAGGAAAAAATCCAGGCTGCCACCGGATTTACATCCATAAACCGGTACATGGAAAGGGTCTCGGCACTTACCGCAGCAACCGGAGCATCCCTTGATACTTCACCAAAATACAGGTCGGCGTCCGTTGTATGACAATCATTACACCCGTTTATGCCCAATGACTGGGAAGCCGGGCGCACATCATGAGCGAGGGGCCACATGTACGGTTCTGCCATGCGTTCCTTCTCACGTATCAGTGTGCCTGCATCTGTCCGGGAAAAACTGTAGCCACCGGTTACATACACCGGATGATCAGTCATGCCCAGCGCAACCAGGCTATCTAAAACAGCCGTGATAACCGAATCGCTGAGTACAGGCCAGTTACCCGAACCCAGAGAATCCACGAAACCTATCATACTTCTTACAACCGGTACCACTTTATCCGGTTCCAGCGGATGGAGACGTCCATCCGTTTTTTGTCCCCAGTAAGCGGGCCAGAACAGGTAATGCGGCGTAATCTTACCATGATCCGTTCTGGCAAAAACAGGTCCCTGCACGTGTGGCAGAGCTGTTTCCGACTTATTCACACTGTGCATTCCCAGCCCGTGTGCAATCGACGTTTTGACGTTCAGAGCGTTTTCTTTTGGCCATGAACCGGAATGGCAGGTTGTACAGGCAATGCGTTCAAAATGGACGGGAGGCAGTCCCCTGTGTTCGGGATAGGGAGCACCGAGCCGCCCCTTCACAACCGGCTCACCTTCCATGCCCTCTCCAAGGTGGCAACCGGCACAACTTAACGAGGTGGCCTGTGGATTATTATACTCTTCCGCCTCTCCTTCATAACCGCGCACCATGTTATGATCAAGTCCGTGACGGTGACAATCCACACAGTTCAAGCCGGCTTTCAGGTGGACATCTTCATCGAAATGCCATCGTTCGGGACGATCAGGATCGTTGACTTTTACAGAATGGCAATAATAACAGCGATCCGGCTCAATGCGACGGGTCAAATCCATAAACACCTGACTTTTTCTGTCAAAACGCTGTGTGTCATAGGTTACAGTCGGGGGGATTTTTCGCGGTTCATCAGGAAGAATCCCATGGTATATATCATAATTATCTGGAAGGTCCTTTGCTGTACCTTTCACTTCAGCATAGGCAAGGGGTGCCGTTGCAGCCCACCGGAAATTCTGGCGCAGAATCTGCGAAGAGAATTCAGCAGCATCATACCCCGGTTCGGCGTCATGGCAGATCATGCAATTAATTTCCATCGTTCCGGAGACCTGCCACCGCCAGAAATTCTCCAGCGCGTGAAGCGAATCATATTCCGACTTTGCATTTCCGGGCAGATGCCGGCCGAATGTGGCGATCATTTCAAATGGACTGAATCCAAGGCTGTCCGGAAGAAAAGTACCTTCCCATCCCCTGGGTGATACCGCCAGCTGTGTGGCGCTTCCGGGATCAATGTAAATCCACGGGTGCCCTTTCCTGCCATCAATGCGTCCGCTGTCCCCTGCATTGAAATGCCAGCCTTTACGGACGGTTTTATATTCATGACATGGACTGCAGGTGTACACGGTGGATACGGGCATCAACGGATGTTCGTCCGGAAAGATGGTAGAACTGTCCTGATCGATAAGTTTAATGATATGTACCGGGGTCGTCCGGCTTCCGTCGCTTATGTCGCCCAGCTTCGGTTCATCCTTTGCATACAGCGATATAACAAAAACAAATGCAAACAACGCTAATAAATGCTGGTTTATAGTATTCGATATCTTAGGCCTTCTGCAGTTTTTCAAGTTCCTGTCCTCTAACTGAAATAGATTATTACACGGAGTACCACGAAGGAGACACGAAGAATCACGAAGAAAAATAATAATATTTATAAAAACTTAGTGTATCTTCGTGTCCCTCTTATAGATGGAATTCGTTTTTGTTGAATGTCAGTTTCCGGCCGGTTCGAACAGCCTCATTGACTTTGAGTACCGTCACAGCCGTTTCATAGCCCACATCCACGGAACAATTCAGCGTTTCGGTTCCCCTTATGGCATTAAAGAAATTTTCAAGATGTGGTTTATGATAGGGATCGTTAAACAGGACCGGTAAACCATGTTTTGGCGGCGCGATCGTTTCACGGACATCCAGAACTACGCCCGGTTTCGGCGTGGCGGCTTCTTCTTCCGGAGCACTCAGATAGCCCAGTTCGATCCATTTATCCCAGACCGGTGCTGTCTGCTCACGATAGACACCACCCCTGCTTGCCGATTCAGAAATCTGCAGTGTACCCTGGTCACCCATAAAATTTTCAAAATATCCCTGATTGCTGTTTGTCGTAATCGTCTGATAAAACGCCCGAACCGTACCGTGCCTGGTATCGTACTCATAGGTGGTCAGCACGGTATCATACCACTCGTGCGTTTTCTTATCATAATAATCGGTTCCGCCACTGGCGATTACGGATTTGGGTACGGCTTCGAGGAACCAGTTATAGATATCGATCTGGTGGGAACCGAGATCTACGATCGGACCGCCTCCCAGACCTTTATACCAGCGCCAGTTACGGTACTGATGCATATTGGAGAACCCATATTTCTGGAGTGTCTGCCCTGGAATCGTATACTTTTCCGGCCATCCCAGATCGGGTTGCACGGCCCGGTTCCATTGTCCGTTTACGGTGGTAATCCGGCCCAGGACATCCGCTTCCTTTATCAGTGTGTTATAGCAATGCAGGTACCTCGGATTACTCCTGCGCTGGTGACCGACCTGAACCAGTTTACCGGTGCGCCGGGCTGCCCGGACAATTGACTTTGCCCCTTCGAGGGTATTTGACATCTCCTTTTCACAATACACGTGAAGTCCCGCTTCCATACTGGCAATAGCATGGGGTGCGTGCCAGAAATCGGGCGTTGCTATGATAACCGCATCCAGCTCTTTTTCACGGGCAAGCATGGTCTGGTAGTCTTCATAGGCATTGAGGTCATGCTTGTATTTTTTCAGAAGGCGGTAGGCCCGTTTCTGATTATAATCCGTCCAGATATCACAAACCGCTTTAAACCGGATGTTCGGAATTTTCAACATCGCATTCATGAGGACCTGTCCCTGGGCCCCGGCCCCCAACAGAGCAATGTTGATATCATTTGAATTGTTTGCCTCCGCCCTGCTCATAACCATGGGTGCAAACATGATCCCGGCTCCCAGTGCGCCGCCCGTTTTAATAAAATTACGACGGTTCATCGCCGAAGTGGTTTTATTCTTGTTCATACTCTCCATAAACAATCCTATAATTCATTGATATATATATTCCTGTATTCTACTTTTGTACTATGGTTCTGAAGACCGATAACCCCTTTGCGGCGTTTGATACCCGGATGTGAATCCACGTGGCGCATATAGTCGACTAAATTGACCTCATTAACCAGCACACCATTGAGTTTTACTTTAATGGAAGGGCCTTCACATGTTATCTCCATTTTCTGCCATTCACCAGCCTGTTTGGTTTGCCGTGAAGATGGTGGTTGCAAGCCATATAAGCTGGCAGTATACTGCCAGGGCTTCAGGTCCTTGTACACGTCTGCATAGTCATCAAGTACCTGAAATTCCATGCCGGCATAGGCAGGGTTACCCGCTAAGGGTGCCCGCAGAAACACGCCGCTGTTACCACCTTCCGGTAAACGGAATTCTAGGCTCAGTTCAAAATCGGCATATTCTTTTTCCGTGGCAATCCATCCACCGCCTTCTCCCGATGTGAACAGGATGCCATCTTCCGCATACCAGTTCCGTTTATCGCCACCAACCACCTGCCAGCCGGTGAGATCCTTCCCATTGAACAAAGGACCAGTGTAATCCGTATCCTCATCAGGCAGTTCACGAATAAAGATGTTTTTAAAATACAGCGGCGAAAAATGCGCCTGAAGTTCGATCGCCTCAGACGGATAAAGTGGCTTATCCCGTTCCCAGTAGTTTTCCAGAGGAATATTATCAACCACGAGAACTTCATTCAGATAAACCGTCACGCGTTCCCCGCGCACAATAATGCGGAACCGGTTCCATTCACCGGCCGGATTATCGGCCAGAACCAGAGGCTTGGACGGATGTTTCTGGTTGTTGAACAATCCGCCGGATCCTTCCGGGTGATAAGCCGGATCCCACATTTGAACCTGTGGCGTTCCCCTCAGATAAATACCGCTGTCACCATCCTTTTCAATTTTCCAGTCGATAAGCAGCTCATAATTCCGGTAATTCTTAATGGTACAAAGACTTTCTCCATACCCGTCAAAAAATAATATACCGTCGATGACATGCCAATGTTCCCGCATCTTCCGGTCAGCGGCTTCCTGTGCTTTCCTCAATTCCTCCTCCGGCATATTTGTCCGCCCGGGCGGATTACTCACCAATCCTTTCCATCCGGAAAGATCCCGGCCGTTAAACAACACGTCGAATCCCTGCGGAGGCTTGATCTCATTAGCATCACCAACCGTAGTGATTTTTTTTACTGTTTCCTGTAATGATTCGCCGGCAAAGCCGTCGATCAGAATACCGGCCATTTGTTTACCGGACATCGTTGATTTATCCGCCTTAGCTGCAATCTGCAATACAGCGGTATATGCGGCCTCACTCACTTCAGGGTCCTTCAGGTAGCCGATTGCAAGATCAAACGCAGAAGGGACAGGGCGCTGAGCGAGCGTACCGATGACCAATCGTCTTTCCTCAGGCCGCAAATCACATTCAGACAGTTTCTGCAGATAATATACGGCCCGAATATCCGGGATTTCCGGATCCTGTAACAAACGGGTTAAACCGCGGACAGACAGAACCTGCTCATTCAGATCCGATGTTGATTCTATATAGTCCAACAGCGGCCGGACAGCGCTGTCATCTGGCCACCGGGTAAGGTTCCGAACCGCAACTTCATGCAATACGCCCTTCCCGTTGTTCACTTCATTCAGTACAAAACGGAGGGCCTGTTTTCCTCCTGTTCGCCTGTAAACAGTGAGAATTTCTTCCTTTATTGAATCCGGAGCCGATTGGTATGCTGTATCGATCTCCGCAAGCAATGAACGTTGAGCTGGTGAACGTTCTACAAGTTCAGCGACCGTTTTCCAGATCATACGCCGTGCTCCGGGAGGTGATTGTAATTCTGCTGCAGACAGCAGGGTTCCCAGATCATCATCCGCTGCAATCGGAGCGAGTGCTTCTGCCGCCTGCTTCTGAAGGCCAGCATTGCTTCCGGACAGCGCATTCAGATAAACCATTTTTAAATCCGGAAGCTGCCTGCGTGCAGAAGCCTGTAGAACGAACGACTTTCCGGAAACCGGTAGCTGGTCATAATTACTATTGATAAACGTGACAAGGTCAGCCTCTTTTATTCGCTGAAAGTGATCACTTACTTTCTGTCCGGTTTGATCTGAAAATTCCGTATTCAG
>CAYPHA010000088.1:0-17396 GCA_964410215.1 uncultured Calditrichota bacterium | reverse complement strand
AATAATTTCAGAATATTATAAATTCTGCCCGGCGGCCAGACGGGCTTAGTCCAACCTGGGCATTAACGCGGACGCGAGTACGCCCGTCTGGCTGGCGCCGCCGGACAGGCGGTCGGTTTTTCATTACGTCGTTCATTGTTTTCATCTCTCGCGCCGGTTATGCCCAAGACGAACCTCGCGGTAAGCATCTGCGTTATTTGCCCTGACGAGGATTTTAAGCAAAGTTTTTTCACCCCATCAGGATTTTTTAAACACAAGGCGTCCGAAGACATTTAAATTTTACCGGAATATAATTTCCTGTAAATATTTTAGCAATTAATCATCATAAACCGTCGTTTTCGGGCATAGATTGGCGTCCGGCTCCTGGCCGTTATTGCTATTCCCCGATGTCAAAGATCAGAATTTATCCTAAAATTAACCCGTATTTCTGTAGCGCTGTTTTTGAAAGGTCAGACGCAGACCCAAGAGAAACATCAGCGCACAGATAGCATAATCACGCATGCCGATCACGCTGTCGGTATTGATTGAAGCAAACAGCTTTTTTATTTCCGCTTTGCTCAGGAAATTCGCCCGATATGGTCTGGTGACGCGTATTTTAAGGACCTTTTTAAAAGGCAGATCCTGTGCTTTGTCTTCGCCTTTTAATTCCAGATAGTTTTGAAAAGAGCGCAGGGTAAATATTTTACGGTTAACGGAGGCCGCGGCATTTTTTCTTATCCCGGCAAGATATTGCTGAAAGGCAATCACATCCCCACCGCCGATGGTATGTTTATCAGCAGAGTCCATAAAATCCGTAAATAGCTTGAGGTCGATGGCATTGGTATGACTGGTGGCATCACAGGTATAGCCAACGGCTGATCTGTATTCTAAAAAAGATGCGATATTCTTTTTTAAGTCAGGCATTTTAAAAACCATGTTGGTGATTTCCTATGGTTAATAAGTTCAATGATGTGTTCATATCGCGTTCGCTGATATGGATATAAACGGCTGTTTCGCGCAGATTCTCGTGGCCCATCATAGTTTTTAGCGCTTCTAAGGGCACGCCGGCATAATACATTTCGGTGGCGAAACTGTGGCGCAGGCAGTGTGCGGGCAAAATCATCCAGATCCAGTTTTACTACCGAAGATTTCCGCAGACCGCACAGGGCTAAAAGCAGAATAATAACAAGATTCCTGAAGCCGTTTTTTGTATTCATCTTTTTTGCTGAATATTCAAAGACTATTTTCATTGGAAATTGCAAAGTTTAGCAGTTGTTTATAGGTTAGTTGCGAAAGATCATTGATGTTATTATTTTTCAGCCAGTCATTGAGTTGGCTAATGTAGCGGATCAATTCTTTGGTAGAATTATCTGAAAGTGATAAATAAACACAGTATTTTTTAAAGTCATTTAAAAAGCGATTTAGCATGAGGGGTCCTCCTTAAATAATGTGGTAATTATTTTTTCGGACTCCTCGTGCTATTTTTTAGTTATTTGGCTAACCGCGAGGTTTAATGGTTATACAGCCCTTCAAATGAATGAATATTTTGTTTTATCATTCAGTTTAAATTCCATAATTTTCGTAAAAAAATAAAAGGTGTTTTTATGACATATAAAGTTGGCGTTATCATCGAAAAAGATAATAACGGTTATTATGCCTATTGTCCCGATCTTGAGGGCTGCCAATCGATGTATAAATCAGAGATATTTTTCATGCGCATTTTAATAATCATATTTTTAACTGTTATATCTTTATTCATACAAAGCTGTGATAATGGTGTCTCGAGTTCTAAAAAAGAAAAAACTTGGATAGTTGGCGCATATCACGATTTCTCAACACATAATTCAAAATTAGTATTACTGGATGAGTATGGATCAGATGAACGAATCATCTATACGACCTCACAAGCAGGTGAAAATATTACTGAAGTTGATTGGTTCCCCGAGGCAAACAAAATAGTTTTTTCAAAAACTCTTAGAGATTCATCATATATTGTATTGTATGATGTTCGTAATCATAAATTTGATACTATTTACTCTACCAAAAACTATTTCATTCCAGAACTTTCTGTAGCTTCTGACCAATCATGTATAGCAATGATCCAATTTGATATGGCCTTAACTCAATCATCCTTGTGTATTATTGATGTGGATGGAACCGATTTAAAAAGGCTTACAGACCATAAGAGTAGTCAGCCAACAATCTCGAATGATTCGAGAACGATTTATTTTATTTATGAAAATAATATATGCTCAATAGACAAGTCTGGCGGCATTTTAACCTCGATTACACTTGAAAAGGAGAATGGGATTTTTAATTTTGATATGACGCCAGATGCTTCAAAGTTAATTTACTATCGCATGAAAGTTGGCGATAATGAAGAGTACAATCAGTTGTTTTTAACAGATAATATTGGATCTTTTCATCAAAGTCTATTTGATCTTGACACAATTGATGTTGGCGTTCTGGGTATTGATTATATTAGTAGTCCAAAAATTTCACCAGGTGGAGATAAAGTGTGCTTTGGACATATATCTGAAGTTTTAACTATTTTTGATATCGGTACTTCTCGCATGACAAACTTTAGAAATGATGACAGAAACTACACTGATATTTGTTGGTTGCCTGATGGCGAGGGTATTATTTATGCGACAAATGACGATAATAAAATGAACATAAAACGAATGAACATTGAGGGTGATGTTGAGGTTATTGCTGTGTATAATTCAGGTGACTGGAAAATTGAATTGTCTCCGGTAAGGATAAAATATTAGTTTATTTTAAAATTGCTGCTAACAACACGCCGCAGTAGCCGCGAGCAGCCGCTACGCCCGTCTTGACGCCGGTTGAAGCGCCTGTCAGGCTGGCGCCAGCCGGACAGGCACTAGATTTTCTATACATGGCCTTCAGACTATCGTGACGGAGCCCGGTAGTTCGATAGCTTTTGAGTAAAAACAACCATGAGCGATAAAAAATCATATAAGATAGAACCTATACCAGCAATGCGTCGCTTCGCATTTGATCCCGGTTATTTTATTAATATCATGCGTCGGCTTATTGTAATGCCTTTGGCCTGCATACTATAAAAGTAGATGCCGCTGGAAAGCTTACCGGCATCAAGCTCCGCTTTATGTGTACCGGGCGTTTGTTGTTCATCAACCAGATTGAGTACATGACGACCCAATATGTCATAAACGTTTAAGCGTACGTGGGTTTTCTCCGGTAAAGAATACTCAATGGTCGTTGTCGGATTAAACGGATTGGGATAGTTCTGCATTAGCTCAAAACGCATAGGCATGTGTGCCTGCTGTTTATCCTCAATGGCTGTGGCAAAAGGACTGCCAAGAACATTATAGCCTTTGTTATTATTAACATGTATCTCATCTGAAATATCATCATCAGGATCGATAACGGCATAGATGCGTGGAAACGTGGATATATTTTGTGGAACTTCCCAGCTCATCTTTACAAGAGCACTGCTCCGGGTCTGCAGGAAATCGTCTGTCGATACATCGGTTTCTCCTCCGGTGCCGATAATCGCTTCGCCACCATCATCCGGGTCACCGATATAAAAACGTACTTTTACCGGCTGATCGGTGTCGATTAAACTGTAATTATGAACACGGGCAACAATAACAACCGTTTCTCCGGGTGCGGCTTTGGCCGGGAAAAACTGTATATCATTGGATAAATAACGTTTGGCATCTTCGCTTAGAGATAATCCCTTTTCCGGGTGATAACGGAATGGAAGAATAAATGCGGGATCCGGTTCTTTACCATACATTTCCTGCCACCAGGTCTCGGGCTGCCCGGCAGGTGCCAACTGTGGACGAGCGGCATAATCTACAACCAATGCCCCGTTTTTGGCCCAATAGGCATAAGGCGTCACATCATAACGTTTTTCACTGTCTGCAATATTACCCAATGCAACTTTTACATCGATATCCTCAGCCACTCTTGTGCTGTGGGTGTTGATTTCCGTTTCGGTATAGGTACCTTTAGTTTCTTCACCTACTTTTCCAGTGAGCTCTCCATAGAAATCAATCTCTAATCCTAGAGATGTACTGTTTGTAACCTCAGAACCAATCACCTGATAATCCGCCGCGCCGCTTTCCTGCCAGGAATTCCAGTTCAGTTCCCACTCATAATTGGATGTGGGGCTTAAGCCAAAGCGAATACCATTATCGAGTTTTATAGCATCGCTGAGATAATCATTGGAAGTCAGGTTACTGTATTCGGAATAGGAGAGAATATTGCCCACTTCATGGTTGGGAATATAAGACTGTCCCGGCCAGCTTTCCGTACTGTACCAGGTTTTGATCGGGCCCTGGGGATCAACAACGGCCACATATCCGCGTAAAGTATCATCCGCAAAAACGGGATACTCCCAGATCACATAATCGGTTACGGTGCCAAAGATGAGATCTTCGGTAATCGCCTCCGCAGAAAAACTGATCGAGAATTCTTCCGACCGGGTGCGGTTACGGGCAAAACCTTCCCCGTAAGAGGTATGCATCGATGAATCAATACTATTTCCATAAAATGCGCCTCTATCGGTGTTTGTTGTATCGGCTACCCAGTCCATACCTGTCGTAGAAGAAATGCGCACCGATCCGGAGGTGGTTTTAGCATAGGTAACACTATGTTCGCAATCACTGCCATTATAGCAGGTATTGACATCATGTACTTCATTATCAAGGATATCAAAATGCACGGGGGGGGAATTGAGGATCACCAGCGGCTGACTGACACCATACTCATAATATCGTGTCGGTGCGCCCAGATAGGTACGATCGCCATCGAAATCGCCTACGGCAATAGCAAAATTTCGTGACCGGTTATTTTTGCTGCTTCCCTGTGTGGGCTCTTCTTCCAGTCTTTCGGCTTTGGCTTCAAGCCTGGAGAAATGCCGGTTTGTCTCGAGTACCCTGATCTTATATTGCTGGATATTGTCCTTATCGGTGTTTTTCACGATGATAATTTCCGCCCGCCCGTTCTGGTCCAGATCAGCCACACCAAGAAAGCGGTTACTGTAATAGTCATCCTGCCCGCCATAGCCGCCATCCTGCATTTTGTAATCAGGATGCAGCAGACTGTCTGCACCATACACATAGAACGATGGCCCGATCATATAAACAATTTCTTCACTACCATCCCCGTTAACGTCACCGGAAGCAATACTTAAAGATTCAATCGAACCGCCGTTGTTTCTGCGGCTTGATACACCTTCCGCCAGCGGAATTTCAATGCTGCTCAGATTCTCATTTACTTTCATAATAAAGAAGAATGTGTCATCGCTGTTTTCTTCATTGCTTTTATAAAAACTGAAAACCAAACCAATTTCATCAACCGTATCCAGGTTATAATCTCCGGTCGTTAGGGCCAGGTTAATGGGTCTGGCAATGGTGTTATCGTAAACAGGTTCTTCCATCACAATTTTTCTGGCTGTTTGATTTAATTCATAGTCGCCGCCATTATGCAATTCCAAAACCTTTACATAGATGGCCCACAGATCGCCGGATCCGCCATCCGCATCCCGGCTGGTGAGAACAAGCTCATCACGACCATCGAGGTTGAAATCGGCTACGGCTATATCCAGTGCAATCAGACCGGTAGGTTCCACCGGTAATTCCTCATCGATATACGACCCGACACGTCGCGGAATGCGTGTGCTGTCCGTATCAAATACTTCGATATGGATTCTTTCATCCGTACCATGATATACCAATACAAATTCATCTTCCCTGTCGGCGTCAAAATCACCGGTTGCAACACGAAAATGCCCCGCCGTTTTATTGCTTCCCGGAAACAATTTATATTCACTTTCCAGTATGGCGGATTCTTCCCATACCAGTGATATGCGGTTAATTTGCGGTACCCAGATCAATATTGTGGAATCAGGTCCCTGCCATGCGCCGACGGCATCATCAAATCCGTCTTCATTAAAATCGCCGGTAGCGACATCCACCTGGTTGCTGAAAGCGACTCTGTTGTCTCCGGATTCCTCATGTATGGGATTGACTATAACCCGTTCATCAATAGGAAAATGGTCCTGATTATTTAGAGGTTTCAGGTAATCATATATCTTTTGGTAAGAATTTTTGCCTGAAGTTTCGCCATCCGGCGTCTGGCTCCAGATCATCATAAATTCACTTGAGCCGGACAGGTTTTCTTTACCTGTTAAGGGATCCACTTCACTCTGGGCAAATAACACAGTTGCTACGAAATAGAATGCCATTTGAAGAATGATGTGCCTGTAGCTGGATTTTTTCATATATCCTCCTGATAAAAGTATCATTTTTAAATTCTAATACCATAAGCGAGAAAAATGACGAAAAGTGATAACAGTATATTTATTGGCAGGACCTTTTAAATAATATCAGCTTAGGCCTGGTGGTTATATGGTCATCATGCGTTAGTTTTTAAATTTTTCCCTTGTAAATCCGGGTTTGACGTATTATTTTCCAGTACACCGACGTACATGGAGATAAAATGCAAAATAAATTAACTCTTCGTATTGATGACGAATTGATTAAAAAGGCAAAACGCGTAGCACGAAAAAGAGGTAAATCGTTATCACGTATCGTCGCGGACTATTTTAATCATATTTCTGCCGAAGATAACCGGGAAGAATCAAATTTGCCACCCAACGTGAAATCCCTATATGGTTCGCTTGCTAATAAAAAAGTAGATGAATCTGATTATAAAAAACACCTCGAGCAAAAGTATCTATGAAAATTCTTTTTGACACCAATGTAATTCTTGATGTCATGCTTCTTCGGGAACCGTTTTTTAAAAAAGCCTCACTTCTCATTGCTGAGGCGGAACAGAAAAAGATTGAAGGTTTTGTATGCGCCACTACTGTTACAACAATTTATTACCTGGTTGAAAAAGTTAAGGATCATAAGGAAGCAAGTATACAGATTGAGAATATTTTAAATATATTTAATGTCACCGAAATTAACAGATCTGTTCTCGAATCAGCATTACACTCCAGATTTTTAGACTTTGAATATAGCGTAATTCATGAATCGGCTCGTAAGAATGGGATTGAAGGAATCGTTACCCGTAACCGAAAAGATTTTGAATTTTCAAAGATTCCTGTATATGATCCTGATGAGTTATTAAGATTACTTTCAATATAATTGTATCAATAATTGGCCTTATAACCAATTCGCCGCAGCCGATGCGAACAGCCGCTGGACCCGTTTGGACGCCAAACAGGCTTTGTATTTTCTGTACATGGTTCTCCGGCTCGCGCGGTTGCATTTACTGCTTTTAAGTTACGAACAAGACAGGGGTAACAGGTTCAAAGTTGATACACCATACTTACAAAAGATGATATATTACCTGCTCACAATCCCGGTCTTTTTCGCCGCTTTCCTTCTGTTTTTGATTGAATTAATTGCAGCGAAAATTCTGCTTCCTTCATTCGGCGGAAGTTTCGGAGTCTGGGCCGCCTGCGTTTTTTTCTTTCAGTTGATGCTATTTGCAGGATACAGTTGGGCTTACTGGCTGCGCCGTTCATTTTCTGCTTCGGTTTACCGGTATATAATGCTTGGACTGTTTACTTTTGTATGCCTGATCTTTCCGGTCACTATCGACAGGTTCGATGAGGTGGGCCGCTTGCCTATGGTCGTTGAAATTCTACGTATGCTACTCCTGACCATAGGACCTTCCTTTTTCCTGCTGGCCAGTGTGAGTCTGGTTATGCAGAATCTTGTCAGTTCCTCGGATCTCAGCCGGCGAACGCATCCCTATAGTCTGTATGCCGTATCAAATATCGGTTCCATTGCGGCATTGACCGCTTATCCCTTAGTGATTGAGCGTTGGTTTGATATACAAACCCAGCTTGTCCTCTGGCGGAATGGCTATACAATCCTGGTATTACTATTATTTGCAATTCTATTGGTGCCGGTCCAGACGAAAAACGAACGGCCGGAATCCAAATTTAATCCGGATCGAGGTGCGAATATCAGCACAAAAATTCGGGTATTGTGGCTTGTTTTCAGTGCGGCAGCCAGCATGTTTCTCCTGGCTGTAACAAATGTGCTGACAATCGATATCGCCGCGGTTCCCCTTCTCTGGGTTGTACCCCTGATGATTTATCTTATCAGTTTTGTACTAACTTTCAAGCAGCACATGTGGTATCCCAAATGGATAGAAGAACGGTTTTTACTGGCAGCTTTTATCTTTCTTATACTTTTTGTCATGCATCTTCAATCCTATATCCTCCCGGCTGTTTTTTTAATAGTTTTATATTGCATTCTGCTGTTCGTGGTCTGTCTGGTATGTCATGGAGAACTGATCAGGTTGAAACCTGCTCATACGGGTAACGTATCATCCTTTTATCTGATGATAGCGCTGGGGGGATGGCTGGGAAGCTTAACAGTCAGCTGGCTGATTCCGCTTATCAGCACATCTCTGATCGAAATTCCAACCGCTATCGGAGTGGCATCACTCGGATATTATCTGGTTGCACCGGAAAGAAGAGAACGCTGGACCTGGGAAGGACCGGCCGTCGTTATTATTGTCCTGCTATTGTGGTCTGTGGTATTAGATCTGACCGGTACGGATTGGAGCACATTGATCACCCTGGGCTTTGCCTGCCTTACAGGTATCGTGCTTTTTACCTTTTGCCGGAATCCGCGTGCCACTGCTCTGACCGCCCTGTCAGTCATCCTGCTGAGTTATGTGATTGATACCATAAAAATCGGACAGGTAAATCTGGTACAACACCGCAATTATTACGGAGTATACCGGGTGTACGATAAAGGGGGCATCCGTCATCTTAATCACGGCACGACTCTGCATGGCTCTCAGTTTCTTGATCCTGCGCGCCATCATGAGGCATTGACCTACTACCATCGTACAACACCCTCGGGCGCATTGCTGAGTGATAATGGTTTCCAGTTCGAGCGGATTGCATTAATCGGACTCGGGACAGGCAGTCTTCTCACTTACCTTGAAGAAGGGCAGGCGGCCGATATATATGAGCTCGATCCCTACAATGAGAAAATCGCCGGCACGTATTTCCGCTTTATCGATAGCTGCAGGGCTGAACTATCCATGATTTTCGGAGATGCACGGCTTAATCTGCAGCGTTTTGAACCTGAGCCTTATGATCTCATCATTATTGATGCCTTTTCAAGCGATGCGATACCGGTACATTTACTGACGGTTGAAGCAATATATGCCTATAATAATGTTCTCAGTCAGGAAGGTCTGCTGCTGTTTCATATTTCAAACAAGCATCTCGACCTGCTTCCGGTATTGCAGGCGAATGCACAACGACTTGCTTTGCCACTTTTTTCAAAGTCAAATCTTGGCAATGTGCATCCCGATGCAAAAGAGTGCCAGTGGGCCGTACTTGGCAGACCGTCGGAAGCATCGCATGAACGCCTGGTACTGAATGGCTGGGCCCGTGAAGATACCAGAACACCGGCCGTAGAGCCGTGGACCGATCACCATTCATCTATCCTGAGCGCATTAAAATAGAAGATTGGCGTTCATTGAATATGAAAACGATGATAAAAATTATCTTTCTCCGATGGATGCAATCAGAATGCTCTTTCAAAAGTATCATCACAACCATCAAATAATCATTGATTATGACTGTGTGATGTATTTCATCCAATAATTCGATTGATCGGGATGCTGTGGACTTATTTCATAAGAGAAAGCCTGAGAGCATTTTTCGAAACAACCCAACGATAATGCATATCACCGGTACAGAAATATGTTTCCGGTAAAAGAATGTTGTGCAGATAGGGCGAACTTTTTGAAGTGCTGAATTGTCTTCGGAGACATGTATTGGGATTCTTTGTATTCCTGAAAATATTCTAGTATTTTTCCCCAAAGCGGTGTAATTTTACGTATACAACCTTTCGAATTCTCAATATTTAGATATCAATACGGCTGAATAAACGAATCTTAACTGCATGACATAGTATTTATCAGGAATTAATACCGGGTGCCGTTCCATTTGCATGACCATTTATTTTACAGCAGATATCGTTGAAATGCCAAAATGGAACTATCTGATGATTGACGATGAAGGCGATACCAATACAGCACAATTTTTCCAGGCTGTCATTGAAAAGTTCAGCAATGGAAAAGAGTCATGCCTTAGAATATAAATATTCATTGGGAGGAAAACATGAGAAATTGGTCATTATTCCTGACAGTTCTTATTATCAGTTTATTGCTTGCCATTTCGAGCGCAGCAGCACAAAATAACGCCAAAAGCATAAAAGTCGGGCTGCAACCTGACGGAAGCTTTCTGGTTCCTACAAATCAAATACTACGTCCTGCCGGATTCCAGGTATATTTTCCGGGCAGACCCGTAGATCTGGCGCTGATCCCCGACAAGAAACTCTTAGTGGTAAAAAACAGAAACTCACTGGATGTTATTCGCATCGAGGATCGCACTATCCTGCAATCATTGACGCTAAAAGGAAGCGGAAGCTCGTTTACAGGTCTGTATGTGTCGGCGGATGGAAATAGGGTACTTGCAACGGATGCAAAGGATCAGATTCAAATTGCTGAATTTGGTGACAATTTCACCTTGCAGTGGCAGGATGCCATCAAATTACCACCTCCTGCTATTGGAGGCAATGCCGTTCCGGGCGGATTGACACTAAATGAAGATCATAATAAAATTTACGTTACACTGAGCCGGAATAATACGCTGGCCATCGTAGACCTCGCAGATACTACGGTGAAAGAAATTCCGGTGGGGATTGCTCCCTATGAGGTTGTTCTTGTCTCTGATTCAAAAGCATATGTGAGCAATTGGGGCGGCCGAAAACCACGTATGGGCGAATCCACGGCCAACACATCCGGCAGTCAGATACTGGTCGATCCTAATACCGGCATCGCCAATAATGGAACCGTTTCCGTTGTCGATTTGGCAGCACATGTCCAGTCGAAAAGTATTAACGTGGGTTTACATCCAAGCGGGATGGTACTCAATTCGGATCATACCCGTTTATTTGTAGCCTGCGCTAACAGTGATATTGTTTCGGTGATCAATACCGCCACAGATGAAGTGATAGAAGAGATCTCCGTGCATACAGATAAAAATTTATTGTTTGGCAGCGCACCAAATGCTTTAACCGTTTCTCAGGACGGGAAAAACCTTTACGTTGCTAACGGGACAGATAACGCTATTTGTGTAATACAAATTGGCTCTCCCAGCAGGATTCTTGGCTACATTCCCACGGGCTGGTATCCTGCGGCAGTTAGCCTGGATGACCAAACAAATACACTATTCGTGGCGAATGCAAAAGGTGTGGGATCACGAAATCAAAAAACAAACAGGGCCGGGTATAACACACATGACCATCAGGGGACGGTATCAATAATTCCAGTACCCAATGAGCGAGCGTTAGCAGAAATGTCAAAAACCGTACAAGAAAACAATTCTTATGTTCAAAAGTTGGTGACTAACCCGTCAGGCAAAAACTCAAAAAGTAAGACGCCTGTTCCGCAATTACCAACGCAACGTTCTTATTTCAAGCATGTGGTTTACATCATCAAGGAGAACCGTACCTATGACCAGGTATTCGGCGATTTACCCCAGGGCAACGGGGATATCAATCTTGTACATTTCGGACGGGAAGTCACTCCTAATCATCATAAGTTAGCGGAAACATTTGTTTTGCTGGATAATTTTTATTGCAGCGGTATTTTAAGCGCTGACGGTCATCAATGGACGGATGAAGCCTATGTAACGGATTATATTGAGAAATTTTTCGGCGGTTTTACCCGTAGTTATCCCTATGATGGCGACGATGCATTGGCCTATGCAAGCACCGGTTTTATCTGGGATAATGTGTTAAAGCACGGATTAACGTTCCGTGATTACGGTGAATTTGTTGATGCTGAAATTGAGCCGGCAAATGCGACCTTTACAGATATTTATCAGGATTTTATGAGGGGAACTCAAAAAATAAAAATACGTGCGAAAGCAAATCTGGAACAACTTGAACCTTACCTGTGCCCCACATTTGTTGGATTCCCCAATACGGTACCTGATGTTTACCGGGCGGCCGAATTCATCAAAGAACTAAATGCATTCGAAAAGAACGATACGTTTCCTAATTTTATTATTATGCTGTTGCCTAACGATCATACGTCCGGGACACGTCCCGGCAGGCCAACACCTCGGGCAGCCGTCGCTGATAATGACCTGGCACTGGGGCAAATCGTTGAGGCGATTTCTCACAGTAAATTCTGGAAAGAAACCTGTATTTTTGTAACGGAAGATGATCCTCAGGCAGGCCTGGATCATGTAGATGGGCATCGCACGGTAGCCCTGGTAATTAGCCCGTACACAAAACGCGGCGACGTTATTTCAACCTATTATTCTCAAATTAATATGATTCGAACCATGGAGAATATACTCGGCATCCCGCCGATGAATCAATTTGATTTGGCGGCAGAGCCCATGACAGACTGTTTTACCGGCAAGCCGAATTTTACCCCCTATGAAGCGTTGCCCAGTAACATTCCTCTCGATGAATTGAATCCGCCTCTGGAAAGTTTAAAAGGCGACGCACTTCGTTGGGCAAAACTGTCACTGGAACAGGATCTGGATAATCTTGACCGTATTAATGAGGATGCCTTTAATCGCATTATCTGGCATGCTGTTAAAGGATATGATGTACCCTATCCCGTGATCTCACATAGATAATAAATTTGTATAACGGGTGTCCTGCAGCTGAGGACGTAATACGTTTTTATGATTGAGAAATTGTATGAGGACACTGGATGAAAAGTTTAGAGTTCCAGAGGCAGATAATGCCCCTGATCTTAATCAGGTTGAAGATTTCCCGTTATTTCAAATATATATGTTGTGAAATGCGTGGCTGCATTATTAAATTGAAACAGCAGCTGTTAGTTTTTTCTGTAAACATGGAGCAATATGAGTGACAAAATAAAAATCCTCGATGCCGTTTTAGACGGGCTTATGACCCGTTACCGGGAAAGAGTGCCTGATGTTCAGGCTATTCTTGATAAAATGGTCGAAAAAAAGTTAATCAATTCAGCGGATGATATTCAGAACGATCACATAGCCTTTCGAACGATGGGCGTTAAACATCTGGGTATTGCTTCCCTGGAAAAAATTTTCCTTCATTATGGTTATCAGAAAAAGGATTTTTATTCCTTCCCGGCCAAGAAACTTACCGCATACTGGTATGCACCGCCGGTGCCTGAATATCCGCGGATTTTTATCAGCCAGCTCATGGTGGATCAATTAACGGATAAAGCCGCGGCAATAATCCGAGGCTACACCAGCGAAGTCAAACAGGATCCGGTAGATATGCTGAACCTGGATAATGCAGAACAGGTGGATGATTTTTTACATAAATCCCTTTGGCGCACACCCAGTTGGGCGGATTACCAGGCCCTGAGTAAGGAAAGTGAGTATGCCGCGTGGGTAATTTATAACCGTTATTACCTCAACCATTTTACAATAAGCGTTCACACGCTTCCCGAAGGATTTAATTCTATCGAACAGTTTAATGCTTTCCTGGAGGAGAACGGGTTTCAACTTAACGACTCCGGCGGGAAAATAAAAACCAGCAACGATGGGTTGTTAGTCCAGAGTTCAACGGTTGCTGAAATGATCGAAGCAGAATTTTCTTCCGTTGACGGTAACCCCGAAATAAAAAAAATCTCCGGATCTTATGTGGAATTTGCTGAACGCCGCCCGGTGCATACCGATGGCAATTCCACTAGTGAAAGACGGGAAGGATTCGAAGCAGATAACGCCGACCGTATTTTTGAAAGCACATATAAAAAACAAACGCGGCGAAGGAAATAGAATAATCTCTTGATTTTTGATTCATTTTTCGTTGTATCAGACCTGAACCTACAACGCTAGCACCACAAAAGGAACGGCATATGCTGAATTCAGTGAATAAACTTGCAGTCAGATATCATAATCCCAATATACGTGAGATAGGCGATAAGTATGTGCTGGTGTTCATTTCCAACGACGGCAGTGATGGCACAAATGCTTATGTATTGCGTCGAAAGAAAGAAACGAACGAACAATCTCCTGGAGGCGATGGTAAGCAGGCCGCGCTTCAGGAATAGCGATAAGCGTTAAATCAATGTCGATAAACGAATTGATATAGAGCAGTGAAAATAAAACCGGAGCCTCATCCAAAAAATCGGGAATGCTGTAATATGCAAATTAATATCAGAGAGGCATCGTTACGTAACATTAAAGTTATTCAGGAGTTATATGAACGACTTTTAATAAACGATCGGCAGTTTGATTCAACTCTGAATGTGGATTGGCCTGCTTCTAATACGGCCCGCAGGTATTTTGTTAATCGTTTGGAAAACAAAGATGGCGTCGGCTTCATAGCGAAGATGAACACTATTGATGTTGGCTATCTTGTAGGTAGTATTGTGCCAAGCTATGCGTATCGTACTGTGCATCAGGTTGCTGAACTTGAAAACATGTATGTTCTGGAGGAGTACCGGTGCATGGGGGTAGGAGAGGAGCTTGGCAAGGCGTTTTTCAGGTGGTGTAAAAACAAGAAGGTACTTCGCGTTAAGGTTGAAATTTCTGCGGGAAATGACAGGGCATTAAATTTCTATAAGAAACTGGGATTTAAAGATTATGTAATCCAACTTGAAGGTATTATGGAAGAAATGAAAACATAGATATTGGCTTAATTTTGCCGGCGGTTCAGGAAAACATTTTAAACATTCCTTCTGTGTCGATTTAGGATAAAATTAATAAAGGATTGACTACCTGTTTAAGTCTATCATTTATTTCCAGAAGGAGGAAATTATGATAAAGAATTTAAAACCAGATTGTACACCTGTCTTATTCTGTTTTATATTCCATTTCGCATTTTTCTCGTCCCTGTCAGCCCAGTTTTCTAATGAAACAAACAATGATGACATCTTCTTAAAATTAACGAGAACTCAACTTACCGAACGTAAAATCGTACCAAATGATTTGACCGGATATGATCGTTTTGGCCATTCGGTCGATATGGATGGGGAGTATGCCATTATAGGGGCCTATGGGAAAAATCATAGTTCAGGTGCGGCTTATATTTTTAAACATGAAGCTTCAGGATGGGAACAAAAAGCAAAACTTACTCTAAATCAGGCAGAAGCTAATGACTATTTGGGGTATAACGTAGCCATTTCAGGTGATGTTGCACTGGTAAGCGGACGGGGCAAAGAATCGGTTTATATTTTTGAGAAACAAGAGAGAGGATGGCACGATACAACCGAAACGGCCAGACTGTACCCTTCCAAATTTTTTTCTTATACGAGTTATTTCGGCGATGCTTTAGATATTTCCGGTAATTATGTCATTGTCGGGGATTGGCAATCTAAAGTGGTGTATGTTTATGAAAAACCGGAAGAAGGGTGGCAAGACACAACGGAAACCCTGATCCTGTCACCACCTGTAACTGCGCCGGGTTTTGGGCATGCCATGGCTATTGACAGCAATTATGCGGTGATCGGCGCCTATTTATATAGCGGTGATGGACCTCAATCGGGCGGGGCGCTTATATATAAACGTGATTCAACATGGGAATATCAATCTGTTATCCGGCCAAGTGACGGTGCAGACAGTGATATATTTGGAATCGCCGTTGGAATAGACGGAAACCGTATTGTTGTCGGAGCGCCTAATAAGCGTCAGGCTTATGTTTTTATAAGAGACGGAGACGAATGGCGCGAGGAAGATATACTGGAGTGCTCCTCGGTTTACCAGGAAGATTTCGGTATTGGTGTTGCTATCTCAGGAGATACGGTGATTGTCGGTGCTTACGGGGATAGTGAGTATGCTGATGATGCGGGTTCAGCTTCTGTATTTTGCCGGGATGTACCTGATTGGATCCTTGTCAATCGCATTATCGCGGGAGATGCCCATGAAGATGGTCTGTTTGGATATTCGGTGGCACTAACCGGTGATTATGCATTAGTGGGTTCTTACGGCGATAACGGTGATTCCCTTTATGCAGGACAGGCCTATATTTATAGTGATTATACAGTGCCTGCATCTTCGATACATGATAATAATGGTAATTTTATGCGGGAGTTCTATCTGGCGCAGAATTATCCCAATCCATTTAATCCAGGTACAAGAATAAAATATGAAATAAGAAAGCCTGTTCATGTCAATCTGACTATTTATAGTATACTTGGTGAAAAAATTGTTGAGCTGGTAGACGAATACCAGAATATAGGCTCCTACGAGATGGAATTTGATGCATCAGATTTATCAAACGGTATGTATTTGATTAAGCTGAAAGCAGGGACATTTACTTCAATAAAGAAATGTTTGTTAATCAAATAATTGCCCGTTCAGCTGGTGTCGACCGGCCAAGTTCTGGATTTTCCCCCTGATGGCCGAGGCACTCGCGCGGTTGAGTTGTGGTCTGCTCGTCAATCATAAACAATGAGGAGGCATTTATGAACTTCAAGTCTCTGATGACTATTAAAGCAATCGTATGTCTTGGATTCGGACCACTTTTGCTTTTCGTCCCAGCTCAATTGTTACATTTATTAGGTACTACCTATGGCCCCGGGGCTGCTCTGACAGCCAGAGAATATGGGGCAGCCTTGATCGGCAATTTAATGTTAACCTGGTTCGCAAGAAATGCCGAAAAATCTGTCGCCCGAAAAGCTATCATCCTGCATTTATTTGTTTACGACGCAATAGCGCTTATATTTACATTAATAATTCAATTATCAGGTGGATTAAATGTTCTGGGTTGGGGTATTGTTTTTGTTTACCTGTTCTTTACCATTGGTTTTGGATATTTTCTATGGCAGGAAAATTTGATAAGAATTACACCGAAAACGGTTATTTAATGAATTATGTAAGAGGGGAACCGCTCCCTTCTTACAAACATCAGGTGTTTCAGTTCCGGGTTGAACTTCTGGACATCGGGCCCTTAATCTGGAGACGAATTCAGGTTCCCTCTGATTATAACTTCTGGGATCTGCATGTTGCCATCCAGGATGCCATGGGCTGGCTGGATTATCATCTTCATCATTTTGAAATCAGGGGAAAACACAAGCGGAAAGAAGCACGTATAGGCATCCCCGACTTCGATCCGCTTGAAGGCCATAGAGATGTTTTCCCAGGCTGGGAAATCCCTGTGATTCAGTATTTCAATGATCTGGGTATTACAGCACGATATATTTATGACTATGGCGATTCCTGGATGCATACCGTCAAACTGGAAGGATATCTTCATAAGGAAAAAAATGTCGATTATCCGGTCTGTATTGACGGCGAACGTGCCTGCCCTCCGGAGGACTGTGGTGGTGTGATGGGATATTCGGAATTGCTTGAGACTCTAAAAAACCCGGATCATGCGGACTACAAGGATATTAAAACCTGGGTCGGGAGTGAATGGGAA